>JAIOXZ010000001.1 GCA_021741355.1 Caulobacter sp.
CCCCATTTCCGGCGGCTGCCTTTGCGCCGCGGTCAGATACATGTGCGCGTCGCCGCCGGTAATGACTCTGGTGTGCCACTGCACCAACTGCCAGAAGCAGTCCGGATCGGCCTTTTCGGTCAATGTCGCCGTCGCCACGGGCGATCTCCGGCTCACTGCCGGCGAGCCGACCGTCTACGAGGACCGGGGTGAGAGCGGGCAACCCGTCTACCGGCATTTCTGCGGCGCGTGCGGCTCGCCGATATTCTCCAGCGTCGCCGCCATGCCCGATCTGCTATTCCTCAAGGCGGGAACCTTGGACGACACATCAGGGGTGAAGCCGGCGCTCGATGTGTGGTGCAAGTCCGCGCAGCCTTGGGTCCCCCATCCCGCAGGCGTTCCGCAATTCCCTGAGAACCCCCCGCTCGGTTGAGCGGTCGACGTCGTTCAGGAATTAAGCTCGCACGGCCCCTTCCGTCCCGCTCCCTACCGCGAACCAGACCTACCGAACGTCCACTCGGGCTCAACAGTCGACGAAAGGCTGGCTCATGTGGGCATCTCCCACTGCACCTCTGCGCGGCCCGCTGGTGCTCGACCCGAGGCTCATTCGCTTTCTGCTCACACAACACCCTGGAGCCCCCCGCGCGCCTGATACCCCCGGTCCCACGGTCGACTGCATTTGCGCGGGCTCAGATGCCTGCCAGCACGGTATCGAACAGCTTCCGAGGATCGATGCCCAAGGCGCGAGAAAGCCCGACAAACTCCACGAGATCGACCCGCCGCTCGCCGCGCTCGATTTTTGAAACGTAGGATTGTGGACGGTCCAGTCGACGGGCCAGTTCAGCTTGTGTGACAGCCGCGTCAGTGCGCGCCGCGACCAACACAGCTAGCAAACGCGCGTAGTCGTCCGTGAAAACGGACCTTGGCATGGCCGACGCCCTGAAGGAGACCGGCCAGCTTCATAGAACCCGTTTCGGGATAACCCAGAACAGGTTAACGTCGATCTGCAGTGTGTCCTGTTCTGATCAGGCAACAGGACGCGCCATAATCAATGGGACGCAGGTGGCTGAAATGGCGGCAGAGACTCGATCCGGGGAAATGCCAGAGCCGCCGTCAAGGTCTGACGAAGAAGCCAAAGACCGGTGGCTTGTGGTCGGCATTCTTGTCCTGCCGTTAGTCTTCGTTTGGTGGCTGCTTCGGCCAAGGCACGATGGCCCCCTTCGACAGCTAGGATTTGCCTATGCTGCTGGCGCTCTTCTTCCAACCCTGGCACTTTTCATTTTCGCGTTCGGGGAAAGGCCAGATTTGTCACCCACCGTGGCATCAGCGGTTCGCCAGGCCGAGGAGACGCATCAGCCAGCGCCTGAGACAGTTTCTGCCGCGCCCGCTGCCGCCACGGTGCCGGCAAGTGAACCAAGCGCGCTGCCAACTGTGGCTCCAGTTGAGGCCACACCGGCGCAGGTCGACGACGCTTTCTCCCTAACAAACGCCGCCTTCATCAGGGAAATCGAAGGCTGTGAGACCTTCTGGAAGGCCGCCCAGAGGGCTCTGGCTCGACAGGACCCATACGCGAGCCAAGAGCGCGCCATCGCCACCGCCCACCGCTGTTCAGCGGCGGCGACCGAAATGAGCCGCATGTCGTTCGCGGCCCCGGTACCTGAAGCAGCGGCGACGCCGCTCCAGAATGGCCTCCGCGCGTGTGCTGCCGGCTACCGAAGTAGAGCTATCGCGATGAGAATGGCGGCGAGCGCTGTCGATTCTGGAATGAGGCCGTCTGACGTAAACGCAGCAAGCGCGGCGATGGTGGACGCGCTAAAGGCCACCGCAGTGTGCCGGATGGTCTACGCCGCTGCGGCGCGAGAACTCGGATTCGACCCCGGAAAGGTCGACCCGTCCATTCGATGATGGCCGTTTGCAAGTCTGTAAACCATCGATAATTGCTATTATCGGTTGTGAGAAAGACCCTGCATATGGCCCAAGAACCGGCCCTGAACGCCCCTCCCCTCCCGTCGACCGAACTGCTCGACGTTTGGAAGCAAGCTCGCGAATACGCTCAGGCGGCCGCCGCGCCTAACACGAGGCGGGCCTATGCCTCCGACTGGGCAGATTTCGAACACTGGTGTGCGGCACACCATTTCTGCTCCCTGCCCGCCAGCGGCCAGACGCTAGCGCTCTACCTGACGGCGCTGGCTGACCGTGTCAGCGTCGCCACCATTGCTCGTCGTCAGGCCGCGATCCGCTCGGTCCATAGAGCCGCGTCTTTGGGCTATCCATCTGACTTGGGCCTGCGGCGGGTCTGGGCGGGCATTCGTCGGACGCACGGAAGGCCGCCGGCGACGAAAAGGGCGCTGGCGCTTGCCGATCTAAGGAGCATCGTCGGTGGGCTGCCCGCCACGCTGGCAGGCAAGCGCGACAGAGCCCTTCTTCTAATTGGGTTTGCTGGAGCTCTAAGACGTTCCGAATTGATAGCGCTTGAGGTGGACCGGCCGGGGGCAGGCTTCGTCCGATTTCGTACCGTTGCCGACGGGCTTGAGATTCTGATCGATCGGTCAAAGGCAGATCAGGACGGTGCAGGGGCTACGATCGGCATTCCGTTCGGATCAGTCCCCGAAACCTGCGCTGTTCAGGCGTTGGCTGACTGGTTGGAGGCGGCGGCGATCACTAAAGGTCGTGTCTTCCGCCGCATCGACCGGTGGGGGCATATCCATGGCGGCGGCCTGAGCGACCAGAGCGTGGCCCAGATCGTCAAGGCGGCTGCGGCACGGGCCGGAATGGACCCGAAACTGCTGTCGGGCCATTCCCTGCGCGCCGGCCTCGCGACGTCGGCAGCCGCAAATGATGCTCCCGCCCACGTAATCATGGAACACATGCGACACGCCCGATTTGACACCACGAGACGGTACATCCGCGAGGCAGATCGCTTCCGGCGCAACGCGGCGAAAATCGCGGGCCTCTAGCGGGACGCTGGCCCGCCGTTTGCGCCGAAAGCGCTGAAAGCCATTGGCAATCGGCGCTTTCGGCGCTTTCGGATCGGCCCCTACCCCTTGTCGTCAGAAGGCGGCAGTGGGTCCCACAGCTTGGGGTTCACCTCGTAGTCAGTCCGAGGGCGTCCTTTCGTCTGACCTTTTCGCGAGGGCTGCGGACGGATCCAGCCACCCTTGCGCAGGAAGCTCAGCACCTTGTCGACTTCCTCCTTTTTCCGGAGACCCGCCACCCTATTGCGCCGGAGGTTGGCCGCATTGATCACCGTGCTCCGATCGCGCTTGATCCTCTTCAGCAGATCGCACGACGTAATCTCCAACTGGCTGCGTCCCCAGCCGCCATAGACGCGCTCAGTCATGGGGACGAGATAGTCCTCGAAGAACGCACAGGCCGCCTCGATTGAACGCTTGCTGATCCGATCGGGGGGAGGTCCGCTGCCGCTGTGCGCCCACGTCAAGAACTCCAGGATGAGCGCCGTCCTGAGCACGAGACCCGGTCCTTTTCCAAGGAACGCTGCAAGGAACCCAGAGGCGACCTGGCCCTGCTGTTCGTTGTGTTTCCACCACGGCTCAAAGACCGCAACCGCATCGTCGACAAGGGAGACAGCGATCGGAACGGGCTCGCCGCCGTCCACCTTCTGCAGATCGAGGTTCCGAAGACGGCGCAGGGCCGACATCAGCACCGCCTGATCGGGGACCTCGTCGGGCCGGTCCCTCGCCACCGGATCGGGGTAGATCAGGAAGAAGCGAGACAGAAGCCCGTCGTCCACGCGCTTGACCATCAGCTCCCCGAACCGGTCGGGCTGAATTCCACCGAGGATGGAGACCAGCGCGCGCGCGATCTTGATGCTTTCGCGATTGAGCCGGTCGACGACGTGCGGCGCGCCATTGAAAAACTGAAGGTACTCGGGGACGTCGTCACCGCCGTACTTGCCGTTGTTCGCGATCCACGCAGCAAGTTCGTCGTGGGCCTTTAGGACCCCGCGCGGATTGCCAGACAAGATCACACCCAGCGCCTCGCTGGTGATATCCCCGACCAATAGTCGGGGCTTGGGCGGCGGCGGCGGCGCGGCGGCTTCTTGACCGAGAACCGGCGGTTCGTCCCCTGCTTTTACGGCCTGCTTCATGCCCTTCGTCCAGCGATCGAGGTACTCTTCAGCGACTGCCTTCAAACCCTCGTATTCGCGCAACTGCTCGGGATAGCCCTCGGACAGTTCGTCCTCGAGCATCGTCATCGCCTCCTGGAAGGGTTTAAAGACCGGCGACTTGCCCGAACTCGGCTTTCCGACCATGAGCACCCACAGCGCGGGATATTCGGCCCAACCCCGCCACGGGCTGACCTGACGAGCCGCACCAATGCAAGCGCCAGCACAGGCGAGGAGCGCCACTGCGGCCCAGTCGACAGGAGCACTGACCGACCTTGCAAGGCTCAACAGCCAGCTTGACCATGGGCCGAACAGCCCGACAGGAAATGCGGGGGCGGGCAACAGGCCTTCATCGATCAGGTCCGTGTCCGGTTCCTCCCACGCTTGGGCCAGCTCCGCAGCGGCTTGCTCCTCGTTGTAGTCCTTCAGCTCCTTCAGAAAATCGGTCACTAGCTGATCTCCCGGGGGCTCTGCATGCCGCGACGCAGTCCGCTACGGATCGTGGCGAGGACACCGCGTTCGCGATCCTCGGCAATCAGGCCGCATGTCTCGGCCGCCGCTAGAAGGACCGACTCCGCGATTTCGACCGTTAGCAGGGCGGGGATGAATCGGCCGACGTTGCACGAGGCGAGAAACAGCAGATTGTTGCGCATTCCCGGAGCGGCACAGGCGACCTTTTCGCCTTCGCTCTGCAAGACCTTGGAGATATAGGCCACCCTCTGGCCCGTCGTCTCAAACCGAAGCAAAGGTTGAGCTCGCGAAAGCAGCCGGTCCGGTTTGACCAGACGGTCAAGCAGCCACGCTGGCGGGGCGATGAGGTCCACGGCGCCGGGTTGAATGACCCAGCGATAGTTCCGATCCGCCGCACCGCTGGGCGGGACCGCAACGGCTCCGCCGTCGCTGCGCAGATCGAGGCCCGGCAGGAACGCCACGCGGTTGGAAAGGCCAAGTCCCGAATCTCGGAACCAGTAGTGCCGGCCACCACTGGGGGTAATGCTCAGCCAGGTCGGGTCGAGCGCACCATGCTCCTGCATGAGGCGATCCAGTGTATCGGTGCCATCGATCCCATTCTTCACATCGACATCGAGGACAATGACGCCGGACTTCGCCCCGGTTGCGACAGCGACTCCCGCATCGGGGGCGTCGCGCCACCAAGCCGCGATCTGTTCAGGATCAATGGTCGCGGCATGGCAACCGCCAGCGACCAGCGGCCGGAAGGGCTGGACGGCGGCCGGAAACACAGCGAGTCCGAACCGCGTCGCGTAGTAGTGCGCAGCATCAGGGCAGGAAGGGCGACTTTGGTCCGCCTGTTCCCGGTCAGCGGGGACATATGACTGGGCGTCCGGCGCTTCGGCTTCGTCGGTCTCGGACGCGCGCCCTTTAAGGGCGCGCAATCCCGGGGTCGGAATGTTCGGGGGCGTGGTCTTGTTCATTCTCTTCAACTTGCTCGGTTTGTCCGCCGTGGCGGACGGGTTGTCGCTCGTTCCCCCGGCCCGACCGCCAAGCGGGCCGCTGACCCTAGCGAGGGGGGTCGACTGACAGATGGGGGGTTGAAATCCGCGTTCAAGAGATTAGATATCATTCGATCTCTTTTATTCATGTGAGAGCGGCATGACCCACGACGATGACGATCCCCCCAAGCGCGGAAGAGGCCGTCCGCCCGTCCCCGGCAGGCGCGGACCGAAGGGCGGCGAAAGCTCGATGGTGCTGATGCGCGTTCCGACGGCCCTTCGGCTCGCCCTCGAACAAGAGGCTCAAACGACCGGGCGTTCGATGGCGCAAGTCGGCGCACGATGGATGGAGCAGGCTCAGGCGGGCCAGTCGTCGGTGGAGGCCCTTCTCGGCGGCGGTCGGGTGGCCGAGGCCCTGCGGGGAATGATCGCGTTCGCAAACACCGTCAGGAGTACGATCGGGGATCCGGAAGTCAGTCCGGTGGCTCACGCAGCGCTCGTCGCTGGTTGGATCAAATACATCGCGGAAGCCAACCTGCGAGATCAGCTGACAAAGCAGGAGGCCAATCTTGCGATCCAGCGGGCCGATGTCCGCCGGGCCTGTCAGGGCCTTGTTGACGCCGAAGAAGCGTCATCGTCGCTACTCGCCGGACTCGAAATGCCGATCGTGAGGGAGGTTGCCCACGACAAGGTGTCCGTGACGAATGAAGTCGTGGCCTGTCTGGAGGAGTTTGCGACTGAAGGTCTCCAACGGACCGAACTCAGCCAGGCCCTGAAGATTGGTTTGATGAACATCGAAGACGCATGTCGGGACTACTTCGGGAACGCTGCCGATCTGGACCACGCCTTGGTCGATGGTCTTGCGAAGGGTCGCGAGCTCTTCTCGGCCCTCTTTGAGCCCTTGAGCATTCCCCGTCCGCGACTGGCGGCAATCGACGGTCAAGTGGTCATCGAAGCTGAGCAGGCGTGATCCAAGGCCGGATCGATTCCCATGACCAATGCCAAGCAGAAATTGATTGAACCTCGCGGGCTGAATCGCGAACAGGCGGCGACTTACATCGGTGTCTCGCCGACGAAGTTCGACCAACTCGTCGCTGACGGGCGGATGCCCCGGCCAAAGGCGATTGATCGGCGAAACGTCTGGGACCGCGCGAGCGTGGACCGGGCGTTCGAGAGCCTCCCGGGCGACGACGACCACAATCCTTGGGACGAAGAGCCATGACCACGCTTCGCCTCCGGTTCGTCCAAGCTTTCACCGACCGGCACGGTCGAGATCGTCACTATTTTCGCCGGAAAGGGTCCAATCGCATACCGCTACCCGGCCTGCCGGGATCTGCCGAATTCATGGCGGCCTATCAGGCGGCCTTGGCAGGTCAAACGGCTCCGGCCCACCAGATCGGGGCCGAACGCTCGGTCGCCGGCTCGATGGGCGCGCTAATAGCCGCGTACTACCAGTCGGCCGAGTTTCGGAACCTCGCACCCCTTACGCAGCGGACCTACCGCAACATGCTTGATCGCGTCCGCGAAGAGCATGGTGAGAAGCCTGTCGCTCGGCTGGAGCCCAAACACATCCACCGTATGATCGACGCTCGCGCGTCCAGGCCGGGTTCCGCCAACAACCTGTTGAAGCGCCTTCATGGTGTGATGAAGTTCGCGGTCGAGCGCGGCTGGCGTCGCGATGACCCCACGGTTTCAGTTCGCAAGCTGCGGACCCGAACTGTTGGGTTCAGGAGCTGGACTGAGGAAGATATTGCCGCGTTCGAGCGCCGCTGGCCTGACGGATCGCGCGCTCGGCTGGCCCTGCGCCTGCTTCTCTACACTGCCCAACGCAGGAGCGATGTCGTCCGCATGGGCAGGCAGCATATGCAGAATGGGCAGATCGCCGTTCGGCAGCAGAAGACGGGCACGGCATTGCTGATTCCGGTTCACCCCACGCTCCAAAGTGAGTTGGACCGTCTGCCGCGTGACCAGATGGTCTTCCTGCTTACGGGCTTCGGCAAACCGTTCAGCCCCGCCGGGTTCACCAACTGGTTTAGTGAATGCGCCAAGGATGCGGGTTTGCCGCCAAGGTCGTCGCCTCATGGCCTGCGAAAGGCGGCCGCTCGGCGGCTTGCCGAACAGGGCTGCTCAGCCCACCAGATCATGTCGATAACGGGCCACAAGACGTTGAGCGAGGTCGCTCACTACACTGCGGCGGCTGATCAGGAACGGCTAGCCCGGACGGCGGTCGACGTAATGCCTTCCAAGCCCCGAGAGACCGAACGGTGAACGATCAGTGTCAAACCTGAAACGGCGGTTTGACAAAATGACCGGATTTTCCCTGAAAAGACAACTTGGCCTATCTACGGATGGCGGACGGGGTGGGATTCGAACCCACGGTAGGCTTCCACCTACGGCGGTTTTCAAGACCGCTGCCTTAAACCACTCGACCACCCGTCCGTTGGCGGCGCTTCTATCAGCGCCCGGGCGCGGCCTCCAGCGCTATCGGGCGGCTTCGGCGTTGGCCTTCAGGACTTCAGCGCCCTGCCGCATCATCGGCGCCATGGTCTCGGCCGCCACATCGGGCAGGACATCGGCGATCCAGACGAACCGGCAGCGGTTGTCGCCCTCGGCAAACACCTGGTTGGAGGCGCTGTGATGGTTCAGGCGCTCGCTGACAATGCCGTAGGCGAAGCGGCGGGACGCGTCATCCAGACCGACGATCCGCTCGCGCGCGGTCATCCCGTTGCCGAAGGTGACCATCCGCGAGTCGCCCTCCAGCCGCGTGTCGATGACGAAGCCCGGCACGAGGCGCGTGTGCAGCGCGCCATAGTCGCGGATAGCGTCCCAGACCTGGCCGGCCGGGGCGTCAATGTCGATTTCGATGCGGATGCTGGCCATGACGGGCTCCGGGGTTGCGGTTCGACGGTGACCTTGCCGCCTTCGCCGCCCGACGGCTGGCGGGTTCCGGACACCATCATCGGGAACCGGATTTCGGCTCGCGTCCTCTTTCCTCAGCAGCGTGAGGAAACGACCATGACGACACAGGCGAACGCGGATCGCACCGTGCAAAGGCAGCGATCCATCCAGACGTCGGTGGCCGCGGCCGACCGGCGGACGGCGCAGGAGACCTCCTCCGCCATGCAGGCGGGCGCCCGCCGCTATCCCGAGCCGCCTCTGCCCGGCCAGCATCAGGCCAAGCCGGGGACAGAAGCCGGTCTCGATCTGCAGCCAATGTACGACGCCCCCTACTACGAGGGGTCCAACAGGCTGCGCGACCGGGTGGCCATGATCACCGGCGGCGACAGCGGAATCGGCCGGGCGGTGGCGGTGCTCTACGCCCGCGAAGGCGCGGACGTCGCGATCCTGCATCTCGCCGAGCCGGAGGACGCCGAGGCGACCCGCATCGCTGTCGAGAAGGAAGGTCGCCGGTGTCTGGTGATCGCCGGGGACGTGAAGGACCGGGCGTTCTGCTTCGACGCCGTGCAGCAGGTTCTGAAGGCCTTCGGGCGACTGGACATCCTGGTCAACAACGCCGCCTTCCAGGTGCACAGCGTCGCTTTCGAAGACCTGACCGAAGCGCATTTCGACGAGACCCTGCGGACCAATCTCTACGGCTACTTCCACATGGCCCAGGCGGTCGTGCCGCACATGAATCCGGGCTCGGCTATCATCAACACCGGCTCGATCACCGGCATCGACGGCAGCAAGGCGCTGGTCGACTACTCGATGACCAAGGGCGGGATTCACGCCTTCACCCGCGCCCTGTCCGGCAATCTGATCGACAAGGGCATCCGGGTGAACGCCGTCGCGCCCGGACCGGTCTGGACGCCGCTGAACCCCAGCGACAAACCTGCTGAAGAGGTCGCGCAGTTCGGCGCGCATACGCCGATGAAACGACCGGCCCAGCCGGAGGAGATCGCGCCGGCCTACGTCTTCCTGGCCTCGCCGCAACTGTCCAGCTACATCACCGGCGAGATCCTGCCGGTGATCGGCGGGTACGGCTGAAGGGCCCCTGTCGCTGAAGCCGGCGGGTCGGATGAAGAGCTTGCAGCGCGCGTGTTACCGGTGTCAGCATTGCCGGGATGACCATCCTCACGCGCCGCGCCGCCCTGATCGGACTGACCGCCACCTCGGCCTCACCGGCGGCCGCCGCAGGCAACGGCCCGGTCGTGGCGACGGCGGCGGGGCGCATCCGTGGCAGGATCGAGAACGGGCTGCTGGTGTTCAAGGGCGTCCGCTACGGCGCCGACACCGGGCCGCGCCGCTTCCAGCCGCCTCTGCCGCCGACGCCATGGGCCGGCATTCGTGACGCGCTCGCCTGGGGTCCGGGCTCGCCGCAGCGGGGCGATGAACCGAATACGTCGGAAGACTGCCTGTTCCTCAATGTCTGGACGCCCGGCGCCGACGCCGCCCGGCGGCCAGTGATGGTCTACATCCATGGCGGCGCCTACAGCACCGGGTCCGGCTCAAGCCCGCTCTATGACGGGACCCGGCTGGCGCTGCGCGGCGACATGGTGGTGGTGACGCTGAACCACCGGCTGGGCCCGTTCGGCTATCTGTCGCTCGGTCTGTTCGACGAACCGCTGTGGGCCGACTCCGGCAACGTCGGGCAGCTGGACCTGGTGCTGGCGCTGCAGTGGGTGCGGGACAATATCGCCGCGCTCGGCGGCGACCCCGGCAACGTCACGGTCTTCGGCCAGTCTGGCGGCGGCGCCAAGATCGCCACCCTGATGGCCATGCCGGCGGCCCGCGGCCTGTTCCATCGCGCCGCGACCATGAGTGGCCAGCAGGTGACCGCGTCTGGACCGCTGAACGCCCGGCGACGCACCGAAGCCTTCCTGTCGGCGCTGGAGCTGTCCGCGGACCGTCCGGGCGACCTCGCCACCCTCCCCGCTGCGCGGCTGGTCGAGGCGATGGCGGCCAGGGACCCGATCCTGCCGTCAGGCTCTCTCTATTTCGGCCCGGTGCTCGACGACCGCAGCCTGACCCGCCACCCGTTCTGGCCTGACGCACCGGCCCTGTCGGCGGGCATTCCGATGATGATCGGCAACACCCGCGACGAGACCCGCGCCTTCCTCGGCGGCGACGCCCGCAACCACAGCCTGACCTGGGACGAGTTGCCGGCCCGGCTGGCGCCGGAACTGCGCGTGGACATCAGCCCGGAGGCGGTCGTGGCGGAATACCGGCGGCTCTATCCGGCCTGGTCCCCCAGCGAGGTGTTTTTCGCCGCCAGCACGGCCTCGCGCTCCTGGCGCGCGGCGGTGATCGAGGCCGAGGCGCGGGCGGCGCAGGGCGCGCCAGCGTTCGTCTACCAGCTGGACTGGAGGAGCCCGAAGGACGGCGGCAAGTGGGGCGCGCCGCACACGCTCGACATCCCGCTGGTGTTCGGCACGCTCGAGGCGCCCGGCTCGATCACCGGCGCGGCGGCGGACGCCCGGGCCGTATCCGACGCGATGCAGGACGCCTTCATCGCCTTCGCCCGGACCGGCGACCCGGGCTGGGCGCCCTACACCCTGCCCCGACGCCAGACGAAGATCTTCGATGTCCCGCCGCGCCTGGAAGACGACCCCCGCGGCGCGGAGCGCGAGCTGTTCGCCCGCGTGCCCTACATCCAGCCGGGAACGTGACGGCCCGAAGGCGACGCCCTCCTCAGGTCCCCTTCGCCTTCGCCCCCAAGTCCAGCAGTTCCGGGCGTTTCGGGGTCATGTCCTCGAGGTTCCAGTCGGCGTCGACGAACGGGCGCGCGGTCGGCTTGTCTGCCGGGTAGCCGTGCAGGTCGTTCTCGGAGTCGATGATGTTTCCGCGCCCTTCGGCGACGTCAGAGATCAGTTGCACGTCGTTGGCGTCCCGGTCCCAGGGACGGGCCCCGGCGTTCTTGAGCACCCATTGCTGGACCTGTTCAGCCGGGATCGCGACCAGCCCGGCGGGCCAGACCGGCGCCCGGTTCAGCAGGATGATCTTCGCCGGGGTGGTGGTGTAGCGGCCGAACATCGGCAAGGGCTGGCCCCAGCGGTCGACGGCGGTGTTGTCACGGCCGAAATACTCAACGTCGGCATAGCCGCCGAGCATGAACAGCGGCAGGCCCTCTGGCGTATCCAGGCCGCCGCGCAGGACGTTGCCGACGACCGACAGCCTGCCGACCTGCCAGGGACTGTCGCCCCACTCCTCGGCCATCAGGTTGTAGTGGATCGCGCGCTGGCCCGGATTGAAGATCAGGTTGTTGACGATGGCCGCCCAGACGCCGCCCTTGAGCATCGGATTGCGCTCGTAGTTATGGGCGTAGAGGTTCCCCCAGATCAGGATGCCCGTGACGTTGTCGTGCACCAGGGTGCCCTTGGAGTGCTCGATCTTGCCGTGGGTGCTGTAGCGCAGGCTCTCGGCGATGATGTTCTGCGAGAAGGTGATGTTGCGCGAGGTGCCCGCGCGCCACTCGTCCGGCGTCTTGCCGACGAACCGGGGGCCGGAGGCCGACAGGTTCTCGTCCGTGCCCCAGGTCAGGGTGCAGTGGTCGACGATGATGTTGTAGGCGATCCCCTGGGTGGAGATGGAATCGAAGTCCTTGCCGCTCTTCTTGGGAAAGCCCGCCTCGCCCGGCCGAACCCGGATGTGACGCACGACGACGTCATGGGTCGCGATGTCGATACCACCGCGAATGAAGGTCACGCCCGGTGAGGGGGCCGTCTGGCCAGCGACGGTCAGGAACGGCTCGCGGATGGTCAGGGTCTTGCCGCCCAGGTCGACGACGCCGCCGACTTCGAAGACGATGATCCTGGGTCCCTTCGTTTCCACAGCCTCGCGGAACGAGCCCGGTCCCTCCCCGGCCAGGGTGGTGACCCGCAGGATCTGGCCGCCCCGACCGCCGGGGGTCGTCGCGGCCCAGCCCTGGGCCCCCGGGAAGGCGAGCGGGGCCGCCGCCGGCGCGGCCAGGGTGGACGAATCACTCTTGCCGAACGGCCACTGGGCCAGGGCCGCCGATGTCATCGCCAGGCTCACGCCAAGGCCGATCAGGACAGGTCGCAACACGTGTTTCACTCCCGGACTGCAGATCATTTGCGGGTCTTCGCACCGCATGCCGTTGAAAATGACACCGGTTTCCTCTAGGCACAATCGAGACCCTAAATTCAGGGCCATCGCGTGGGGGAGGACCAGAGGCGTGACAGCAGGGGCGAGCGCTTCGACGACTCCGACGACGACCGGTTCGACACCGGTCGAGATAGCGCGCGCGTTTGTGACCGCCCGGCTGGCCGCCCGGTCTCTGCCCGGGTTCCCGGGTGCGATCCCGGCAAGCCTGGCCGAGGCCTACGCCATCCAGGACATCGCCATCGGTCTCTATCCGGACGATATCGCCGGCTGGAAAGTCGGCCGGGTGCCGCCCGACCTGCAGGCCCGGCTGGGCGAGGAACGCATCGGCGGGCCCACCTTCCGTCGCGCGCTTCGCCTCCCTCTGGGCGGCGAAACCGTGCCCCTTCCGGTCATTGCCGGGGGCTTCGGAGCGGTGGAGGCCGAGTTTGTCTATCGTCTGGCGGCCGACGCACCGCCCGGCAAGACCGACTGGACGACCTCCGAAGCCCTCGCGATCGCGGCATCGCTTCATATCGGCGTGGAATTCGCGGGCAGTCCGCTGAAGACCATCAACGACCTGGGCTCCACGGTGGTCGCCGCCGATTTCGGCAACAACGCGGCCCTGATCGTCGGGCCCGAAGTCGCTGGCTGGCGGGACAGGGCGGACGCGACCCTGACCTGTGAGACCTTCATCGACGAGATTTCCGTGGGCGCCGGCGCGGCCGCCTCGGTCCCCGCCGGCCCGGCCCCGGCGCTGGCCTTCCTGCTCGGACACTGCGCGGCCCGTGGTCTGCCGTTGAAAGCCGGCATGTACGTCACGACCGGCGCCGCGACCGGCATTCATGAGATCAGGGCGGGCCAGACGGCCCGTGTCAGTTTCGGTGAGTTCGGCGAGATCCTCTGCGCCGCAGAGATCGCAAGACCGACCGCCCGCTAGGGAGACGACCATGACGACCGAGACTGGCGCCGCGCCGACCGCGCGGATCGGAAACTATCGCTGGGTCGTTGTCTGGCTGCTGTTTGCGGCCATGGTCATCAACTACGTCGACCGCCAGACGATCGGTCTGCTCAAGCCGACGCTGAGCGAGGAATTCGGCTGGGACGAAACCGACTACGCCAACCTGATCCTCTGTTTCCAGGCCTCCTACGCGGTCGCCTATCTGGCGTTCGGGCGGGTCATGGACCGGCTGGGCGCCCGCTGGGGCTTCGGCATCGCCTTCCTGATCTGGCAGATCGCCCATATCGCCCACGCCGGGGCGCGGGGCCTTACCGGCTTCATCTTCGCCCGGGTGGCGCTGGGCATCGGCGAAGGCGGCGGCTTCCCGGGCGGCATCAAGGCTGTCACCGAGTGGTTTCCCAAGAAGGAACGGGCGTTCGCCACCGGCATCTTCAACGCCGGCACCAACATCGGCGCCATCGTCACTCCGCTGGTGATCCCGGCGATCACCCTGGCCTGGGGCTGGGAAATGGCCTTTATCATCACCGGCGCCGCGGGCCTGATCTGGCTGCCGATCTGGCTGCTGGTCTACCGTCGTCCGCGCGAGCACGCCAAGGTGACCGCGGCCGAACTGGCCCATATCGAACAGGACCCCGCCGACCCGGAAGAGAAAATCGCCTGGCTCAAGCTGTTCACCAAGCGCGAGACGTGGGCCTACGCCCTGGGCAAGTTTCTCATCGATCCGATCTGGTGGATGTTCCTGTTCTGGCTGCCGGACTTCCTCGGCAAGCGCCACGGGCTGGATCTGAAGACCTTCGGCCCGCCGCTGATCGCCATTTATCTGCTGTCGGACGTGGGCAGCGTCGGTGGCGGCTGGCTCTCCTCGATGCTGATGAAGCGCGGCCTGACGCTGAACGCCGCCCGCAAGATCGCCATGCTGATCTGCGCCCTGTGCGCCGTGCCGGTGGCCTTCGCCGCCTTCGCTGACAACCTGTGGGTCGCCGTGGCGATCATCGGCCTGGCCACGGCCGCCCACCAGGGCTTCTCGGCCAACCTCTACACCCTGCCCGGCGACGTCTTCCCGCGCTCGGCCGTCGGGTCGGTGATCGGCATCGGCGGGATGGTCGGCGCCATCGGCGGCATGGCGATGGCCCGCTACGCCGGCTGGGTGCTGGACACCATCGGCACCTACACGCCGATCTTCATCGTCGCCGGCAGCGCCTATCTGGTGGCCCTGGCGGTTGTCCACCTGCTGACCCCGAAGATGGAGCCGGTGAAGCTGTAGCCTAAGGTCCGGTCTTGATCAGGGTGATCTTCGCGCCATTGACCGACCATACGCGCTGCGGCGCGGTGGTTCCGACGTAGACCGTCTTGCCGGTCCACAGCGAGAGCCAGACGTGGATCTCGGTCGGCGTCTGGTCGAGCAGGTGCGTGATGAACAGACCAGCGACGGACCGGCTGCCCTGATCGACGGCCGACATGTTGAGGCAGCTGCGGGTGAAGCCCCGAACGGAGGAGGACTTTCCGTCTGGTCCGATCTCGAACAGGAAATGGCCGCCGAACGGATAGATGTTGGCCTCGACCTGCGGCGACAGGAGATAGACCAGCGTCGGACCGCCAGGGCGTTCAGGCGGTAATGTCACGCGGTTGAAGGGCCCGCGCGTGCAGGCCCGCTGGTCGGTGAGGGCGATTGCACGGGGCGCTGTGACCAGGGCGATGGCCTCCGGGGAAAGGGCCCGGTCATCGTCCGGACCGAAGGCCTTGCTGGCCACGACCTTGCGGCCCCTGACATCTCCGGAGAATACGGCGAAGGGCTTCCCGTCCTCCTCGCCGTAGTAGATCGCCGTCAGCCCCTCGCCCTTTGGCAGGATGACCCACCCCCGGATCCCGGCCTTGCCCGGGTCGGGCAGCTTCTTCAGCATCACATCCGTGGTGACCCAGGCCGCCTGGTCATAGGCGTAGATCTGCTCGCCGCGCGCCGCTGCCCGCTTCAGGGCCACCTGGTCAGCGGCGGACTGCGCCGACGCGCCGCTCGCGAAGGCCAGCGACAGGACGAGCGCTGACAGAAAACGAACAATCCGGCTCATGTCGGTGGTGCTCCCAGACGGGCGTCAGCCTATCGCGCGGGAGTTGCAGGGTCGATAGAGGTGCTAGCGAATGACCCGGGCGCCCTTGCCCTGCATCACCGCCTCAACTTCAGCGGCGCGAACCATGGACGTGTCGCCCGGCGTGGTCATGGCCAGGGCGCCGTGCGCCGCGCCGTACTCGACGGCGGCCTGGGCCCCCATCCCTTCCAGGAAGCCGTAGGCGAGCCCGGAGGCGAAGCCGTCGCCGCCGCCGACCCGGTCGTAGATCTCCAGGTTCTCGCGCATCACCGACTGATAGAATTCGCCGCCGCCGTAAAGGATGGCCGACCAGTCGTTGACGCTCGCAGTCTTCGCGTTGCGCAGGGTCGTGGCCGCGACCTTGAAGTTGGGGAACTGGGCCACCGCCGTCTCGATCATCCGCTTGAAGTTGGCCGGATCGATCTCGCTGATGTGTTCGTCGAGGCCCTCGACCTCGAAGCCGAGGCAGGCGGTGAAGTCCTCTTCGTTGCCGATCATCACGTCGACGTACTTCGCGATCTCGCGGTTGACCTTCTGGGCGCCGGGCTTGCCGCCCTGGCTCTTCCACAGGGAGGCGCGGTAGTTCAGGTCGTAGCTGACGATCGTGCCGTATTTGCGGGCGACCTCGACGGCCTCGATCACGGCTTCGGCCGTGTTGCTGGCCAGGGCGGCGAAGATGCCGCCGGTGTGGAACCAGCGCACGCCTTCCTCGCCGAACAGCTTTTCCCAGTTCACTTCACCGGGGCGGATCTGCGAGGCGGCGCTGTGGCCGCGGTCGCTGCAGCCGAGCGCCGGACGGACGCCGAAGCCCTTTTCGGTGAAGTTCAGGCCCACGCGCGTATTGCGCCCGAGGCCGTCGAATTCGCGCCAGATCACATGGCTCTGGTCGACGCCGCCCTGCATCATCAGGTCCTCGACCAGCCAGCCCAGGTCGTTGACCGGCAGGGCCGTCACCGCCGTGGCGCGCTTGCCCCAGCATTTGCGCATCGCGCGGGCGACATTGTACTCGCCGCCGCCTTCCCAGACGTGGAACTGCCGCGCGTTGCGGACCCGGCCGAAGCCCGGATCGAACCGCAGCATCACCTCGCCGAACGAGGCGCAATCCCAGCGGGTCTCGCTGGCCGGTCGGATGTTGAGGACGTTGTCGCTCACGCGAGCTCGCTCCGTATCGTTCGAATGAGATCCACGGTCTTGCGCACGCGGGCTTCGATGCCCGCCCAGTCGCCTGCTTTCAGCAGGTCGTTGGAAATCAGCTTGCTGCCCATGCCGGCGGCGACGATGCCCGCGCCGAACCACTCCCGCAGGGAGGCCTCGTCGGGATCGACCCCGCCGGTGGGCATGATCTTGGTCCAGGGCATCGGCCCCAGCACGTTCTTGACGAAGGTCGGCCCGCCGACGCTCTCGCCGGGGAAGACCTTGACGATCTCGCTGCCCAGCTCCTGGGCGTAGCTGATCTCCGTCGCGCTGCCGCAGCCGGGCGAATAGGGGATCATCCGGCGGTTGCAGACGCGGGCCACCTCGGCATTGAGGATCGGCCCGACGACGAATCTCGCCCCGTTGGCGATGTAGAGGCCGGCGGTGGGCGCATCGACGATGCTGCCGACGCCCATGATCACGCTCGGGTCCGCCTTGGCGAAATGGCGCGTCACTTCGAGAAAGGTGTGCGCCGCGAACTCACCGCGGTTGGTGAACTCGATGCAGCGGGCCCCGCCGTTGGCGCAGGCCTGGATGACGTTGACGCAGGTCTCGACATCCGGGTGATAGAAGACGGGGATGACCCCCTGATCGATCATGGCGGCCAGAACGGCCATGCGGTCCTTGGTCATTTGGGTCTCTCACTTCCTTGCGCCTGATCCAGCCTTACGCCGGATGGAGGAAAAAAGAAGGGCGCCGGGGATGTGCCCGGCGCCCAGTCTGCGCAAGGAGGTTGAACTAGAAGGTGTAGCGGGCGCCGAAATAGAACTGGCGGCCCGTGCGGTGGTAGACCGACGATCGATCAGCGGTCGAGGAGATGTACTGGTCGTTGTACTCGTCGGTCAGGTTCAGCGCCTCGAACGTAAGGCTCAGGCCGTCGTTGACCTTGTAGCTGGCGGAACCGTCGACATTGAAGGTCTCACGCTTGCCTTCGACATCGTTGGTGTTGGTGGCGCCGGCGACGGTGCTGCTGTTCCGCCCGGGGACGGTCTGCAGGTAGTCGTCGCGGTAGGAGGCCGCGATGCGGGCGCTGAAACGGTCGTCCTCGTAGTACAGCGTCGCGTTGTAGGCCCGCGGTGAGAGGTTCACGAGGTCGTCCGTAACGGTCAGGCCCGACGTCGCCGAGGTGGCGTACTCAATCTCGGACTGGACGTAGGTGTAGTTCAGCACCGCGCCGAACTTGTCGAACGGCGCCGGCAGGAACGTGAACGGCTGCTGGTAGCTGATCTCGAAGCCCTTCAGTGGCCCGCCGTCGGTATTGATCGGCGACGTGATGGCATAGACCGTATTGGCGTCCTGGCCCGGCGGCAGCAGCGACAGCGGCAGTCCGGTCGTGCCGAAGGCGCGCGTTTCCCGGACCGTCTGAATGTAGCTGTCGATGTCCTTGTAGAAGACCGAGAAGGACAGCAGGGAGTCCTGGGCGAAGTACCACTCCAGCGCCAGGTCGTAGGTCTTCGCCTGGAACGGGTCGAGCAGTGGGTTGCCCGAGGTGATGGTCATCGCAGCCGTATTGACCGTGCCGCCCGGAGACAGGTTGGGCAGCTGCGGCCTGGCCATCACCTTGGCGGCGCCGAGCCGCACCTTGAAGGCGTCCGTCGCGTCGATGGACAGATTCAGCGACGGCAGCACATCGCTGTATTCATTGGTCGCGGTGACCTTGGTGCCGCCGCCGGTGGCCAGGTACCCGGTCGCTTCAATCTCGGTCTTCACATAGCGCAGACCAAGGTCGCCGCGGACCGGCATGCCGCCCCACTCCGTCCGGAACTGGGCCTGAACATAGGCGCTGGTGGCGATCTCTTCGGCCGACCGGTTGTTGCCGCGGGCGCTGCCGTTCGTTTCACCAAACAGGGTGAAATCGCCGCCCGTCACGCCCGTATTGCAGTTGCAGTAGATGTCGAAGGTGCGCGCGATCAGATTCAGGTTCGGGATCAGCCAGGAGCGGTTCAGCCCGCCGCTGCTGAAGCCCCGCAGGAGCAGCGAGAAGTCGGCCACCGACGTCCCGGCCGGCAGCGCCGGCACGGAGGTTTCCGTGGTGCGGCGCTTTTCGAACGAGTCAAAGGTGAACTCGGACCAGTTCACACCGCTCTTCAGGGTCCAGGTGTCGTTGGCGTCGAACGTCACGTCGAAGCGTGCGGTCGTGTAGATGTTGTCCACGCCCTGGGGGCGAATGCGGATTTCGGATCCCGTCGCGCCGGCCGGCGGCGAGTTGATCCACTGCCACATGGCGGGGTCAGTCACGTCAAACCCGTAGTCGATGGCGGGCTGGCGGTCATTTCCCCGGAAGTCCCAGGAGTAACCGTCAGTGTCCAGTCGATCGAGCGTGACGGTCGTCTGCCGCGGGTTCCCGAAGATCGACTCGGCGCGGCCGGCGACGAGGCCGACGCTCCATTGGTCATTGAAGCGGTGCTGGATGTCGAAGGTGTACTGGGTGAATTCGGTTCTCAGGTCGTCGAACCGGGATTCGGACCGCACATCGACGTCGTCGAACAGGCCGTAGACGATGTCCCCGTCGGCGGCGACTTCGGCGGCCAGCACATCAATCGCGCCCTTGCCCTGGGCGCCGGAGCGGCTGAACGACAGCGATTCCAGGAAATCCTCCTGACGGGTCGACTGAAGGTCCGCGTACAGGACGTCCAGGGACAGGGTCGTGTCGTCCGACGGGCGGAACTGAACACTCAGGGTCGCGCCGAGACGGTCCTGCTCGTGCGTCAGCCGGCCGTAGCGGGGCAGTCGGGGGTGGTAGAGCGAGCTACGCTGCGGCGCGGTGCACAGGTCCGTGGTTCCCGCAGCGCAGGACTGGAACGGGCTGCTACTGGCCGCGTCGCCCCAGCGAACCGAGCTGAAGCCTTCTTCGAGCAGGTTGCGCTTGCTGTAGGCGAGTGAAAACAGCACGCCCCACGTGCCGTCCTCGGTCTGGTTGCTGTACATCAGCGCGCCACGCGGGTCCCATTCGTCCGCGAGGTCGTTGTAGCCGTATTGACCGGCGAACGTCAGGACCCGGCCCTTGAAGTCGAACGGGCGAGAGGTGCGCAGATCCACCGTCGCCCCGAGAGAGCCCTCCTCGACCTCGGCTGCCTGCGTCTTGCGCACGGTGATGCTGTTGAACAGCTCGGACGCGAAGATGTTGAAGTCGAACTGGCGACCGCGATTGGCGCCGCCGGAGCTGTCCGTGCCGCCGGTCGTCGCCAGGGCCTGAATGCCGTTGATGCGGATGCGGGTGAAGTCGGATCCCAGGCCGCGGACGGTGATCGAGCGACCCTCGCCGGCGTCACGGTCGATCGACACGCCGGGGATACGCTGGATGGCCTCGGCGAGATTGAGGTCCGGGAAGTCGGCGATGTCTTCCGCCTTGATGACGTCGACGACGCCGGTTTCCTGGCGCTTGGTCGCCAGGGCGCTGGCCAGACTGCCGCGGAACCCGGTGATGACCAGGGCATCAACCTCGGTGTCAGCTGCGGTCGTCGTGGGCGCGTCCTGCGCCTGGGCAATGCCGGCGGTCGCCAGGCTGAAAGCGATTACGGCCAGAGAGGCGCCGAAACGCAGGCCCCCTTGACGCGAACGGTTAGCATTCGACACGTCCAACTCCCTCCCCTTCGGCGCGTTTGCCCGACGATCTGTGCCGCCGGTATTTGTCATCCGTCCCCCTGACCGTCGACCGCGCTCGGTGCCGCTGGTCAGGTGACACCGGTGTCATTTCTCGATCTATTCCGTTTGACACCGGTATCATCGACATGGATAGCGTAAGACCGAGGCCGATGACAAGCCATTCAAGCCACACCATGGTCACTTTCTCGCCGGGCGCGAATTCCACCCACCGAAGCGTCCCGCCTCTCGGAGTTTTCCTTGATCCACAAGCCTCTGACAGTTCTGGCCTTCTCTGTAGCGGCCCTCACCGGAGCGCGAGCGGCGCCGGCATCGATCCCGCCGACCGCCTTTCCGGGCGCTGAAGGCTTCGGCAGGTTTGCCGCGGGCGGTCGTGGCGGAGCGGTGCTGCGCGTCACCACGCTTGCCGATTCGGGACCCGGCAGTCTCCGCGCCGCGGTTGAGGTCGGGGGCCCGCGCACGGTGATCTTCGATGTCGGCGGAACGATCGTCCTCGAAAGCCCGCTGAAGGTCGGCCAGGCGAAGATCACCCTGGCCGGGCAGACGGCGCCGGGCGACGGCATCACCTTGCGCGGCCAGCCGCTGATCATCGCCGCCGACGATGTCGTCGTCCGCTACCTGAGGATCCGTCTGGGCGACGAGACCAGGGTCCAGGACGACGCCCTGTCGATCACGCGCGGCCGGAGGATCATTATCGACCATGTCTCGACCAGCTGGTCTGTCGACGAAACCCTGTCGGCCGGCAGCCGTTACAGCCCGCCGGAGGACGGCATCTACGACCTCACGGTTCAGTGGTCGCTGATCGCCGAGTCCCTGAACGGCTCGGTCCATCTCAAGGGCGAGCACGGCTACGGCAGTCTGATCCGCGGCGGCTACGGCGCCCGCTTCTCATGGCATCACAACCTGTGGGCCGATCATCAGGCCCGGATGCCGCGCCCGGGCAACTACACCAGCGCGGCGGTCGATCCGCAGGGGCCGCTGTTCGAGTTCCGCAACAACGTCTTCTACAACTGGGGCGGCGGCCGGGCGGGCTACAACGCCGACACGGACTCGCAGGCCGGCTACGACTTCATCGCCAACTGGTACCAGCCCGGACCGGACAGCGAGGGCGCTCTCGCCTTCTGCGAACAGAACCCGCTGGCCCGCGCCTGGTTCGCGGGCAACGCCATGAACGGGTCTGTACCGACCGATCCCTGGAGCCTGGTGGGTTGCAGGCCGGGCGCCGGGTATCGGTCCCCTGCTCCACTGGCGGACTCCGGGATCGCCACCGACACAGCGGCCAGGGCCTATGAGCGGGTGCTGGCGACGTCCGGGGCTTCGAGGGTTCGCGATGCCGTGGACCTGCGCATCATCGCCGGCGTGCGGGACCGGACGGGCCGCCTGATCAACAGCCAGGCCGACGTCGGCGGCTGGCCCGTCCTGAAGAGCGGTCCGGCCTGGATCGATACCGACGGCGACGGCATGCCGGATAGCTGGGAGCGAGCGCAGGGGCTTGATCCCAGCGACGGATCGGACGGGGCGAAAGATCGCAATGGTGACGGCTGGACCAACCTCGAGGATTGGCTGAACTCGCTCGCCTGATCCTCTCCCGGAGGGAGAGGTGGCCCGGCGGAGCCGGGTCGGAGAGGGAGTCGCCGTCGGTGGACCACTGTCCACCACCGGCTCCTCCCTCTCAGTCACCCCTCCGGGGCGACAGCTCTCCCTCCGGGAGAGCGAAGTTTGATCACCGCGCCAGCCACCCGCCATCCACCGGCAGGGTCACGCCGTGGACGTAGTCGCTCGCTGACGACGCCAGGAATACCGCTGCGCCACCGATGTCACCCGGCTGGCCCCAGCGGCCGGCGGGAATGCGTTCGAGGATCGACTTGTTGCGCGCCTGGTCCGCCCGCAGCGCTTCGGTGTTGCTGGTCTCGAAATACCCCGGCGCGATGGCGTTGACGTTGATCCCCTTCGCCGCCCACTCATTGGCGAGGATTTTCGTCAGACCCGCCAGGCCGCTCTTCGACGCCGTGTAGCTGGGCACCCGGATGCCGCCCTGGAAGCTCAGCAGGCTGGCGATGTTGATCACCTTGCCGCCCCCGCTCGCCAGCATGACCTTCGCGACGGCCTGGGTCAGGAAGAACACGGTCTTGAGGTTGGTGTTCATCACCGCGTCCCAGTCGTCCTCGGAAAAGTTGATCGAGTCTGCCCGGCGGATAATCCCGGCGTTGTTGACCAGGATGTCGATCCCGCCCAGCGCCACCACGGCCTCCTCAACGACTCGCGCCACGGGCTCCGTCGAGCCGAAGTCCGCCTGGATCGAGACGAACCGGCGGCCCAGGGCTTCGATGGCCTTCTGCGTTTCCACTGGCGCGGACCGGCCGGCGGCGGCGATATCGGCCCCGGCGGCGGCCAGGGCCACGGCGATGCCCTGACCGATGCCGGTGTTGGCGCCGGTGACCAGGGCGACCTTGCCGGTCAGATCGAAGGGACTGGTCATGAAGGCTTTCTCAATTGGTATGGATCCCCGCCTTCGCGGGGATGAGCGGCGCGAGGCCGCTCACTTCAGCTGGCAGATGTCGAGGACGTTCATGTCGGTGTAGTCGAGGTTCTCACCGCCCATGGCCCAGATGAAGGCGTAGTTGGCGGTGCCCGAACCCATGTGGATCGACCAGGGCGGGCTGATCACGGCTTCCTCGTTGGCGACCACGATGTGGCGCGCCGCGTCCGGCTCGCCCATGAAGTGGAACACCCGCTCGTCCGGCTTCAGGCCGAAGTAGAAGTAGATCTCCGACCGGCGGTCATGCAGGTGCGGCGGCATGGTGTTCCACACGCTGCCGGTCTTCAGGATGGTCAGACCCAGCAGCAGCTGCGCCGACTGGCAGACGCCCGGAATGACGTACTGGTAGATGGTCCGCTCGTTCGACGTCTCCAGCGACCCGCGCTCCAGCGGCGTGGCGTCGGCGATGGAGATCGTCTGCACCTTGCAGGCCACATGGGCCGGGGTCGAGGCGAGGTAGTAGCGGGCCGGATTGGCCGGATCGACGCTCTCGAACACGACGCTCCTGGCGCCCATCGGCACATAGAGGCCATCCTTGGGGCCGATGTCGTAGGCCACGCCGTCGACCGTCACCTTGCCGGCGCCGTCGGCGACGTTGATCAGGCCAAGCTCGCGGCGTTCCAGGAACGGGTGGCCGGCGGCCGAGGCGGGCTCGGTCTGGTCGGGCAGGCTGACCGGCGCATCGACCGGGGCTGCCCCGCCGATGACGAACCGCTCGTTGTGCGAATAGTTGAGCATCACCTCGCCGGGCACGAACAGGTCGGTGACCAGGTAGCGGTCGCGGAGCTGATCGTTGTCCACCAGCTCCATCATGTCGGGATGGGTGGCGTGATAGGTCTTGTTGAACATGTCGGAGCTCCGGGTCGGCTAGAGTTTGTACGCCCGTTTGGGCAGGGTGTAGGCAAGGTCGACGGCGACGTCGCGGGCCTCGTCGAGGTCCAGGCGATGCTCGGTCACCAGCCGGGCGAGGAAGGAACAGTCCACCCGCCGGGCCACGTCGTGACGCGCCGGGATGGAGAGGAAGGCCCGGGTGTCATCGTTGAAGCCGACGGTGTTGTAGAAGCCGGCGGTCTCGGTGGTCTGCTCGCGGAACCGGCGCATGCCCTCGGGGCTGTCGTGGAACCACCAGGCCGGGCCCAGCTTGAGGCAGGGATAGTGACCCGCCAGCGGGGCCAGTTCGCGGCTGTAGGCCGTCTCGTCCAGCGTGAACACGATCAACGACAGACGCGGGTCGTTGCCGAACGCGTCGAGCAGCGGCTTCAACGCCCGGACATAGTCGGTCGCAGTCGGGATATCGGCGCCCTTGTCGCGACCATAGCCGTCGAACAGCATGCGGTTGTGGTTGCGGAAGCTGCCGGGGTGGATCTGCATCACCAGCCCGTCGTCGAGGCTCATGCGGGCCATCTCGGTCAGCATTTGGGCGCGGAACAGCTCCGCCTCGGTGGCCGAAACACCGCCGGCGATGACCCGCTTGAACAACGCTTCAGCGTCGGCCGGCGACAGATCGGCGGTCGCGGCCGTCGGGTGGCCGTGGTCGGTCGAGGTCGCGCCCATCTCCGCAAAGGCGGCGCGGCGGACGCGGTGCGCTTCGAGATACCCCTGCCAGCTGTCAACATCCTGGCCCGTCAGGTTCGCAAACGCCTCCAGCGCGGGGCGGAACTGCTCGTGCTCGGCGTCGATCACCGGGTCGGGGCGGTAGGCGGTGACCACCCTGCCCCTCCAGCCGCTGTCGCGGATGGCGCGGTGATGGACCAGGTCCTCCTGTGGCCCTTCGGTGGTGGCCAGCAGCTCGATTTTGAACCGCTCGAACAGCGCGCGGGGGCGGAAGGCCTCCGTGGCCAGAGCCGCGCCGATGGCGTCGAAATAGTGGTCCGCAATCTCGGCCGACAGACGCCGTGTGAAGCCGAACACCTCGGCGAACACGTGGTCGAGCCACATCGACGACGGCGTGCCGCGGAACAGGTGCTGGTTCGCCGCGAACAGTCGCCAGGCCTCGCGCGGGTCGGCGCCGGTCGGCTGCCCATGCGCCGGCAGGCCCAGCGCCTCGAGCGAGACGCCCTGGCTGTAGAGCATCCGGTAGAGGTAGTGGTCCGGCTGGAGCAGCAGTTCAGCCGCGTTCCCGAACGCGTCGTTCGTCGCGAACCACGCCGGATCGGTATGTCCGTGCGGGCTGATGATCGGCAGCCCCTTCACCTCGCCATACAGTTCACGCGCCACCCCCCGCGCCGATGGCTCGGCGGGAAACAGGCGATCCTCGTGCAGGATGAGTGGGATGGACATGCGAGCTAGGTAACCGGTGTCATTTATTGGGGCAAGGGAGAACGCGGAGACATTCACTTCAGTGCCTGTCCCCTTCCTGCCAGAAAGGCGACGGCTGTCCGGGGACACGTACTGAAGTACATGTCCCCTCCGCCTACCCCCTCGGCGCGGCTGTAGACTCCCGCGCCACCAGCGACGGCAGCCTGTCCGCCGGGTCGCGCTTGTCCTCGCCGGCCTGGCTGAGGAGCTTCTCGGATGCGAGGCGGCCGATCTCGCGCGTCGGCGAGCGCACGGTGGTCAGCGGCGGCCAGACGCGGGAGGCGATCTGGAAGTCGTCGAAGCCGACCACCGACAGATCCTCCGGAACCGACAACCCGGCCCGGCGCGCGGCGTGCAGCACCCCGGCGGCCATCTCGTCATTGCCGGCGAAGATCGCCGTCGGGCGGTTCGGCAGGCCCAGCAGCTTCGCCGCCCCCTCCAGGCCGGACTCGAAGGTGTAGGCGCCCTCCGCCACATACTCGGCAGCCAGCGTGAGGCCGTGCTCGGCAAGCCCCTCCTCCAGCCCGCCGCGCCGCTCGTGCGACGAGCGGAAGGTCAGCGGACCGGAGATGAAGCCGACCGCCTTGTGTCCCAGTTCCGCCAGATGCCGCCCGGCCAGCAGGCCGCCATGCCGGTCCTGGGTGACGATCGAGTGGGACGCTTCGTCCACCGCCACGGATGCAACCCGCACATACTCGCAGCCGATCTCGCGCAGCATCGCCGCCACGCCCTCGTCTTCGGACACCGATGGGGTCAGGACGACGCCGAACAGTTTCTGGCGCTCGATGAAGGCGCGGATGTCGGGCACCAGGGTGGTGCTGCCGCGGTCGCAGGGGTGGACCACCAGCTCGAAGCCTGACCCGCGCATGCCGTCCAGCAGGCCCAGCTGCATGTTCACGACGTACTGCGGATTGGGGTTGTCGTAGATCAGCCCGATCAGGAACGAGCGGCGGAAGGCCAGGCCCCGGGCCTGCGGATCCGGCGCGTAGCCGTACTTCGCGATGACCGCCTCGATCTTCTCCCGCGTTTCCGGCCGCAGCGACGGCGAGCGGTTGATGACCCGCGAGACGGTCTTCTTCGAGACCCCCGCGATCCGGGCGATGTCGTTGATCGTGGCCCTGCGCCGGCCGCCCTCGAGGGCGGCGTCATCGGCGGGTTTCGGCGTCCTGGGACTCAAGCGTCGGCTCCGGCAAGGCTGTGCCGCCTGTGATAGCCCGCCCGGGCACGACACGCCAGCGGGCCGCGGCGCCTCGATTGACACCGGTGTCGGACGGGATCATGCCTCGCCCATGGCCGATGACCCGTCCCTCGCCGCCGCCGTCCACCGCGTCGATCCGCGCGATGATGTCGCCACTGCCGTGCGCGACATCGCTGCGGGGGAACGGGTCGGCGACCTTGTCGTGAGGACCGGTGTTCCCAGGGGCCACAAACTGGCGGTCACGGCGGTCCCCGCTGGCGCGCAGGTGCGGAAGTACGGCTTCCCGATCGGGCTCGCGATCAGCGACATCGCCGCCGGAGATCACGTCCACAGCCACAACCTGGCGACCGGCCTCGCCGGTGAGCTGGACTACAGCTTCACGGCGCCGGCCACGCGCCTCGATCCGGTCGCCGACGGCCGGACCTTCCTCGGCTATCGCCGCGCCGACGGACGAGTCGGCACGCGCAACGAAATCTGGATCCTCGTGACGGTCGGCTGCGTGGCTAATACGGCCCGGCGTCTGGCGGAGACCGCGGCGCGTGAGTTCGCCGGCCGGGTCGACGGCATCCACGCCTTTCCCCACCCGTTCGGCTGCTCGCAGCTGGGCGACGACCTGTCGGCGACGCGGCGCATGCTGGCGGCGCTGGCGCAGCATCCCAACGCCGGCGGCGTGCTGATCCTCGGCCTGGGGTGCGAGTCCAACCAGCTCGACGCGCTGCTGGCCGACATTGCCGACCGCTCGCGTATCCGCGCCTTCACGACCCAGGATGAAGGCGACGAGTTCGACGCCGGGCTGGCGGCGATCGGCGAGCTGGTGGCGCTTGCCGGGCAGGACCGGCGCGTTCCCTGCCCGCTGTCGGACCTGGTGATCGGCCTGAAGTGCGGTGGCTCAGACGGCTTCTCGGGCCTGACCGCCAATCCCCTGGTCGGCCATGTCGCCGACACGCTGGCGGCCGCCGGCGGAACGCCGGTGCTGACCGAAATCCCGGAAATCTTCGGCGCCGAGCATCTGCTGCTTGAGCGGGCCGTCAGCCGGGCGGTGTTCGACGACGCGGCGCGCTTGGTGAACGGCTTCAAGCGCCACTTCCTCGACCACGGTCAGCCGGTCCACGAGAACCCCTCCCCCGGCAATATCGCCGGCGGGATTACCACCTTGGAGGAGAAGTCCCTCGGCGCTGTCCAGAAGGCCGGCCACGCGGTGCTGACCCAGGCGCTGGCCTATGGCGAGCGGGTGCGCGAGCCGGGCCTCGCCCTGCTTGAGGCGCCGGGAAACGACGCGGTGTCCTCGACCGCGCTGGTCGCCGCCGGCGCGACGATCGTGCTCTTCACCACTGGCCGCGGCACGCCGCTGGGCTTTCCGGCGCCGACGCTGAAGATCGCCTCCAACACCGCGCTGGCCGAGCGCAAACCGCGCTGGATCGACTTCGACGCCGGCGTGGTGCTGGCCGGGGTCGACAGGGACGCCGCGGGTGACGCCTTGATGGATCTGGTTCTGGCGACCGCGTCCGGCCAGCCGACCCGGGCCGAAGAGAATGGCGAGCGCGAAATCGCCCTGTGGAAGCGGGGTGTCACCCTGTGACGCGGCTGTCCGCGGCGAGCCTGCCGCACCCGCTGGCCTATGACCGTGACGCCACGACGATCGGCGTGGTTCACTTCGGTCCCGGGGCCTTCTTTCGCGCGCACCAGGCGGCCTATTTCGACGATCTGCTCGCCCGTGACCCGCATTGGGCGATCAGCGCGGTGGCGCTGAAGACTCCGGGGGTGCGCGACGCCCTGGCGCCGCAGGACGGGCTCTACACGCTCGTGGAACTCGGCGAGATCACCCGGTTCCGCACCATCGGGGCCATACGCGAACTGCTGGTGGCCGGAGAGGATCACGACCGCGTCGCCGACCGGCTGGCCTCGCCCGACACCCGCCTGGTCACCCTGACCGTCACCGAGAAGGGCTACTGCCTGAAAGGCGACGGAGCGCTCGACCTCGATCATCCGGACATCCGCCACGACCTCGCCCGGCCGGATCATCCGGCCAGTGTCATCGGCTGGCTGGTCGAAGGGCTCGCCAGACGACGGGCGGCGGGTCTGCCGCCCTTCCTGACGCTCAGCTGCGACAACCTTCCGTCCAATGGCCGCAAGCTGCAGGCCGCCGTCGTCGCTCTCGCGCAGGCGCGCGACCCTGCCCTCGCCGACTGGATCGAGGCGCAGGCCCGCTTCCCTTGCTCGATGGTCGACAGCATCACCCCGCCACCGACGACGCCCTGCGCGCCCGGGTGCTCGCGGAGACGGGCGTGGAAGACGCCTGGCCGATCCAGCGTGAGACCTTCACCCAGTGGGTCATCGAGGACGATCTGGGCCCGGATGCGCCGGACCTGGCGTCCGTCGGCGCGACGCTCACCGACGATGTCGAGGCCTGGGAGCGCGCCAAACTGCGGCTGCTCAACGGCGCTCATTCCACGCTGGCCTATGCCGGACTGCTGCGCGGCCAAGGGACCGTGCGCGAGGCGATGGCCGACGCCGCGCTCGCCGGGATGGTCCGCTCGATGATGCTGTCAGACGTCGCCCCGACGCTCGCGGCGCCGGCTGGTCTCGACATCCCCCTGTACGTCGACGCACTCCTGTCCCGATTCCGAAATCCTGCCATCGACCACCGCCTGTCGCAGATCGCCTGGGACGGGTCGCAGAAACTGCCGATCCGACTCCTGGGGACCATCGCCGACGCGCTGGCCGCAGGCCGACCGATCACGCGCCTCGTTGTCGGCGTCGCGGCCTGGATGCTGTTTGTGGAGCGGCAAACGCGGTCCGACGTGATGGTCGTCGATCCTTTGGCGGACAAGCTGGCGCAGGTCGGCCGCGCGGGCGGCGTGGACGCCTTCCTGGGCGTCGGCGCGATGTTTCCCCCGGCGCTGGCCGGCGATCTTGCGTTTACAGCGCCGCTCCGGAGGGCCTACGAGGCGCTGCAGTCTGGCAGCCTCCCCGCATGGAACCCATGAGCGATCCCATCCTCGTCGACGCGCGCGGCCACCATTGTCCCGTGCCGACCCTGCGCCTGCGGCGTGCGCTGGAAGAGGCCGGCGCGGGCTCTGTGGTGCGGTTGCTGGCCGACGACCCGATGGCCCGGATCGATGTACCGCACTTCGCCAGCGAGAAGGGCTACACCCTGATCGACAGCGGCGAGATCAGTCCGGCGCCGGGACTTTTTTTCGTCGTCTCAAGACCGGCTTGATGTTCCGGGTGTGCAGGGCGATTTCCATCTCGGTCGCCAGCGCCCCGCCGAAGAACAGGGCGTTCACATTCCAGCTCAGCCAGATCAGGAACACCACGACGGTGCCGACCGAGCCGTAGGTCGCGCCCAGATGGGCGATCTGCTCGACATAGATCGCGCAGAGCCAGGATGCGACCAGCGCCAGCACCGCCGAGGCCACGCCGCCGGCGATGGAGGCTCGCCAGGCGACCGGCTCACGCGACATGGCGAACCGGTAGATCAGGCTCATGGCCAGCAGCATACAGACGCTGGTCCAGGTCCATTCGCTGTAGAGCCAGTTGAGGCCCGCCAGTGGCTTGAGCCCCCAGGTGGTCGCCGCGACGCGCAGGCCGAGGAACAGCACCGACACCAGGCCCATCAGCACCAGGGATGCGACCAGCACCAGCAACGCCATCACGTTGAAGCTGACGAAGCCGCGCTGATTCTCCTCGTCATGGATGAAGGACAGGCCCGCCAGCAACGCCTTGTAGCCGCGATGCGAGGCGTAGGCGCCGATAATCAGCGCAACCAGGCTCTGGGCCGAGACGGCGACATGCGGTGCGTGGGCGAGGCGCTGGAGTTCATCCTGGAACAGGCCGCGCGCGTCGGCCGGCAGCATCCGCGCCAGCGCCGCCGCCTGGCCGGCGACCTGTTCGGGGGAGACCAGGATGCCATAGAGCCCGACCGCAATGACCAGAAGCGGGAACACGGCGAGCATGATCCAGAAGGACACGCCGCCGACATACAGCATGACGTCACGGCCCCAGAGACGCTGCAGGGCCTTGCCCAGCACGTCCACTGTCGCCTGCGCCCAGTGCACGGGATCAAGTTCGAGCTTTCCCGGAACGTCCGGGTCCTTGGTGGTCGACATGCCGCGACCCTGCCCGCGCCCGCCATGGGGCGCAACGGCAAAGGCGCGCCGCGGCTTTTGGCCACGACGCGCCAGACAGGATGACCTTGCCTTCTTCCTGTGTAGCCGGCCGCCGCTTCGAGGGACGGGAGAGCAAGACGACCGGCTACAGGTGTGAAGATGGAATCGGCCGGCTGAACCGTGGCTGAACGGTTCTGGCAGCCGGCGTTGTCCCTCAGATCGCGCCGGAAGCCTTCAGCGCATCGACCTCTGCAGTCGAGAAGCCCCACTGGCCGAGCGCTTCCTCGTTGTGAGCGCCGATCTTCGGAGGCGGTCCCTGGATCGCGCCCGGGGTGGCCGAGAACCGCGGCGCCGGCGCCGGCTGGACGACGCCTTCAACGGTCACGAAGGTCTCCCGGGCGACGTTGTGGGCGTGGTTGGGCGCTTCTTCGAGCGTCAGCACGGGGGCGAAGCAGATGTCGGTCGCATCCATGATCGCGCACCATTCGGCCTGGGTCTTCTTGCCCAGAACCTCAGCCAGCTTCGCCTTCAGTTCCGGCCATTCGTCACGGCTCATCTGATTGGCGAACTGCGGGTCGGTAATCCCCGTCTTTTCAAGGAGAAGTGCGTAGAATTGCGGCTCGATCGAGCCGATCGAGATCCACTTGCCGTCCGAGCACTGATAGGTGTCGTAGAAGTGCGCCCCGCCGTCGAGCAGGTTGCTCCGGCGTTCGTCCTTCCAGATGCCCGCGCCCTTGAAGCCGTAGAACATGGCCATCAGGGAGGCCGCGCCGTCGCTCATGGCGCAGTCGATCACCTGGCCCTGGCCGGTTTCCCGCGCGTGGATGATCCCGGCCATCAGGCCGAACGCCAGATAGAGAGCACCACCCCCGAAATCCCCGACCAGGTTCAGCGGCGGCACCGGCTTGTCGGTCGTGCCGATGGCGTGCAGCGCGCCGGTGATGGCGATGTAGTTCATGTCGTGCCCGGCGGCCTTGGCGTAGGGCCCGAACTGGCCCCAGCCGGTCATCCGTCCGAACACCAGCTTGGGATTGCGCTTCAGCACAACATCCGGGCCCAGACCGAGGCGCTCCATGACGCCGGGGCGGAAGCCCTCGATCAGGCCGTCCGCGCTTTCCAGTAACTTCAGGACGGCCTCGATCGCGTCCGGCGACTTCAGGTCCAGCGCCACCGAACGGCGACCGCGGCTGGTGACGTCGGCAGGCGAGGCCCTGCCCGCACCCTTGCGGTCGACCCGCACCACATCGGCGCCCAGGTCCGACAGCAGCATGCCGCAGAACGGCCCCGGCCCGATGCCGGCGAACTCGACGATCTTCAGACCCGAAAGCGGACCCTTGCCCATGGTGTTTCTCCCGTTTGGACGAGAGTTAGAGGCGGTGACGTTCGGTCAGGCAATAGCGCCCTCCCTCCCCTTCATGGGGAGGGACAGGCGGCGAAGCCGCCAGGGTGGGGAAGCAGGATGCCGCGCGGGATACATCTGAGTAGCGTCACACTCCCCACCCGTCCGGCCTTCGGCCGGCCTCCCTCCCCATGAAGGGGAGGGAGAAGTCTCAGAGCGTCTGCCCGTCATCCAGGGTGATCAGCGTCCCGGTGATGAAGTGCGCGCGGCGGCCGGCCAGCATCAGCAGGGCCTCGTCCAGCACGTCCTCGTCCATCAGTCGGCGCCGGGGGAAACCCTTGATCTGCTTCTGGCCGCCCTCGGTCTGGAACCAGTCGCTGTTGATCTCGGTCTCGATATAGCCCGGGCAAATCGCGTTGACCGCGATCCGCGGCCGCGCCCATTCGCGTGCCAAGCCCTTGGTCAGCGAGGCGCAGGCGGCCTTTGAGGCGCAGTAGACGCTGAGACCCGGCAGCTGGTTGAACGCGGCGATGGAGGCAATGTTGATGATCCGCGCTTCGCCGGCCTCGGCCACGCCGCTGGCGATCATCCGCTTGGCCGCCTCGACCGCGCCGAAGTAGACTCCCCGCACATTGACCGCGAAGGTCTGGTCGAAGGTCTCGACCGACATGTCCATGGCCATGCCGTCGCCGCCGACCCCGGCGTTGTTGACCAGGATCGAGATCGGCCCCAGCGCCGCTTCCACCGCGTCGAACGCCGGACCGATGGCCGCAACGTCCTGGACATCGAGCGGAATCGCCACGGCCTTGCCGCCCTTCGCGACGATAGCCGCGACCTCGGCCTCGAGTCGGTCGGTGCGCCTCGCCATCAGGGCGACGGCCGCTCCGGCGTCGGAAAGCACGTGCGCGAAGCGGCGTCCGAGCCCGCTTGAGGCGCCCGTGACGACTGCAACCCGTCCGGCCAGTGGATTATCGCTCATCGGAAGCCTCCTGCGGCGCTGTATCGCTATGCCCGCCCCTTGCCTCTGCTATGGTGGACCGTTGCGAATCCTGACGCGCAGCGGATAGCCGACGGGGGCCCGGCGGCGTCAAGGGCGGGAGTTCAGACGGCTTGTCAATTCAGGCCCGCATTTTGATCGTGGCGCGCGACGATGCGCTCGCCGGACCGCTGGCCGAAGGGCTGGATCGGCTTGGCTGGCGCACGATCACCGCGCGAGGGCCCTATGCGGCCATCGCGGCGCTCGGCGACCTCGCCATCGAGGCGGCCATCGTCGACGTGGCCAGCGGCGGCCACGACGCGCTGACGCTCGCCCGGCGACTCAAGGCGGCCTGCGCGCCGCGTCGGCTGCCGGTCATCGCCATCGGCGATCCGGACCCGCAGCTGGACAGCTACGCCTTCGACCTGACCCTCGCGCCGCCGCTGCATCCGGCCCAGGCCGTGCTGCGGCTGGAGTCGCTGGTCCGGATGGCCGTCGCCGAGGAGGAGTTCGAGCTGCGGCTGGAGACCTTCGCCGAGCGCGGCCGGCGTCTCGACCTGCCCGAGCCCAAGGCCGACCCTTATCGCGTCCTCGCCGTCGGCGAGCCGGCGCCGCAGTTCCTGGCGCTCAGCAACGCCCTGACGCGTAGCGGCGCGGACGTCGTCGGCGCCTTCACCGCCTTCACCGCCTTTGACTACCTGCATGAGCGGGACTTCGACTCGGTCGTGCTCTGGGCCGGCGACAACAGCGCCGAGGCGCTCAGCATCGCCGCCGGCATGCGCCGCAACACCCGGCTCTATCACATCCCCGCCCTGCTCTATCTGCGCGGCGAGAGCTACGTCACCACCTCCGAGGCCTTCCATCGCGGGGTCTCCGACGTCGCCTCTCCCGAGACTCCCGAGACTGAGACCGCCAAGCGCGTCATCGAGCTGTCCCGCAGCTACCGGCGCGCGGTGTCGATCCGCAAGGCGCTGGAGCGGGCGCGCAGCAGCGGCCTGATGGACGCCGCGACCGGCCTGTTCACCCGTGACCTGTTCGCCGGGCACCTGGTCCGGCTGGCCCACGCCTCGCGGGTTCGCAATCGTCCGATGAGCGTCTGCGTCCTGCGGCTGGCCGATCGGCCGGAGACCGCCGCCGCCCGCGCCGGCGGCTGGCTGGATCGCGCCATCCCGCAGATCGGCTCGATGATCGGCCGCCTTGTCCGGGTCGAAGACACCGCCGCGCGGCTCGGGCCGGAAGTGTTCGCCCTTGCCCTGCCCGCCACGCCGCAGTCGGCCGGTCGCGCCGCCGCGGAGCGGATCGCCGCCGTCATCGCCTGCACAGCCTTCGAGGCCGGTGAGGGCAAGACGCCCTTCACCGTCGACTTCGACATCGGCATCGCCCAGCTCGAACCAGGCGAGAACGCGGCCCGCGCGCTGGAACGGGCCGCCAGCCGCGCCCTGCAGCGCGAAGCCGGCTAACTTTCAGGAGACCCCGCCATGCAGATCGACTTCATCGCCGATGTGGTCTGTCCCTGGTGCTATCTCGGCTGGCGAAGGCTGGAGAAGGCGCTGGCCATGCGCCCCGATCTCGAGGCCACCATCACCTGGCGTCCCTACCAGCTGGACCCGACGCTTCCCGAAGAAGGTGTCGACCGAAAAGCCTACTACGCCGCCAAATTCCCTGACCCGGAACGCCGCGAAGCCGGCGCAAAGGTGCTCAACGCCGCCGCGGCCGAGGACGGCATCACCTGGAACCTGGCTGACATTCCCGTTTCGCCCAACACCAACGCCGCCCATCGCCTGATCCGCTGGGCCCAGGGCGAAGGCCTGCAAGGCCCCGTGCTGGAAGGCGTGCTGGCCGCCTATTTCACCGAGCTGCGCGACATCGGTGATCCGGTGGTGCTGGCGGACATCGGCGAGAAGGCCGGCATGGACCGGATGCGGTTGCTTCAGGCGTTCTCCGAGGGGACCGACAAGGACGCTGTCTCCCGCGAGCACTTCCAGGCGCATCAGGCCGGGGTTTCCGGCGTGCCGTTCATGATCTTTGACGGCAAGATCGCCGTCTCGGGCGCCGAGCCGCCGGAGCGCCTCGTCAAGGCGATCGACAAGGCGCGGGAAATGGCGGCTTGAGCGCTCTCGATCGGGAAACCCTCGGACCACTGATCGGCATCGTGGTGCTGGTCGTCGTCCTGTCGATCCGGCTGCTGCGCGGCCAGAAGCAGCGGCCGCTGAAGCTCGAGTGGATGTGGGTCATGCCCCTCGTCCTGATCGGGCTGGCCTGCACCCTGATCGCGCAGATTCCGCCTCAGGGCCTCGAATGGCTCTGGCTGGCCCTGGCATTCGCGGCGGGTGGGGGCCTCGGCTGGCAGCGCGGGCGGCTCATGGCCATCACGGTCGATCCACAGACCCACACGCTGAATCAGCAGGCGTCGCCGGCGGCGATGATCTTCCTCGTCGTTCTGGTCGCCATCCGGTTTGGTCTGCGGTCCTTCCTGACCGAGGAGACCGGCGCGCTGCACGTTTCGGCCGCCTTTGTCACGGACGTCTTCGTCGTCTTCGCGGTCGGCCTGCTGGCGGTCACGCGGCTGGAGATGTTCCTGCGCGCGCGCAGGCTCCTCGAGGACGCCCGCGCGGCCGGGAAGATCGTCAGCTAGCCAGCGTCGCCGCGATCGGCAGTTTGCGGATCGGCTTGCCGGTCAGGGCGAACAGCGCATTGACGAGAGCCGGCGTCGCCGGCGGGACGGGCGGCTCGCCGACGCCGCCGATAATCTCGCTGTTCTCGATGAACACCGTGGTCACCGCGTGCGGCGCCTCGTTGATCCGCATGATCCGGTAGCCGTCGAAATTGCGGTTGGTCGCTTGCCCGCCGGCAATCTCGATGCCCTCGAACAGCCCTGACGAGAGGCCTTGGATCATGCCGCCCTCGATCTGGTTGCGGGCCCCGTCCGGCGTGACCACCTGGGCGCAGTCGAGCACGCAGGTCGCCTTGTGGATCGTCACCGCGCCGTCCTTCAGCGAGACCTCGACCACCTGGGCGCAGAGGCTGCCGTAGCTTTCGACATAGGCGAAGCCGCGCGCACGTCCGGCGGCGAGGGGCTTGCCCCAGTCACCGGCCTTCGCCGCCGCGTCTATGACCTTCAACGCGCGCGGATCGTGGGCCAGCAGCTCCCGCCGCAACGCCACCGGATCCTTCCTCAGGGACCGGGCCAGCTCATCGACGAACGCTTCCATGAAATAGCCGTTCTGGGTCGCGCCGACGGCCCGCCAGGGCGCCATTGGTACAGCCTGATCGACCCGCACCCAGTCCACGCGATAGGCGCCGGTGCGATAGCGGGTGTCGGTCAGGGTCTGGACGGACGATCCGTCGATCTCGCCCTTCGGCAGGCCTGTGGGCGAGAACGTGTGGCGCATGGAGGGACCCGCCGTGCGCACATGCAGGGCGACGACCTTGCCGCTCGCGTCGATCCCGGCCCGCAGCCGCGCGACCTGGGCCGGGCGGTACCAGCCCTGGCCGATCTCGTCCTCACGGCGCCAGAAGAACTTCACCGGCTTCTTCACGGCCAGCGCCACCAGCACCGCGCCGGGCGTTCCGTCATCGCCCAGACGCCGTCCGTAGCCGCCGCCGAGCATCAGGGTATGCAGCGTGACCTTCGAGGGATCGATGCCGGCCGTCTTCGCCGCCGTGCTGCGGTTTCGGTCCTGGGTCTGGAACGGGCCCCAGATTTCCAGTCCGCCATCGGCCGTCGGCTCGACGGTGATGGACCAGGGTTCCATCGGCGCATGGCAGAGATAGGGAACCTCGTAGTCGGCCTCGAACACCTTCGCCGCGCCGGCCAGCGCCGCCGCCGTATCGCCCTCAGCCTTGCCGACGATGGCCTCGGCGTCCTTGTCGAGGCCGGCCAGCATGGCGGCCGAGATGGCCCCGGAGGTCAGGCCGTCGATGGGCGTGGCTTTCCAGCGAACCTTCAGCGCGGCGGCGCCCTTCATGGCCGCCCATTGCGATGTCGCCACAACCGCCGCGCCACCCGGGATGGCGACCACCTGCTGGACCCCCTTTACCGCCAGGGTCGCGCTGTCGTCGAAACCGTCGGCGGCCCCGCCATAGACCGGCGCCAGCACCGCGCAGGCATAGACCATGCCGGGGCGCGTGAAATCCTGCGAGAAGATCGGCTCGCCCCGCACCTTGGCCGGGATGTCGACACGCGGCGTGGCCTTGCCGACGTATTTGAACGTCGCCGGATCGCGCAGCACGCCCTGCACGGGCGGCTGTCCCGCGGCCAGCGCCGCCGCTTCGCCCAGCGTGACGGGCAACGCCTGGCCGGCCCGCATGAACCGGCCGTCCACCAGCGTGACCTCGCCCACGGGCGCGCCGGTCTTGCCGGCGACCGCGGCGATCAGGCTGGCCCGGGCATTGGCGCCGACCTGGCGCAGGGCGGCGTACCAGGCCCGCACGCCGGCTGATCCGCCGGATCCCATCGCGCCGTTCCGGCGGAAGGGATCGGATGGCAGGGCGGTTTCGACGCTGACCCAACTCAGCGGCACGCCGATTTCGTCGGCGATGATGGCGGCGTGGGCGGTATGGGTCCCCTGCCCCATCTCGGTGGTCGGCGACAGCAGCAGCACCTTGCCGTCCTGGCCGACGCTCAGATAGGCGGCCCATGGCGCGCTCGGGGCGCCCGTCTGTTGCGCCCTCGCGTCGGCGACCGTGAAGCTGAGGGTGAAGGCGCCGGCGGTGGCCAGAAAGGCGCGGCGGTCGAGGCTGGGAGCGTTCATGGCGGGTCTCTCCCTCAAGCCTTCGCCGCGGCCTTGATGGCGGCGCGGATACGCGGGTAGGTCCCGCAACGGCAGATATTTCCGGCCATGGCCGCATCGATGTCGTCGTCGCTCGGCGCCTTGTTCTCATTGAGCAGGGCGGCGGCGCTCATGATCTGGCCGGGCTGGCAGAAGCCACATTGCGGAACCTGCGCGGCGACCCAGGCCTGCTGCACGGGATGTTTTCCGTCAAAGCTCTCGATCGTGGTGACCGACTGGCCGTCGAGATCACCGATCTGCACGCTGCAGGAGCGCACCGGCTGACCGCCGACGTGGACTGTACAGGCGCCGCACTGGGCGATGCCGCAGCCGTATTTGGCGCCCTTGAGGCCCAGTTCGTCGCGCAGGACCCACAGCAGCGGCGTGTCGGGATCGGAAGTCACCGTGATGGACTTGCCGTTCAACGTGATCGTGGTCATGCGCCCTCTCCCGTGGCTTCGCCGAACAAGGCTATGCGCTGGTTGCTAAATGCGCCACCGGCCCAGGATGACAAGTTCGTAGGGGTGCGATGCCGGGCCTTAGATCAGCCTGACCGGCGTGCCCCCCGGCGCTTCGGCCCTGAGGCAGTCCTTGTCGAACGTCGCGAAATGCTCGGCGCGGCCCGATCCGGCAACATGCAGGGCGTCGGCGAAATCGGCCCCGGCCTGCATGCGCGCCAGAGCCGCAGCGACCCGCTCCGAATGCTCCAGCTGGACGTTCGGTAACCCGGCGATCGCCTCGATGGCCCGCGCCAACGGCTCTCGCCCGTAGCGGTAGACCCGTCGCAGGACCCACTCGGTCTCAAGGAGCACCGTGGTGGCGATCCAGATGTCATTCTCCTCAAACAGCAGGAGCGCGCGCGGCGACTGCGCAATGTCGTCGCCGACGATCAGCCGGATCAAGACGTTAGTATCGACCGCGAGCATGCCGTTCCAGCACCTCGGCGGTGATCGCCGCGTCCATGTCCTCAAGCGACACCGGCGGCCCGTCCCATTTCAGGCAGCCGTAGACCTGGTCGAGCGTGGTTGGCGGGAACAGGGGCTCGGGCTTCAGGAGCACGCCATCGGGAGTCTCCTCGACGGTCAGCTTCGTTCCGGGCTTCCAGCCGCGCTGATCTCGAACGGCCTTGGGCAGGATGACCTGGCCCTTGGTGGAGAGAACGGTCGTTTGTTTCGGTGTCGCGCTCATGGGCGCCTCCCGGTAAGACGCCTGTAAGATGTAGCCTGTCGGGGCCAAACGCAAGGTCCGCGCGTCAGTCCGCCTTCGCCAGCTTCGACAGCGTCGTCAGGATCCGCTCCGCCGCGTCGAGCCGCTGGGCGGGGGTGTCCCATTCGCCCTTGATGACGATCTTCTGGTCGGGCCGCAGTTTCCAGACGATCTGGTTGGCCTGGATGAACTTCACCAGCGCCATCGGATTGGCGAACGTGTCATTGCGGAAGCTGGCGACGGCGCCCTTGGGGCCGACATCGATCTTGGCGACGTTGGCCTCGCGGCACAGCCCCTTGATCGCCACGACCTTCAGCAGGCTGCTGGCCTCGGGCGGGATGGGTCCGAACCGGTCGATCAGTTCGGCGGCCAGCGCTTCGCGGTCCTGCGCTTGCTCGGCCTCGGACAGGCGGCGATAGAGCGCCAGCCGCACATTGAGGTCCGGAACATAGGCTTCCGGGATCATCACGGCCGCGCCGGTGTTGATCAGCGGCGACCAGCCGCGATCGGCCAGCGCCTCGGCGCCCTGGCGCTGGCGCAGCTCGGCGACCGCGTCCTCCAGCATCTGCTGATACAGCTCGACGCCGATTTCCTTGATGTGACCACTCTGCTCGTCGCCCAGCAGATTGCCGCCGCCGCGCTGGTCGAGGTCGTGGCTGGCCAGCTGGAAGCCGGCGCCCAGACTGTCGAGCGACTGCAGCACCTTGAGCCGCTTCTCCGCCGACAGGGTCAGCTGCTTCTCGGCGGGCGTGGTCATGTAGGCGTAGGCGCGCGCCTTGGCCCGGCCGACGCGCCCGCGCAACTGGTAGAGCTGCGCCAGGCCGAACATGTCGGCGCGGTGGATGATCAGCGTGTTGGCCGTGGGGATATCCAGCCCGCTCTCGACGATCGTCGTCGCCAGCAGCACATCGTACTGGCCGTCGTAGAAGGCGCTCATCACCTCCTCGAGCTGGGTCGGGCTCATCTGGCCATGGCCGACGACGAACTTCACCTCGGGCACCTGCTCGCGCAGGAACCGCTCGACGTCCGTCAGGTCCTTGATCCGCGGCACAACGAAATAGGCCTGTCCGCCACGGTACTTCTCGCGCAGCAGCGCCTCGCGCAGGGTCACCGGGTCCCAGGGCGTAATGTAGGTGCGCACCGCCAGCCGGTCGACCGGCGGGGTGGCGATGATGCTCATCTCGCGGATGCCGCTGAGCGCCATCTGCAGGGTGCGCGGGATCGGCGTCGCGGTCAGGGTCAGCATGTGCACGTCGGCGCGAAGCTCCTTGAGCTTCTCCTTGTGCTTCACGCCGAAGTGCTGCTCCTCGTCGACGATCACCAGCCCCAGGTCCTTGAAGCTGACCTGCTTGCTGAGCACGGCGTGGGTGCCGACAACGATCTCGATCTCGCCGTTTGAGAGCCCCTCGCGGGTCTCGGCGACCTCCTTGGCCGGCACCAAGCGCGACAGCCGGCTGACCTTGATCGGCCAGCCCTGGAAGCGCTCGCTGAACGTCTTGAAGTGCTGCCGCGCCAGCAGGGTCGTCGGGCAGACGATGGCCACCTGCTTGCCGCTCATCGCCATGATGAAGGCCGCGCGCAGCGCCACCTCGGTCTTGCCGAAGCCGACATCGCCGCAGATCAGCCGGTCCATCGGCTTGCCGGAGCCCAGGTCCGTCAGCACGTCGGCGATGGCGTTCAGCTGGTCGTCCGTTTCCTCGTACGGGAACCGGGCGCAGAACTCGTCGAACAGGCCGGACGGCGGATCGATCTCCTCGACGGCCTTCAGCTGGCGGGCAGCGGCGATCTGGATCAGGCCTTCGGCCATCTCGCGCAGACGCTGCTTGGCCTTGGCCTTGCGGCTCTGCCAGCCGGCGCCGCCCAGCTTGTCCAGCTGGATGTTCTCGCCGTCCGCGCCGTAGCGCGTCAGCAGGTCGATGTTCTCGACGGGCAGGTAGAGCTTGGCCTCGCCGGCATAGTGCAGCTCGAGGCAGTCGTGCGGCGCGCCCTGCACATCCAGCGTCTTCAGCCCGGCATAGCGGCCGATGCCGTGGTCGATGTGCACGACAAGGTCGCCCGGCGTCAGGGCGCTGGCCTCGGCGAGGAAGTTGGCCGCGCGGCGCTTCTTGCGTGGCCGCGCCAGCCGGTCGCCGAGGATGTCGGTCTCGGAAATGACCGCCAGGTTGTCGGTCTCGAACCCGGATTCCAGCGGCAGTACGACGCGCTGAGGGATTTTCGGATCCGCCGCCTTGGCCGCCTGCCAGTAGGGCGAGAACGGCACGCGCTTGAGCCCGTGGTCGGACAGCATCGTCCCCAGCCGTTCGGACGAGCCCTCGGTCCAGGACGCGAACAGAACGCGCTTGCCGGCTGCGGACTGGGCGGTGGCGTGATCGGCCGTCGCCTGGAAGAGGTTGACGCTGTCCTGCGACCGCTCGGCCGCGAACGTCCGGCCTTGCTTGGCGCCCATGTCGACCGCGCCGATCGCGTCGCTCTGGAACGGCGTGAACCAGCGATTGGGCCGCTCGGACACCCGCGCGGCCAGCTCTTCGGCCGTCAGATAGAGGGCGTCCGGCTCAACCGGCCGGTAGGATGACTTGCGGTCGGCGCTGGCCCGGGCGTCGTAGGCGTCGGCGATCATCGCCATCCGCTCGGCCTCGGCCTCGCCGACCAGATGATCCATGGCGACCAGTGTGTCGCCCGGCAGGTAGTCGAACAGCGTCTCGAGGCGTTCGTAGTAGAGCGGAAGCCAGTGTTCCATGCCGGCCCTGCGGCCGCCGGCGCTGACCGTCTCGTAGAGCGCGTCATCGCCCGGCGCGCCGAACCGCGAGACATAGCCCTTGCGGAACCGGGCGATGGCGTCGGGATCGAGCAGCACCTCGCTGACGGGCAGCAGGTCGATCTCCTTCAGCTGCTTGGTCGAACGCTGGGTCTCGGGATCAAAGGCGCGGATCGACTCCAGGGTGTCGCCGAACAGGTCCAGCCGCACCGGTTCCTCGCCGCCCGGCGGGAAGACGTCGATCACCCCGCCGCGGATGGCGAACTCGCCGCGCTCGGACACGGTCGAGGCCCGGCTGTAGCCGTTGACCGCGAAATAGCGCTCCAGGTCGCCGATCGCGACGTCCTGGCCGGGTTTTGCGCTGTAGCCGGCCCGCTTCAGGTCGGCCCGCGACGGCAGGCGCTGCAGGATCGCCGGCGCGGCGGTCACCAGCAGCGTGGCCTTGCCCGTGAAGTCCCCGCGCGCCAGTTGCGACAGCGTCGCCATCCGCTGCGCGGCGATCCCGGCCGAGGGGCCGATCCGGTCGAACGGCAGGCAGTCCCACGACGGCAGCTGCAGCACCGGGATCTCCGGCGCAAAGAACCGCATCGCGTCGATGAAGGCGCTCGCGCGCGCGCCGTCGCGCGCCACGAACACGGTCAGGCCGCCGCGCGCCCGGGCGATGTCGGCCATGACCAGGGCGTCGAACCCTTCGGGCGCGCCGGTCAGCTCGAGGCGGCCGTCGGCCTTCGCCACGTATTTGAGATCAGCCACCGGCCGGTCGTCCTGAAGGGTCGAACGCCTGCAGCAGGGCGAAGATCTCGGGGTCGATGTGGTCTGCGACCGGGGTCTTGCCGAGGTACCAGTCGTAGATGTCCTGGTCGGCCTCATCCATCAGCGCCTCGAAGGCGTCGAGCTGGGCGTCGGTCATCTGCGGGCAATGCTTGTCCGCAAACGGCCCCAGAATGAGGTCCGCTTCCCGGAAGCCACGGCGCCAGGCCCGCAGCCTGATCTTCTTGAGGCGGATGTCGTCCATGTGGAGGCGGCGGATATAGAGCGGGTTGCCGTGCGGCGCCAGTGTGCGTGGTTCGAGACGCTCGGCCGGGGCCTCGCTCCTCACCATGACGGGCTCAGGTGTTCGTCATCCTGAGGAGCGATCCCTAAGGATCGCGTCTCGAAGGACGCACCAAGACCGCGCTACACTCCTCGCCATGCGCCCCGAGATTCTGTTCCCACTCTTTGCCTCGGTCAGCACGCTCAAGGGCGTGGGGCCGAAGGTTGAGCCGCTGGTCGAGCGGGTCGCGGGGCCGCTGGTGCGGGACATGCTGTTCCTCGGACCGCAGTCGCTGATCCACCGCACGCCCACCACCGTCGACAGCGTCGTCGACGGCCAGGTCCACACCCTGACGGTCGACGTCGAGCTGCACACGAAGCCGGCCCGCATGGATATCCCGTGGAAAATCCGCTGCTTCGACGGCACGGCCTTCCTGACCCTGATCTGGTTCAAGGGTCACGGCGATCACCTGATGCGCCAGCATCCGGTCGGGTCCAAGCGGGTGGTCAGCGGCAAGATCGAGCGCTGGGGCAACGAGATCCAGATGGCGCATCCGGACTACATCGTCCCGGTCGAGCGCGCCGGCGAGATCCCGGAGATGGAGGCCGTCTATCCCGCCACGGCAGGGCTGCCCGCGCGCAACGTACGCAAGATGGCGCACGAGGCCCTGTCGCGCGCGCCGGAGCTGCCCGAGTGGCAGGACCCAGCCTGGATGGCCCGCGAGGGCTTCCCGACCTGGCGCGCGGCGCTGGAGCGGTTCCATAACCCGCGGAGCGACGCGGACCTGTCGCCGATGTCCGCGCATCGGCGGCGGCTGGCCTTCGACGAACTGCTGGCCCACCAGCTGGCGCTGGCCCAGCGCAAGGCGGCGCGGCGGTCGCAGCCTGCGCCGGTGATCCCCGCCGGCGGCCTCGCCGACCGTATCGAGGGCGCCCTCCCCTGGAAGCTCACCGGCGCCCAGATCCGCGCCCTGTCCGAAGTGCGCGGCGACCTGCAGTCCGGCGAGCGGATGAGCCGGCTGCTCCACGGCGACGTCGGCGCCGGCAAGACCATCGTCGCCATGCTGGCCATGGCCGACGCGGCCGAGGCCAAGCTGCAGTCGGTTCTGATGGCGCCGACCGAGATTCTCGCCCGCCAGCATTTCGAGACCATCGCCGCGCCGCTGGAAGCCCAGGGCCTGCGCGTCGTCCTGCTGACCGGTCGCGACAAGGGCGGGGTGCGGACCGAGAAGCTGATGGCCCTGATGGACGGCACGGCCGACATCGCCGTCGGCACCCACGCCCTGTTCCAGGACGACGTCCGCTTTCGCAGCCTCGGCCTGACGGTGATCGACGAGCAGCACCGCTTCGGCGTCAGCGAGCGCAAGCGCCTGCAGGACAAGGGCGAGAGCGCGCACCTGCTGGCCATGTCGGCCACCCCGATCCCGCGCACGCTGGAGCTGACGGTGTTCGGCGATCTGGACGTCAGCCGCATCGACGAAAAGCCGCCGGGCCGCACGCCTGTCGCCACCCGCGCCGTCCCCTCCCCGCGCATGGGCGAGATCATCGCCCGACTCCAGGAGGCGGTCCGTGGCGGCGCCCAGGCCTTCTGGATCTGCCCGATGGTCAGCGAAAGCGAGTTCGCCGACCTCGCCGCCGCCGAGATCCGCGCCCGGGAGCTGCAGAAGATCATGGGCGCCCAGGTCGGCCTGGTGCACGGCCAGATGCCGGCCGCCGAGAAGGACGCCGTGATGGCGCAGTTCGCCGAGGGCCGCCTGCCCGTGCTGGTGGCGACCACGGTGGTCGAGGTCGGCGTCAATGTGCCCAACGCCACCATCATGGTCATCGAACAGGCCGAGCGGTTCGGCCTGGCCCAGCTGCACCAGCTGCGTGGCCGTGTCGGACGCGGACGGCGCGAAAGCGCCTGCGTCCTGCTCTACGACCCGCCGCTGTCGGAAACCGCCCAGCAGCGGCTCGACATCCTGCGCAAGACCGACGACGGCTTCCTGATCGCCGAGAAGGACCTCGAACTGCGCGGCGGCGGCGACCCGCTGGGCCTGAAGCAGAGCGGCTTTCCAGCCTATCGTCTGGCCGATCCGGTGGCGCACCGGGCGATGATCGCCGCCGCCGCGGACGACGCCCGGCTGATCCTGAACCGCGACCCTGCCCTGACCTCACCGCGCGGCCAGGCGGTCCGGATTCTCCAGGAACTGTTCGACTGGCGCGCGGGCGGTTTGACTGACGCCGGGTGAAGGGGTGCGTGGTTCGAGACGCGAGGCTTGCGCCTCGCTCCTCACCATGACGAACTCTGTGCAGCCCACAAACGACGTCATCCTGAGGAGCCCGCGTCAGCGGGCGTCTCGAAGGACGCAGGACAGACCGTGCAAGTGACCGACCTGGACAAGGCCCTCAATGATCTCGCCCCGGAGCTTGGGGGCAAGGCGATCAGTGATCTTCGTCGCCTGTCCGGCGGCGCCAGCCAGGAAACCTGGGCCTTCAGCCTGGATACGGGTCGGCCGCTGATCCTGCGCCGCAAACCCCCGGGCACGGCGGGCGTCACCGGAACCGCAACGCCGCTGGCCACGGAGGCCGCCCTGATCCGCGCCGCCGCCCTGCAGGGCGCGCCGGTGCCGGAAGTGCTGGCCATCTGTGACCCCGGCAGCGAGGTCGGCGAGGCCTACGTCATGGCCGCAATCGAGGGCGAGACCCTCGGCAAACGCATCGCCCGCGACGACAACTTCGCCGCCATCCGCCCGAAGCTGGCCTTCCAGTGCGGCGAGGCGCTGGCGAAGATCCACGCCATCCCGCTGGACGACAGCCTGCCGCCGCTCAACCGGTCAGGCGCCCTGGACGAACTGGACAAGTACGAGACCGTCTATCGCAACCTCGGCGCCCGTCGGCCGATCCTGGAAGCGGCGTTCAGGTATCTCAGGGATCGCGCGCCGCCGCTCGACAGGCCGGTGATGCTGCACGGTGATTTCCGCAATGGAAACATCATGTTCCACCCGGAATCTGGCCTCGCCGCCGTGCTCGACTGGGAACTGGTTCACATCGGCGACCCGGCCGAGGACATGGGCTGGGTCTGCACCGCCTCCTGGCGCTTCGGCGGCGCGAAACCTGTCGGGGGCTTTGGCGACTACGCGGACCTGCTGGCCGGCTACGAGGCCGCGGGCGGAACCCCGATCCCGCTGGAGCGGGTGCTCTACTGGCAGATGCTCGGATCCTTGAAGTGGGGGGTGATGTGCGAGGGCATGTACGCCTCCTTCGCCAACGGCACCGACCCGTCGGTGGAGCGGGCGATGATCGGCCGCCGCACCTCGGAATGCGAAATCGACCTGATGGCTTTGCTGGAGCGCGCGGCATGATCACCCATCCCACAGCGCCCGAACTGATCGACTCGGTCATCAGGTTCATCGAGGAACGCGCCGCGCCACAGCTTAAGGACCGCGACGCCTTTCTCTGCCGGGTCGCCGTCAATGCCCTGGCCGCCGTGAAGCGCGAGATCGAGCAGGGCCCGGCGGCAGAGGCCATGGCTGTCGAACGGCTGCGCGCGCTGCTGGGGCGGGAGGGCGACTTCGCCACGCTCAACGCGGCCCTCTGCGACGGCATCCAGGACGGCAGCATCGACCCGCTCGACCCGGCGGTTCTGGCGCACATGAAGGCCAGCATCATCGATCAGGTGCGCATCGACCAGCCGCAGTACAGCGGCCTGAAGACGCTGACGTCCTGATCCTGTCAGTCGATCCGGTGAACGGGCGAGGTCCTGACCTCGACGGGCGCCGTGAGCGGCGGGGCCATCCGGCCATAGACCTGACGCCCGAGCAGCGCTGACACGCGCGCCTGTCCGTCGGCTTCCAGATCGCCATAGAACAGGTTGTAGGGCGCGACCTTCAGCTGATCGGCCCAGCCGCGCGCCGGCCGGAAGGCTGATGATTTCGCCTTCGACACGTCGAGGAATCCCTCGACGCATTGCGTGCGGACCTGGCGCTTGAGGAACGGCGGCCGCAGGCCGTAGCCCATCCCTGTCGCATTGGCGGCCCCCAGGTTCGCCTGCTCGCCGATGGCGGCGTTCGTCTTTGTCCCCGTCAGCGGGTTGACGCAAAGGACCTCGCGGCCTTGCAGGCCGGTGAGGATCCCGCTCTCGTCCCAGACCAGGGCCCGGTCCCGCATACGCCGGCGGTCGCCGTCACGCGGTGTCGCCCAGGCGACCACGCAACGGGCCTGGTTGCGGCTGGTGCAGGCCGGGACGAGGGCCGTGCCGTCATAGCTGCTGGCGGGAACCACGGTCTCGATCAGATAGACGCCGGCGAGCCGCGCGCGCAGCTCAGGGTCCGGCGCGATTTCCTCGCGCAGCAGCCGTTCGAGCAGCAGCCCGCCCTGCTCCACCCCGACAATCACCAGCGGCCTGCCGCGGTCATGGTTAGCCTTCCAGTAGCGGAAGGCCTCGCGCACATCGCCGTAGGCGAAGCCCCGCGCGGCCCGCGCGTCCTCGCGCAGCGTCAGCTGGGAGTAGAGGCTGGCCTGGCGGTAGCGGGGGGCGAAGATCCGCCCGACCCGCGCGAAGGGGCCGGCATAGTTGGGCAACATCACCCGGTCGAGCTGCCGCATCGCGTCCTGGTCGCGGAACGGCGAATTCCAGTGATTGCCGCCGTCGAAGGTCGTCGGGTGAACCAGGAAGACGTCCGCGGGCAGTTCCGGCCCCGGCCGGATATTGATCGGCAAGGCCCAGGCCTTGGGATCGGCATAGTTCGGTGTCCGGGGCGGCGTGTAGGCCTGGAACGGCACCTTCGGATCAAGCGAGGTCCGCAGAATGTCGACGCGGAACACGAACGCGCTGACAGCCACCAGCACCAGCAGCACCGCCAGCCCCACAGCGATCCAGCGTTTGAATCCGGTCACGACCATGGCCCCGAGCGTTACACGACAGACCGGCGGGGGAGAACCCTATCGGTAAGGGTCGCCGGTGTTCAGGTAGCCGCCGACATAGTCGGCGATCCCGTTCTCCAGCGTCGTCATCTGGCCGGGATAGCCCGCGTCCCGCAGACGATCCATCTTCGCCTCGGTGAAGTACTGGTACTTGTCGCGGATCGAGGTCGGCATCGGAATGTAGTCGATCTGCGGATCGCGGCCGGCCGCCTTGAACACGTTCTCGGCCATGTCCCTGAAAGAGCGCGCCTTGCCCGAACCGAGGTTGTAGACGCCGTTGACCTGCTCGTTCCGGCTCAGCCACTGCACCACATCGGCCACGTCGCGGACGTAGACGAAGTCGCGCAGCTGGCCGCCGTCCTCGTAATCGGGATGGTGCGACTTGAAGAGCTGAACCGACCGGCCGTCCTTCACATGCGGCCAGATCTGCGAGGCGACCGACTTCATCGACGCCTTGTGCTCCTCGTTCGGCCCGTAGACGTTGAAGAACTTCAGCCCGACCCACTGCGGCGGCGCATAGTCGCGGGCGGCCTGACGGGCGGCGAACAGGTCGAACAGGGCCTTGGACCAGCCATAGGTGTTCATCGGCCGCAAGGCTTTCAGCGAGTCGATGTCGTCGCGATCCTCGAAGCCCTGGGCGCCGTCGCCATAGGTGGCCGCCGACGAGGCGTAGATGAACCGGCGCTGGCGGTCCGCGCACCAGCGGAACAGGTCCCGCGACAGGCCGAAGTTCTGGTGGATGATCTTGTCGGCGTCAGGCTCGGTGGTGGAGCTGATCGCGCCCATGTGGACGACCAGCGCGACGTCCTGCCAGCGCTTCTCCAGCCACTCCATCATGTTCTCCGGCGCCACGAAGTCGCCGATCGGGTGTTTGGAGAGGTTGCGCCACTTGCCGAGGTCGGCCTCGTGCAGCCAGTCGCAGGCGACCAGATCCAGCGACGGATCCTCGGCGAGCCGGGCGATGATGTTGGAGCCGATGAACCCGGCCCCGCCGGTGACGAATACAATGCGGCGGCTCATGGGGTCAGGCTTTCTCGATCATGCGGGCAATGGCGGCGGTGGTGGAATAGCCCTCGACGATGTGCGCGAGCTTTACCTCACCGCCCCAGGACTGGACGAGGTCGTGTCCGACGACCCCCTCGACGGTGTAGTCGGCGCCCTTGATCAGGACGTCAGGACGGGCGGCGCGGATCAGTTCGACGGGCGTGTCCTCGTCGAACGGCGCGACGAGATCCACAGAGCCGAGGCCCGCCAGCACCAGCGCGCGGGACTCCAGGTCGTTGACCGGCCGTCCTTCGCCCTTGAGCGCCCTGACCGAGCGGTCGCTGTTCACGCCGACGATCAGGCGGTCACACCAGCCGCGGGCTTGGGCCAGATAGGCCACGTGCCCCTTGTGGAGGATGTCGAAGCAGCCGTTGGTGAAGCCGACCTTCAGGCCCTGGGCGCGCCAGGCGGCGGCCTTCTCGGCCATCTGTGCGGGCATGACGACCTTGGCCTCGGCCGGGGCCATGTGGGCGGCAATCTCGGCCTCGATAAGGTCATGCGGCGTGGCGACGGCGGTGCCGGCCTTGCCGACCACGACACCGGAGGCCAGCAAGGCGAACGCAACGGCCAGATCAGGCGAGGCTTTGGCCGCCAGCGCCAGTCCCAGCGCCGCGAGCGCGGTGTCGCCGGCGCCCGAAACGTCGAACACCTCGCGCGGCTGGCCGGGGAAGTGGCGCACGCCCTGCCCGCGCACCGCCAGGCTCATGCCTTTGGCGGCCCGCGTGACCAGCACCGCCTTCGCCCGCGAGAGGTCCAGCGCCCGGGCGAGCGCCGCCTCAACCTGTTCATCCGTTTCGGTCGGCAGGTCGGTCGCCGCGGCCAGCTCGGCGGCGTTCGGCTTGACGATGTCGGCCGCGCCATAGCGGGCGAAGCTGCGCGCCTTGGAATCCACGATCAGCACGGCGCCCGTGGCGCTGGCGGCGGCGAGGCAGGCCTCGATCACCGCGGGCGTCACGGCGCCCTTGCCGTAGTCGGACAGCAGGATCGCGCCCGCCTCGCCCGAAGCATGACGTACGGCGGTGACCAGTCGGGTCTCCACCTCTCTGCTCACCGCGCGCGCGTCTTCCGAATCGACGCGCAACAGCTGCTGACCAGCGGCCACGTAGCGGGTCTTCACTGTGGTCGGCCGGCCGCGCTCGGCGACGAGGTGACCTTCCATGCCGGCCTCGGCGCCGACAAGGCCGAGGGCCTCGTTGGCGGCGCCGTCGTCGCCGATCACCCCGGTCAGGGCGGCCAGACCGCCGAGCGCGGCGACATTGCGCGCCACATTGCCCGCCCCGCCCAGCATGGTGGTCTCACGACCGCGCGCCAGCACAGGCACGGGCGCCTCGGGCGAGGTGCGATGGACCTCGCCATAGACGAAGCGGTCGATCATCACGTCGCCGACGCAGACCACGCGCACGCCGCTCACGGCGGTCAGCAATGACTGAAGGGAAGCCAGATCCATGCGGTCAGGGTGTGAGCTTTGACGCTAGGGTGGTCAAGCCGGCCGTCCTATATAGCTGCCCTCGAAATGTCGGCCCGGCCGCCGACTCGCTCAAGACCCGGAATGTGACCGATGCCCGTCGTGACCCTGAAACGCTGGAACTTCGCCATCGGCGAGGGTCATCCCCTGGTGGTCATCGCCGGCCTGAATGTGCTGGAAAACCTCGATCTGGCGCTGGAGACCGGCAAGGCGCTCAAGGCGATCTGCGCCGATCTCGGCCTGCCCTATGTGTTCAAGGCCAGCTTCGACAAGGCCAACCGGTCATCCATCAAGAGCTATCGCGGGCCGGGCCTGAAGGACGGCCTGGCCATGCTGGCCGAGGTCAAGGCGCAGCTGAACGTGCCGATCGCGACGGACCTGCATGAGGCGGGTCAGGCCGAGGCCGTCGCCGCGGTCGCCGACCTGGTGCAGGTGCCGGCGTTCCTCTGCCGCCAGACGGACCTGATCGTCGCCACGGCCCGCGCCACGGCGGCGGCCGGCGGCGTCATGCACGTCAAGAAGGCCCAGTTCATCGCCCCCTGGGACTGCAGGAACATCATCGACAAGGCCCGCGAGGCGGCGCCGGACCTGGATATCATCCTCTGCGAGCGCGGCAGTTCGTTCGGCTACAACAACCTGGTCGTCGACATGCTCGGCATCGGGGAGATGCAGAAGCTCGGCGTGCCGGTGACCATCGATGCGACCCACGCCGTCCAGCTGCCCGGCGCCGATCCGCGCACCGGCGGCGCCTCGACGGGCGGTCGTCGCGCAGGCGTTCCGGTGATCGCCAGGGCGGCCATCGCCGCCGGGGCCGACGGCGTGTTCCTCGAGTTCCACCCGGAACCGGACAAGGCGCTCTGCGACGGCCCAAGCTGTCTGCCCCTCGACGGCGCAGCGGGCCTGTTGAAAACCCTGAAGGCCGTCCACGAGGCGGCCCGCACCTGATCCAGGGGCCGATTTTCGCGGGAGGATGATCCGACCGGCCGGTCGCGACGTAGACCTGTCGTGACCAGCGCGCTTCCCCAGGACCCGTCCCCTTCCGCCGGCCCGGCCATCGTCTGGTTCCGACAGGACCTGAGGCTCGCCGACAATCCGGCGCTGGCCGAGGCCGTCGCGACGGGCCGCCCGATCATCCCCCTCTATGTCCTGGATGACACGCCTGACGCACGGCCGCTCGGCGGCGCGAGCCTGTGGTGGCTGGACAAGTCGCTGGCCGCTCTGGGTGACGCTATCGAGGCGCGCGGGGGGAGGCTGATCCTGCGCCGTGGCGATCCAGCTCACCAGCTGGGCGAGATCATCGCCACGACCGGCGCGACGGCCGTCTTCTGGAACCGTCTCTACGACAAACACGCCGTCGCCCGGGACAGCAGCATCAAGTCGGACCTGACCGCCGACGGCATCGACGTCGTTTCCTGCAACGGCTCGCTGTTGAACGAGCCGTGGACCGTCAAGAACGGCTCGGGCGAGGCCTATCGGGTCTTCACCCCCTACTGGCGGGCGGCGCGGGCGAAGGTCGACGACATCCCCGCGCATCCCGCGCCCGGGCGCCTGCCCACGCCGGACATATGGCCCGATAGCGACCGTCTCGAAGACTGGTCACTGCACCCGGCGGCGCCGGACTGGTCGACGGGATTCTCCGACTGGTCGCCAGGCGAGGCCGGCGCTGCAGCGGCGCTGGACCGGTTCCTGGCCGGGGCGATCAGCGGCTATGGCGACAATCGTAATCTGCCGGGCGTCGAGGGCACCTCGCGCCTGTCCCCGCATCTTCATTTCGGCGAGATCGGTCCGCGTCAGATCTGGCGCGCGGTCCAGGCCGCCGCCGCAACCGGTGAGGCGCCGGACGCAGAGGCGGACAAGTTTCTCGCCGAGATCGGCTGGCGCGAGTTCAACCACCACATCCTGTTCCACTGGCCCGACCTGCCGCGCGACAACTTCAAGCCTGCGTTCGATCAGTTCACCTGGCTGGAGGACGAGCCGGCCTTCCGGGCCTGGTCACGCGGACTGACCGGCTATCCAATCGTCGACGCCGGCATGCGTGAACTGTGGACTACCGGCTTCATGCACAACCGCGTGCGGATGATCGTCGCCTCGTTCCTGATCAAGGACCTGATGATCGACTGGCGACGCGGCGAGGCCTGGTTCTGGGACACGCTGCTGGACGCGGACATCGCCCAGAACGCCGCCAACTGGCAGTGGGTGGCCGGCTCCGGCGCGGACGCCTCGCCCTACTTCCGCATCTTCAATCCGGTCACCCAGGGCCAGAAGTTCGACCCGAAGGGCGTCTACGTCCGCCGCTGGGTTCCGGAACTGGCCCGCCTGCCGGACGACGTCCTGCACGCCCCCTGGACGGCCTCGCCGCTGGACCTGCGCCAGGCCGGCGTGGCCCTTGGCCAGACCTATCCCGCCCCGATTGTCGACCACGCCCGGGCGCGCGACCGCGCCCTCGCCGCCTACGCCGCCGTCAGGAACGCCGCATGAAGATCGCCGTCATCGGATCCGGAGTCGCCGGCCTCGGCGCCGCCTGGGCGCTGGAGGGCCTGCATGAGGTCGTCCTCTACGAGGCCGCCGACCGGCTGGGCGGCCACGCCAACACCGTGACCATCGACTACGACGGCGCGCGGATCGACGTCGATACCGGCTTCATCGTCTTCAACGAGGAGAACTACCCCAACCTGCGCGGCCTGCTGAGCGCCCTCGACGTCGAGACCCGCCTGACCGACATGAGCTTCGCCTGCGCCGGCGGCGGGGTGGAGTGGTCGTCCAACTTCCCGCGCGGGGTCTTCGCCCAGAAGCGCAACCTCGTACGACCCGACTTCCTGGGCATGCTCAATGACATACGGCGGTTTTATGCAGTGGCCCGCGCCGATCTCCTGCGCGGTGGCATCGATGATCTGACCCTGGGCGCCTGGCTCAAGCTGCGCCGGTTCGGTGGCGGCTTCCGCGACCGGTTCCTGCTGCCGATGGGCGCGGCCATCTGGTCGACCACCGAAGGCGGCATCGGCGACTTCCCGGCCGAGAGCTTCCTGCGCTTCCTGCAGAACCACGGCCTCCTCCAGTTCAAGCCGCCGCAGTGGCGCACCGTCGTCGGCGGCAGTCGCACCTATGTCGAGAAGATCGGCGCCGCCCTGGGCGACAGCGTCAGGCTCAACACCGCCGTCACGCGGGTGACGCGCACCGATACCGGCGTCATCGTTCGCGACAGCCGCGGCCAGGAAGAGCGGTTCGACCAGGTGATCCTCGCCTGCCACGCCCCTGAAGCCATGGCGTTGCTGGCCGACGCCGACGCCGAGGAGCGCGCGCTGTTGTCGGCGATCCGCTACGCCCCCAATCGCGCGTGGCTGCACCGCGATCCCCGCCTGATGCCCAGCCGCGAACAGGCCTGGGGCAGCTGGAACTACGTGACGGATTCCGACGGAAAAACAGATCCCTACGTCACATACTGGATGAACAATCTGCAGGGCATCGACGCGACGCGGCCGCTGTTCGTCAGCCTCAACGGCCCGACGCCGGATCCGGCGCTGACCTTCGGCGCGTTCGACTATGAGCATCCGCAGTTCGATACGGCCGCCCTCGCCGCCCAGCGCCGCTTCGGGCGCATCCAGGGCCGTGGCGGCGTCTGGTACGCCGGCGCCTGGCTGGGCTACGGCTTCCACGAGGACGGCGTCACCTCCGGCGTAAAGGCGGCGCTGGCCCTCGGCGGAAAGATCCCCTGGACGTTCGTCGACCACCGCGTGGCCGGCATGTCCGAATCGCCCGCCCAACTCGCCGCGGCCGCATGACGGCCGCGCTCTACGTCGGCGAGACGACCCATCATAGGCTGGGGCCGGCGAAGCACAGCTTCCGCTACAGCCTGTTCCAGTTGCTGGTCGATACGGACCGGCTCGACGAGGACCTCCGGGGCCTCAAGCTGCTCCGTCGCGGCCGGTTCGGGCTGTTCTCGCTGGATGACCGTGACCATGGCTGGCGCGACGGCCGCCCGCTGCGCGGCTGGGTCGAGACCCGTCTCGCGGAGGCCGGCGTCACCGCGTCTGCGCGCCGCATCCGCCTGCTGGCCTTTCCCCGCGTGCTGGGCTTCGTCTTCAACCCGATCTCGCTGATCTATGTCGAGGACGCCGCCGGAAGCCTGGAAGCGGTGATCTACGAGGTCAACAGCACCTTCGGCCAGACTCACGCCTACGTCGCGCCCGCCGCCGGCCGCGGTCGACAAAGCCAGGTCGCGGAAAAGCGCCTGTTTGTCTCGCCGTTCTACGGCGTCGACGGACGCTACCGCTTCGACATCACGCCGCCCGACGACCGCCTCGACCTGTCGATCGTCAAATCCACGGATGGCCGTCCGGACTTTACCGCGACCCTGGCTCTGCATCGCCAGCCGCTCGATGACCGGCGCCTGATGGGGCTGTTTTTCGGGATGCCGTTGATGACGGTGAAGATTCTCGCGGCGATTCACTGGGAGGCTCTTCGGCTCTTCCTGAAAGGGATTCCTGTCGTTGCGCGGCCGCCCTCACCTGATGTCGGCGTCAGTCGCGCGACTCTCCTCTCTCGCGTTACGGGAAAAAACGATGATAATCTCAGCGGGACGGAAGGATGCGCCGATGACGCAGACAAACCCGACGCCCATGATCCACCGGCAGACCGTCGAGTCGCCGGCCTTGCGTGACGCTCCTGCGGTTTTCCGGACCGCCGTCCGCATCTGCGCCGACAACTGGCGCCATGGCAGCCTGACCTGGGTTCTGCCGAACGGGACCGAGATCCCCTGTCGCGGCGCCGAACCCGGCCCTGACGCCCGGCTGATCGTCCGCGACTACCGGTTCATCCGCCGCTGCCTGACCGCTGGATCGATCGGCTTCGCCGAGGGCTACATGGCCGACGAGTGGGAGACGCCAGACCTTACCGCCCTGCTCTCGGGCTTCGCGCTCAACTTCGACCGGCTTCAGGCGTTGGTGGCGGGCAATCCGGTCATCCGCGCAATCAATTTCATCACCCATGCCCTGCGCCGCAATGATCGTCGCGGGTCGAAGAAGAACATCCACGCGCACTACGACCTGGGAAACCACTTCTACGCCCGCTGGCTCGACTCCAGCATGACCTACAGCTCCGCCGTCTACGAGAAGCGGGGTGAGCCGCTGGCCCTGGCCCAGAAGCACAAGTACGCCGCGCTCGCCCGGTCCATGGGCCTGCAGCCCGGCCAGACCGTCCTGGAGATCGGTTGCGGCTGGGGCGGCTTCGCCGAGTTCGCCGCCGCCGAAGTCGGCGCCAGGGTCACCGGCATCACCATCTCGCGCGAGCAGTATGACTTCGCCCGAAAGCGCCTGTTCGACCAGGGGCTGGCCGAGAAGGCCGACATTCAGCTGATCGACTATCGCGATGTCGAGGGCCGGTACGACCGCGTCGCCTCGATCGAGATGTTCGAGGCCGTCGGCGAGGAATACTGGCCCACCTATTTCCGCAAGATCCACGACGTGCTGTCGCCGGGCGGGCGGGCGGGCTTGCAGATCATCACCATTCGCGACGAGCTGTTCGACGGCTACCGCCGGCACGCCGACTTCATCCAGAAGTACATCTTCCCGGGCGGCATGCTGCCCAGCGAAACCCGTCTGAGGCAGGAAATACAGCGCGCCGGCCTGATCTGGGAGAGCGCTCCGCGATACGGCCAGCACTACGCCGACACCCTCGCCGAATGGGCCAGGCGGTTCGACGCTGCCTGGGACGACATCCGCCGCCTCGGCTTCGACGAGCGTTTCCACAAGATGTGGCGCTACTACCTGAGCTACTGCGAGGCGGGGTTCCGGACCGAGCGGACCAATGTGATCCAGCTGGGCCTCTCGCGGGCCTGATCCATCCGACTGGGCGGCTATCAGATATTCTGGGCTTGCGATTGGCTCACGGCGCATGATGTAGGCATGCATCAAGGGTCGCCCCGCGGCCGCCGGAATGCCTCACATGTCCGCTGCCGCAAGCGTCCTGGACCTGATCGGAAACACCCCGTTGATCCGGCTCAAGGCCGCGAGCGAGGCGACCGGCTGCGAGATTCTCGGCAAGGCTGAATTCCTCAACCCCGGTCAGTCGGTCAAGGATCGCGCCGCGCTGGGCATCATCCGCGACGCGGAAGCCAGAGGTCTGCTGCGTCCCGGTGGTCGCATTGTCGAGGGCACGGCGGGCAACACCGGTATTGGTCTGGCCATGGTCGCCAGCGCGCTGGGCTACCGGACGACGATCGTCATCCCCCGCACCCAGAGCCAGGAGAAGAAGGACGCCATTCGCCTCGCCGGCGCCGAACTGGTCGAGGTGGATGCGGTCCCCTACTCCAATCCTGACAACTACGTCCGCTATTCAGGACGCCTGGCCGAGGAACTGGCCAGAAGCGATCCGAACGGGGCCATCTGGGCGAACCAGTTCGACAATGTCGCCAACCGCCAGGCGCACGAGCGCACCACGGGTCCGGAAATCTGGGCGCAGACGGACGGCAAGGTCGACGGCTTCATCTGCGCGGTGGGTTCGGGCGGCACGCTGGCCGGCGTGGCGGCGGCCCTGCGGGCAAAGAAGCCCGATGTCGCCATCGGTCTGGCCGATCCGGGCGGCGCGGCCCTCTACAGCTACTACACGACCGGGGAACTGAAGGCCGAGGGGACCTCGATCACCGAGGGCATCGGCCAGGGACGCATCACCGCCAACCTCGAGGGCCTGGTCGTCGACCATGCCTACCGGATCGATGACGACGAGATGCTGCGGATCGTCTTCGACCTGGCGGCCAACGAGGGCCTTGTTCTGGGCGGCTCGTCCGGCGTCAACATCGCCGGCGCCATGCGACTTGCCCGCGACCTCGGGCCCGGCCACACCATCGTGACCGTTTTGTGCGACTACGGATCGCGGTATCAAAGCAAACTGTTCAATCCGGCGTTCCTCAGCGAACGCGGCCTGCCGGTCCCTGACTGGCTTTCAGGGACCTGATGACCGATGACTGATCCGCTCGTCTCCACCGCCTGGCTCGCCGAACATCTCCAGGCTCCCGACGTGAGGATCATCGACGCCAGCTGGTATTTCCCGCAGGAGGAACGCGACGCGAAGGCGGAGTACGCCCTGGCCCATATCCCGGGCGCGGTGTTCTTCGACATCGACGATATCGCCGACGAAACCTCCGGCCTGCCGCACATGCTGCCCAGCGGGGTGAAGTTCGCCTCGCGCGTCCGCAAGCTGGGCCTGGGCGACGGCTCGCGCATGGTGGTCTACGACCAGCTGGGCCTGCGCTCGGCGGCGCGGGTCTGGTGGACCTTCCGCGCCATGGGCCACCTCGACGTGGTCGTGCTCGACGGCGGCCTGCCCAAATGGATTGCCGAGGGCCGCCCGGTTTCGGACATGCCCGCCCCGCCGCGCGAACGCCATTTCACGCCGCGCTACAGCGCCGATCTGGTCCGCGACCTGAACCAGGTGGCCAAGGCGCTGGAGACCGGCCGTGAACAGGTGGTCGACGCCCGCCCGGCCGGCCGGTTCACCGGCGAGACGCCCGAACCCCGCGCTGGACTGCGCGGCGGTCATATGCCCGGCGCCCGAAACGTGCCGTCGAGCGAGCTGATCGCCCCGGACGGAACGATGAAGTCTGCTGCGCAGCTGGCTGATATCTTTGAGAAAGCCGGCGTTGATATCAACAAGCCGATCATCACCAGCTGCGGCTCAGGGATCACCGCCGCCATTCTTGCGCTCGGCCTGGCCCGGCTCGGCAAGGAACGGGCGGCGGTCTACGACGGATCATGGACTGAATGGGGCGGCCGGGAGGATACGGCCGTGGTGACGGGGCCTGCGTGACGGTCACCATCCGGCCGGCCGTCATCGACCACGCTGTGCTGTATCCGGCGATTGAGCGCTCAGCGGGACAGGCCTTCCTCGCCATTCCGGACCTGGCCTGGATCGCCAGCCACACGATCACTCCGGCGGAAGACTACGACCCGCTCATAGCCGCCGGCACGGTCTGGGAAGCGGTGGCGGCCGACGGCTCGCCGGTCGGCTTCCTGATGGCCGAGGCCTTCGTCGACCACCTGCACATCCAGGAACTCTCCGTAGCGGCGACCCACCAGAAGCTGGGGATCGGCCGCCGCCTGATGCAGGCCGCCGCCGACCATGCCCGGACGGCAGGTCTGACGGCCCTCACCCTGACCACATTCAGGTCGGTGCCCTGGAACGGACCGTTCTACGCCAGCCTCGGCTATCAGATGCTGGACGCGCCGCTGCCGTACGACCTGCAGGCCCATATCGACGACGAAAACGCCCGTGGCCTGAACGACCGCTGCGCCATGCGGCTGGTTCTCTAGTCGTCGCCGCTACCGCAACGGCGGCGAGTACAGCAGGCCCGCGGGCCGGGCGTTCCACAGGGCGTTCTGCCCCCGCTCCAGCTTCAGCGCCGAATCCTTGCCGAGGTTGCGGTCAAATACCTCGTTGTAGGCGCCGACCGCGGTGATCGCCCGGTAGGCCCAGGCGTCGTCCAGACCGAGCATGGCGCCATAGCCGGTGTCGGCGCCCAGCAGCCGCCGCACCTCCGGTCGGGTCGCCTCCTTGCGCATCTGCTCCGCAGAATCCGCCGTCACGCCCAGTTCCTCGGCGAGGATCAACGCATTCAGCGTCCAGCGCACAACGTCGGTCCAGCCCGGATCGCCCTGACGGACGGCCGGCCCGAGCGGCTCCTTGGAAATCACGTCCGACAGCAGGACATGGGCGCCCTGATCGGCCATGGTCGCGCGGGCTGACGCCAGGGCCGAGATATCGGCCGACAGCACGTCACAGACGCCGCGTTCATAGTCCTGCCGCGCCCGCTCCAGCGTCGGCGTCAGCACCGGCTGCCAGTTGATGTCGCGGACCCTGAACCAGTCCCGCAGGTTCAGCTCGCTGGTCGAGCCGGACTGGACACAGACCTTTGCGCCGGAGAGTTCCGACGCGCTCTGCAGATTGAGGTCTCTCGGGGCAAGGAACCCTTGCCCGTCGTAGTAGGCGACTCCGGCGAAATCTATGCCCTCGCCCACGTCCCGGCTGAAGGTCCAGCTGGTGTTGCGCGACAACAGATCGACCCGGCCGGCCTTGAGCGCGGCGAACCGCGCCGCATTGGTCAGCGGCACGTACGTCACCCTGTCGGGATTGCCGAGCACCGCCGCCGCCAGCGCCCGGCAGAAATCGACATCGAACCCGCGCCATTGTCCGGACGAGTCGGCGAGCGAGAACCCCGCGAGCCCTGGATAAACACCACACCGAAGCGCGCCGCGCGCCTTGACCGCCGCCAGGGTCCGGCTGGCCGCGGTCGCTGCCCCCGCCCCGTCGACCACGGGGACCGGATCGGGGGCGCTCGTCACCGGCGCCTTTCGCTCACACCCCGCCGCCGTCAGGGCGAGCAGCAGGACGAGCGCGGGGTGCTTCACAGCGGGGTTTCCTTGATCGGCGGCGCCAAGCCGCCCTATGGAACAGGGAGCATCGCTCTGACGCGCCAAGGCTGGCAACCCGCATGGAAGAAGAAACCCGCCTGATCCACGCCGGCAAGACCGACGGGCTGCCGGCAAGGACGGTCAGCCCGCCCGTTCAGCGCGGTTCCACCGTCCTGCTGCCAAATGCCACGGCGCTGTATGACGGCACGCTCGGCTACGGCCGCGCCGGCCTGTCAGCGCAATTCGCCCTGATGGACGCGCTCGCCGAGCTGGAGGGCGCGCGGGACATTCAGCTCTATCCCTCGGGCCTCGCGGCGATGACGGCGGCCATCCTGGCGGTGCTCAAGGCCGGCGATCATGTTCTGGTGGTCGACACGGTCTACCGGCCGGTGCGCTACTTCTGCGACCGTGTGTTGCGGCGGTTTGGCGTGGCGGTCGACTACTACGACGCGCGGCTCGGCGCCGATGACGTGCTGGCGCAGGCCAACCCCGCCACCCGGCTCATTGTGCTGGAATCGCCCGGCTCGCTCAGTTTCGAGATGCAGGACGCTGCCGCCATCGCCGCGGCGGCCCGGACGCGCGGCGTCCTGACCCTGCTGGACAACACCTGGGGCGCCGGGCGGCTGTACAAACCGCTGGCTCACGGCATCGACATCAGCGTCCAGGCCCTGACCAAATACGTCTGCGGTCACTCCGACGTGTTCATGGGGTCGGTGGCGACCGTTGACGCGGGCCTCGTCGACCTGATGAAGGCCTCGATCCAGGACCATGGCTGGTCCGTCGCGCCGGAGGACGCCTATCAGGCCCTGCGCGGCCTGCGCACGCTCGCCACGCGCCTCGATCGCCACGGCGAGAGCGGTCTGGCGGTCGCCCGCTGGCTGGCCGGGCAGCCGCAGGTCCTGCGCGTCCTGCACCCCGCCCTCCCCGGCGCGCCCGGTCACGACCTCTGGAAGCGCGACTACAGCGGCGCCTGCGGCCTGTTCGGCCTTGTGCTGAAGCCCGGATCGCCGGAGCGCGTCGAGGCCTTCCTCGACGCGCTGAAACTCTTCGGCCTCGGCTTCTCCTGGGGCGGCTTCGAGAGCCTGGCGATCAGCTGTGACCAGCAGTTGAACAAGCGGGTCGTCCCGGTCGACTATGGCGGTCCCTTGATGCGGCTGCACGTGGGACTGGAAAGTCCGGACGATCTGATCGTCGACCTGCAAGGCGCGCTGGACGTCTACGCCGGCTGAAGCAGGATCATGCGCCGGGTTGCCCACCGCGGCGCCACCGTGCCAAATCCCGGGCAACCAGGGGGAAACCATGCCCGACGCCACCGATGTCGCGACTGCGATGATCACCAACGACGCGGTAGTGTTCGGCCTGCTGGCCGCCATTCTCGGCCTGGTCTTCTGGACGTCCAGCATCGCCTCGGGGTTCTGGAAGCGCTTCTACGGCGTCGTTCCGGCCCTGTTGCTCTGCTACTTCCTGCCCTCGCTGCTGACGACCTTCGGGGTGGTCGACCCGGAAAAGTCGAAGCTCTACTTCGTCGCCTCGCGCTACCTGCTGCCGGCGGCCCTGGTGCTGCTGACCCTGTCGGCCGACCTGCCGGCGACCCTGAAGCTGGGGCCCAAGGCCCTGATCATGTTCTTCACCGGCACGGCGGGCGTGATGCTGGGCGGTCCCCTGGCCCTGCTTGCGACCAGCTGGATCGCGCCGGACCTGGTCGGCGGCAACGGCCCCGAGGCCGTCTGGCGCGGCATGGCCACTGTGGCCGGCTCCTGGATCGGCGGCTCGCCCAACCAGGCGGCGATCTACGAGATCTTCGATGTAGGGCCGAACATCTTCTCCATCTGGATCGCGGTGGACGTGATCGTGGCCAACGTCTGGATGGCCGTCCTGCTGTGGATAGCCGCCAATCAGCAGAAGCTCGACCAGGCCCTGAAGGCCGATTCGACGGCGATCGAGGCGCTGCGCCTGAAGACCGAGGCCTACGAAACAGAACACGCCCGCATCCCCGAGCTGAAGCATCTGGTCTTCATTCTGGCGGTCGGTTTCACGGCCGTCGGCCTGGCGCATTTCGGGGCCGAGAGCCTGTCGGCCTGGTTCAAGATCAACGCCCCGGCCATGAGCCGCCTGTCGCTGGACAACAGTTTCTTCTGGCTGGTCCTGCTGGCCACGATCATCGGCGTGATCCTGTCGTTCACCCCCGCACGCCGACTGCAGGGCGCGGGAGCCATGAAGGTCGGCTCGCTGTTCGTCTATGTGCTGGTGGCGACGGTCGGACTGAACATGAACATCGCCGCCGTCGTCGAGGCGCCGGCCTATTTCCTCATCGGCCTGCTGTGGATCGCCATCCACGCCGCCCTGCTGATCGCCATGGCGTTCGCCATCAAGGCGCCGAGCTTCTTCCTGGCGGTCGGCAGCCAGGCCAACATCGGCGGGGCGGCCAGCGCGCCGGTCGTGGCGGCCGCCTTTCATCCGTCGCTCGCCCCCGTCGGCGTGCTGCTGGCGGTGGTCGGCTACATCGTGGGCACGTTCGCGGCCTGGTTCACCGGTCTGGTGATGCAGGCCATCGCCGGCGGCTGAGGTCCGCCTTCGGATGGCCTCCCGGACCGAAGCCCGAAGGGCGAAGGCTGGCGACCCCAGCAGGACTCGAACCTGCAACCCCCTGCTTAGAAGGCAGGTGCTCTATCCGGTTGAGCTATGGGGTCTTCAACGGTGGTGTAGCTGCGTTCGGCCGTCGGGAACAGGTTGCGTGGTTCGCGACGCTCGCTCGAAGCTCGCTCCTCGCCATGACGAAGACAGAAGGCCGAGCCACCCCTGCCCGTCATCCTGAGGAGCGGACCCTCAGGTCCGCGTCTCGAAGGACGCGCCCGCCCTAGTGCGTCCAGGACTGTCTGCGGTTGGTGGCGAAGTTGTCGGCGTAGGCCTTGAGGATCTTCTTCGGCTCCTTCGGCTCGAACAGCTGGAAGGCGATGCCGTGCCGCTGGGCGTAGGCGACGGCCTCCTCGCGGGTTTCGAACGTCAGCCGGACCTGGCCGTTCATGTCGGTGGACTGGGTCCAGCCGGTCAGCGGGTCGGTGCGACGGGCGGAGGCCGGCGCGAACTCCAGCAGCCAGTCCTTGGTCTTGGCCCGGCCAGACTGCATGGCGGTCTTGGCGGGGCGGTAGATGCGCGCGAGCATGCCGGGCCTCGTGTTGGTCGTCTGTTTCGTGGTCGGGGCGAGAGGATTCGAACCTCCGACCCTCTGGTCCCAAACCAGATGCGCTACCAGGCTGCGCCACACCCCGCGATCACGAAGGCCTTGCTCTACAAAGCTTCGCCCCCGGGAGCAAACGTATTGCGCAGAAGCACTGCGGTTCCCCAACGACACCCATCGAAAGGTGGTTTGCGGACCCGGACGGATGCTCTAGGCCGATATCAGGGATCAGCCTTCGCCAGGCGTCGCCACGAGCGCCGGCGATCGGGAAGCGCACATGACCGAACCAGCCATCGCCGCCGGCGTCGACGCCATCGATCCGGCCTGGATAACCGCAGCGCTGCGCGCGTCCGGCGCCCTGCCGACGGGCACGGTCGTTGCGCTCGACGTGAAGCCGGTCGGCAACGGTCTGGTCGGCGACAGCTTTCGTCTGGCCATCACCTATGATGGCGCTCCGGCCTCCGCGCCGGCCAGTGTGGTCGGCAAGTTCGCCGCCGCCGATCCGGCGAGCCGGGCGACGGGCGCCGCCTTCAACCTCTATGGCCGCGAGGTCGGCTTCTATCGGGAACTGGCCGCGAGCGTCGGGATCATCACGCCGAAGACGCATTTCGCCCGGATCGACCCGGAGACCGCCGCCTTCACCCTGATCTTCGAGGACTTCGGCCCGGCGCGCGCCGGCGACCAGCTGACCGGCTGCTCGATCGCCGACGCCCGGACCGCAATGCTCGAGGCGGCGGCCCTGCACGCGCCGCGCTGGAACGATCCGTCGCTGAAGGACATCGCCTGGCTGACGTCCGGCGCCGACATGTACCCGGCGATCATCGCCGCCCTGCCCGGGATCATCACCGCCTTCCGCGAGCGGTATGACGGCATCCTGGAAGACGATCACATGGCGCTGGTCACGCGGTTGCCGGAGATCATGGGCCAGTTCCAGGGCGCGTCGGAAGGTCCGTTCACGATCCAGCACGGCGATTTCCGGCTCGACAACATCCTGTTTGATATCCAGGGCGGCGCTCGCCGTATGGGCACGCTGGACTGGCAGACCCTCGCGATCGGCCATGGCATGACCGACGTGACCTACTTCCTCAGCGCGGGCGTTTCGCCAGAGGTGCGCCGCGCCAATGAGCGTGAGCTGGTCGCCGCCTATCACGACGAGCTTCGCCGCCTGGGCGTCAGCGACTACAGCGCCAACCAGTGCTGGGCCGACTATCGCCGGATGGCGGTGCACGGGGTCTTCATGGGCGTCTTCTCGGCCATCGCCGTGGAGCGCACCGAACGCGGCGACGCGCTGTTCCTGACGATGACACGCGGCGCCTGCGCCCAGGCGCTGGACCACGACACCTTCGATCTCTGGACTGTTTGAGAGGCTTCGCCATGCAGGTCACCGCCGCTGTCGCCCGCGCTCCGGGCGCTGATTTCACGCTCGAGACGGTCGAGCTCGACGAACCGCGCGCCGACGAGATCCTCGTGCGGATCGCCGCCGTCGGCGTCTGCCACACTGATCTGGTCGCGCGCGAGGGCGCGATGCCCTTCTCGATGCCCGCCGTGCTCGGCCACGAAGGCGCCGGCGTCGTCGAACGGGTCGGGTCGGCCGTGACCAAGGTCGCCGCGGGCGACCGGGTGGCCCTGACCTTTCGCTCCTGCGGCCAGTGTGACCGTTGCGCCAGCGGCGACCCGGCCTACTGCTATGCGATGCCCGCCCTGAACTACATCGGCATGCGCCCGGACGGGACCAAGGCGCTGAAGCAGGGCGAGGACGCGGTGTCTTCGAACTTCTTCGGCCAGTCCTCGTTCGCCACCTACGCCCTGGCCTATGAGCGCAACGTGATCCGTCTGCCGGACGATATCCCGTTCGAGATCGCCGCGCCGTTCGGTTGCGGGGTCCAGACCGGCGCGGGCGGCGTGATGCTGGCCCTCGCCTGCCCGGCCGGCTCGACGCTGCTGATCACCGGCGGCGGCGCGGTCGGCCTCTCGGCGGTCATGGGCGCGGCGATTCAGAGCTGCGGCGCGATCATCGTCGTCGAGCCCCATGCCGCGCGACGCGCCTTGGCCACGGAACTGGGCGCGACTCACGTGATCGACCCCGCCGCCAGTCCCGACCTCGCCGCCGCCGTCCGGGCGATCCTGCCGCAGGGCGTGGACTACGCCTTCGACACCACCGGCCGCCCCGACACCCTGACCGCCATCATGGGCGCCCTGGCCCCCAAGGGCGTGCTGGGCATTGTCGGCATCCCGCCCGCGGGCACGCCGCTGCCGGGCGATCTGGGGACGGTGCTGACCTTCGGCCAGACGGTGCGCGGGATCATCGAGGGTGACAGCGATCCGGACGTCTACCTGCCCGAACTGATCGGCCACTGGCGCGCCGGCCGACTGCCGGTCGACAAGCTGGTCCAAACCTTCCCGTTCGACCAGATCAACGCCGCCATCGCCGCCCAACACCACGGCGACTGTGTGAAGGTCGTGCTGACGCTGCCCTAGACCTTCGGCTTCGCGCCCGGCGCCGGCTGATCGGCGCGGCGGTGGACCGGCTTGAAGATGCCGCTCGCCCGCATGACGTCGCGCGTCCCGACGCGAATGCGGCCCTCGACGAAGATCAGGTCCTTGGTCTGACGGGTGACGACCGCGTCGCCGAACACCCAGTCGCCGGCCCGCGCCATCGACAGGAAGTCGAGCGACAGGTGCACGGTTACCGACGCCGTGCCGGCCTCACGGCCCACAGCGTTGGCCAGCACGCCGTCCATGAACGTCGACAGCATGCCGCCATGGACGATGCCCAGGCTGTTGCAGTGGCGCTTGAGCGCGAAGAAGGCGTGCTCGAGCGTTTCGGGCGTCGAACGGTGGAAGAAGGGGCCATTGTGGGTGGTGTAGGGGCCGCGGGCGCTGGGCTTGAAGCCTTCCGGCGGGGCCGGGAGCGACTCGTCGGTCACTGGCCGAACATCCGGTGATGGACCCTGTCGCCGATCGTGATGCCCAGCTCCGCCGCCCGGCCGCCCGCGATTTCCAGCACGCCCAGTGCCGCGCCCTCTGACGGTAGCGGGGTCTCGTTGAACGGCTCGGCCATGGCGGCGATCGACAGGATCCGCCCATTGACGCCGATGTAGATGATGTCGAGCGGGATGTAGGTGTTACGCATCCAGAAGGCGCGCTGGGCGGGCGTGGTCCAGATGAACAGCATGCCGGCGTCCGGCGCGAGACTCGTGCGGTACATCAGGCCGCGCTCGCGCTCGGCGTCGTCATCGGCGATCTCGACCTTGAAACTGACCGGGCCCCGCGCGGTGTCGACCGTCACCGTTTCAAGGGCCGTCGCGGGCGCCTTGGCCGGTAGTGCCGCGACCGGCGCCGGCGTTTCCGCGCGGCAGGCCCCGGCCGACAACGGCGCGAGCATCGCCAGGGCCAGGACGGCTGTCCGACCGGCATTCCGCATCAGCGATACCAACGGGTTACTCCAGGTGCGTCGGGCGTCAGGACGCCGCGATTTCGGCCACGACCAGACCCTTGGGCCCTTCCGCGAAACGCACCATCACGCCTTCGCCGGGCTGCAGGTCATCAAGGCCGCTGCGACGCAGGGTCTCGATGTGGACGAAGATATCGCCCGGCTCGGCGTCACGCACCACGAAACCGTAGCCCTTGGTGCGGTTAAACCACTTGACCGTACAATGCTCGAGCGGTCCGTCGCCCTGCAACGGGGCCGCCCGGCGCGGCGCATCGCGATGCCCGCCGCCGAAGCCTCCGCCGCGATCGAAGCGGTCGCGGTCCCGGCCGAAGCCGCCGGAGTCCCGATCCACACGCCGCGGCCGCTCGCCAACTTGGGGCGCAGCCGATTCGTCGAGATCCACGATGTCGGAAACCTGCCAGCCCTTGGTGCGCCGCACCACGTCACAGGTGATCACGGAGCCTTCCATCGCCGACTCGCGACCAGCATTACGCAGCGAAGTAATGTGCAGGAGCACATCCTTCAGACCGGTCTGTCCGGGATCGTCGGGAACGATGAACCCGTACCCCTTCCCGGCATCAAACCATTTTACGCGGCCATTGATCCGCACGGATTCTTCGTGCGGCTCCTGGGCCTCGAAATCGTAACCAGACATTCCGCCCCTCTGCCCCGCCCTAAGTCCTTTGTGGACGAGATCTCAAGTATAACACTGTTCTCGCGGAAGGAGAGCCGTCAATGGTGGAATTCGCGCAGACGATGACTCGGGCCGAAGCCGCGACAATTGGTCGCATTTGTCTGGGAAAAGTCGCTCGCGGCGGTGGTACGCCCTAGGGGAGTCGAACCCCTCTTACCAGATTGAAAATCTGGGGTCCTAACCGATAGACGAAGGGCGCCCGGTCGCGAGGAAGCGGCTGTATATTCGCGACTCTGCGCAGGCGCAAGCCCCCAGCGGACCAGAAGTTCGCTGGTGGCTTCAGAGAACCATCCGGGGGTCGGCGGCGTCCTCGATTTCCAGCTCGACACTCTCGCGGCCCTGCCAGTCGTCCGGCTTCAGACGGCCGACAAAGTGCATCGATCCGCCGCCCGCCATGATGCGGGCGCCCATCTCCGTCTCGCCGGCGCGCCAGGCCACCGCCTTCAGCCGCCCGCCCGACGCGTCCATCAGGGTGCACCGGACATGCCCGCCCTTGAGCATCATCGGCCGCTCGATCCGCGCGTCGGCGACAGCGAAAGTCGGCTCGGGATTTCCGGGGCCGAACGGGGCCAGCCGCTGGAAGTCGCCGTACAAACCGCGCGTGGCGCCGCCCGGGCTGACCAGGGCGTCGATCTCGATGGCGTCCTGACCGGCGGCTTCGACCATCTCGTCCGCCAGCCGCTCGCACAGGAAGGCGCGCAGATCGGGGATGATTGAGGGTCGGATCGTCAGGCCGGCGGCCATGGCGTGCCCGCCCCCGGCGAGCAGCAGGCCCTCGTCGAACGCCGCCTGCACAGCGCGGCCCAGGTTCACGCCCGGATGGGACCGTCCCGAGCCCTTGCCGGTGTCCGAGGGGCGGTCGATTCCGATCACCACGACCGGCTTGCGATAGCGCTCGCGCAGTCGGGCTGCGGCGATCCCGACCACGCCCGGGTGCCAGCCGTCGCCGGCGACGACGATGGCCGGCGCATCCGGGTCGAAGTTGCTGTCGCGCTCGATCGCCAGCACGGCCTCGTCGATCACGCCTTTTTCGACATCCTTGCGACTGGCGTTGAGCGCGTCGAGTTGCTCGGCCAGGTCGCGCGCTTCCTCCGGATCATCCGTCGACAGCAGGCGGGCGCCGAGGTCGGACCGGCCGATCCGCCCGCCGGCGTTGATCCGGGGACCGAGAATGAACCCGGCGTGGAAGGTGGTGGCCGGTCCCTGCCCCTTGGCCACGTCCAGCAAGGCCTTCAGTCCGGGGTTGGCCCAGGCGGACATGGTCCGCAGCCCCTGGGCGGCGATGGCCCGATTGAACCCGGTCAGGCTGGTCACGTCGCAGACAGCGCCCATGGCGGCCAGATCGAGCCATTGGCGGATGTCGGGCTCCGGGCGGTCCTGGAACAGCCCCCTGCGGCGCGCCTCGCGGTTCAGGGCCGCCAGCAACACGAAGGTGACGCCGGCCGCCGCCAGATGCCCCTGCCCCGAGGTATCGTCAGGCCGGTTCGGATTGACCAGCGCCGCCGCCGGCGGCTGCTCGCCGCGCATCAGGTGATGGTCGATGACCACGATATCGAGCCCGATGTCGCGCGCGGCGATCAGCGCGTCGTGCGCCGCCGCGCCGCAGTCGACGGTGACCACCAGGTCGGCGCCCTGCTCCTGCAGGTGGCGGAAGGCGGCGGGACTGGGGCCGTAACCCTCGATGATCCGGTCGGGAACATAGATCGCCAGCTCACGCCCCATGGCCCGGAACCAGCGCACCAGCTGGGCGGCGCTCGAGGCCCCGTCGACGTCGTAGTCGGCGAACACCGCCGTCGGCCGGCCGCTTACGACGGCGTCCACCAGGATGCTCGCCGCCAGATCCATGTCGGCGAAGGTCGAGGGGTCGGGGAACTGCGCCTTCAGCGTCGGCGTCAGGTAGTTGGCCGCGCCGTCAGCGTCGATGCCGCGCGCCGCCAGAGCGCGCGCCAGGGGCTCGCTGAGATCATGTCGCAGCTGATGGTCGCGCACCAGGGCGGCGTCGGCAGGACGCCAGCGCCAGGCCCGTCCGGACAGCGAGCGGCGCACACCGAGGAACCCTGCCTCAGGCGCGCCGTCAGCCATATCAGAGCGGCCGCTTCATCCGCACTTCACGCACGGTGCGGGTGGAGGAGTTCATCACCAGCGTGTGGGTGTGCACAAAGCCGCCTTCGAGCTTCACGCCGTCGAGCAGTGCGCCGTTGGTCACGCCGGTCATCGCGAAGATGGCGTCCGCGCGGACGATCTCGCCCAGCACGTACTTGCGGTCCAGATCGGTGATGCCCCATTTGGCGGCGCGGCTGCGCTCGTCGTTGTTGCGGAACACAAGACGCCCCTGGAACTGGCCGCCGACACACTTCAGCGCCGCGCAGGCGAGCACGCCCTCCGGCGCGCCGCCCTGGCCGATGTAGAGGTCGACGCCCGTCTCGGGATCGGCGGTGTTGATCACGCCGGCCACGTCGCCGTCGGTGATCAGATAGACCCGCGCCCCGACGGACCGCAGGCTGTTGATGATTTCGGCGTGACGCGGGCGATCCAGAACGCAGACGGTGATCTGGTTCGGCTCCACGCCCTTGGCCTTGGCCAGCGCCTTGACGTTGTCGGCGGGCGTGGCGTCCAGATCGATCACGCCCTCGGCGTAGCCGGGGCCGCAGGCGATCTTGTCCATATAGGTGTCGGGCGCGTTCAGCAGGGTCCCGGCGGGCGCCCAGGCCATCACGGCCAGGGCGTTGGCCATGGCCTTGGCCGTCAGGGTCGTGCCTTCCAGCGGGTCCAGCGCGATGTCGACGCGCGGACCTTTGCCGGCGCCGACCTTCTCGCCGATGTAGAGCATCGGCGCCTCGTCGCGCTCGCCTTCGCCGATGACGATCTCGCCGTCGATGGCCAGTTCGTTCAGCGCGTTGCGCATGGCGTCAACGGCGGCCTGATCAGCTTCCTTTTCGTCGCCGCGGCCTACCAGGCCCCAGGCGGCGATCGCGGCGGCTTCGGTCACACGGACCGCGTCAAGAACCAGCCCCCGGTCCAGCGTCTCGGAACTCATGAAAGTCAGTCTCCCGGCCCCGTCAGGGCGCTCTCCGGTGTTGTCGGAGGATTATCAAATGCGCGCGATGCGCAACAGCCGCGGACGCTCTAGCACGGCCGGCAGCTTTTCGATGCGGTTTATCGCATCTGTCAGCACCGACTCGGCGATGGCGTGGGTGGTCAGCACGATCGGCACGCCGCCGGCATCCTCGACAGGCTTCTGCAGGAAGCTGTCGATCGACACGCCGCACTCGGCGAGGGTCTCGGACACGGCGGCGATGACGCCGGCCTGGTCCTTCACCAACAGTCGCAAGTAGGCCTTGCCGACGCGGCGGGTCGGGGCGACGGCCACAAACGGTTTCAGATCGCCCGCCGGACGCTGGAACACCGGCCGCGTGGGCAGGGTCATGACGTCGGCGATGTCAGCGGCCACGGCGGCGGCGGTCGGACCTGCGCCAGCGCCCGGCCCCTGGATGAAGATCCGTCCGATCCGCGTGCCCTCGATGAACAGGGCGTTGAGCGCGCCGCGGGTCTCGGCCAGCGGATGGCCCTGGGCGACCAGGGAGGGGTGCACCCGCACCGCCACCCCGTCAGCCGTGCGATCGGCCGAAGCGATCAGCCGGATGCGGTAACCCAGATCCTTGGCCAGCCGGATGTCGAGCAGATCGACCTGGTCGATGCCCTCTATCTCGGCGGCGGCGAAGTTCGGCGCGCAGCCGAACGCCAGGGCGGCCAGGATGGTCACCTTATGGGCCGCGTCGAAACCGCCGACATCCATCGTCGGGTCGGCCTCGGCGTAACCCATGCGCTGGGCCTCGGCGAGCACATCGGCGAACGAGGCGCCGCGCTGTTCCATCTCGCTGAGAATGAAGTTGCAGGTGCCGTTGAGGATGCCGGCGACGCCGACCACGTCGTCGCCGACCATCGCCTCGCGCAGCATCTTCACCGCCGGGGTGCCGCCCATGACGGCGGCCTCGAACAGCAGGGGCACGCCGGCGGCTTCGGCCAGGGCGGCCAGTTCGGCGCCATGCTCGGCGATCAGGGCCTTGTTGGCGGTGACGACCGGCTTGCCGGCGCGCAGCGCCGCCTCGACGGCCGCCTTGGCCGGGCCGTCGGATCCGCCGACCAGCTCGACGAAGATGTCCGTGTCCGGCGAGGTGGCCAGCGCCACGGGATCATCGAACCAGGGAATCGCGGCGATATCGATGCTGCGCGGCCGCGAGCGAGAGCGGGCCGTCACGCCGGTGATCACCGCCCTGCCCCCGGCCGGCGCGAAGTCGGGCCGTTCGGCGAGGAACTGCAGCAGCCCGCCGCCGACCGTGCCGAGGCCCGCGACCCCGATCTTCCAGGTGCGCTGGCTCATTGCCCGGCCATCGCGTTGTGCGCCTTGGCCAGGATGCGGTCGGAGTCGGCGAGGAACTTCTTCACGTTGCGGGCGGCCTGTTTGATGCGGTGTTCGTTCTCGACCAGCCCGATGCGGACATAGCCTTCGCCATACTCGCCAAAGCCCGAGCCCGGCGCCACGGCGACGCCGGCTTCTTCCACCAGCAGGCGGGAGAACTGCATCGAGCCGATGTCCTTGTACTGCTCAGGCACCTTGGCCCAGGCGAACATCGAGGCCGGCGGCGCGGGAATGTCCCAGCCGGCCCGCTTCATACTGCTGACCAGGGTGTCACGGCGCCCCTTGTAGATGCCGCGGATCTCCTCGACGCAGTCCTGAGGGCCATTCAGGGCCGCGGCCGCCGCCACCTGGATCGGCAGGAAGGCGCCGTAGTCGAGATAGGACTTCACCCGCGCCAGGGCCGCGCACATGCGTTCGTTGCCGACGACCATGCCGACGCGCCAGCCGGCCATGGCGTAGGTCTTCGACAGGCTGTTGACCTCGACTGCAATGTCCCTGGCGCCCTCGACCTGAAGGATCGACGGCGGCGGGTTGTTGTCGAAGTAGATCTCCGAATAGGCGACGTCGGAGATGATCAGCAGGTCGTGCTTCTTCGCCAGCTGGACCGCATCCTTGTAGAAGTCGAGATCGACCCACTGGGCCGTCGGGTTGGACGGGTAGCTGAGGATCAGGATGCTCGGCGGAGGCGCCGAGTGCTTCACCGCCCGGCCGATGCCCGACAGGTACTCTTCCGGCGACAGGGCCGGCACATGGCGGATGACGCCGCCGGCCATGATGAAACCGAAGGCGTGGATCGGATAGGCCGGGTTGGGGCAGATGATCACGTCGCCCGGCGCGGTCAGGGCGTTGGCCAGATTGGCGAACCCCTCCTTGGAACCCAGGGTCGCGACGACCTCGGTGTCCGGGTTCAGCTTCACGCCATAGCGGCGGTCGTAGTAGCCGGCCATGGCGCGGCGCAGCCCGATGACGCCCTTGGAGGCGGAATAGCGCCCGGCCTTGGGATCACGGGCCGTCTCGATCAGCTTGTCGACGATGTGCTTTGGCGTCGGCATGTCGGGATTGCCCATGCCGAAGTCGATGATGTCCGTCCCCTCGGCCCGCAGCTTGGCCTTGATACGGTTCACTTCCTCGAAAACGTAGGGCGGCAGACGCCGGATACGGTGGAACTCGGTGGTCATTTAAGGGCTCTCTGCGCCATCGGCGGCGCGCTGGGAGCGGATGTCGCGCATGGATAGCCCGCACGGGTGGATCGTAGCAATGGACCCCAAGGTCCGTTGTGGTCCGATCTACCCCGATTTTGGTCCTTTTCGATGCATTCCATCGAAAGACGGCGGTCTCCAGGCAGGTTCAGGGAATGTCTTGCCTCCGCCGCGCCGGACTTACCTCGGCGACGGAGGCGGGGTAGCTCGCTTGCGCAGGGCGCGTGCGTACGCCTCTGACTCGGCCATCTCGGCGTCCGTCGGGGCCTGCAGACCGAGCGGGTTGGCTTCGGCGCGGGCCCGGGCCTCGAAGTCCTCGGTGGCGGTCAGGCTCCAGGTGTCCGGCGCGGCGCTGCGGGCGGTGTAGAGGCCCTCGGCCTCCTGGTCCTCGATGGCGGCGCGCCAGGCGGCGGAGGTGCGCACATCCTCGGGGACTTCGGGGATGCCGGCGAAGGTCGGCCAGGGTCCCGGATTGCTGATCACGCCGGCCACCTCGGCCGCAGCCGCGGATTTGGGATCGACCGCCGCGCCTGCTCCGGGTTCGAAGGCCGGCAAGCCGGCGCAGGCCGTCAGCCCGCTCGCCGCGCTCGCCAGGAGCGCCAGCCGGACCGTTCGCCAGAAAGTTCTCGCATCGCCGTTCATCTTGGGTCCGGTCTTATGCCATGATCGGGATCAGCGGAAGGGCGCGAAACGCCCCCGCACCCGGGAAGGAACGCGGCATGGCCGGCACGAGCGGCAAGACCCCTGCAAAAAAGTCGGCGGCGAAGAAGGCCGCGCCGAAGAAGCCGGCTGCGCCGAAAGCCGCGAAGCCCACCGAAAAGCCTGCCGCGGCCGAGGCGCCGACGGCCGCGCCCGCCCAGCCGGACTGGGCCTCGGCCCCTGATCCCGCCGCCTTCCTGTCGTCTGAGCAGCGCGTGGCGCTGGAGAAACTGTCGGCCAATCTCGCCCGGGCGGCCGTCACGGCCCAGGGCGCTATCGCCGAGGCCGCCCTGCGGCAGGCCGACAGTCCGGCCGCCCTCAGCACCGACCCCTTTCATGTCGCCCCTGCCCTGACCGACGTCATGGGCCGACTCGCCGCCCAGCCTGACCGGCTGCTGCGCGCCCAGGCCGACCTGTTCTCGCGCTACCTCGACCTCTGGCAGACCACGGCCCGCCGCATGGGCGGCGAACAGGTCGAGCCGGTCGTCACGCCGCCCAAGGGCGACAAGCGCTTCAACGATCCCGAATGGGGCGCCCATCCGGTCTACGATGTGATGAAGCAGTCCTATCTGCTGACCAGCGGCTGGCTGAACGAGCTGATCTCCGACGTCGAAGGCGTCGATCCGCTGGAAAAGCGCCGCGTCGAGTTCTTCATCAAGATGCTGACGGACGCGATCTCGCCGTCGAACTTCCTGCTGTCCAATCCGGCGGCGCTCAAGGAGGCCATGACCAGCGGCGGCGAAAGCCTGGTGCGCGGCATGGAGAACTTCGCGGCCGACCTCGCGCGCGGCGGCGGCCAGCTGGCGATCAGCCAGACCGACATGGAGCAGTTCATCGTCGGCGAAAACGTCGCCACCGCGCCGGGCAAGGTCGTCTACCAGAACGACATCCTGCAGCTGCTGCAGTTCGCCCCGACGACCGACCAGGTGCGCGAGATCCCGCTGCTGCTGTTCACGCCCTGGATCAACAAGTTCTACATCACCGACCTGCGGCCCGATAACAGCCTGATCCGCTGGCTGACCGGCCAGGGCTTCAGCGTGTTCGTCACCAGCTGGGTCAATCCGGACGAGACGCTCGCGGCCAAGACCTTCGAGGACTACCTGGTCGAGGGTATCTATGACGCCACGACCCAGGTGATGAAGCAGTGCGGAACGGATCGCGTAAACACAGTCGGCTATTGCATCGGCGGCACCCTGCTCTCCTGCGCCCTCGCCCACATGGCGGCCAGGGGGGACAAGCGGATCCAGTCGGCGACCTTCTTCGCGGCCCAGCAGGACTTCGAGGAGGCGGGCGATCTGAAGCTGTTCGTCGACGACGCCTGGCTCAAGTCAATCGAGGAGACCATGGACCAGTCGGGCGGTTTCCTGCCCGGCAAGTCGATGGCCGACACCTTCAACTCCCTGCGCGGCAACGACCTGATCTGGTCGTTCTTCGTCAACAACTACCTGATGGGCAAGGAGCCCAAGCCCTTCGACCTGCTGTTCTGGAACAGCGACCAGACGCGCATGCCCAAGGCGCTGCACCTGTTCTATCTGCGCAATTTCTACAAGGACAACGCCCTGTCGAAGGGCGAACTGACCCTCGCGGGCGAACGGCTGGACCTCAAGAAGGTGCAGACCCCGATCTACGTCCAGTCCTCGCGCGACGACCATATCGCGCCGTTCAGGAGCATCTATCGCGGGGCGAAGCTGTTCGGCGGGCCGGTGAAGTTCACCATGGCCGGCAGCGGCCACATCGCGGGCGTGATCAACCACCCTGACGCGAAGAAGTACCAGCACTGGACCAATGACGCCCTCCCCGCCACGGTTGACGAATGGCGCGCCGGCGCGGTCGAACACCCCGGCAGCTGGTGGCCGCACTGGGCCGCCTGGCTGAACGAACGCTCCGGCGACATGGTCCCCGCGCGCGACCCGTCAAACGGCCCGCTCGGCAAGCCGCTCGAGGACGCGCCAGGGAGCTTCGTGAAGGTCAGAAGCTGAGGGAGCAGCCGTTGCCCCGCTATTGACCGCTCGAGCCCGTCGGCAGCGGCGCCTTGGGCGCCGGACCGGGTCTGGCGGCCGCCTTCGGAGCCGTTGAAAGCGCCGGCAGGCCGACCTTGCTCGAGTCCTTGATCGCCGCTCTTTTTCTGGCCCAGTCGCTGGTCGGACTCACCGAAACCGCATGATAGCAATGAAATCCGCTGGAGTGCCCGGCCGGAAGCGTGGTGTCGCCGGCGTCGCAGACTCCGCTGAAGTTGTTGTAGTAAGTCCCGGCCCAGGCCGCCGTGGCGGCGCCTGCGGCCAGAACGCCGAGGACTGCTGAAAGAACAATAGCTTTGCGCACGGATTGGCTTCCTTCCGAGTTGAAGTTCGCGCCGCTGAAGTCCCTGGTCGCGACGATCGCGCCCCAGGTTCAAGCTCGCGAATGACTTTACGCCTGGTCAGATTGCACTGCCCGGGACGCTAATGGTTTATTCGCCGGGAGAAAGCCCAATTCGTCTATCCGCCCTTCGGGCCGAGTGGCGAAGACTGGATCCTGAACTCGAACTTCGGCCGGTCCCAGCTGATCCCGGCCTCGGGCGGGGATACCCCGACCTCGACCGCGCCCATCTTGCGATAGAACCCCGTCGCCTCCGGATTGGCGCTGATCACCACCTTCGCGGCGCCCAGCGCCCTCGCCCGCTCGGCCATATGATCGAACAGCCGGCGGCCCAGGCCCGTCCCCTGGCTGTCGTTGGCGGTGAAGAACAGGTCGAGCTCCTGATCGTCGCCATAAGGGATCAGGACATAGAAGCCCGCCACGCCATGGATCGTCTGGGCCAGCCAGATCTCGTGGTCGGCGTCCGGCACGGACCAGCCCGCGGCGAACCCGAAGATCATCGCCCGGGCCGCCGGCCGCTGGTAGCCGTTGCTGCTGGCCATCATCGCCCGAAGGCTCGGCGTGTCATCCGGGACCGCCCGCCGGATCATCACAGCCCGGCGGCCTCGGGCAGGCCGAGCATGAGGTTGAGGTTCTGCACCGCCGCGCCGGACGCGCCCTTGCCGAGATTGTCCAGCAGGGCCACCAGCCGCGCCTGGCGGCCGCTCTCGGAGCCGAACACGAACAGCTTCATCCGGTTGGTGCCGTTCAGCCCCTCCGGATCGAGGGTCTTGAGCGCCTCGCAGTCCTTCAGCGACGCCACCTCGACGAAGGCCTCGCCGCGATAATGTTCGGTCAGCACCTCATGAAGCCGGGTCAGCGACGGGCCGGCGCCCAGCAGGCCCAGGTGCAGCGGAACTTCGACCAGCATGCCCTGGGCGTAGCGGCCGACCGACGGGCTGAACAGCGGCCGGGACAGCAGGCCCGCACGCACCTGGATCTCCGGCACATGCTTGTGCTCGAGGCCGAGCGCGTAGATCCGGTAGGGGACCGTCGTGTAGCTCGGGCTGCCTTCGTCCTCGAACTCGGCGATCATCGCCTTGCCGCCGCCGGAATAGCCGCTGATGGCGTTGATGCTGACCGGATAGTCCGCCGGCATCAGCCCGGCCTGCACCAGCGGCCGGATCAGGGCGATGGCGCCGGTCGAATAACAGCCGGGGTTCGACACCCGCGTGGCCGCCTGGATCGCCGCCCGCTGGTCCTTGTCCAGTTCAGGGAAGCCGAACGACCAGCCATCCGCCGTGCGGTGCGCCGTAGAGGCGTCGATGACCTTCACAGCGGGATTGCTGATCAGGCTGACCGCCTCGCGCGCCGCGTCGTCCGGCAGGCAGAGGATCACGGCGTCGGCGGCGTTGAGCAGCTCGGCCCGGGCGTCCGCGTCCTTGCGGCGATCCTCGGCGATCGACAGCAGCTCAAGGTCCGTGCGACCGACCAGCCGCTCGCGGATTTGCAGGCCGGTGGTGCCGGCTTCGCCGTCGATGAAGACCTTGGGGTTGGCCATCTGCTGTTTCCCTGCGGGGTTCGAGACGCGCTACGCGCTCCTCACCATGACGAACAGTGTGGGGGCCCACCCCTCCTCGTCATCCTGAGGAGCGAGCACAATGCGAGCGTCTCGAAGGACGCACAAACGCACAAAGAAAAAGGGCGCTCCGGTTTCCCGAAGCGCCCTTTCGCAAACTTGGTTCGCGAACGACTAGCGCTTCGAGAACTGGAAGGAGCGGCGGGCCTTCGCCTTGCCGTACTTCTTCCGCTCGACGACGCGGCTGTCGCGGGTCAGGAAGCCGTGCGGCTTCAGGGCCGTGCGCAGCGCGGGTTCGTAGTAGGTCAGGGCCTTGGAGATGCCGTGACGCACGGCGCCGGCCTGGCCCGACAGGCCCGAACCTTCAACCGTGACGATGACGTCGAACTGGCCGACCCGGTCAGTGACCTGGAACGGCTGGGCGAGCATCATCCGCAGCACGGGGCGGGCGAAGTAAACTTCCTGGTCCCGGCCGTTGATGGTGATCGAACCCTTGCCCGGCTTGATCCAGACGCGGGCGATGGCGTTCTTGCGCTTGCCGGTCGCATAGGCGCGACCGTACTTGTCCAGCTTCTGGACCGCGGGCGCGGCTTCCGGAGCGGACGAGAGGCTCTGGAGAGCGTCGAAACCTTGAGCTTCGGCCATGATCTATTGGCTCCGGGTGTTCTTGCTGTTGCGTTCAGCGAACGCGACGGGCTCAGGGCTCTGCGCCTGGTGGGTGTGCTCGGCGCCGTTGAAGATGCGCAGGTGGGTCAGCTGCTTGCGGGCAAGCGGGCTTTCCTTGGGCAGCATGCGCTCGACGGCCTTCTCCAGCACGCGTTCCGGGAAACGTCCGTCCAGCTGCTTGCCGGCGGTGATCTGCTTGATGCCGCCCGGGTGGCCGGTGTGGCGGTAGTAGATCTTCTGCTCGAGCTTGCGGCCGGTGAACTTCACCTTCTGCGCGTTGACGACGACGACATAGTCGCCGCAGTCGACGTTCGGGGTGTAGTCAGGACGGTGCTTGCCGCGAAGACGCATGGCGATGAACGACGCGAGGCGGCCAACGACCACATTCTCGGCGTCGATCACGATCCACTTCTTCTCGACCTCGGCGGGCTTCAAAGAAGCCGTGGTCTTCATCATGGGACTGATCCGTTGCAGGCGGAGACAAGCGGCCCCCGACGTGAGGGCGCGCTGTTACCCGCGACGATTCAATCTGTCAACACAGGCGCGGTTCATTTTCTCCGCAAACCGTTACGGTGTAAGGGAAAACTTTCATTCGGTAACATAATACCGAAAACTATCACGGCAACTGTAGTGACAACGTCACGGACCGGTCCTAGCGAGTGTTGCAGGTCTGGAGCCCTCATATGATCCTCAATCGTCGCACGGTCCTTGGCGCCGCCGCCGCCTCGTTCGCCTTCGCCGGACTGGCGCGCACGCAGGACGCAGCCGAGACCTACAACAACGAGATCGACGGCTACGGGCCGTTGAAGGTCGACCCCAACGGCATCCTGGAGCTCCCCGAGGGCTTTTCCTACAAGGTGGTCTCCTTCGCCGGCCAGACGATGGATGACGGCTATGTCGTGCCCGGCCGCGCCGATGGCATGGCCTGCTTCGCCGGTCGCGGCTCGCGCGTGATCCTGATGCGCAATCACGAGAACACCTACAAGACGCCGAACCTGGGTCCGCTCGGCATCGGCCGCAGCGTCACCAAACGTCCCAAACCCGAGAAGGTGTTCGGCCTGGATCCGGCGGGCCATCCGATGCCCGGCGGCGTGTCGCGGCTGGTGTGGGACACTGAAAAGGGCAAGCTGCTCAAGTCCGAGATGGCGCTGTTCGGCACCTCGACCAACTGCGCGGGCGGACCGACGCCCTGGGGCAGCTGGCTGACCTGCGAGGAAACCACCGTTGGGCCGAAGGAAGGCCTGCAACAGTCCCACGGCTGGGTGTTCGAGGTTCCCGCGCGCGGTCGCGGCCTCGTCGACCCCGTTCCGATCAAGGGCATGGGCCGGTTCCTGCATGAAGCCGCCGCCGTCGATCCGGCGACCGGCATCGTCTACCTGACCGAGGACGCCCCCTCCCCGGACAGGGCGGGCCTGTTCTATCGCTACATCCCCGTGAAGCCGGGCGAACTGGCCCTGGGCGGAAAGCTGCAGGCCCTGGCCTTCAGGGATGCGCCCGGCTCCGACGCGCGCAACTGGGACGGCAAGATCACCTGGAAGCAGGGCGACGTGCGTCAGGTCCGCTGGATTGATCTGGCCGATGTCGAATCCCCGAACGACGACCTGCGGCTGCGCGGCCATGCCGACGGCGCCGTCATCGTCGGTCGCGGCGAAGGCATCTTCTGGGGCAAGGGCGAGGCCTGGTTCACCTGCACCAGCAGCGGCGCGGCCAAGCACGGCCAGATCCTCCGCTATCGGCCCAGCCCGAATGAGGGCCAGCCCGGCGAGGCGGACGCTCCCGGAACGATCGAACTGTTCCTCGAGCCCACCGACGGCAAGGTCATGGACTATCCCGACAACCTGACGGTCGCGCCGAACGGGCATCTGATGGTCTGCGAGGACCGCTACTCGGACACCCTGCGCAACCACCTTCGCGGGATCACGCCGGAGGGCAAGGTCTATACGGTCGCCCGTAACGTCTACCGCGACAACGCCGAGCTCGCGGGCGTCTGCTTCTCGCCGGACGGCCAGACGATGTTCATCAACATCTACCACCCGGGGATCACCCTGGCGGTGACCGGGCCGTGGAACAGCCTGAAGGGCTAGAGCCGCCGGACACGCCAGGCCAGGCCCGTCGCGACCGCCAGCAGGGCCACCGCGCCGAGCTGGTGCAGGATGCCCAGCCACAGCGGCACGCCGGTCATCAGCGTCGCAACGCCCAGCGCCGCCTGGAACAGGGTCACGCCGCCGGCCGCGAACGCCAGCGCCCTCGCCTGCGGCGCCATGAACCGGTCCCGCCAGGCGAGGACCGCCACGCTGATCGCCGCGGCCAGCAGCAGATAGGCGCCGATCCGGTGATTGAACTGAACCGAGGCCTGGTTATGCGCCAGCGTCGCCCAGAGCGAGTCGCCGGCGTAGTTGTGAGGAACCAGCGCCCCACCTATCAGCGGCCAGTCGTTGTAGATCAGGCCGGCGTCCGCGCCGGCGACCAGCGCCCCCAGCAGACACTGCAGGAAGACCGCGGCCAGGAAGGCCAGCGATCCGGCGCGCCAGCGTGTCGGGTTGCCCTGCCGCGGCTGGCCGGTCTCGGCGTCCAGCGCCGTCCAGATCAGCAGCACGAACAGCGCCAGCGCCAGGCCCAGATGGGTCGCCAGCCGCTCCGGCGCGACCGAGACGCGGGTCGACAGGCCGCTGGCGACCATCCACCAGCCGACCGCGCCCTGCAGCCCACCCAGCGCGAACAGGCCGCCGCATCGCCAGATCAGCCGGCGCGGCAGATCCTTGCGGATCAGGAAGATGACAAACGGTATGGCGAACGCCGCGCCGACCAGGCGGCCCAGCAGCCGGTGCGCCCATTCCCACCAGTAGATCGCCTTGAACCGCTCAAGGCTCATGCCCTTGTTGATCTGCTCGTACTGCGGGATCTGCTTGTATTTGGCGAACTCGCTCTGCCAGCCCTCGTCGCCCATCGGCGGGAGCGCGCCGGTGACCGGCCGCCACTCGGTGATCGACAGGCCCGATCCGGTCAGGCGCGTCGCGCCACCGACGATGACCATGGCCAGCACAAGCGCCGCAACGGCGAACAGCCAGACGGCGACCGGTCGCGACCGGTCCGAACGCAGAAACGAAGTCATGGCGGGCTATCTAGGAGGGTTTTGCAGCCAGATAAGGGCGGCGATCCCTACGCCCCTCGCGCGATACCGTCCATAGTCGTGACGGCGCATCCGGGGCCTGCCATGATCACGATATGGGGACGCCCGGGCTGTTCATCGTCGCGGTTATCGGACTGCTGGCCGGCGCGCTCGGTCGTCTGCTGCTGCGAGGGCGGCCGTCCCGGTTCGCGAGCCTGATTGCGGGCGTTGTCGGGGCCCTGCTCGGCCCACCGCTGGCGGCCGTTGCGGGCTATCCTGCCGAAGGACCCGGCGGGCTCGCTCTGGGCGCGCTGGCCGGCGCGGTCATCCTGCTTGTCCCGGTGGCGCTGCTGACCCGACGCTGATCGATGGAACCTTGCGCCGCGGACCGCATTTCCTCCGCCAACAGGGACTTCAGGAAGGGACTATCGGGCATGGAAGGCGTCAACTGGATCGTGGCGATCGTCGTCGGCATTTTCGCCGGCTGGATCGCCGAGCGGATCATGAACCGCAATCACGGCATTCTCGTCAATCTGATCGTCGGCCTCGTCGGCGCGGTGATCGGCAACTGGCTGGCCGGTCTTCTCGGCATCGGCTACTCGGGCCTGCTGGCCAGCATTGTCGCAGCCGTTGCCGGCGCGGTGGTGCTGCTGTTCATCCTCGGCCTCTTCAAACGTCGCTAGGCGTAGCGTATGGCTCCGGCGGCGGGATCAACCGTCGCCGGAGTTCGCCATGCCGTCTCGGATCCGAAAGCTCGTCGGCATGGTGGCGATGCTCGCCTTCCTGTTCGGCTGGGTCGTGGCCGCGATCGCCATCGCTGACCACCTGCCCAAGCACCCGGCCATCGACCTGATCTATTTCCTGGTCGTCGGCACGGCCTGGGGCCTGCCGCTGTTTCCGCTGATGAAGTGGATGAACCAGCAGCCGAAGCCGAAGGGCTGAGGCCTCGGCGAGGAGAAGATGGTCGGAGCGACAGGATTCGAACCTGCGACCCCTTGACCCCCAGTCAAGTGCGCTACCAGGCTGCGCCACGCTCCGACATCTTCTCCGACAGTCGCGAACGACCGCCGTGGGGAGCGCCCTTATAGGGACCGGGCCCCGGCGCGGCAACTCGAATTCAGCGGCCTTTCAGAAGGCCGTCGAGACGAGCTTTCACCGCCTCCAGATCGGCCAGGGCGAAGGTCAGCCGGTCACGCGCTTCCCCGCCGATATCGGAGGCTTCTCCGATGCTGAAATCAGCATCCGCCAGGGGAGTCGGGGCGGCCCCGCCCTCGCCCTCGCCAGCGCCGGCGCCGGCCAGGCGACGGACGCCCTGCTCCTTGTGCAGCTTCTGCACGCCCTTGATGGTGTAGCCCTCGTCATGCAGCAGGGCGCGCACGCCGCGCAGCACAGCGATGTCCTGGGGCCGGTAGAAGCGCCGACCGCCGGCCCGCTTCATCGGGCGGATAAACGAGAACTTGGTCTCCCAGAAGCGCAGCACATGCTGGGGCACGCCCAGCTCCTCGGCTGCTTCCGAGATCGTGCGGAAGGCGTGCGGGCCCTTCGCCACGGGGGCCGTCAGTCGCTCAGCGCGCGGTCGATCCGCGCCTTCATGACCTGCGAGGCGCGGAAGCCGATCACCCGTCGCGGCTCGATCTCGGCCGGTTCGCCGGTCTTGGGATTGCGGCCCATCCGGGCGCGCTTGGCGCGAACCTGGAACACGCCGAAGCCGGACAGTTTCACGGTTTCGCCGTTCTCGAGCGCCTCGGCGACCAGATCGAGCGTGCGCTCAACGAGCCCGCCACAATCCTGACGGGTCAGCCCCACTTCTTCGTGGACCGCCTCCGTCAATTCCGCCCGCGTGAGGGTTTCGCCCTTCATGCCCCGCTCCCGATGCCCTTAACCTATCGGTGCATGGGCCGATTGGTCCGTCAAGTCAAAGGGTTCCCGGCAGGAGCGGATTTGCCGGACTAAAGCCGGATGACGCAGGCGCCCCAGGTCAGACCGCCGCCCATCGCCTCGATCAGCAGCAGATCGCCCTGCTTGATCCGTCCATCGGCCATCCCGGTCGCCCAGGCCAGCGGAATGGAGGCGGCCGAAGTGTTGGCGTGATCCCCCACCGTCTGGATGACCTTGTCCTCGTCGATGCCCAGGCGGTTGGCCACCCCCTTGAGGATCCGCTCGTTGGCCTGATGGGGAATGAACCAGTCGACGTCCGAGACCTCGACCCCCGCCTGAGCGGCCGCGGCGACCACCGCCTCGGAAATGTTGACCACGGCGTGCTTGAACACCTGGTTGCCCAGCATCCGCAGCTTGCCGACGGTCCCGGTGGTCGACGGGCCGCCGTCGACGAAGAGCAGGTCCTGCTTGGTCCCGTCGCAGCGCAGGGCGAATCCCAGCAGGCCGCGATCGGCCGTGGTCCCCTCGCCCGCCTGCGGCTCGAGCACGATGGCTCCGGCGCCGTCGCCGAACAGCACGCAGGTGCCGCGATCCGTCCAGTCCATCAGGCGCGTCATGGTCTCGGCGCCGATCACCAGCGCGCACTTCGAATGGCCGCGGCCGACGAAGCCGTCGGCGACGGTCAGGGCGTAGACGAAGCCCGAGCAGACGGCCTGCACATCAAACGCGATGCCGACCGGACATCCGAGCTTGCGCTGGACGATGGCGGCTGTGGCCGGGAAGGTCAGGTCGGCGGTTGTTGTCGCCACGATGATCAGATCGACATCAGCAGCGGTCTTGCCGGCCGCGGCGAGCGCCTTCTTCGCGGCCTCGACCGCAAGGTCGGACACGGCCTGGTCTTCGGAGGCGCGGTGGCGCTGGCGGATACCGGTGCGCTCGCGGACCCAGTCGTCGGTGGTGTCGACGATCTTCGACAGGTCGTCGTTGGTCACAACCGTCTCGGGCAGATACCCGCCGACGCCGGTCACAACGCTACGCATAACGCTCACTGGGCTACTCCCTCCGCCGGCTCCGCGGCGGTCACTTCGGACAGGGTCGCCGTCAGGCGCTGCATGTTGCGGTCGATCTCGGCCGCGAAATCACTGCGCGCCAGGTCCGCGGCGACGCGGATGGCGCTGGCGAAACTCTTCGCGTCCGCGCTGCCATGGCTTTTCACCACGATGCCGTTGAGACCGAGCAAGGGACCGCCGTTGACCGCGCCCGGATCCATCCGCTTGCGCATCCGCCCCAGCCCGCCCGAGGCGAGCAGCGCGCCGAGCATTTCCAGCGGGCCAGAGGTGAAGGTCGCACGCAGTTCGGTGGCGAAGAACCGTGCCAGACCTTCGGCTGTCTTCAGGGCGATATTGCCGGTGAAGCCGTCGGTGACGATGACGTCGACGGTGCCCTTGGCGATGTCGTTGCCCTCGACAAACCCGCGGTAATCGAGGTCAAAGGCCGTGGCGCGCAGCAGGGCGTGGGCCCCGCGAACCTCGTCGTGGCCCTTTTCCTCTTCCGAGCCGACATTGAGCACGCCGACGGTCGGCCGGACCGAGCCGTGCACCGCGTGGTGGAAGGCCGCGCCCATGATGGCGAACTCAACCAGCTGCTCGGCGTCGCATTCGACGTTCGCGCCGACATCCAGCACCGCCGTGACGCCGTTCAGCGTCGGCCAGCTGGCGACGATGGCCGGACGGGACACGCCGGCCGCCATCCGCAGCACCAGCTTGGAGATCGCCATCAGCGCGCCGGTGTTGCCGGCGGAGACGGCGGCCGTCGCCGCGCCCTCCTTGATCGCCTCGACCGCGTTCCAGACGCTCGAGCCCTTGCCGCGACGCATGGCCTGGGCCGGCTTCTCGTCCATCGAGATGGCCTTGTCGGTGTGATGGACGGTGCTGGCCGCCTTCGCCGCCGGCAGCCTGGCCAGTTCGGCGTTGATCAGGGATTCGTCGCCGTGGAGCAGGAACCGCAGGTCCGGCATGGCGCGCGCAGCGATATCGACCGCCGGAACGACGACGGATGGACCGTGATCGCCGCCCATGGCGTCAATGGAAATGACGATGTTCTGAGGCAATGGCCGGTCGCGATTCCGTTGCAGCCCCGCTCGGGGCGAAGCCGCCGGAACTTACCCCCGCACGGCGACGATGCAAGCCCGGGCTCTATTCCGGCGCATCGTCCTTCTTGAGCAGCCGCAACACCGCGAACGGCGACAGGTCTGTGTCGTCCTTCGGTGCGAGGAATTCGGCGCCCGGCGCGCGGGGGAACGGGTCCAGCTCGAGCGACAGGTGCTCGACGACATAACCGCCCAGATCGATGTCCTCGCCCTCGAGCAGGTCAGGTGGATCGTCCGCGTCCGGATCGAGCTCGAGCTCTTCCGCCAGCTCCTGCGGGGCGTTGGGGCTGCCCGGCGGCAGGGCCCGCAAGGTGAACTCGCCTTCGGCGGTTTCCTCGAAGTCCTCGGCGGTCACGCCGCAGGTCTGGGTGATGTCGGCGGAGAAGGTCCCCTCGATCTCGACGCCGTCCATCCAGGGCCGGACTTTCAGGTCCGCCGTCAGCGAGCCGATCGAGACCAGATCGAGGTGACGGGCGATCTTCGCACGCGCGGCCTCATCGGCCTCGAGACGCTTTGTGACCGGTCCGCGGCTGACCTCGCTGAACCGCATCACCTGACGCCAGGGTGATTCGCCGATCATTGAGCCCGCTCCCACACAATTTCACCGGTCAGCAGACGATCAACCGTCTGGCCCGACAGGGCCTCCCGCGCCGAAAGCAGGTAGTCGACCATCGCGTCCGCCGTCTCGCCGCGGCCTTCGAGCACCGTGCGCGTCACAAGGTCGGTCAGGGCGGCGCGATCAGGCAGCGCGGCCAGCGACTCCTCAAACGCCTTCAGCCGGCCGTAGAAGGCCTCGCCCAGCTTCTTGACCCGCTTGGCCACCGCGGTGTCGCCGACACCCAGTTCGCGAAAGGCGTCGTCGAGGCCGCGAACGTAACAATCAAAGAGGTTCTGCCTGGCCTCGGCGGCCATGCCGGTCTCGCCCTTCAGGCGCTCGACCAGCAGGATCACGTGCACCGTATAGAGCTCAAACCGCCCTTCCCGCGTGTCGGCGACGCCACCGATCCGGTAAAAGTCAGGCTGCCGGGCCTGGCCCGCAGCCGCGGCATAAAGCGCCTCGCCCGCCAGTTTCGCCGGGTTTGGCCGGAACAGCCGCTGCAACATCGTCGGTATCGCCTCGATTTCGCCGCCAGGGGAGCCTAAAGCGGGCATTGAACTAAGCCCGCGCGGGCGATAGGTCAAAGACCTGCGCTCAAGAGCGCGCACCGGGAGCCGACATGTATCGTAAAGCCGCCCTCGCCGCAGCCGCCGCCATCGTCATGACGACGACGGGCGGATGTATGCCGATGACCAACTATTCCGGCTTTCAGGCGATCGAGGTCAATCCGGCCGACATCAAGTCCGGCGAGGACACCAAGTCGACCGTGATGGGCAAGCTCGGCTCGCCCTCGGCCAAGTCGACCTTCGATCCGAACATCTGGTTCTACATGAGCCAGGTGACCGACCGGGTGGCCTTCTACCAGCCCCGCGTCGCCCAGCGGAACATCTTCGCCATCACCTTCGACCCGGCCACCGAGCAGGTCATGACGGTCAAGGCCTACACCCTGCGGGACGGCAAGGTGTTCGCCTACAACAGCCGCGAGACGCCGACGCGCGGTCGTGAGCTGAGCGTGCTTGAACAGCTTCTCGGCAACGTCGGCCGCGGCGGCATGCTGCCCCGCGACGAGGCCGAAGGCCTCCCGGGCAGCCGGCCGGGCGACCGCCGGGAATAGACCGCGCTCGCCGGGCCAGCCCGTCGATCCTGAAAACAAGAACGCCCCGGAGATCGCTCTCCGGGGCGTCTTTCGCTGTGGTGGACGGGAGCCGGCGGAACCGGCTCTCTCAGATCCTAGCCGTGGGCCAGGACCGCCAGCAGCAGCAGGGCCACGATGTTCGCGATCTTGATCATCGGGTTCACCGCAGGACCAGACGTGTCCTTGTAGGGGTCGCCGACGGTGTCGCCGGTCACGGCGGCCTTGTGGGCTTCAGAGCCCTTGCCGTGCGTGACGCCGTCGCTGTCGGTGAAGCCTTCTTCGATCACCTTCTTGGCGTTGTCCCAGGCGCCGCCGCCCGAGGTCATCGAGATGGCGACGAACAGGCCGGTGACGATCACGCCCATCAGCATGGCGCCGAGGCTGGCGAAGGCGTTCACCTTGCCGGCGATGGCGTTGATGATGAAGAACAGGACCACCGGGGAGGCGACCGGCAGCAGCGACGGGACAATCATTTCCCGGATCGCGGCCTTGGTCAGGATGTCCACGGCCTTGCCGTACTCGGGCTTGACCTCGCCGGTCATGATGCCGGGGTTTTCGCGGAACTGGCGACGAACCTCGACCACCACGGCCTGGGCCGCGCGACCGACGGCGGTCATCGACATGCCGCCGAACAGGAACGGCAGCAGGCCGCCGAACAGCAGACCAACCACGACGTAGGGGTTGGAGAGGTCGAAGGTCACCGCGCCCAGTCCGTCGAAGAACGAACCCGGCAGGGCTTCGGCCGTGAAGAACTTCAGGTCTTCGGTATAGGCGGCGAACAGCACCAGGGCGCCGAGGCCGGCCGAACCGATGGCGTAGCCCTTGGTGACGGCCTTGGTGGTGTTGCCGACCGCGTCCAGGGCGTCGGTGGTGACGCGGACTTCCGAAGGCAGACCCGCCATCTCGGCGATGCCGCCGGCGTTGTCGGTGACCGGACCGAAGGCGTCGAGGGCGACGATGAAGCCGGCCAGCGAGAGCATCGAGGTCACCGCGATGGCGATGCCGAACAGGCCGGCGAGGCCGTAGGTGACGATGATGCCGGCGATGATCACGATCGCCGGGGCCGCGCAGGCCTCCAGCGACATGGCCAGGCCCTGGATCACGTTGGTGCCGTGGCCGGAGACCGAAGCCTGGGCCACCGACTTCACCGGTCGGAAGCCCGTGCCGGTGTAGTATTCGGTGATGACGACGATCAGGGCGGTGATCACCAGGCCGGTGATGCCGCACCAGAACAGCTCCATCGCGCCGTAGGTCTTCTCTTCACCGCCGAAGGGGGTGAAGGCGATCGGGGCGGTCACGAACATCGGGAACAGGAAGTAGAGGGCGATCGCCGACAGAACGCCGGTGACGATCAGGCCCTTGTACAGGGCGCCCATGATGTTCTGGCTCTTGCCGAGGCGGACGAAGAAGGCCCCGATGATCGAGGTGACGATGCCGACGGCGCAGATGGCCAGCGGCAGCAGCATCATCGCCGAGAGCAGTTCCGGCGTTTCGCGGAAGAAGATCGCCGCCAGGACCATGGTGGCGACCGTGGTCACCGCATAGGTCTCGAACAGGTCGGCGGCCATGCCGGCGCAGTCGCCGACGTTGTCACCGACGTTGTCGGCGATGGTCGCGGCGTTGCGGGGGTCGTCCTCGGGAATGCCGGCTTCAACCTTGCCGACCATGTCGCCGCCGACGTCAGCGCCCTTGGTGAAGATGCCGCCGCCCAGACGGGCGAAGATGGAGATCAGCGAGGCGCCAAAGCCCAGCGAGACCAGCGAGTCGATCACCGTGCGGTCGGTCGGGGCCAGGCCCACGTGCTTGGTCAGGATGGCGTAGTAACCCGCGACGCCGATCAGGGCGAGGCCGGCCACCAGCATGCCGGTGATGGCGCCGGAGGTGAAGGCGACGTTCAGGCCCTTGGCGAGGCTCTCGGAGGAGGCCTGGGCGGTGCGGACGTTGGCGCGGACCGAGATCAGCATGCCGACGAAACCGGCGGCGCCCGACAGGATGGCGCCGATAGCGAAGCCGACCGGCTGTTCCCAGCTCTTGAAGAACCAGGCCAGGACCAGGATCACGACGACGCCGACGGCGCCGATCGTGGCGTACTGGCGGTTCAGGTAGGCTTGCGCGCCTTCCTGAATGGCCGCCGCGATTTCCTGCATCCGCGCGTTGCCGGGAGACTTGCGCAACAGCGCCATGGTCTGGAGCACGCCGTATACGACGGCGGCCAGACCGGCGAGGTTCGCCAGAAGGAGAAAGTCCATGGTTCCAAGAGCCCCTTGTTGTAGCCCGAGGGTTCCCGCGCGGCCGTTGGCCGACGTTCGGTTCCCCCGCTTTGCTTTGAATAGACGCCGTCAGACGACGCCCCCGTGCGAAAAGACGCCCGTCTTTGCCAAAAGCGCGCGGCCTAAGCAACCGCCCGTTCCGTTTGGGGAAATCAGTGGGCCGCGGCGGGAGGACGCGGCAGGCCGTTGCGCTGCTTCGGGGTCTGGGAAACCACGATCACCGAGAGCAGATTCCGCGCCGGCGTGATGGTGGCCGCCTCGCGCATCAACGCCGCCTTCAGCCGGGCCTCGTCGATCATCGTGTAGTCGGTCGCCTTGGTGAACGGAGTCCGGTGACCGGCCCGAACGAGCGCATCACGGAACCAGGGTTCCTTCTCGCGAATCTTCGGCGCGTCGGCCGACTTGCTGAGATTCAGGCGCACCTGAACAAAGACGTAGTTGATCAGCCGGTTGTTCAGCACGACCGGCAGCGCGATCGGCGACAGATCGACGTACTGACCCTCCGCGGCCTTCTTGGGCGGCGCGCTGGCGGATGCCGAACCCGCAGCGAGCGCGAACGGAAGAACGGCGAGAAGCTGACGACGGCGCATGGGCATACAGTGCGCCGGCGTGGTGAAAACGGCGTTAACCGTGGGTCCAGCCGAGACGATCGAGCACGAGCGGCGCACCGCCGGACAAGGCCGTGACGCCGGCGCCTTCGGCGAAGGCTCCGACAACGGTCAGCGCTTCGGGGACCGGTTGGTCCGCCACCAGCGCACAGACGAGCTCGTAGTCGTCGCCGCCCGTGGCCAGTGCGAGCAGCGCGTCGGTCCGCGACGGCTGCGCGGCCAGCCAGGCCATTCCCTCTGCCGAGAGGGGTATGCGGTCCAGATCGATGGCGACCGCGCAACCGCTCGCCTTGGCCAGATGGCCGGCGTCCGCCAGCAGTCCGTCAGAGATGTCGGCCGCCGCCCTCGCGATGCCCCTCGTCAGGTCTGTGAGATCGGTGCGAGGGCGCGGCAGGCGGTAGCGCTCGGCGAGCCGGGCTGAATCGATCTCGCCGCGCGCCGCCTTCAGCCCGAGCCAGCCGTCGCCGATGGGCCCGCTGACCGCCAGCAGGTCGCCCGGACGGGCGCCGCGACGCAACACCGCCCTGCCCTGCGGAACCCAGCCCAACAGCGTCGCGGTCAGCGTCAGGGGCCCGGGCGTCGATACGGTGTCGCCCCCGAGCAGGGTCAGGCCGTAGGCCGCGCCGTCCGCCGCGAGCCCCCGTGCGAACAGTTCGCGCTCGGCCCAGTTCGTGCCGATCGGCCAGGCCGTGGTCAGGAAATAGCCGTACGGCTCGGCGCCCTTGGCGGCGAGGTCCGACAGGTTCACCCGCAGCAGCTTGCGGGCCACCAGGTCGAGCGGATCATCGGCCAGGAAATGCACACCGGCGACCATGGCGTCCTTGGTGACGACAAGGTCAAAGCCCGGCCGCGACGCAATCACCGCTGCGTCATCGAGCAGATCGATCGCTTCCGGCGCGCCCCGGGTCAGGGGCCTCAGAAGCCGCGCGATCCAGTCGAACTCACCCCCGGGCATCGCGGGCGATGCCGTCGAGGGCGCCGTTGACGAAGCCGGGCTCGGGGCCCTCGAAGAAGGACTTGGCGATCTCGACATACTCGTCGATGGCCACCTCGACCGGGACGTCCGGTCGGTGCATCAATTCCCAGCCGCCGGCCCGCAGGATCGCCCGCAGCGTCGCGTCGACCCGCTCCAGCCGCCAGTTGACCGCCAGCCGGTGCGCGATGGCGCTGTCGATGGCCGCCTGCTCTCCGACCACGCCGTGGACCAGTTCGGAGAAGAAGACCTCGTCCGCCTCGGCCAGGGTCTCGCCCTCGAGGTCGCCGTCGAAGCGGTGATCGGTGAATTCGCGGACCACGGCATCCACGCCGGTTCCGGCCAGTTCCATCTGGTAGAGCGCCTGCACGGCGGCCAGGCGGGCCACGGTGCGGGCGCGCCGCGCCTTGGCGCTCAGCGGCGCGACCTTGCTGTCTGTCGCTGCGAGGAGCTTCTCATAGGCGTCGCGCAGCGACGCAGGCTTGCTTTCGCCGGTCACTTGTCGGCCCCGAGCAGACGGCTGCGGATGCTGAGCACCTCGAGGCAGGCGCGCGCGGCGCCGCCGCCCTTGTCACCTTCCGCAACGCGGGCGCGGGCCCAGGCCTGCTCCTCGTCCTCGACGGTCAGGATGCCGTTGCCGATCGCCAGCCGCTTGCGCGTGGCCAGATCCATCAGCCCGCGCGAGGACTCATTGGACACGATCTCGAAATGATAGGTCTCGCCGCGGATCACGCAGCCCAGCGCCACATAGCCGTCGAAGCCGCCGGCCTTCTCGGCGATGGCGATGACCGCCGGGATCTCCAGCGCGCCCGGCACCGTGATTACCTCGTACTCGGCTCCGACCGCCGTGATGGCGTCGGCCGCGCCCCGCAGGAGCTCGTCGGACAGCTCGGAATAGAACCGGCCTTCCACGATGAGAATGCGGACCTTGGCAGCGGACATGCGTTACTCCTTGGGCGTCGCGATGGGCTGGCGCCCGACGATCCTGAGCCCGTAACCCTCGAGGGCGGCGGGTTTGAACGGACTGGAGGTAAGCAGGACCATTTCCCGCACCCCCAGGTCCAGCAGGATCTGCGCCCCCACTCCGTAGTCGCGGATGGCGTTGTTCCGGTACTGGCTCCCCGCCGCATACTCCCCGCCGTAGCGTTCGGAAAGCCAGGCCGGGTTCGGATCGCGGATGAAAACAGCGACACCGGGGCCGTCATGCGCTCCGATCGCCCGCAGGGCGGCCGGCACATAGTCATGCCGCGCCCCGACGAAACCCAGCATGTCGGCGGCCAGATCGACCTGGTGCATCCGCACGAGGGTCGGCTTGTCGGCCTCGATCCGCCCCTTCACCAGCGCCACATGCTCGCAGCGGTCGATGGTGTTGCGGTAGACGATCATCCGGAAATCGCCGCCGTGGATGCTGGTGAACGGCGTCTCCAGCGCCCGCTCGACCTGGCGCTCCGTGCGACGGCGATAGGCGATCAGGTCGGCGATGGTGCCGATCTTCAGACCATGCAACTGGGCGAAGGCGACCAGGTCCGGCAGACGGGCCATGGTCCCGTCGTCCTTCATGATCTCGCAGATCACTCCGGCGGGGTTCAGGCCCGCCAGGCGGGAGATGTCGATCGCCGCCTCGGTGTGGCCGGCGCGGACGAGCACGCCGCCGTCCCGCGCGACCAGCGGGAAGACGTGACCGGGCGAGACGATGTCGTCCGGGCCCTTGGTCGGGTCGATGGCGACGGCGACCGTGTGGGAGCGGTCATGGGCCGAGATGCCGGTGGTGACCCCTTCCTTCGCCTCGATCGAGACGGTGAAGGCGGTGGTCATGCTCTCGCGGTTCTCGGCGGCCATCGGCGGCAGCCGCAGCTGGCGGGCGCGTTCATTGGTGATGCTCAGGCAGATCAGGCCCCGGGCGTGCCGGGCCATGAAGTTGATCTGGTCGGGGGTCGCGAACTGCGCGGGGATGATCACATCCCCCTCGTTCTCGCGGTCCTCGGCGTCCACGAGGATGTAGGGCCGCCCGTTGCGGGCGTCCTCGATGATGTCCTCGATGGGAGAGATGGGGCTGTCTTCGGTCATTCAGATACCGCTCATCCCGGCGCAGGCCGGGACCCAGGTGTTTTTGTCGTCAGGCTTCGAGGCTCTCGGAAAAAAGCCTGGGTCCCGGCCTGCGCCGGGATGCTCGGAGGAGGGATACATCACGCGGTCTCCTGCCACCGGGCGAGGTAGCGCGCCAGCATGTCGATCTCGAGATTGACCTTTGAGCCGACGGTCAGCCGGCCGAGCGTGGTCACATCCCAGGTGTGGGGAATGATGTTCAGGCCGAAGACATCGTCCTCGACCGCGTTGACCGTCAGGCTGACGCCCTCGACGGCGATCGAGCCCTTCGGCGCGATCAGACGATGGAGCGGGCGCGGCGCGCGAATCCGAAGGCGGTGCGAGCCGCCTTCGGCGTCCACCGACAGCACCTCGCCCAGGCCGTCGACGTGGCCTGACACGATATGGCCGCCCATTTCGTCACCCAGTTTCGCGGCGCGCTCCAGGTTGACCGGCGCGCCCTCGGACCACTGGTCGAGCGTCGTCAGGGACAGGGTCTCGGCCGAGACCTCGACCGCGAACCAGCCCTCGCCCTTCTCAACCACCGTGAGGCAGCAACCGGAATGGGAGATCGACGCGCCGAGGTCGACGCTCTCCAGGTCATAGGCGGTCTCGATCTCGTAGCGGCGGTCGCGGTTCGTCTCGCGCACGCTGCGCACCCGGCCGACATCGGTGACTATTCCGGTGAACATCAGGCCTTCCCGTAGCGCTCCCACAGATCGTCGCCGACCGTCTCTACGGCCAGCCGCCTGAAACGTGGGGCGGAGGCCAGATCTTTCAACACAAACGCGCCGATCGCCGGACGGCCCTCGTCACCGAGGATCATCGGCGCGCGGAACCATTCGATCTGATCGACCAGTCCGGCCGACAGAAAGCTCGCCGCCACCTGGCCACCGCCTTCGATCATCAGGTTCAGTCCCATGGCCCCGGCTGCCGGCTTGCCGAACCGCTCGACAAGTCGCCGGTCGAAGTCCGTCTGGAGCGCCTCGATAACCGCTTTAGGATCCGGACGGCCCTCATTCTGGGCCACTTGAATCACGGTGACCCCAGCGTCAGTCAAACGGTTGTTTGGATTGTCGACCGTGATGACCACCGTCGGCAACCGTTCGGCCTCCCTGACCAGCTTCGACGTCAGCGGCAGCCGCTGCCGGCTGTCGAGCACCACGCGGACCGGCTGGATGCCGACGAAGCCCGGCAGGCGGACCGTGAGCTCGGGATCATCGGCGATCGCCGTATCGACCCCGACCAGGATCGCCTGATGCAGGGCGCGCAGGCGGTGGACCTCCTCACGCGCCTTCGGCCCGGTGATCCATCGGCTCTCCCCCGATGCGGTGGCGATGCGACCGTCGAGCGAGGTGGCGAGCTTGAGCGTGACGCCCAGCGTCAGTCCTCCACGTCTTCGGCCAGGCCCTCGGCGCTGAGGAACTGGGCGAAGTCGTCCGTGTGGCGGAAGTCGCGATAGACCGAGGCGTAGCGGACGTAGGCCACGTCATCGAGCGCCTTGAGCGCCTTCATGACCATCTCGCCGACCACGTTCGAGGCCAGTTCGGTCTCGCCCATGCTTTCGAGCTGCCGGACGATGCCGTTGACCAGCCGGTCGAGCCGCTCGGCGTCGATCGGCCGCTTGCGGGTGGCGATGGAGATCGAGCGGACCAGCTTCTCGCGGTCGAACGGCGCGCGGCGGCCTGAGCGCTTGACGATCGTCAGCTCACGCAGTTGCACCCGCTCAAAGGTGGTGAACCGGCCGCCGCACTCGGGGCAGAGACGGCGACGCCGGATGGCCGCGCCGTCTTCCGACGGGCGGCTATCCTTCACCTGGCTTTCCATGTGACCACAGAACGGGCAGCGCATGTTGGGCCCCTCCCGGCGGCCGTCCCTATTAGTTGTAGATAGGGAAGCGCGCCGTCAACGCCATGACCTGCTCGCGAACCTTCGCCTCGACCGCCGCATTGCCTTCGGCGCCGTTGGCGGCCAGGCCGTCGACGACCTCGCCGATCCAGCGACCGACCTGGCGGAACTCCGCTTCGCCAAAGCCGCGGGTGGTGCCCGCGGGCGTGCCCAGGCGGACGCCCGAGGTCACGGTGAACGAGGCAGTGTCGAACGGGATGCCGTTCTTGTTGCAGGTCATGTGCGCCCGCTCGAGCGCCGCCTCGGTGTCCTTGCCCGTCACGCCCTTGGGCCGCAGATCGACCAGCATGACGTGGCTGTCGGTGCCGCCGGAAACGATGTTGACGCCCGACGCCATCAGGGTCTCGGCCAGGGCGCGGGCGTTGACCACGACCTGGGCGGCGTAGGCCTTGAAGTCCGGCTGCAGCGCCTCGCCGAAGGCCACGGCCTTGGCGGCGATGACATGCTCCAGCGGACCGCCCTGCAGGCCGGGGAACACCGCCGAGTTGATCTTTTTGGCAATCGCCTCGTCGTTGGTCAGGATCAGGCCGCCACGCGGACCGCGCAGGGTCTTGTGGGTGGTCGTGGTCACCACATGGGCGTGCGGCACGGGGTTGGGGTAGGCGCCGCCCGCGACCAGGCCGGCGTAATGGGCCATGTCGACCATCAGCAGGGCGCCGATGCTGTCGGCGATCTCGCGGAACCGCTTGAAGTCGATGGCCCGGCTGTAGGCGGAGCCGCCGGCGATGATCAGCTTGGGCCGCTCGCGCGCGGCGACCTCGGCGACGTTGTCATAGTCGATGAACTGGGTGTCGGTGCGCACGGTGTAGGCCACCGGCTTGAACCACTTGCCGGACTGGTTGGCCGGGCTGCCGTGGGTCAGGTGGCCGCCAGCGGCCAGGTCCATGCCCATGAAGGTGTCGCCCGGCGTCAGCAACGCCATGAACACCGCCTGGTTGGCCTGGGCGCCCGAGTGCGGCTGGACGTTGGCGAAGCCGGCGCCGAACAGGGTCTTGGCCCGCTCGATGGCGAGGGTTTCGAGCACGTCGACGTATTCGCAGCCGCCGTAGTAGCGCTTGCCGGGGTAACCCTCGGCGTACTTGTTGGTCAGGATCGAGCCCTGGGCCTCAAGCACCGCGCGGGAGACGATGTTCTCCGAGGCGATCAGCTCGATCTGGTTCTGCTGCCGCATCAGCTCATGGGCGATGGCCTCGGCAATCGCCGGGTCGGCTGTCGCAAGGTCTGCGCCGAAGAAGGCGGGACGGATCGGTGTGGAGGCGTTCATGGGCATACCCCTGGCTGCGACGCGCTGGCTGGCGCGCCCTCTTTAGCGATCATGTCGGCATGATCAATCGGAACCCGGCCCTGTCGGGCGCGTTGGTCGAATAACCCGCCGGCGCTCGCCCGCCGGCAGGGAGTGGTGACGCATCTTTGATTGAGGAAATCGCGCAATGGCCGACGCCCCCCGCGAAACGGAACCGTCGAACGCCGACATTCTGGCCTGCTCGGCCGAGATCGTGGCGGCGTTTGTCGGCCGTAATCCCGTGGGGGCCGCCGCCCTGCCCGATCTGATTCGCACCATTCACGGCGCGCTGAGCGGTCTGTCCGATGCGCCGGCGCCTGTCGCACGTGAGCGGCAGAAACCCGCCGTCCCGATTTCGCGGTCGATTCAGCGGGACTACATCGTCTGTCTGGAAGACGGCGCGCAGTTGAAGATGCTGAAGCGCTACCTGCGGTCGCGGTTCGACCTGAGCCCTGAAGACTATCGCCGCAAGTGGGGCCTGCCGCCGGACTACCCGATGGTCGCGCCGGCCTACGCCGAGCGACGGTCTGATTTCGCGAAACGGATCGGTCTTGGAAAGGGCGTTCGGCGGCGGTCTTAGATCCTTCTAGGCGGCGTAGCCGCCGACCCGGGCGATATTGCAGTGCGCCCACAGGTTCTCAAGCGACTTTACCAGATCGCGCATCATCGCGTCGGTGTGGAACGGCGTGGGCGTGAACCGCAGCCGCTCGGTGCCGCGCGGCACGGTCGGGAAGTTGATCGGCTGGACGTAGATGCCGTGGTCCTCCAGCAGCATGTCCGAGACCATCTTGCAGTGGACGGCGTCGCCGACCATCACCGGCACGATGTGGCTGACCGAGCTTTCCATCACAGGCAGGCCGGCCGCCTTCATCATGGCCTTGAGCGTCGCGGCGCGTTCCTGATGCTTCTCGCGGACCTCGTTGTGTTCCTTGAGCCAGCGCACCGACGCCAGGGCGCCGGCGGTCAGGGCCGGCGGCAGCGAGGTCGTGAAGATGAAGCCCGAAGCGTAGGAGCGGATCGCGTCGCAGATCACCGCGTCGGCGGCAATGTAGCCGCCCATCACGCCGATGGCCTTGCCCAGCGTCGCTTCGATGATGTCGATCTCCGAGGCGATCTGGTCACGCTCCGAAACCCCGCCGCCGTGCTCGCCGTAAAGGCCGACGGCGTGGACTTCGTCGATGTAGGTCATGGCGCCGTACTTCTTCGCCAGCGCGACCGTGCCGCGGATGTCGGAGATGTCGCCGTCCATCGAATAGACGCTCTCGAAGGCCACCAGCTTGGGCGCCTCGGGATCGGCCTCCGCCAGCAGTTGCTCGAGATGGGCGAGGTCGTTGTGCCGGAAGATCTTGCGGGCGCCGCCGCCGTTGCGGATGCCGCTGATCATCGAGGCGTGGTTCAGCTCGTCGGAGAAGATGATCAGCCCCGGCAGGATCTTGTAGAGCGTCGCGAGCGTCGCCTCGTTGGAGACGTAGCCGGAGGTGAACAGCAGCGCCGATTCCTTGCCGTGCAGGCCGGCCAGCTCGCGCTCGAGTTCGACATGATAGTGGGTGGTGCCGGAGATGTTGCGGGTGCCGCCCGAGCCGGTGCCGTTGGCGTCGATGGCGGCGTGCATGGCGTCGGCGACGACCGGGTTCTGACCCTGACCGAGATAGTCGTTGGAACACCAGACGATGACCTCGGATTCCGAGCCGTCGTCCCGGGTCCAGGTGGCGCGCGGGAAATTGCCGGCATGGCGCTTGAGGTCTGCGAAGACACGGTAGCGGCCTTCGTCGCGAACCTGCGCGACAGCGGTCTCGAATACGGCCTTGTAGTCCATCGACGACGCCCCGGTCCTCAATGGCGGATTGCCCCGCCCGACCGGCCCCTTGTTCCTGTTCGGCGGCTTATTCGCACCGCCCTACGCCCGTGTCCACTTACGGGAGTTTCATCTGGCAACCTATTACGTGAAACCCCGTAGGTCTTGCGCGAACGGCTCTCAGGTAATGGCAGGCAACATGAGCCGCCACGGGCTGCGGCGAATTGATCCAGCGCAATTCGATTACAGGCTGTCGAGCTTGCCCCGGAACAGCTGCAGCATGGCCGAGAAGTCCTTCTGGCCATGCCCCAGCCCGTCGAACAGGGCGTAGAGGGCCTCGGCCTGGGCGCCCATGGGTGTGGAGGCCCCGGCGCGGGCCGCCGCCTCCTGAGCCAGCTTCAGGTCCTTCAGCATCAGCGCGCTGAGGAAGCCACCCTCGTAGTTACGGTTCGACGGCGCGGTCTCGACCGGGCCGGGCCACGGGCAATAGGTGGTCAGGGACCAGCACTGACCGGACGACTTCGACCCGATCTCATAGAATCGCTCCGGGTCGAGCCCGAGCTTCTCGGCCAGGGCGAAGGCCTCGCAGACACCGATCATCGAGACGCCCAGCAGCATGTTGTTGCAGATCTTGGCCGCCTGCCCCGACCCGGCCCCGCCGGCGTGAAACACCACGCGGGCCATGGGCTGAAGGATGGCCTCGAAGGCGGCGTAGTCCCCGGTCTCGCAGCCGACCATGAAGGCCAGGGTGCCGGCCTCGGCGGCCATGATGCCGCCGCTGACGGGAGCGTCGGCGAAGCGGAATCCCTGCCCCTTCGCCTGCTCTCCGACCGCGCGGGCGCTGTCGATGTCGATGGTCGAGCAGTCGATCAGCAACGCCGTCGTTGGCGCATGGGCCAGCACCTGCTCGCCATAGACACTGCGAACGTGAGGTCCGGCCGGCAGCATGGTGATCACCGCGTCGGCGTCCTTCACCGCCTCGGCGACGCTGGCGGCCGGCCGACAACCGGCGGCGACCGCCCTGTCGACGGCGGCCTGCGACAGATCAAAGGCCGTTACCTCGTGGCCAGCCTTCGCCTGATTGGCCGCCATGCCGGCGCCCATGTTTCCCAGGCCGATGAAGGCGATACGGGTCATGGGTCAGGCCGGCTTGCGGAATTTCAGGACAAACTGGTCGGTCTTGCCGCGCAGGGCGGGGTCAAAGACGCTGGCCGTCCGCGGGTCCGACGGATTGCGCAGGATGTCGCTTTCGGCCTCCAGCACGAAGCCGGCGGCGGTCAGCTCGGCCTTGACCATGGCGATGTCGATGCGGTGCAGCTTGTTCGAGTCCCGATCGCCCGATCCATCTGCGGCGTAGTGGTCGATGACCAGCAGCACGCCGCCCGGCTTGAGCGCGGCGAACAGTTGGCCGTTGATCGCAGCGACCTGTTCGGGCGTGGCCTGCCCCAGATGCAGGTCGTGGTAGTTCTGGGCAGTGAAGATCAGGTCCAGCGGCTCAACGAAGCTGAAGGCGGCCAGTGAGCTGCGGACCGGAACGATGTTCGGCGCGAAGGCGACCGTATCGTCCTGCCATTTGGCGTAGTCGGCCTGGAAGGCGATGAACTCGGCGGCCTGGTAGCCATAGACCTTGCCGGTCGGGCCGACGGCGCCGGAGAAGATCCGGGTGAAATAGCCGCCGCCCATCAGGAAGTCGGCGACCTTGTCGCCGGGCTTCACCCCGGCGAAAGCCAGCAGCTCACCGGGATGGCGGCCGGCGTCACGCTCGCGCTGGGCCTCGGGCCGCGCCGGGTTTGCGATCGCCGCGGCGATGTTGGTCGGAAGGTCCGCGGCCATGGCCGTTGCGGACAGGACGACAGCGATGATCCCCGCCAGCGGGGCGGTGAGACGGAACAACATCAGCGGGCGCTCCTGGGTTTGCGGAAGCGGTAGACGAACTGGTCCGTCTGGCCGCGGATCGAAGGCTCAAACACGTTGATGGTCATGGCGTCGGCCGGATTGCGCAGGACGCGGCTCTCACCCTCGTAGATGAAGCCGGCGGCCTCGATCTCGCGGCGCACGAAGGCCGCGTCGATGCGATGCAGCGTCCCGGCGTCGCGCAGGCCCGACCCGGCCTTCGCCGAATGGTCGATGACGATGTAGACGCCGCCGGGCTTGAGGGCCGCGAAGACCTTGCGATTGACCACCGACAGGTCGGCCGGGCCCATGAAGTCCAGGTGCATGTCGTGGTAGTTCTGGGCCGTGAAGACCATGTCGACCTTCTCGGGGGTCGAGAACAGCGGCAGCGTCCGCAGGATCATCCGGCTGTTGCCGTACGGCGGCTTGCCGACGAAGGCCGCGACCGACGGCGGGCGGCCCTTGGCCAGCACAGTCAGTTCGTCCGGAACGTAGGCATAGACGCGCCCGTTCGGGCCGACCGCCCTCGAGAAGATACGGGTGAAGTAGCCGGTCCCCGGCACCAGATCGACGACCTTCATACCGGGCTTCAGTCCGGCGAACAGCAGCAGTTCCCCGGGGCGACGCGCGGCGTCGCGGGCGCGGTCGGCTTCCGGTCGGGCGGGATCGGCGAGGGCGGCGCTGAGGAAGGCCGGCAGCCTGACCGGCGCATCGGCCGGCGGCGGCGGAGGCGGCGGCGGAACGGTTTCGCAGGCGGCGAGGGCCAGCACGGCCGCAAGGGCCATCCAGCGGGCAAGGATCTTCATGGCGTGTTTCTCCCCGGCATAGCGTTTCCCCGACCCGGCTGCTGTCCTACGCCGGTTCCGGTCTCAAGTCAGCGGCGTCCATTCTTCAGCGGCCGAAAGTGGCGCGAAAATGTCATCCAGTACCGCCTCGGAAACCGCCTCGACGGTCGCCGGATTCCATTGGGGCGCGTTGTCCTTGTCGATGATCACAGCCCGGACGCCTTCAAGGAAGTCATGCCGCCGCACGACCCGCGAGCCGATCCGGTACTCCATCGCCATATTGGCCGCGAAGTCATCAAGCGCCGCCCCGGTGTGAAGCTGGCGGAAAGCGACCTTCAAGGTCTGGGGCGACTTTGTCGCCAGCACGTCGCGTTGCGCGGCCGCCCAGTCGCCGGGTTCCAGCGCGAGATTGGCCAGGATCGCCTCCACGCTGTGGCCGCCGAACAACCGGTCGATGTCCGCCTGATGGGCCGCCAGAGGCGCGTGGCCGGGGTCTTCCACAAAGGCGGCCAAGGCGCCGGCGACACTGCCTGGATGGGCGAGCAACGCCGCCTTGAAACGCTCCACCTTCTCGGACGGCATGTAGTGGGTGGCGATCCCCAGGGCGCAGCAGTCGGGCGCCTTGATCCGCGCGCCGGTCAGGGCCAGCCAGAGTCCAGCCCTGCCCGGCAGCCTCGGCAGGAACCAGCCGCCGCCGACGTCCGGAAACAGGCCGATGCCGGTCTCCGGCATGGCGAAGGTGGTCCGCTCGGTGGCGATCCGCACGGCGGCCGGCAGCGACAGACCGACGCCGCCCCCCATGGTCACGCCGTCCATCACCGCAATGACCGGCTTGGGATACGTGAACAGCAGGTGGTTCAGACGGTACTCGGTGTGGAAGAACTTCCGCGCCGCCACCGCGTCCCCCGCACCGCTCTCGGCCAGCATGCGGATGTCGCCGCCGGCGCAGAAGCCGCGCTCGCCGCTGTGGTCGATGAGGATGCACTGGACGCTCTCGTCGTAGCGCCAGATCGACAGCGCATCGATCATGTCCTCGCACATGGTCAGCGTCAGGGCATGGAGCGCCTTCGGCCGGTTCAGGGTGATCCGCCCGACGCCGGATTCGACGCGGCAGAGGACTTCGGGTTCGTCGCTCACTGGCGGAACATCTCCCGGCTGATGATCACCCGCATGATCTCGTTGGTGCCTTCGAGGATCTGGTGCACCCGCAGATCGCGAACCACCCGCTCCAGCGGATAGTCGGCCAGATAGCCGTAGCCGCCGTGCAGCTGCAGCGCCTCGTTGGCCACGGCGAAGCCGGCGTCGGTGGCGAAACGCTTGGCCATGGCGCAGAGTTTCGTCGCATTCGGATCGCGCCGGTCCAGGGCGTCCGCGGCGTTGCGCACCATCAGCCGGGCGGCCTCCAGCTCGGTGGCCATGTCGGCGATCTTGAACTGCAGGGCCTGGAAGTCCTTCAGCGGCCGGCCGAACTGATTGCGGGTCTCCAGGTAAGCCTTGGCCGTATCGAGCGCGAAGGCCGCGCCGCCCAGCGAGCAGCTGGCGATGTTCAGCCGCCCGCCGTCCAGGCCCATCATGGCGAAACGGAACCCCTCGCCCTCCCCGCCGATGCGGTTGAATTCGTGGACCCGCACCCCGTCGAAGTTGACCTGGGCCGTCGGCTGCGACTTCCAGCCCATCTTGCGCTCATTGGCGCCGAAGCTGAGGCCGGGCGTCCCCTTCTCCACGACAAAGGCCGAGACGCCCTTGGCGCCCGGCTCGCCCGTGCGCGCCATGACCACATAGACATCGGACACGCCGCCGCCGCTGATGAAAGCCTTCGAGCCGTTCAGAACGTAGTGGTCGCCGTCCTTCGCCGCCGTCGTGCGCATCGCGGCGGCGTCCGAGCCTGAGCCGGGTTCGGTCAGGCAGTAGCTGGCGATCAGCTCCATGGTCGTCAGCCGCGGCAGATACCGTCCGCGCAGGTCCTCGGATCCGAACCGGTCGATCATCCACGAGGCCATGTTGTGGATCGTCAGGTAAGCTGCGGTGGACACGTCGCCATAGCTGAGCGCCTCGAAGATGACCGAGGCGTCGAGGCGTTTCAGGCCGGAACCGCCGACGTTCTCCTGCACATAGATGCCGGCGAAGCCGAGGGCCGCCGCGGCGCGCATGACGTCGACCGGGAAGTGGCTCTCTTCGTCCCATTTGGCGGAATGCGGGGCGAGTTCGTCCCGTGCGAAGGCCTGGGCCATCTCCTGTATCGCGCGTTGGTCGTCCGACAGGGAGAAATCCATGCGCGTCCGGTCTCCTTTGGAGCATGTTGCGCCCCGGTTGTAGCGGCTTGATGACCTGACGCCACCGGCGCACCCTGTCAACGCGCGAGACTGTGCAGGAGACCGCCCTTGACCAAGCCCGCAGGATCCCTCCGGACCGAGGCCGAACGGAACCTGGCCCTGCTGGGCTATGGCCTGCTGGGGATCTCGATCTTCTTCGCGGGCGTCACCGCCGTCGTCGCCGTCGGGATCGCCTACGCCCTTCACGATGCAGCGACCGACGAGCTTTCGCGGCACTTCCGGTTCCAGGTGCGGATATTCTGGGTCGGCATGCTGCTCATCGCGGCCTTTGCCATCATGGGAATCGCTGGCGGATTGCTGTTCTTGCGCGAAATCATCGCCGACCACGGCCACTGGCAGGGTGTGGACCTGCGCCGCGAGTTCGTCGAGCAGATCAATGAGTTTCGCTACAGCGGCCTGGCCTTCAGCCTGCTGGCGGCGTCCGGGCTTTCGGCCGTTCTCGGCATCTTGTGGATGTTCATCGCGCCGACGATCGGCTTCATCCGGCTTGCCACCTCGCGGCGCATGGGTGAAACCGCCCATCCATGAGCCTGCCTCCTCTCGCCGCCTATCCCGCCCTGCGTCTCCGCCGCCTGCGTCAGGCTGACTGGAGCCGACGTCTCGTCCGCGAAAGCGTGCTGACCCCCGCCGATCTGATCTGGTCGATGGTGGTGCACGAGGGTGAGGGCCGGATTCCCGTCGCCTCCATGCCCGGCATCGAGCGCCTGTCGGTGAAGGAAGCTGCGAAAGCCGCTGTTCAGGCTCGGGAACTCGGCATTCCGGCTATCGCGATCTTCCCGCTCATCGACGGCGCCAACAAGGACGCGGATGGCTCCCTCGCCGCCGATCCCGACGGGGTCATCAGCCGGGCCGTGAAGGCGATGAAGGACGCCGCCCCCGAAGTCGGGATCATGTGCGACGTGGCGCTGGACCCTTTCACCACCCACGGCCACGACGGGGTGCTGGAGTGCGGCCGGATCGTCAACGACGCGACCATCGAGCGGCTGGTGGAGCAGGCCCTGGTCCAGGCCCGCGCCGGCTGCGACATTCTCGCCCCCTCGGACATGATGGACGGCCGGGTCAGCGCCATTCGCGCGGCGCTGGAAAGCGAGGGTTTTCAGGACACTATGATCATGTCCTACGCCGCCAAATACGCCTCGGCCTTCTATGGTCCCTATCGCGACGCGATCGGCTCGGGAAAGCTGGGCTCCGGCGATATCGAGAACCCGGCCGACAAGAAGACCTACCAGCAGGACCCCGCCAACAGCGACGAGGCGCTGCGCGAGGTGGCGCTCGACATCGCCGAGGGCGCGGACATGGTCATGGTCAAGCCGGGCATGCCTTATCTTGATATCATTCAAAGGGTTGTGGAGACTTTCTCCATGCCGACGTTCGCCTTCCAGGTCAGCGGCGAGTACGCGATGATCATGGCGGCGGCCCAGAACGGCTGGATCGACGAGGAGCGCGCCATCCTCGAGAGCCTCGGCGCCTTCAAGCGGGCGGGCTGCGCCGGCGTGATCAGCTACTTCGCGCCGCGGGCCGCCGAGATGCTCTCCCGGTAGCCCGGGCGACGACGGTCGTTAACGCTAAATTCGCCGCCATACGCGAACCTGCGCCGAACTGTTGTGCATGGGGCCAATGCGGCTGCGTCTTCTCCTTTCACTTTGCGTCGTCCTGACGGCAGGTCAGGCGATCGCCGCCGAAACCCGCTCCCCCATTTCGAGCCAGCAGACGCAGGACCAGCGCGCCGCGCGGCTGGCGATCACGCTCGAAGAGCGGCGCCTGATGACGACGCCCGGCCAGATCGCGGCCTGGGAGGCCCGCGCCGCCGCAACCACCGGAGAGGGCCGGCTCGAGCAGCTGCGCCGGATCTCGGTCGAGGCCCTGACGGCGTCTGACGTTCAGCGGGCCGAACGCTGGATGAAGCTCTACGCCGACGAGATACGCCTGCGTAAGGACAGCCGGCACGCCCGCGCCCTGCTTCAGCTGGAAGCCTATTCGCGTGGCATCGAGGGAGACTTCGCAGACGCGGCGGCCGACCTGACCCGTCTGCTGGCGGGCGAACGCGACCCCTACCTGAGGGCCGCCGGCGCCCGCCTGCTGGCCTACGCCCTGACCGACGCCGGCCTCCCGGTTCAGGCCTTGCAGGTCATCCGCTCCGGACTGCGCGACGCCGGCCAGGCAAAGGGGTCGGGCTCCCTCAAAATGGGCCTTGCGGACGCCGGCGCCTATGCCTCGCGCGAGCTTGGAGACCTGCCCGCCTTTATCGACAACGTCGAGCTCCAGGTCGCCGTTTCACAAAGCACCGATCAGCCGCTTGATGGCCGCACCGCGCTCTACAACCTGGCCATCATCACCTCCAACCTCGGCCGCAACGATCTGGCCAGTGACCTGATGCGTCAGTTCCGGCGCCTGTCGATCGCGACGGGAAACGCCATCGAGATCGGCTGGGCCAACGAACTCTGCGCCACCGTTCGCATCGCCGCAGACGCCTACGCCGAGGCGCTGACCTGCGCCCAGACCGCGCTGGCCAACCCCGAGATGGCGCCGGACCATCGGCCGAAGGTTATGCTGATTGAGGTCATCGCCCTCGCCCGGCTTGGCCGGCCCGGGGACGCCCGTCTCCGGTTCGAGGCCCTGCGGGCGCTGTCGGACCGGCGCGGCGATCCGCTGCTGATGCACGACATCCTGCAGAGCGAGGCGGAAGTCCTGCGGAGCGAAGGCCGGTTGTCCGAGGCCTACGAGGTGCTGGTCGAGTTTCAGGACCAACAGCGTCGCGACAGCGCCGCAGCCGCCGTCGAGGGGCTGCATAACATGCGCGCCAGCCTTGAAGACGAGATCGACGACACCCAGGCCCTGCTGAAGGCGCAGCGCCGCCAGACCCTGCAGATCACCGCCCTCGTCGGCATCGTCGCCCTGGCCCTGATCGCAGCGGTGGCGTCGATCCTGATGCAACGCAGACTGCAAAAGCGGCTTCAGGCGGCCGCGGACCGGGCGGAACGCGCCGATCGGGTCAAGTCCGAATTCCTCGCAAACATGAGCCACGAGATCCGCACGCCGCTGACCAGCATCGTCGGCTTTTCGAGACTGCTCAATGAGCAGCCGGAACTGTCGGCCGTCTCCAATGGCTTCGCCACCCGGATCGTCACCGCGACCCAATCCCTGCTCGCGATCGTCAATGACGTCCTCGACTTCTCCAAGATCGAGGCCGGGCAGGCGAGAATCGAGCCGCGGCCCACTGCGGTGATGGCGCTGATTCAGGACGTCGCCGGACTGTTTGAGGCCCAGGCCGCCGAAAAGGGCCTGACGCTCTCGCTGGACCTGTCCAACGGGCTGCCGGACTGGGTGGTGGTCGATCCGGACAGGCTGAGACAGGTCCTGCTCAACCTGATCGGCAACGCCGTGAAATTCACGCCGGCCGGGCTCGTCGCGATCAGCGCCGCCTGGTCCGACGAGTACGGTCTGGAAATCAGTATCCAGGACACGGGGCCCGGCATTTCGGCCGAGGGGCAGGCGCGGCTGTTCCGGCGCTTCTCCCAGGTCGACCAGGCCTCGAACCGGATCGAGGGCGGCACCGGCCTCGGCCTGGCGATCTGCAGCGGCCTGGTCGAGGCCATGGGCGGCGAGATCGGCGTCGAGAGCACCGAGGGCCAGGGCAGCCGGTTCTGGATCAGGACGCCCGCGCCGCGCGCCGACACACCGGCTGATCCCGCCGCTCTGCCCGTCGCCCGTACGGCGGCGTCGCCATCCGACCGCGCGCGCATCCTCGTGGTCGATGACAACGAGGCCAATCGGGAGCTGGTGAAACATCTGCTGGGATCGCTCGACCTCGACATGACCTTCGCCTGCAGCGGCGAGGAAGCGGTGACCGTTTCCGGCGGCAGCCCCTTTGATCTGATCCTCATGGACATTCGCATGCCCGGCATGGGCGGCGAGGCGGCGATGGGGCTGATCCGCGCCGGCGCCGGCCCGAACGCCGAAGCGCCGATCCTGGCCTTCACCGCCGACGTCGATGGCCAGGCCACCGAGCGGCTGCTGGGCGTCGGCTTCGACGGACACGTCCCCAAGCCGATCGACGCGCGCGCGCTGATCACGACCATCGTCCAGTGGACCTCCGGCGGCGACTGAACTCCAGACGGACCGGCGACTGGCGCCGCGAGGTCCGCCGCGCGATAGATGGCTGCGATGGTTGAGCATCCGGACCAGTCCATGATCCCTCGCCGACGGTTCATCGCCGGGGCCGCGTCGACGGCGGGCGTCCTGGCGTCGCCGGCGATCGCCGCCGGAGCGCCGGGCCGCGCCGAGGTACTGGCGGCGATGCGACAGGCCACGGCCTTCATGACGGACAAGGTCGCGGTCAACGGCGGCTATGTCTGGTCCTGCCTGCCGGACTTCTCGCGGCGCTGGGGCGAGATGGAGGCCTTTCCCCGCATGATCTGGGTGCAGCCGCCGGGCACGGCGACCATGGGCCACCTGTTCCTCGACGCCTTCCACGCCACCGGCGAGGAAATCTACTACGCCGCCGCGGACAAGGCCGCCGGCGCCCTGATCGCCGGCCAGCTGCCGAGCGGCGGCTGGAACTACATGATCGACTTCGCCGGCGAAGAGTCTCTCAGGCGCTGGTACGCCACCATCGGCAGGAACGCCTGGCGGCTGGAGGAATTCCAGCACTATTGGGGCAACGCCACCTTCGACGACGCGGGCACGTCGGAGGCGATGCAGTTTCTGTTGCGGATGTATGTCGAGCGCCGGGATCCGAAGATCCGCGCGCCGCTGGGCAAGGCCGTGGCGCTGGTGCTGGGCAGCCAGCAGCCCAGCGGCGGCTGGCCGCAGCGCTATCCGCGCACCGACGCCTTAGCCAAGGATGGGCGGCCCGACTACACAGGCTATGTCACCTTCAACGACGACGTGGCCGGCGAGAACATCAAGTTCCTGCTGATGGTCCGCCAGAGCCTGGGCGACCAGAGCCTGGCCCAGCCGATCCGGCGGGCCATGCAGGTGTTCCTGGCGACCCAACAGCCCGCCCCGCAGGCAGGCTGGGCGTTGCAGTACACGCCGGATCTCAAGCCGGCCGGGGCGCGGTCCTACGAGCCACTGGCGCTGGCGACCCACACGACCGCGACCAACATCGACCAGCTGATGGTCTTCCACCGTCTGACCGGCGACGCGGCCTTCCTCGACCGCATCCCCGAGGCGCTGGACTGGCTGGAGTCGGTGAAGCTGGCGGAGCCGACGAAAGAAGGCCGCACCCATCCGACGTTCATCGAGATCGGCAGCAACCGCCCGCTCTACGTCCATCGGCGCGGCTCGAACGTCGTCAACGGCGCCTACTTCGTGAACCACGACCCGGTGAAGACCATCGGTCACTACAGCGCGACGCGGAAGATCGACCTGACCGGTCTGCGGACGCGCTATGCCGCGGCGCGGGCCTTGTCGCCGGCGGAGGCGTCCAGAGGCTCGCCCCTGCTGGCCGAGGGACTGACGCCCCTGCCCCGCTACTTCGCCCTGGGCGACATCCAGGTGTCTGACCTCAACAGCAGCGCCACCCGGTCGGCGGCGCCCGGCCCGGCCGCGGTGCGCGCCATTCTCGCCGAACTGACGCCGGACGGCTGGTGGCCCACGCCGCTACGCTCAACCAGCAATCCCTATGCCGGCGACGGCTCGCCAGAGATCGCGCCGGGAGACTTCGCCACCACCAACGTCGGCGACCGCACCGATACCTCGCCATATCTGGCGGACCAGCCTGTCATCGGCATCTCGACCGGGACCTTCATCCAGAAGATGGCCACCCTGATCCGCTACCTCGACGGCGCCAGCCCCAGCGCATAGCGCCCGCCGGCCTTGACCTTCGGCGTCTGCCAGATGCGCACCGACCAGGTCACCTCGCCGCGCATGACAGGTTCGCGCAGGCGGCGGGTGAACATCATCAGCGGGCTTCCGAGTCTTCCAGCAGCGCCGCCAACCGGTCCTGCCAGAACACAGCCCAGGTATGGGTCCCGTGTCCCTTGCCCTCAGGGATGTTGGGCAACAGCAGATAGGTCCCGCGCCGGATCCGCGGCGCGAAGGTCTGGGCCAGGCCCAGTTCCGGCGGGTTGATGAAGTCGTCCGCCGAGTTGATCCACATGACCGGGACGGTGATCCGCTCCAGCCCGGCAGAGGGGTCGTAGGTCCGCGAGGCGTTGATCTGGAACCAGAGGTCATTGGCGTCCAGCTGCGGCAGCGCGGCGGCCATACCCCTGTTCACATAGCCGTCCGCGGCTTCGCGGCTGGCCAGATCGCGCTGCAGCGGCATCGGCGCGCCACCGGCCAGCATCAGCAGGCTCTGGGCCGTGCGGAGACCCTGCATCGGCTGTTGCGTGTAGTCGCCGTCCATCCAGGCGGGATCAGAGCGGATGCCATCCATCGCCAGCTTGCGCCAGACCCGGTTTCGGCCCGCGATCTCGGTCGGCAGGCAGGCGAGCGGCATCAGGGCGTCGGCGAAGTCCGGATGGGTCTCACCCCAGACGAAGGCGTGCATGCAGCCCATCGAGGTGCCCAGGATCAGCCGCAACCGGTCGACCTTCAGCCCGTCGACCAGCAGCCGTCGCTGGGCCTCGACCATGTCGTCGTAGTCGTAGGCCGGGAACCGCGCCCGCAAGCCGTCACTGGGTTTGGAAGATCCGCCATGGCCGATGCCGTCCGGCAGGATGATGTAGTATTTCGCGGGATCCAGCAGGCCGCCCGGCCTGAACAGCACATCGGCGAACTGCGGCCGCAGGAACTGGGCGCCCGACCCGCCCGTGCCGTGCAGGATCATCACCGCGTTGACCACCCGGCCCGAGGCGTCGCGCCGCGGCTCGCCGAGGGTGCGGTAGTGCAGGCGAAGCTCCGGCAGGTTTTCGCCGGACTGGAACCTGAAGTCGCGGATGACGACGTCGCCTTCCTTCACCGCCGGCGCGGCCAGGGCGGGCGTGGCAAGGATCAGGAGCAGGCCGCCCAGCAGGGTCGCGAAGAGACGGGTCATTGCGGCTTCTCCAGTCGCGCGGCCAGGCTCGACGTATCCCAGCGATGCCCGCCCATGGCCTGGACCTCGGCGTAGTAGCCATCCACCAGCGCCGTCATCTCCAGCCGCGCGCCGTTGGTCGCCGCCTCATCCAGCACCAGGCCCAGGTCCTTGCGCATCCAGTCCACCGCAAAGCCGAAGTCGAACCGGCCCTCGACCATCGTCGCCCAGCGGTTGTCCATCTGCCAGGACTGGGCGGCGCCCTTGCTGATGGCGTCGTAGACCAGCGCCGGATCGATCCCTGCCCGCTTGCTGAAATGCACCGCCTCGGCCAGACCCTGAACCACCCCGGCGATGCAAATCTGGTTGACCATCTTGGCCAGCTGGCCTGACCCCGCCTCGCCGATCCGCTTTACGGCCTTGGAGTAGGCAGCGATGACCGGCTCGATCCGCGCCACGGCTTCGGCGTCGCCGCCCGCCATAACGGTCAGCTGCCCGTTCTCGGCGCCCGCCTGCCCGCCACTGACCGGCGCATCGACAAACCAGCGGCCGGAGGCCCTGGCGAGTTCGGCCATCTCGCGCGCCACCACTGCCGAAGTCGTGGTGTGATCGACAATGATCCCGCCGGGCGCCATCACCGCCAGCGCGTCCGGAACCACGCCGCGCACGTCAGCGTCATTGCCCACGCAGAGCGCCACGATCTCGCAGCCCGACGCCGCCTGCGCCACCGTCGCCCCGGCCGAACCCCCGTGAGTCTCGACCCAGCGAGCCGCCTTTTCAGGACTTCGGTTGAAGACACTGACCGCATGCCCCGCCCTGGCCAGATGACCCGCCATCGGGAAACCCATGACCCCAAGGCCAACAAAGGCGATTTTCATGTCGCAACCCCGATTCCGGCCCCGCGCCGCAACACCATCTTAACGACCACAGGCGACCTTCGCTTGGGATTAAGAGGGGATTCACCATGGCGCTGAACAGTGACGCGCCCATCATGATCAAGAAGGTCAAGAAGGTCGTCGGTGGCGGACACCACGGCGGCGCCTGGAAGGTCGCCTACGCCGACTTCGTGACCGCCATGATGGCCTTCTTCCTGCTGATGTGGCTGATCAACACGACCAGCCCCGAGCAGAAGCGCGGCATCGCCGATTATTTCGCGCCGGCCAGTGTGTCGGAGACGACCAGCGGATCGGGCGGCATCCTCGGCGGAACCTCGCTCGGCGAGGACGGCGCCAAGTCGTCCGGCTCCGCGGCGATCATCGAACAGACCTCGCCCGAGTCGCCCACCGATCCCCAGGACCCTGGCAAGACGGCGGACACGACCGGCGCCGGCGCGCTGCAATCCGCGTCCGAAGCCGATCTGCGGCAGGAGATCCAGGCCCGCGAAGACGCCGCCTTCACCTCCGCCGCCCAGTCGCTCAAACAGGCGTTGCAGGACATGCCCGAGCTCGCGGAGCTCTCGAAGCAGATCCTCATCGACCAGACTCCGGAAGGCCTGCGCATCCAGCTCGTCGACCAGGAAGGCCGGTCGATGTTCAAGGACGGTGCGGCCATGCCCAATGATCGCGCCCGCACTCTGCTCCGGGCGATCTCGCGGATCATCAACCAGCTGCCGAACCGCATCGCCATCAGCGGCCACACCAGCATCAGCCCCAGCGGCCGCACCCTGTCCAGCGACTGGGCCCTGTCCTCGGCCCGCGCCGACGTCGCCCGCCAGCTGCTGCAGGGCTTCGGGGTCGTCCCGGACAGGGTCTATCAGGTGTCTGGCAAGGCCAATTCCGATCCGCTGTTTCCGGACGATCCGATGCTGGCCGGCAACCGCCGCATCTCCATCGTCCTGCTGCGCGAAGCCCCCGTGCTTCCGCCGGATCGATGAACATGGATCCGTCAAACCCTGCTTGCACGGGAGCGCGCCATGCGCCCTAATCGCTGTGGGGAAGAGGAGAGCCGCAAGGCGTAGGGGCAGGTGACGCATCACTTCACATCGAGACGGATGCGTTTCTTCCTGACCGCGCCCTCCCCCTGTCCCTATCTGCCGGGACGGGAAGAGCGGAAGGTCTTCGCCCATCTGCCGGCCTCGGACGGCGCTTCGGTCAACGACGGACTGACCCAGGCGGGCTTCCGCCGCTCGCAGCACATCGCCTATCGGCCGGCTTGCGAGGCCTGTTCGGCCTGCACCTCTGCGCGCCTGCCGGTGATGGACTACGTCTTTTCCCGTTCCGAGCGGAAGGCCCTCGGCCGCAACCGTGATCTGCGCCGGCACCTGGTGGAGTCGGAAGCGACGATGGAGCAGTTCGACCTGCTGCGCCGCTACCTGACCGCCCGTCACGCCGACGGCGGCATGGCCGAGATGACCTGGCCCGACTTCGTCGCCATGGTCGAGGACACGGCCGTCCGGACCCACATTATCGAGTATCGCCTGCCCTCGACCGATGACGGTCCCGGAGACCTCATCGCCTGTGTGCTGATAGACGTGATGAGCGACGGCCTGTCGATGGTCTACAGCTTCTACGATCCGCGGGCGGTGAAGCGCAGCCTGGGCACCTTCATCATCCTCGACCACGTGGTCCAGGCCGGTCTCAACGGGCTGGCGTACGTCTATCTGGGCTACTGGGTCCCGGGCAGCGAGAAGATGGCCTACAAGGCGCGCTTCTCGCCGCTGGAGGTGCTGCGGCCGCAGGGCTGGATGCTGATGTCGTCCCGCGACCGCGCCGAGGCCGAGGAAAGTCTGGCCCGTGAGCGCCGCATGCGCGGGCCGATCGTGCCGAAGCTGGGCAGCAAGGCGCCTTAGCCGTGTTGTCGATCCGTCCGGCCGATCTCGACGCTGCCGATGTCCGTCAGCTGCTGGCGATCCATCTGGCGGGGATGGCCGAAAACACTCCGGCAGGCCACGTGTTCGCGCTCGACCTGTCCGGCCTGCAAACACCCGACATCACCGTCTGGACCGTGCGGGAAAACGGCGCGCTGGCGGGCATCGGCGCGCTGAAGGCGCTCGACGGCGACAGTGGCGAGCTGAAGTCGATGCGGACGCATCCGGACCATCTTCGCAAGGGCATCGCCGCAGCGCTGCTGGCGCATATCCTCGACGAGGCCGCGACGCGCGGCTACCGGCGGGTCAGCCTGGAAACGGGCGTCGGCGCGAGCTTCAATGCGGCCCTCGCCCTCTATCGCAAGCGCGGCTTCACCAACGGCGAGGCGTTCGGCGACTACGACGCCAGCCCCTACAACCAGTTCCTGCATCTGGCGCTATAGCAGGACCTATCCCCAGGGCGCTGGGGGCGACGTATCGGCGACCTCGGCAGCCATCCCGACAACCGCTGGCGCCACATCACGGCCGCCGGCGAACGCCACCAGCGCCTGGACCCGTTCACTGATCGGCGGGTGGGTGGCGAACAGGCTGCTGAAACCCTTCTCGTGGTTCTCGATAAACATGCCCTGGACCGACTCCGGGGCCGGCAGAGCGCTGCGCCCCTCGATCTTGCGCAGGGCGCTGATCATGGCGTCGGGGTTCTTCGTCAGCTCGACCGCGCCGGCATCGGCGACGAACTCGCGGCTGCGCGACAGGGCCATCCGGATAACGATCGCCAGAAGCCAGCCGATCGCGGCGGCGACGAAGGCGATCAGGATGAAGACCCCCGCCCCCTTGTTGTTCCCGTTCCGCCGCCCGCCGAGCGCCCCGAAACGCACCGAGCGAAACAGGATCTCGGCGATCAGGGTGATGATCCCGGCGAACACCGAGGCGATGACCATGGTCCGCACATCGCGGTTGATCACATGGGTCAGTTCGTGGCCCAGCACGGCCTCGAGCTCGGCCGTGTCGAGCGTGGTCATCAGGCCGCGGGTGACGGTGATGCTGTACTGCTTCTCGTTCAGGCCGGTCGCGAAGGCGTTCAGCGCCTCGCTCTCGATGATCCGCAGGCTGGGTGCGGTCAGGCCTCGCGAGATGCAGAGGTTTTCCAGCAGGTTGTAGAGGTCCGGCTCGGCGGTGCGCGTCACCGGCCGCGCGCCGGTCGCCAGATCGATGATCAGCTGGTTGCCGAAATACGCGACAATGAACCAGACCGCCGTGACGATCAGCGCCAGCGGCGCGCCGGCCAGCATGAACCATCCGGCCTGGCCGAGATCGCCGCCGACCGAGCCCGTCGACGGCAGCATGCCCGCCCCGATCATGCCCAGCGTCAGGGCGTAGACGATACCCAGCAACAGCACCGGAAACCCCGCCAGCAGCAGGGCCGAGCGCAGATTGTTGCTCTGGATGTGGGTGTAGAGGCCGACGGCCCCCATGATGCGGATCCTAGAACTTGACCTCGGGCGCGACATCCAGCGCCGCCCGCTTCTCGCCGAGGTCGAAAAGGGTGCGGGCGTTGAAGCCGAACATGCCGGCGAACACCACGGCCGGGAACGACAGCCGCGCGGCGTTGAACTCGGCCACGGCGTTGTTGAAGAACCGGCGGGCGGCGGCGAGCTTGTTCTCGATGTCCGACAGCTCGCTCTGTAGGCCGAGGAAGTTGCTGTTGGCCTTGAGGTCCGGATAGGCCTCGGCGACGGCGAACATCTGGCGCAGCGCGCCGGTCAGCATGTTCTCGGCCTGCACCTTGTCGGCGACCGATCCGGCGCTCGTGGCGGCGTTGCGGGCGGCGATCACCGCCTCCAGCGTGCCCTTCTCGTGCGTCGCGTAGCCCTTCACCGTCTCGACCAGATTGGGGATCAGGTCGTGCCGCTGCTTGAGCTGCACATCGATGTCGGCGAACGCCTGGTCGGCGCGCGTGTTGAGGGCGACCAGCCGGTTGTAGATGCCGACCAGAAGCAGGCCGAGCACCACGATGACGACGAGAATGATGATCAGGGTCACAGGGTCTCTCCGGAGCGAGTCCCGCTGACGCTATCCCTACTTCGAAGGATCGACCAGCGCCTGATAGACCAGCGCCTGGGACAGCTCGTCGAGCCGCGCCGCGCCGGCGCCGAGCACCTGGATCATGCCGAGGAAGACGACGTCGTTCTCGGGATCAATCCAGAACCAGGTGCCGGCCGCGCCGCCCCAACTGTAGGTGCCCTTGCCCGCCAGCGTGCCGGCCTTCGCCGGGTCCATCACCACCGCGACATCCAGGCCGAAGCCCACACCTTCGCCCAGCGGCGTCTTCGCCAGCTGCAGATCGGTCAGGTGGTTGCTGGCCATCAGCTTCACCGTGCCCGGCGCCAGAATGCGCACACCGTCCAGCTCGCCGCCGTTCAACAGCATCTGGGCGAAACGGGTGTAGTCGCGCAGGGTCGAGACCAGGCCGCCGCCGCCATTGGCCGCATCAGGCAGCTTGTCGATCGGCAGGACCATGAAGCCCTCCGCCGGCACGATCGTCCGGTCGCGGGGACTGACCATGTAGATCGAGGCCATCCGGCCGCGTTTGGCTTCGGGCGTCCAGAAGTCAGTGTCGTTCATCTGCAGCGGCGCGAAAATCCGGCTGCGCATGAAGTCCGGCAGGGTCTGGCCCGACAGCTTCTCGACGATATAGCCCTGGATATCGACCGCGACGCTGTACTTCCACTGCTCGCCCGGCTGGCTGGCCATGGGCAGGGTCGTCAGGATGCTCATCCCCTCCTTCAGCGAAGGCTGCCGGAACAGGGCGGACTCCTGGTAGGCCTTGTCGACGTAGTTGTCGGCCATCAGGCCGTAGGCGAAGCCCGCCGTATGGGTCATCAGCTCGCGCATGGTGGCCGCGCGGGCGATCGGTTCGAGGATCGACTTGCCGTCCGCGTCCAACCCCTTGAACACCTTCAGGCCGGCGAACTCGGGGATGTATTTCGTGACGGGATCATCCAGCCGCCAGCGGCCTTCCTCGTACAGGATCATCATCGCCACGCCGGTGACCGGCTTGGTCTGGCTATACATGCGGAAGATGGTGTCTTCGGTGATCGGCGCGCCGCTCGCCACGTCCTTCACGCCGTGGGCGTTGACCGCGATGATCTTGCCGTGCCGCGCCAGAAGGGTCAGCACGCCGGGCAGGCGGCCGGCGTCGACGATGCCGTTGAGCGTCGCGTCGAGTTTCGCCAGCCGCTCAGACGAGAAGCCGACCGACTCGGGCGTGGCGCGTGGCAGGCCGAGCGAGGATACCGCCGCCGGTTTGGGCTTGCCCGGCCATGCCTGCGCCGCCGGCCCGGAAAACGCCAGGACCGCGACGGCAGCCGCCATCACCGATTTGCGCCAGATCGCCATGTGATTCCCCCGCACCGGTTCGACCGGTCATTTCGCAGAGACTAGCGCGGGTTGCCCGGGCGGCAAGCAAGAGCGCCGTCGCGCCCTACTTCGGACGGAACCGTTTGCTGGTCGGGAAGCCCTTGGGCGCCAGTTTGCCCGCGGCGCTGCGGCGGCCTTCCCAGTCCTTCCACTCGGGCCAGTCGCGCGTGCGGCCGGCGGCGTCGGTCCAGGCGGCCCCGGCCCCGGCGGTGAACACCAGGGCGTCCCGCAGGCCGCCTTCGCGATAGGTCTGCAGCTTTACGCCCTTGCCCCGCGGCATTTCCGGCAGTTCGTCGAGGTTGAAGATCAGGATCTTGCCGTTGTCTCCCACGACGGCCACCCGGTCGCCGGTGGCTTCCAGCGAGATCAGCGCCTCGCCGTTCAGCACCTGCTTGCCGGCCTTGCGGAAGGCCAGCGCCTCCTCCTCTGGCAGGATGAAGCCGTAGCCGGCCTTCGACGCCAGCAGCCGTTTGCGGCCTGGCTTGTGCGGGAAGACGTCGAGGATCTTCACACGGTCATCGATATCGACCATCAGCCGCAGCGGCTCGCCATGGCCCCGCGCGCCGGGAAGCTTGCTACAGTCGAGCGTGAAGAAGCGCCCATCCGACGCGAAGATAAGCAGCTTGTCCGTTGTTTCTGCTGGAACAATGAAGCCGAGCTTGTCGCCTTCCTTAAACTTCAGTTCAGAAGGATCCTCGACCCGGCCCTTGGCCGCGCGGATCCAGCCCTTCTCCGACAGGATGACCGTGATCGGCTCACGCACGACAAAGGCCTCTACCGACGCCTCGATCGAGACGGTCGGCGCCTCGGCGAAAGCGGACCTGCGCTTTCCGACCGCGGTGTCAGGCCCGAGGATCTTGCGGACGTCCTTGAGCCCCTCCCCGACCAGCTTCCACTGCAGCTTCTCGTCGCCGAGCATGGCGATGATGCCGTCGCGTTCCTCGGCCAGCTCCGCGTGCTCGCGGCGCAGCTCCATCTCTTCCAGCTTCGCCAGCTGACGCAGGCGGGTGTTGAGGATGGCGTCGGCCTGGATGTCGGTCAGCGCGAAGGCCGCGATCAGCTTCTGCTTCGGCTCGTCCTCGTAGCGGACGATGCGGATCACCTCGTCGAGGTTCAGGAAGGCGATCAGCAGGCCGTCGAGGATGTGCAGCCGGGCCTCGATCTTGCCCAGCCGGAACCGCGCCCGGCGCACCAGCACCTCGCGGCGGTGGGCCAGGAAAGCCAGCAGCGCCTGCCTGAGCCCCATCACCCCCGGCGTGCCGCGGGCGTCCAGCACGTTCATGTTGACCGGAAAGCGCGTTTCCAGATCGGACAGCCGGAACAGGCTCTCCATCAGGACCTCGGGCTCGACGTTGCGGCTCTTGGGCTCCAGCACCAGCCGGACGTCCTCGGCGCTCTCGTCGCGCACGTCGCCGAGCAGCGGGGCCTTCTTGCTCTCGATCAGATCGGCCAGCTGCTCGACCAGCTCGGCCTTCTTCACCTGGTAGGGGATCTCGGTGATGACGATCTGCCAGCCACCGCGGGCCTGCTCTTCCTTGGTCCAGAGCGCGCGCACGCGCACACCGCCGCGACCGCTCTCGTACATGTCGAGCATCGAGCCGGTCGGTTCGACGATCACGCCGCCGGTCGGGAAGTCCGGCCCGCGCACATGCTCCATCAGGTCCGCCGTGGTCGCCTCGGGCCGCTTGAGCAGCATCAGGCAGGCGTCGATCAGTTCGGCGGCGTTGTGCGGCGGGATCGAGGTGGCCATGCCGACCGCGATGCCGGAGCTGCCGTTGGCCAGCAGATTGGGAAAGCCCGAGGGCAGGACGACCGGCTCTTCATCCTGGCCGTCGTAGGTCGGGCGGAAGTCGACCGCGTCCTCGTCGATGCCGTCCAGCAGCAGCATCGCCGCCGGGGTCATCTTGCACTCGGTGTAGCGCATGGCCGCGGCGTTATCGCCGTCGATGTTGCCGAAGTTGCCCTGCCCGTCGATCAGCCGATAGCGCTGGGCGAAATCCTGCGCCAGGCGCACCAGGGCGTCATAGATCGACTGGTCGCCGTGCGGGTGGAAATTACCCATCACCTCCCCGACCACCTTGGCGCATTTGCGCGCCGCGGCTTCGGGGCTGAGCCGCATGTTGCTCATGGCGTACATGAGCCGGCGGTGCACAGGCTTGAGCCCGTCCCGCACATCGGGCAGCGCCCGCGAACTGATCGTCGACAGGGCGTAGGCCAGGTAGCGCCGCGACAGCGCCTCGGTCAGCGGCTCTTCAAGAATGCGGTCGCCGTCGCCCGGCGGGGGAGTGTGGAGGGTCATGCTCGAATCGGGAACTTGAGGGACGTCTGTGTTTAGCGCGGGCGCGAGGGGGTTGTCCCTGCGTCCTTCGAGACGCTCGCTTGAGGCTCGCTCCTCAGGATGACGTGCAGGTTGGGTTCAAAGGTGTTCGTCATGGTGAGGAGCGATCCCCCAGGATCGCGTCTCGAACCACGCACCTAGATCAAGCTCGCCTTCAGCCCCGGAAACACCTTCCCGACCTTGCCGAGCAGGTAGTCGCCGTAGGGTCCGCTGATCGCGCCGAGGTCCGCCTCATCCCAGCGGGCTTCGCGCCTCACCTCGGCGGCCAGGGGCAACGGCTCGACCACCGCGTCGAAGGCCGGGTCGAAGAACAGCGGCCAGCTGAGGCGGTCGCGGCCGCTGGTGTTGGTCACCCGGTGCGGGGCGGACCGGTAGAGGCCCTGCGTGAGCCGATCGAGCATGTCGCCGATGTTGACCACCAGGGCGCCGGGGATCGGCGGGGCGTCGAACCAGACTCGGTCCCGCCCCTTGATCTGCAGCCCGCCGTTGGCGTCCTGGGCCAGCAGGGTGAGCAGGCCGTAGTCGGTGTGCTCCCCGACCCCGAAGGCATAGTCATTGCCGTCCTGCGGCGGCGTCGCCGGGTAGTGGAAGATACGGAACAGGATTGTCGGGTCGGCGGTGTAGCGGTCGTGGAAGTATCGATCCGGCAACCCAAGGCTCAGCGCGACGCCTTCCATCAGCGCGTGTCCCGCGCGGGTCATGGCGTCCGTCCAGGCCGTCACCACCGGGCGAAGCGTGGGCAGGGCCGCCGGCCACTGGTTGGCGCCGTGCATCGGCCAGCCGGAGGCGACCCGCCGATCGCTCTCATCCAGCTCCTCGCCGAGATAGAGCCCCTGCTTCAGATCCGGCCTGCCGGAGGTCAACTCGCCGCCGACCGGGAAGAACCCACGCCACGCCGGGCCGCCGTTGGCCATCCCGATCGCCATGCGCTCTTCGAGCGGAAGCCCGAAGAACCGTTCGCTTTCTGCCCGCAGGTCCGGAAACAGCGCCTCGCCGCCATGGCCGGTGACATAGAAAAAGCCATCCGCGCGACAGGCTGCGCCGATCTGCGCCGCGACGGCGGCCCGATCTTTAGCGTTATCACCAAATAGCGGACCCAGATCGACGACAGGCAGGCTCACGGCTCGAACGCGCCCAGGTCGCCGAACGGATCATCGAGGCTGAACTGCGGGTTGGTGAACCACTTCGGCCCCGCCGCCGTCATGTGGAAGTGGTCCTCCAGACGCACGCCGAACACGCCGGGCACCACGATCATCGGCTCATTGGAGAAACACATGCCGACCTCGAGCGGGGTCGCGTCGCCCCGAACCAGATTGGGCGACTCATGGACGTCCAGGCCGATGCCGTGGCCGGTGCGGTGCGGCGTGCCGGGCAACTGGTAGTCAGGCCCCAGGCCATGCCGCACCAGCACCGCCCGGGCGGCGTCATCGACGCGCTCGCAGGGCTTGCCGAGCGCGGCGGCGGCGAAGGCGGCGGCCTGGGCCTCCTTCTCGATGTCCCAGATACGGCGCACGCGCGGCGTCGCCTCGCCGAAGACGTAGGACCTTGTGATGTCGCTGTTGTAGCCGTCGAGGGTCGTGCCGGTGTCGATCAGCACCATGTCGCCCTCGGCCAGGGCGCGATCGGTCTCGCCGCCGTGGGGCAGCGCGGTGTCCTCGGCGAACGAGACGATGCAGAAGCTCGACCCGGTCCCGCCGTTGAGCAGCCGGTGCTGCGCGTCGATGAAGCGCGTGACCTCCGAGGTCAGGACGCCCGGCGCGAGACTCTGCCAGGCGCGGCGATGCACCTCGATGGTGATCGCCTTGGCGCGGGTCATCAGCGCGATCTCCGCGGGAGACTTGGCTCGCCGCAGGCGATTGATCAGCGGCCCCGCATCGGCCAGCCGCTCGTCACCGAGCGCCCGGCGCAGACCCAGGAACATGAACAGCGCGATCTGGTCGTCGACCGCCAGCCGTCCAGCCGGGCCCATCCGGTCGGCGACCAGGGCGTAGGGGTTCTCGTGCTCCTCCCAGGTGGCGATCTCGCCAGGCACGCCGACGATCCCGGCGACCTTGTCCAGCTCGAACCGCGGGCAGACGTACTCAAGACGCCCGTCAGTGTGGACGATGGCGCCGCACAGGCGCTCTGATGGATGCCAGACCAGTCCGGTGAAGTAGCGCAGGCTCGAGGTCGCCCCCAGCAGCACCGCCTGGACCCCTGCCGCTTCCATCTGCGTACACAGGGCGGCGAGACGCGCCTGGCGCTCAACGAGGGTGATGGGTGGCGGGTTGGTCATGGCGCGACTCCTTGGCGGCGCACTCTAGCCTAAAGCCGTCCCGCATCCGCCAGCCGCTCAAGCAACCAGACCCTCGCTGGCGGCAAGGGACGGTTCAGCGGGCCAAACACGAACTGCTCCAGGAAGTGCCCGGTCAGGTCGAAGCCCTTGCGGATGTCGCCCTCCGACAACCCGCCCTGGGAGCCGAGCAGGAAGCCCGGCAATGCGAGCAGTCGGTCGGCGAACGGCGCGCCCGCCGAGCGGCTGACCGCCCGGCCCGTGCGGGGACTGACCCAGACCAGATCGTCGGTGGTTCCCGTCGAAGCGCACTTGCTCAAGTCCAGCCCGAAGCCGAGCTCCTGCAGCAGGCCGGCCTCGAACCGCACGAAGATCGCCGGCCAGATGTCGGTCAGGCTGAAGGCGTTGCTGAGCGAGTCGAAGGCGTAGTAGGCGCCCGGATGCGGTTCCCGCTCCGGCAGCGCACCCGCAGCGACGGCCGCGGCGGCGGCGAGGCCGGCCAGCGCCAGCGGATCATCGAACAGCGCCGAGGGCCCCTCCCCGACCGGCTCCAGCTGCGCCGATCCCAACTGGTCGGACATTCGCGCCCGGTAGCCGGCGCGCACCCGCGCCCCGGCCTGGAGGTAGGGCTTCATCTTCCGTGAGCCGCCGCCGGCGACATGGGCGGCGAACCGGCCGTGTTCCTCTGTCAGCAGATCAACGATCGCCCCCGACTCGCCATGCGACCGGGCGGAGAGCACGAAGGCGTCGTCTTCCCATTCCATGGGTGAGGGATAGCGGGTTGCGGGACGGGGAGCGAGAGGCACGACCGTCCCCCTTCCCCCTCGATGGGGGAAGGGTCGGGGATGGGGGGGCGCGCACTCTGGCGCCGACAACGCAGTGAAGGCGCCGAGCCCAACAACGTCTTCGAAATGAAATCGAGCGGCTTCACCCCCATCCCTGCCCTTCCCCCATTGAGGGGGAAGGGTTCAAAGCGGGCTACTTTGGCTTCGCCTCGAAGGCCTTGATCGTCGCCGTCATATCCTTGGCCAGATCGTTCGGGATCGGGAAGGTCAGGGCGTACTGCGAGACCTTCCAGCCCTCCGGCGTCAGCACCAGCGTTCCGGTTCCCCGGCTGGTCCCGTAGCTCTGGCTGTCGAGCAGCTCGTCGAACCAGGCCACGCAGCCGCAGGCCACGGGGGCGATGGTGATGTGCCGCTCGCGGGGAACGTAGGTCCAGCCCTGGCCTTTCGAGAAGTAAGGCATGGCGTAGCCCTTGAACTCGGTCAGACTCCAGTGCTCAGCGGCGTCGGTGCCGAGGTAGGTGGCGTCGGGCGTGTAGAGGGCGAAATAGCCTGGGCCGTCCGCCTTGGCCGCCGCAGTGTGCAGGGCGTCGAGGACTTCGGCGATGTCCTGTTCAGGGGTGGTGGCGTGGGCGGGGGTGGCTGCGACGGCGGTCAGCAGGGCCAAAGCCAGAACGAACGGGCGCATATCAGCTTCCTCGGTTGGACCGACAAGCTGCCCGACGCGGAGCCAAGCTGAAAGCCCCTTCAATTGTCATCCCGGACGACCCGAAGGGTCGATCCGGGACCCAGATCAAACCCCGGCTCTTCGCGCTTCGCGCTGCGGCCGGGATGACAACGAGGGGATGGAGGCGCCCTAAACGTCGAAGTCCAGGCCCATGCCCTGGTAGATGTCCCGCTCGTCGGCCCAGTTCTCGCGGACCTTCACGTGCAGGAACAGGTGGACCTTGCGGTCGAGCAGTTCCCCAAGTTCCTCGCGGGAAGCCGAGCCGATCCACTTCAGGGTCTGGCCGTTCTCGCCGATGATGATCGCCCGCTGGCCGTCGCGTTCGACGAAGATGGTCTGTTCGATGCGCACCGAGCCGTCGCGGCGCTCCTCGAAGGCGGTGGTCTCGACCGTCGCCGCGTAGGGCAGTTCCTCATGGACCCGCAGATAGAGTTTCTCGCGAGTCAGTTCGGCGGCCAGCAGGCGCACCGGCAGGTCGGCCGTCTGGTCTTCGGGGTAGAGCCAGGGTCCTTCCGGCATCAGGCCGGCCAGGCGATCACGGAGGTCGTCGACCCCGGCGCCGGTGGCGGCCGAGATCATGAACACCTCCGAATAGACGCCGGTTTCGAACAGCGCCTGGGCCACGGCCAGCATCCGCTCGCGCTTGACCCCGTCGATCTTGTTCAACGCCAGGATCGCCTGGCGCTTGGCGCCCTTCAGCCCCTCGATGATTGTCTGGACGTCCTGGACAGCCTTCTTGTCGGCCCCTTCCGCCTTGCCCTCGCCGCTGACGGCGAGCTGGGCCTGGACGTCGACGAGATGCACGACGGCGTCAGCGTCCTCGGCCCCCGACCAGGCCGAGCGGACCATGGCCCGGTCCAGCCGGCGGCGCGGGGTGAAGATGCCTGGGGTGTCGACCAGCACGATCTGGGACTGACCGGCCATGGCCACGCCACGCACGGGGAAGCGAGTCGTCTGCACCTTGCGGGTGACGATGGAAACCTTGGCGCCGACGAGGCGGTTGGTCAGGGTCGACTTGCCGGCGTTGGGGGCGCCGATGATCGCGGCGAAACCCGCGCGGGTGGGGGATGAAGAGGTCATTGCGGCGGCCTGTAGCACAGTTGGCCGTCGGGGACATGTGCCGCGGGGACATGTACCGTCAGGTACGTGTCCCCCAAACCCGTGGCCGCTCGATTAGGGGACACGTACCGAAGACGGTACATGTCTCCTAGGCCCGCCCCTCGCGGCTCAGCAGCATGGCCAGGGCGGCGGACTTTTCGGCGTCCTGACGGGAGCGGCCCTCGCCCTGTTCCGGGTCGTATCCCTGGATCATCACCTCGACGGTGAACACAGGAGCATGGTCCGGCCCCTTGCGGGCGATGACGGCGTAGGCCGGCAGCGGCAGGCCGAGACTCTGGGCCCATTCCTGCAGCCGGGTCTTGGGGTCATGGCCGCGGGTGTCCGACGGCGTGTCGAACTCCTCGCGCCAGGCCTCGTTGAAGAAGCTGCGCGCGACGTCCAGGCCGCCGTCGATGTAGAGGGCCGCCATCAGGGCCTCGCAGGCGTCGCCGAGCACGCCGTCGGACTCCCGGGCGCCGATCTTGGTCGCGGAGCCTGACAGCCGCAGGGCGGGCGCCAGGCCGATGTGACGCGCCACACGGGCGCAGGCCTTGCCGTTGACCAGCGCCGCGAGCCGGGGTGACAGCACCCCTTCCTTGGCGTCCGTGTCCAGCGCCAGCAGCCGCTCGGCCGCCAGCAGGTTCAGCACCCGGTCGCCGAGGAATTCCAGCCGTTCGTTGTGACGGACCTTGCGCGCGCCGTCGCCGACGCTGGAGTGGGTCAGGGCCCGCTCGAGCAGCTCACGGTCGGCAAAAACGTGGCCGATGCGCCGTTCGAGGGCCGTTACCGCCTCGAGCCGGGCGTTCATTTCAGGACGTTGAAGAACCGGCTCGGACGCGCGTCGAGGAACCAGGTCCAGGGCTTGAACAGCGACGCCTTGCCGTTCCACGACAGCAGGATGATCCGGGCATGACCCACCAGGTTTTCCTGCGGCACGAAGCCCACGCCGCTGGCTTCCGGCGCGACCCGGCTGTCCAGCGAGTTGTCGCGGTTGTCGCCCATGAAGAAATAGTGGCCTTCGGGCACGATATAGACGCCGGTGTCGTCCACATCACCGCGCGGACCGCAGTCGTAGGTCTCGTAGGCGCGGCTATCCATGTTGGTTTCGCGGAAGCGCTGCACGGTCGAGCCGTTCCAGCAGGTGCCGGGATCGCCCGGGCCGTCATAGACGCGGGCGTTGGCCTTGCCGTTCACAAAGACCACGCCGGCCTTCACCTGGACCCGGTCGCCCGGCAGGCCCATCAGGCGCTTGATGTAGTCGGTCTGATTGTCCGACGGCAGCTTGAAGACGATGATGTCGCCGCGCTCGGGTGCGCTGGCGAAGATCCGGCCCTTGAACAGCGGCGGGCTGAACGGGATCGAGTGCTTGCTGTAGCCGTAGCTGAACTTCGAGACGATGATGTAGTCGCCCTTCAGCAGGTTCGGCTCCATCGACGCCGAGGGAATTGTGAACGGCTGGAACAGGAAGATCCGCAGCACCAGCGCGATCAGCAGGGCGTAGACGACGGTCTTGACGATCTCGATCGTCTCGCTGACCGCGTCGACGCCGGCTTGCGGCGGTGTCTCGTCATGAGGCGTGTCGAGCGCCAGCGGCCTGGCATCAGCGATGGTCTCGGCCTGCGGTTCGGCGGCGTCAGTCATAGTGCGCGCGCGGCTCTCTTCTCAATGATGCGGGAAACACGCCCGCGAGTCTGGTTAGTCCGCCTATACGACAGCGGCAAGCCTGACGCCCGCTACTTCGCGTTCATGGCGTATTGGCGGCGGCTCAGGCGGGCGCCTGCGCCTTCATCGAGTGGAAGAACCGGTTCCAGCGCAGGTTCAGCACCCAGGTCCATGGCTTGAACAGCGACGCGCCCTCTTTCCAGGAGGCCAGCACCGTCTCGGCCTTGCCGACGAGATTCTCCGCCGGGACATAGCCGACGCCGCCCGATTCCGGCGCGACGCGGCTGTCCAGCGAGTTGTCGCGATTGTCGCCCATGAAGAAATACTGCCCCTCGGGGACCAGGTACTCCGGCGTGTTGTCGAGGCGGCTGAGACCGCAGTCGTAGGTGATGTAGCGGCGGCCGATGGCGTTGGTTTCCCAGTAGCGCATGGGCGTCGCGTCATTGGGACAGGCGCCGGCGTCGCCTTCGGCCAGCCCGTCGGCCTCACGCGGCAGAGCCTTGCCGTTCACTGTGAGCACGCCGTTGGTCATCTGGATGGTGTCGCCCGGCAGACCGATCAGGCGCTTGATCAGGTCCTTGTGGCCTTCGGCCGGCGTCTTGAAGACCACCACGTCGCCGCGTTTGGGCGTCGCGGCGAACACGCGGCCCTTGAACAGCGGCGGGCTGAACGGGATCGAGTTGCGGCTGAAGCCGTAGCTGAACTTCGAGACGACGACATAGTCGCCGATCAGCAGGTTCGGCCGCATCGACGACGACGGGATGGTGAAGGGCTGGAACAGGAATATCCGCAGGACCAGCGCAATCAGCAGCGCGTAAACGATGGTCTTCGCCATATCGACCAATTCAGCCTTCGGGTCGGTGACGGGTCCCGCCGGCGTGGCGATGTCCTCGTCGACGGCGTCATCGGCTGGCGTATCAGCGGCGTCGTTCATGGCCACAGTCTCTGTCGGCTGGGCGCCCCCGCCCGGTTCGGCTTGTAGGCTAGTCCGTTTCGGGGCGCCCGTTAACTCGTCGTCATGCCGGTCCCGGCACGGCCTCGATGATCACGAAGGCCTGGGCGTAGGGATGGTCGTCGGTCAGGGACAGGTGAATCACCCCCACCATGCCTTCCGGAAGGAGCTCGGCCAGGCGTTCGGCCGCGCCGCCGGTCAGCGCCATGGTCGGCTTGCCGCTGCGCAGATTGACCACGCCCATGTCTTTCCAGTGGACGCCGCGTCTGGGCACGCCGGTGCCAAGCGCCTTGGCGCAGGCCTCCTTGGCGGCGAAACGCTTGGAATAGCTGGCCGCGCGACCGCCCTGGGCGTTGACCTTGCGCTCGGAGCGGTCGCGTTCGACGTCGGTGAAGGTGCGATTGATGAACCGGTCGCCGAACCGCTCCAGCGTCTTTTCAACGCGACGGATGTCGCTGAGGTCGGAGCCGATGCCGATGATCATGCGGCCAGCTCGGCCCGGGCGGCGTCCATCAGCGCCCGCATGCGCTGGATGGCGGGCGCGAGGCCGGTGAAGATCGCCTCACCGATCAGGAAATGGCCGATGTTGAGCTCCATCAGCTCCGGGATCGCGGCCACCGGCTTGACCGTGGCGAAGTCGATGCCGTGGCCGGCGTGGACTTCCAGACCCAGCTCGAACGCCTGCTGGGCGCCGGCGCGCAGCCGCTGCAGGATCGCTCCGGCTCGCTCGTGCTCCCCGGCGCGCAACGCGTCGCAATAGGCGCCCGTGTGCAGCTCGACCACCTGGGCGCCGATCTCGGCCGAGGTGCGGATCTGCGCGGGATCAGCCTCGATGAACAGCGACACCCGGCAGCCCGCCTCGCGCAGCCGCTGGACGGCGGGCGCGATGCGGTTGTGGCCGCCGACGACGTCCAGGCCGCCTTCGGTGGTCACCTCCTCGCGCCGCTCGGGCACGAGGCAGGCGGCGTGCGGCCGATGCGCGACGGCGATTCCGAGCATCTCCTCGGTGACCGCCATCTCGAGGTTCAGCGGCTTGCCGCGCTTGAGGCAAAGGTCGGAAAGCTCGTCGATGTCGTGGTCGGAAATATGCCGCCGGTCCTCACGCAAGTGGGCGGTGATGCCGTCGGCGCCCGCTGCCAGCGCCAGGTCGGCCGCACGCAGCGGCTCCGGATAGCTGGCGCCCCGGGCGTTCCGGATGGTCGCCACATGGTCGATGTTCACGCCGAGGCGGAGAGGGTTCATCGCGATCCTATCCCTTGAGCCGCCGGCTCCCCGGGTCCTGCACCGGGATGGCGGCCAGTTCGGGCGGCAGCTTGTCGGCCTCGTAGGCCGGCACATCGAGCGTCGCCAGCGCGATCAGCGGCACGCCGACGTCAGCCCGGCCGCCGGAGCGGTCGACGATACAGGCTGCGGCGATGACCTCGCCCCCGGCCTCGCGGATGGCGGCGATGCACTCGCGGGACGACAGGCCCGTGGTGACGATGTCCTCGACCATGACCACCTTCGCCCCGGGCTCAATGTGGAAGCCCCGCCGCAGCTTGAACGCGCCGCCCTCGCGCTCGACGTAGAGCGAGCGGATGTTCAGGTGCCGGGCGGTCTCGTAGCCCGGGATGATGCCGCCGACGGCCGGGCTGATCGCCACGTCCGGCTGGCCGACCTGCGCAATGATCTTCGCCGCCAGCGCCTTGCACAGGCGCGCGCAACGGTCCGGCTCGGCGAACACCAGGTTCTTCTGCAGGAACACCGGACTGTGCAGCCCGCTGGACAGCACGAAATGCCCTTCGCGCAGGGCCCCCGCGCCACGGAATTCGTCGAGAACGTCTTCTGAGGTCATTCAGGTTAGATAGCGTCGGGAACCGAGTCCGACCAGTGTCTGTCCTCTCCACCTCGCACGTCCTTCCTCTCCCTGTTGGGAGAGGGGACCACCCGAAGGGTGGTGGAGTGGGAGGCGGAGGAAACGAAAGGGACGTCCGGCTCGGCTGCGCTCGGCCGTTCATCACCGCGTATCCCCCACCACCATGCTCCGCATGGTCCCCCTCCCCCAAGTGGGGGAGGTTGGGTATGGGTTGATATGACCACCCCACGCCCCACACCCCGAGTCGGCTGCGGCGCCGCGATCCTGCGCGACGGCCGGCTGCTCCTCGTCCAGCGGCTGCGGGAGCCCGAGGTCGGTCATTGGGGCCTGCCGGGCGGCAAGGTCGACTGGGGCGAGGCCACACGCGACACCTGCGCCCGCGAGATCGCCGAGGAACTGGGCCTGACCATCACGCCCGGCCGGCTGCTCTGCCTCGCCGACACCATCGATCTGGGCGACGGCCAGCACTGGGTCGCGCCGGTCTATCTGGTGGAGGACTGCGTCGGCGAGCCGGCGGTGCTGGAGCCGGACAAGCTGGGCGGCTGCGGCTGGTTTCCGCTGGACGCCCTGCCCTCGCTGCTGACCAGCGCAACGGTGGCGGCGGTGATGGCGCTGAACAAGTAGCCGGGGACATGCACTTCAGTGCGTGTCCCACGCCGCTTCAAAGCCGATAGGGACACGCACTGAAGTGCATGTCCCTGAGCGGGCTCACCCCTTCGCCCGGTCCACCGTCTCGATCGACGGGTTGGCGCGCAGGGCGGCGACGATGTTGGTCGCGTGGCGGGCGTCCTTCACGTCGAGGTCGAAGTCGACGTCGAAATGGTCGTCGCCCCGGTAGTGCATGTTCAGGTTGACGATGTTGCCGCCGACCTCGCCGATGATCGTGCAGGCCTCACCCAGCACGCCGGGGGCGTTGCGGATCGTGGCGCGCAGGCGCGTGCGGGACACGGTGTGGCGCTCGGCCTCGGCGGTCCAGTGCAGGTCGCGCCACAGGTCCTGGCGCTCGTCGTACTGTTCCAGGGTCGGGCAATCGATGGCGTGAACCTCGATGGCCTTCTCGACCGCGATCCCGACGATGCGGTCGCCCGGCACCGGCCGGCAGCAGCTGGCGAAGCGGATCATCGAGCCGGACCGGACCTTGTCTCCGATGACGAAGACATGGGCCTCACGGCCATCCTCGATCCGGCGCCGGGCGCTGACAGCAGCCTTTTCGGAGTCCTTGAGGCCCGGGAAGAGGGCTTCGAGCACATCGGCGGGCGTGAATCGGCCGCGACCGACCGCGTCGAACAGTTCGTCCTCGCTGGCGACCGCGAACCGGTCGAGGGCCGGCCGGAAGGTCACGCCCGAGCGGGTCTTGCCGACCCGGCCGAACGCCTGGTCCATGGCCGCCACGCCGAGGCGCAGGAACTCTTCCTTCTCGGTCTGCCGGATATGCCGCCGGATCGCCGAGCGCGCCTTGCCGGTTACGGCCAGCGAGCGCCAGTCCGGCAGCACGGCGGGCTTGGGTCCACGCACGATCTCGACCACGTCGCCGTTCTGAAGTTCTGTCCGCAACGGCTTGAGTTCGCCGTTGATTTTGGCGCCCACCGTCGTATCGCCAACGTTCGTGTGGACGCCGTAGGCGAAGTCCAGCGGCATCGAGCCGCGCGGCAGGGTGATCAGCTTGCCCTTGGGGGTGAAGACGAACACCTGGTCGAGGAACAGCTCCATCTTGGCGTGTTCGACCAGTTCCTCGGAGTCGCCCCCGTGCTCCAGCACCTGGACCAGCTGGCGCAGGCTGGCCAGCGGGTCACGGCCGCCCTCGGCCTCCATCGCCTCGCGGTCGAAGCCGTAGGACTTGTTCTTGTAGCGCCAGTGCGCCGCCACGCCGTCTTCGGCGACCCGGTCCATGACCTCGGTGCGGATCTGCATCTCGACGCGCATGCCGCGCGGCCCGATCACCGTGGTGTGCAGCGAGCGATAGTTGTTCCGCTTGGGTGTGGAGATGAAGTCCTTGAACCGCTCCGGCACGCAGGGCCACTGGCGGTGGATCAAGCCGAGCGCCCGGTAGCAGTCGTCCTCGCTGTCGACGATCACGCGGAAGGCGTAGATGTCGCTCATCTGCGAGAAGCCGATGGATTTGCGCTGCAGCTTCCGCCAGATCGAGAACGGGTGCTTCTCGCGGCCGAAGACGCGGGCGGGAATGGCCTGCGCCTCGAGAATGCGGCCGATATCGCCGCTGACCTGCTGCACCGCCTTGCCCTGGTCGACCCGCATGGCCTCGAGTCGGCGCAAGATGGCGTTCCGCGCGACCGGATTCAGATGCTCGAAGGCCAGCTCCTCGAGCTCGGTGCAGATGCGATGGCAGCCGATATTGCGGGCCAGCGGCGCATAGATATCGAGGGTCTCGCGGGCGATCCGCTCGCGCTTGGCCGGCTTGGCGATGAAGCCCAGCGTGCGCATGTTGTGCAGACGGTCGGCCAGCTTGACCATCAGGACGCGCACGTCCTTGGAGATGGCCAGGATGAACTTGCGCAGGTTCTCGGCCTGGCGGGCGTGTTCGGCGGCCAATTCCAGCTTGGAGAGCTTGGTGACGCCCTCGACCAGCTCGGCGACCTCGGCGCCGAACAGCTCCTCGATATCCTCGCGGGTGACCGAGGTGTCCTCGATCACATCGTGCAGCAGGGCGGTGACAATGGACGCCGTATCGAGCCGGTATTCCGTCAGGATCCCGGCCACCTCGATCGGATGGGCGAAATAGGGATCGCCGGACGCCCGGGTCTGGGAGCCGTGCATCCGCACGGCGTAGACGTAGGCCCGGTTCAGCAGGCCCTCATCGGCCGTCGGGTCATAGGCCCGGACCCGCTCGATCAGCTCGTACTGGCGCAGGAACTTGGGCCCCGCCGCCCTGGCGCGGGCGGCGGTGTGAGACGCCTTTCCAGGCGCCTCAGGAGGCGTGTTCGGGGGATAGGGGGCGGCGACCGGCGCCGCCTCCAGGGTGGTCTCTAGCGGATCTGTGCCGTCAGGGCTCAGTACCGCTCCTCCTGACCGCCGTCGCGATCGCTCTGCAGGGCGCGGATCAGTTCCTGCTCGCTCATCTGCATGTGGGTCGGATCCGACAGCAGGGCGATGGTTTCCGCCTCTTCCTCGGCTTCCGTGCGCTCGTCGACGCGCTGCAGCGTGCCGATCAGGCTTTCCTTCAGGCCGTCGTTGTCGACCACGTCGTCAGCGATTTCGCGCAGGGCGACGACCGGGTTCTTGTCGTTGTCGCGGTCGACCATCAGCGCCGAACCGGCCGAGATGGCGCGGGCGCGATGGGCGGCGACGAGGACCAGACCAAAGCGGTTGGGGATCTTCTCGACGCAATCTTCGACGGTGACGCGGGCCATATTGGATTCTCTGGTTCCGGTGGGACCGGGGTACATAGAGTTTTGCGCGTCATTGTGCAACGCCGCAAGCGCGATCAGGCCGGTGTGGCGTCTCGTCCTACGGACGCCGCTGTCGCCAGACGCGCCGCTGTCTCGCCGCTGACCGGATGCACCCAGCCCGGCGCGACGTCCGCCAGCGGCCCCATCACGAACAACCGCTCGTGCGCTCTCGGATGCGGCAGCCGCAGGCCGGGCTCGTCGATGACCAGCCGGCCGAATGCGATCAGATCGAGATCGAGGGTGCGGGCGGCGTTGATCTCTCCCCGCTCCCGCCCGAATTCGCGCTCGATAGCGTGCAGCGCGTCCAACGCCTCACTCGGCGTCAGGGCCGTCTCGACCAGCGCCACGCCGTTGACGTACGCCGGCGCCGTCGGATCAGGCCAGGCCGCCGAGCGCCACCATCCGGACCGGGCCGTGACCGTCAGGCCATGGGCCGCAAACGTCGCCAGCGCCGCCTCGAGCAGGGCTTCGCAGGAGCCCTGCGTCCCGGCTAGATTGCTGCCCAGGGCGATGACGACGGATTCGTCCGATACTGATTGAGATATTGCGTTCAAGGATTTGAAAAGATGACTTTTTATCCGACCGACAGGCTCGCCCTGTTCATCGACGGCGCCAACCTCTATTCCCAGGCCAAGGCGCTGGGCTTCGATATCGACTACCGCAAGCTGCTGGACGAGTTCCGCAAGCGCGGGGTGCTGATCCGGGCCTACTACTACACCGCCCTGGCCGAGAGCGGCGACGACTTTTCCCCGCTGCGGCCGCTGGTCGACTGGCTCGGCTACAACGGTTTCACCGTGGTCACCAAGCCGGCCCGTGAATACACCGACGCCAACGGTCGCAAACGCTGGCGCGGCGACATGGATGTCGAGATCGCCGTCGACATGCTGGATATCGCCGGCAAGGCCGATCACGTGGTGCTGTTCAGCGGCGACGGCGATTTCCGCGCGCTGGTGGAGGGCGTCCAGCGCAAGGGCGTGCGGGTGACCGTGGTCTCGACCGTGAAATCCCAGCCGCCGATGGTCAGCGACGACCTGCGCCGCCAGTGCGACGCCTTTGTCGACCTCGCCGACCTCGGCGACATCATCGGCCGTCCGGCCCGGGCCCATGTCCCCCGCTTCATCCAGGACGCCCCTGCCCGCACCCGCGCCGAAGTGGAGGCGGACGATGAGGTTTAGTCAGGACAATCCTCCCCACGCAGTGGGGAGGGGGACCGGCGAAGCCGGTGGAGGGGAGTCCGTGCACCGACTCCCCTCAGTCAGCTTCGCTGACAGCTCCCCACAAGCGTGGGGAGCATCGTCGTGAGCCCTCGCTCCGAACCCCCGCGCGACTGCCCGCTCTGCCCGCGTCTCGTCGAGTACCGCCGCGAGAACCAGCGCCAGAACCCCGACTGGTGGAACGGCCCTGCTCCGTCCTTTGGCGACCCGGACGCGCGATTGCTGATCGCCGGCCTCGCGCCAGGCCGCACGGGCGCCAACCGTACGGGACGGCCGTTCACCGGCGACCATGCCGGCTGGCTGCTCTACGACACCTTGAAGAAGACCGGCTTCGCCACCGGGACCTACGATCCAAACGGCGACGACGACCTGCGGCTGACTGGCGCGATGATCACCAACGTCGTCCGCTGCGCGCCGCCGCTGAACAAGCCCGAGACCAGCGAGGAGAAGACCTGCAGTCCCTTCTTCGCCGCCAAGCTGACGGAGTTGCCGCAGCTGAAGGTGATCGTCACCCTCGGCGACGTGGCCCGCCGCAGCGTGCTGCGGGCCATGGGATTGAAGGCCTCGCTGGGCGAACCCGGCCACGGCTCGCAGTTCATGGCCGGCCCCTATACGGTGATCAACAGCTACCACTGCTCGCGGCTCAACACGAACACCGGACGGCTGACGCCGGCGATGTTCGAGAGCATCTTTCTGAGGGTGCGGGCGCTGCTGGAAGACCAGCCTCCAATTGACCCCCAATGATCGAGAGCCGTTTTCGCGCCGACTGATCCAGCCAAGGTGCGAGCAAGCGGACCTTGAGAGGCTTCAGAGGCTGAATGTCGGTTGGTCCTGGCCGCGGAGGCGCGACAGACTGCCGCGAGGTCTGATCCAGATCATCGCGCGGCGCGATCGGTCGTCGCCTTGATCTCATGGCCGCCGAAGGATCGGCAAGGCGCCGGTCATGCGGTCAAGGAGGATCGCCATGCGCCTTGTTCCAGGTTCCGCCCTGTTGGCCGCCGCTCTGTTGCTGGCGGCCGGCAGCGCGTCGGCCGGAACCTATCGCTGCCTGGGCGGCGCCCGTGTCTTGGCTGACGGTCGCTGCTCGGACGGCTCAATCGCAATTTACGAAGCCACGCCGATGACGCCCGAGCGGCCAGTTCGCCGACCGCCCGCCGGTCCGGACCGGCGAATCCCGGCCCCGCCGGTCGCGCTGTCGAGCCTTTACGGCGCCTGGTCGACGTCCGTGCCGGGCGCGGTCTGGCAAACGCCATCTGCGATACCGGGCTGGGCCACCCTGCATATCTCGCGCGGTGCCCTGGCCGGGCTGCTGGTGATCTACCCGGACGGTCGATACGTCTGGAACGCCTATGGCGGAAAGCGTGGCGTGTGGCGGCGCTCCGGCGACCCAGAATATCCGATCCTGATCGAAGACCGTGCAGAACGGCGAACGTGGAAGGTCGGACCGAACCTTCGTCAGCCGGGCCGGATCTACATCGTCGAGGGCAATGGCTACTTCCACTACGAAGGCCGCAGGGCGCGCTGAAGGCCGCCCGCCCTGCCCCGCCCGTCCCGGCGACCTATTCCTTCCCGGGCACCAGCCCCCAGGCGCCTTGGCCGATGATGCATGTGTCGGTGCCCGGCGGGCACAGACCTTGCGAACGCTCGGCGTAGATCTGCTGGATGATCTCGGGATTGGCGCGCAGGGCCTCGCCGCGCAGGCGGGTGCTTTCGGCTATACCGCGAGCCGTCTCGATGGCCGCTTCCGCGTTGGCGCGAGCCTCGGCGGCCTTCTGCTGGGCGGCCAGTGTGCGTTGTTCGGTCTGGGTCCGCGCCTCGACGGCGGCGGTGACGCTCGGCGGGTAGCGGATGGTGCCGACCCATTCCATCTGGCTGATTTCGACGCCCTCGGCGGCCCATTTGGTCCGCACGCGCTGGAAGGCGCGCTGGATCACCTGCTGCCGCCCTGCCCCCATCAGCGAGCCGGTGCAGGCCGCCGCCGCCACGGGCGCGCTGCCGACGGCGGCGCCCGGCGTGGTGTTGAGGTTGCAGGACACCGGCACCTGCTCGGTCTCCTTGGCGATGGCCGAGCGGACGTCGTTGCGGATCTGTCCGTCGAGCAGATCGTCGAACGGCTGGCGCCAGCGGGCGTAGAGGTCCGCCGCCTTGTCGTCGCGCACCCGGATGGTCAGGTTGACGTCGGCGGTCATCGGCAGACCTGTCTGGTCGGCGAAGGCGATCTCCTCGTTCTCCTTGCCGTCCGAGTTTGCCTCGCGGGTGTAGCTGTAGGTCCGCTGCCGGGTCGGGTAGACGATGATGTCCTCGCCGATGCCCTTCCAGTGCCAGCCGGGCCTGAGCTCGGTCAGCTGCACGCCGGGATTGGTCCCGAACTTCGTCGTCTTGATCCCGGCCTCGCCGCTCTCGACCGTGGTGCTGCAGGCGGTCACGGTGCAGCCCCCGCCGACGAGCACGATCGCCAGCAGGGCGACGGTCAGCCCGAGCCGGGCGACCCGTGGTCCCCGCGACATCCGTGTGATCTTGTTGTCCGAGGCGCTCATTCCGGATCTCCCTGACGGCGATCCGGCGACTGTGCGGCGATTCGGCCCGCGCGACCGGGGCCTCAGCCCATCCGGTCGCCCTTCATCAGGCGCGCCTTGTCACGCTGCCAGTCCCGCTCGGCGGAGGTCTCGCGCTTGTCGTGCAGCTTCTTGCCCTTGGCCAGGCCGATCTCGAGCTTGGCCAGGCCCTTTTCATTCCAGTAGAGCTTGAGCGGAATGATGGTCCGGCCCTCGCGCTGGACCGCGCCGATCAGCTTGCCGATCTGCTTGCGGTGCAGCAGCAGTTTGCGGTGCCGTCGGGGCTCATGGTTGAACCGGTTGCCGCCGCTGTAGGGTGGGATGTCGGCGTTGATCAGGACGATCTCGTTGCCTTCGACCGCGGCATAGGACTCGGCGATGTTGGCCCGCCCGTTGCGCAGGCTTTTGACCTCGGTGCCGGTCAGCATGATGCCCGCTTCGACCACATCGTCGATGAAGTAGTCGAACCGCGCGCGGCGGTTCTCGGCGATGGTCTTGCCAACCTGGGTCACTACAGGACCCCTGCTTCCCGCATGGCTTCCAGAATGACCGGCTTCACCCCGTCGGCGCAGGCGGTGATCGGCAGGCGGCAGTCCTCGGCGCAGAGACCGAGGTGTGCGAGCGCGAACTTGGTCGGGGCGGGCGAGGCGTCCAGGAACAGGGCCTTGTGCAGACGGATCAGGCGGTCCTGCCAGTCGCGCGCCGACTCCCAGTCCCCGGCCATGCAGGCGTCGAAGAAGGTCGCGCAGCCGTCCGGAGCGACGTTGGCCGTGACCGAGATGCAGCCGTGGCCGCCGTGCGCCATATAGCCGAGCGCGGAGGGATCGTCCCCCGACAGCATGACCCACTCAGGGCCGCACATCAGCCGCTGCAGGCTGACCCGGGTCATGTCGCCGGTGGCGTCCTTGATGCCGATGATGTTGGGCAGGGCCGACAGGCGCGCGAGCGTCTCGTTGCTGATGTCTCCGGCCGTGCGCCCCGGCACGTTGTAGACGAAGACCGGCAGCTGGACCGCGTCGTTGATGGCCCGGTAGTGGGCGTAGAGCCCTTCCTGGCTGGGCCGGTTGTAGTAGGGCGTGACACACAGGGCGGCGTCGGCGCCGACCGCCTTGGCGTGGCGGACGAGCTCGATAGCCTCGGCCGTCGAATTGCTGCCGGCGCCGGCGATGACGGGAATGCGCCCCTTCGTCGTGGCGATGCAGAGTTCGACCACGCGCCTGTGCTCATCATGGCTCAACGTCGAGGTCTCACCGGTGGTGCCCACAGGCACAAGGCCGTGAACACCGCCGGCGATCTGCCGTTCGACAAGGGCGACAAAGGCCGCCTCATCAACGGCGCCGTCGCGAAAAGGAGTCACGAGGGCGGGGATGACGCCCTTGAAGGGAAACTGGACCATGACTTGCAAAAAGCCGTGAGATCGCCGCTTTCATTTGCGGCTGTGTGTCGGAGGCGGACAATATGTCCCCGCACGGGGCGTTCGCAACCGCCAGCGGCCCGGTTTGACGGTTTGGAGACACTGGTTTGACGGCATTTGCACGGAAGTTGGCGATCGGCGCGGTCCTGACGGCGATTCTCGGCGGCGGCGCGGTGGCGCAGTCCCAGTCGACGCAGGCTGACGGCGGCCCACAACTGGTGACCACGCCCCAGATCGCCTATCGCCCGTCCCTGTCTGATTCCGACGCCGCCAACCTGAGCGCCGCCCTGACCGCCGGCCGGGCCGGCGATGGCGGTCGCGCCCGCCTGGCGATGGATTCCATCCAGGACCCGGTGGCGAAGAAGATCGCGCTCTGGGCCCTGGCCGACGGTGCGCCGGACTCCCTGAGCTTCTTCGAGGCCGATGCCGTGCGGCGCGACCTCAACGGCTGGCCGCGCGGCGCCAAACGCCAGACGACCGCTGAAAAGCTGATCGAGACGTCCGGCATGCCGCCCGAGAGGGTCATCGCCTGGTTCGGCGGAACCGAGCCGGAAACCGTGCAGGGCGCCATGGCCCTGGCCGGCGCCTATCGCGCCGCCGGTCGCGACGACGAGGCCAGGACGCTGATCCGGCGCTGGTGGCGCGAGGAACTGTTCGACGCCGCGCCCCAGGCGTCGATGCGCGCCCGCTTCAGCGCCTACCTGACCCAGGACGACAACATCGCCAGGGCTGACATGCTGCTCTACGGCCCCCAGGGTCCGGCGGCCCGCGAAATGGTCGCCAGCCTGCCCGAGTCCTATCGCGCGATCGCCGACGCGCGGATCGCGCTGCGGTCCAACTCGACCGGCGGCAACGACATGATCGCCTCGATGTCGCATGAGCAGCGACAGAATCCGGGACTGATCTTCGAACAGGCGTCCTATTTCCAGCGGCGCGGCCTGACGGTCATGGCGCTGCAGTTGGCCCGCGGGTTCAAGGCGGCGCCCAGCCAGGATGTCGCCGCGCGCGCCTGGACGACCCGGGACGGCGGGCGGCGACAGATGGTCGGCTCGGCCCTCGTCGCGGGCGACTACGCCGGCGCCTACGGCGCGGCCGCCAATACCGGACTGACCGTCGGCGCGGACGCCGCCGAGGCGGAGTTCTACGCCGGCTGGATCGCGCTCTCGAAGCTGAAAAATCCGACGATGGCGGCCGATCACTTCGCCCGCCTCGCGGCGGCCGGCACCTCGCCGATCACCCAGGGCCGCGCCCTGTACTGGCAGGGCCGCGCGGCAGAGGCCATGGGCGATACCGCCGGGGCCCAGGCCTTCTATCTGAAGGGGGCGGAGTACATCACCGTCTTCTACGGCCAGCTGGCGGCGGAGAAGGCGGGGATCAAGGATATGGTCCTGCCCAAGGATCCGGTGATCACCCAGGCGGACCGCGCGCGGTTCGAGGGCCGTGAACTGGTTCGCGCCCTGCGGCTGCTCTACGAGACCGGCAACCGGGACACCTTCAAGGTGTTCGCCCTGCATGTGGACGACACCCTGCCGACGGCGGCTGAATGCGCGCTGCTGGTCGACCTGACCCGCAGCTACGGCGACCAGGACACCGCCATGCGCGCCGTCCGCACGGCCGCCCAGCGCGGCATGATCCTGCCTGAGCGCGGCTATCCGATCCTGATCCTGCCGCAGGTCGCCGGCGGCGCCGAGCCGGCGTTCGTGCACAGCATCTCGCGCCAGGAAAGCAACTTCGACCCGCGCGCCAAGTCGGCGCCGGGAGCACGCGGTATGATGCAGCTGATGCCGACGACCGGGGCGATGGTCGCCCGGCAGCTGGCCGAACCCTATTCGGTCGACCGCCTGTTCGACCCGCAGTTCAACATGCGTCTGGGATCGCGCTACCTCGGCGACATGATCAACACCTTCAACGGCTCCTACATCATGGCCGCTGCCGCCTATAACGCAGGGCCGGGCCGGCCGGCGGCCTGGGTGAGCCAGTGCGGCGATCCTCGCGGCGGAACCACCGACCCGCTCGATTTCATCGAGTGCATCCCGTTCTCCGAGACGCGCAACTACGTCATGCGGACCGTCGAGACGATGCTGGTTTATCGCGCCAGGCTGAACGGGGGCTCCACGCCGCTGACGCTGTCCAGCGACATCCGGCGGGGCGGCTGGTCGCCGGTCCAGCCCGGACCGGATCCGCGCGCGCCCTACCTGCCCGGCGCCGGACGCTGAACCGCGCGGCGGGCCGCCAGGACGGTCTCGCCACCGGCCTCGACCAGGGCGCCGTCCAGGCCGAACACGCTGTGCAGGATACCCGGAGAGAGCGCCTCCGCCGGCGGCCCATCCGCCGCGACGCGACCCTGTGACAGCACCACCAGCCGGTCGCAGAAGCGCGCGGCCAGCGACAGGTCGTGCAGTGTGATCACCACGGCGGCGCCGCGAGCGGCCTCCGCGCGCAGAAGCTCCAGCGTCAGCAGCTGGGCGTCCGGGTCCAGGCCCGCCGCCGGCTCGTCGGCGACGAGCAGCGGCGCCCGCGTGGCCAGCAACCGCGCCAGCAGCACCCTCGCCCGCTCCCCGCCCGACATCTCCAGCACGCCGCGCTCTTCGAAGCCGCCCAGACCGACCCGGTGCAGACAGTCGGCGGCGATGTCCCGGGCGACTGCCGGCGGCAGGTCCGGCGCGCCGAGCGCCACGATATCCAGCGACCCCAGGTTCCAGCTGACGCGGCGTTCCTGCGGCAGATAGCCGACGAGGCGTGCGCGTTCGGTCGCCGGGATCGACTCGACAGGCCGGCCGGACAGCGCCGCCGCGCCCGCCTCCCGCCGCACCAGGCCAAGCCCCCCGCGCAGAAGCGTGGTCTTGCCCGAGCCATTGGGGCCGAGCACCCCGACCATCTGCCCGGCTGAGACGGTAAAGCCGGCGCCGTCGAGCGCGAGACGGCCACCGTGGCGCACGACCAGTCCTTCCAGAGACCAGGCCGCGCTCATGACCGCCAGCTCCGCGCGGCCCGCCAGGCGACCAGTGCAAACAGCGGCGCGCCGAACAAGGCGGTGACCACACCGAGTTTCAGCTCCTGTTCGGTTGGGATGACCCGCGCCGCCAGATCGGCCAGCACGAGCAGCACGGCGCCGGCCAGGGCCGACGGCAGCAGGGTCTTGCCGGGGTCGTCGCCCGAGAAGCGCCGCACCAGGTGCGGCGCCGCCAGGCCGACAAAGCCGATGATCCCCGCCGCAGCGACCGACGCGCCCGCCAGCAGGGCCGCGCCGCCCACCGCCGCCGCACGCAACCGCGCCATCGGCAGACCGGACAGGGCCGCCGTCTCCTCGCCCAGGGTCAGCATGGTCAGTCCACGCGCCGACCAGGCCACCAGCGCCGCGCCGAGCGCCGCCGGGATCGCCGTCGTGAGCAGGTCCGGCCAGCCGCGGTTGGCGACAGACCCGAGCATCCAGGAGAGCACCTCGGCGGTGGTCACCGGCGACGGCGACAGATTGTAGACCAGCGAACTGAGCGCACCGGCGAAGGCCGAGATCGAGACGCCCAGCAGGATCAGGGTTTCCGGCTCACGGAATCGGGCGGCCAGCGCGACCACGAGCGCTCCGGCGACCAGCGCGCCGACCAGGGCCGAGGCTTCGATGGCGCCGGGGATGGCCGCCAGGCCGAGCGCGATGGCCAGGCCGGCGCCCAGTCCGGCGCTGGCGGACACGCCAAGCACACCCGGATCGGCCAGCGGATTGCGCAACAGCCCTTGCAGCGCCGCCCCGGAGAGGCCCAGAGCCGCGCCGATTAGGGCCGCCATGGCGGCTCGCGGCGCGCGGATGGTCCAGAGGATCTCGCCCGGCGCGGATCCGGGTCGGGTCAGGGCTGTCAGGTAGTCCGCCGCGCGCAGCGGCGTTTCGCCGACCAGCACCGCGACGACCACGGCGGCCAGCAGAAGAACCGCCAACAGGACCAGCCCGCGACGGCGGGTCATCGCCCGCGCGCCTTCGCCAGCAGCTCGGGGCCATCCGCCGCAAACCAGGCGGGACAGCCGAGGATCGAAGAGGGCAGCGACGCGACGGTGCGGCCGGCCAGGCGACGCCTCAGGGCCTGATGGCGTCCCGGCCCCCAGCGCTGCATGGCCACCGCGAAGGTATCGAAGAACCCGAGCACGAAGGCCTTGGGCGGGTCGATGACCAGCCGCTCCAGCGGGATCGGCTTCCAGGTCGAACCTGCGGCCAGATTGGTCATGCCGGCCGCGCGCAGCATGGCGTCGACCAGACTGCCTGGCCCGGTCGTGAAGCCACTGGGTGTAAAGTACAGCGCTGCGTCGCCGGCCCAGGCGCCGCTGGCGCGGGCGAGTTTGGCGTCCATCCGCGCGATCAGGCCGTCGCCGGCGCCGGGCTGACCCAGCGCCGCGGACACCGCCCGGACATTGGCGCGGACCCCGTCGAAATCGGTCGCCTCGTTGATCCGCACGACGCGGATCCCGCGCCGCCTGAGCGCGTCCTCCAGCCGGGCGTCCCCGCCCCAGTAGCGGACCACGATGTCGGGTCTGACCGCCAGCACCGCCTCGGTCGTCGCCCGGCGGACGGGCAGCCCTCGCGCCGAGGCGCGCATATAGCTGTCGCGGTCATCGGCGCGGGCCGACAGACCGACGATCGAGCCCCGGGGGCTGAGGGCGAGCACATACTGGTCCGCGCAACTGTCCAGCGACATCACCGTCGGCGGCGCTGCAAGCGCAGGACCGGCGAACGCCAGCGCCGCCAGTGCGGCGGTCAGAGCTGACGCGCGGAACACAGGATCAGTCCGTGACGAGGCCGTGAAGCAGGCCGTCGAGCATCACGCCGCGAAGCTCTTGCGTCGGGGCCCAGTGGAACGTCGGCTTGGTCAGCAGCAGCGCCACAAGACCATGGCAGGCGGCCCACATCGATTGGGCCGCGCTGTCGACGGTGCCGGTCCGCAGTCGACCGGTGGCGCCGATATCGCGGACCGTGTTCACGAAGACGTCGTAGCAGCTGTCGCCGAGCGCTTCGGTCGCCTGCTGCTTGCCTTCCGACACCAGACCGCTCTGCCCACAGAACACCAGCTGATAGGCGTTGGGGTTTTCGAGTGCGAAGGTGATGTAGGCGTCCAGCATCAGCCGGACCTTGGCCACGGCGTCGATCGGCCGGGCGGAAATCTCGCTGTTGGACCGGAGCAGCTTGGCGATCGCGCTGTCGCAGATCTCCAGCAGGATCTCGTCCTTGTCGCGGAAGTGCATGTAGAGCGCCGTCGAGGATACCCCCACCTCGTCGGCGATCTTGCGGATGGTGGCGCCGTGGTAGCCCTCGGCGAGAAAGATGCGTTCGGCCGCGAGAAGGATCTCGCCCCGGCGCATATGACCGTCGCCCTTGGGCTTGCGCGCCGATCGTTGCGGCTTCTTCAAGGTGGTCGTCACGCGACTCGGCCTTCCCCAAAACGTTTCCCCACCGTCCACTAAACGGCAATCACCCAGCCCCCGCAAGGCGCTTCGCGGCCCGATGCGCGCCTTTGAGTTGCATCTGTCGTTTTTCCCTCTTGACAAGATATTCGGGCCGGGTCTGATTCGCTCCGGGCGGAGGGCGAGGAATGCCGCGGAAAATCAGCGAGACGCGCCGTCGCGGCGGTGTCGGCGAGTTCGCTCCCTGGCTGCTCAGACCTCGCCCCCGTCTTGCGGATGAGGGCGACCAGTTGCGCGTCAGCGGAGCGGCTGTGCCACCGACGCGGGTTCAGGTCGCCATCGCCGGACTGGCCGTCGCGCTCCTGCTCGCCGGCGTCGTGCGCACGCCGGATCTGGTGCACCTGCTCTTCTTCCTGCTGTTCCTGGCGACGGCGCTGACGCGCCTGATCGCGGGGCTGATACAGGTGCGGTCGCGCGACGCCGACACCCTGCTCGATGAAGCGTTGCCGGCCTACACGGTCATCGCTCCACTTTATCGCGAGGCCGCGATCGCTCCCCAACTCATCGATTCGCTGTGCGCGATCGACTATCCGGTTGACCGGCTTCAGATCATTCTGGTGCTCGAGTGTGACGATCACGAAACGCGCGACGCCCTGTCGGCGCTAACATTGCCGGCGTTCGTGCAGGTGCTGGCAGCGCCACCCGGACACCCTCGCACCAAACCTCGCGCCTGCAATGTTGCGCTTGAACAGGCGACCGGAACGCTGGTGACCATCTACGACGCCGAGGATCGGCCAGATCCGGCGCAACTCCGCGAGGCCGCGGCGCGCTTCGCGACGGCCCCTGCCCGGCTTGCCTGCCTTCAGGCGCCGCTGCGCATCGACCGCGACCGGCGGGTTCTGCCCGCGCAGTTCGCCCTGGAGTACGCGAGCCAGTTCGAGGTGTTGTTGCCGGCGCTGGCATGGCTCGGCGCGCCGTTCCCCCTTGGCGGGACCAGCAACCATTTCCGCCTGTCAGCCCTGCGCGCCGTAGGCGGGTGGGACGCCTGGAACGTGACAGAGGACGCTGACCTCGGCTTCCGGCTCGCCGCCGAAGGCTACAGGATGGGCGTGCTGTCGCGGCCGACCTGGGAGTCGGCGCCGGAAACCCTCCGGGACTGGATTCCGCAGCGCGCCCGTTGGGTGAAGGGCTACATGCAGACGTTCGGCGTTCACTCGCGCACGCCGCCTCATTGGCGCACCGGAGCCGCGGCCGCCTTCGCGGCCACCCTGGGATCAGCGATCGCGGCGGCCTTTCTGCATGGACCACTGACCGCCTGGGTGTTGATGGCGAGCGTCATCGGCGTGGTTCACGACGGCGCGCCCTGGGTCAGACCGGCCGACGCTACCCTGCTGCTCTTCGGCTGGGCCTCCGCGGCCTTTGCCGGAGCGGTCGGACTGCGTCGCGCCGGACAGCCGGTCAGGGCGCGGGATCTGCTGTTCATGCCATTGTACTGGCCGCTGCATTCGCTCGCGGCGATCCATGCGCTGATCCAGTTGCTCGACCGGCCGTTCCACTGGGACAAGACCCCGCACGCGCCACGGACTGGACAGCCGCTCCGCAACACCGTTCCCTGATCAACTAGGAGGCCCGCCGTGCTCGCTCTTCTCGCTACCACCGTTCTCGCTGCCTCACCGATGACGGGCGACGCCCCAGAACGCGCCATCATCGCCGCCTGTCTCAAGACAGACAGGTTCGCCATCGCGGCCGAGGCGGCTCGGGCGGCCCGCGAAAACTTGTCCAGCGAGGCCTGGCAATCGGAATGTCGCGCCGCGCGTGAAGCGAACGCGCGACGTCTGTCAGCGGTCAGGGTGGTGTTGGCCACCGGTCGGTCGCCGGTCGGCGGGTACAAGTCGACACTGGAGCTTGTGGCCCTGGCGAAGTCCGCTGCCGACCCCTTGCTGGCCGAGCTATTCCTGCGAACCGCCCGGGACCAGGCCGCGCGCGAAAGCCTCAGCTGGCAGGCGAAAAAGACCTTCGCCCGCGGGCTTTCATCCACCGCACTCCTCCTTTACGATGGACTGGTCAGCCGCGACGCGGCTGAAGCGGATGCTGCGAGCCGGCTCTGGCTCGACAGCGTGTACGCGCGGCGCGGCTGGTTCCTGGTCAGCCGCGACGGCAAGGACGCAGACAAATTTGCCTGGCTGATCATCCAGCACGCCGATGCAGACCGGGCTTTCCAGCGACGGGCGATCGGATGGCTCGAACCCCTGGTGGCGACGGGTGAAACCTCGCCGACCCGTTTCGCCTACCTGTATGACCGCTGGGCGGCCGGCGCCGGAGCGCCACAGCGCTATGGCTTGCAGGGTGCCTGCAGCGCACCCGGCCAGTGGACGCCCTTGCCGATAGAAGACCTTCCCGGCGTGGACGCCAGACGGCGGACCGCGGGCCTCGGGTCCACCCTGGCGGAGCAGGTGACCGAGCGATCATCCCGATGTTGAGCCGCACTGGACTCAAAGCCGCCTGAGCCGTATCGCCCGGACATGACCGGGCCGATCATCGCCGAAACCCCCGCCCTGATGCGCACCACGGGCTGGGCCGACTATGCGCTGGTCGACAGCGGCGGCGGCCGCAAGCTTGAGCGCTACGGCCCCTATCACGTGGTCCGGCCCGAGCCGCAGTGCCTGTGGACCCCGCGCCAGCCGGCCGCGCGTTGGGACAATGCCGACGCGGTGTTCGATCCCACCGACGAGGACGAAGCCGGCCGCTGGAGATTCAAGGGAACGCCGGTCGACAGCTGGGAGCTCGGCTGGGGCGAGGTGAAGTTCCACGGCCGGTTCACCAATTTCCGGCATCTTGCCTTCTTCCCGGAGCAGGCGGCGAACTGGGACTGGCTCGACGCCCGCCAGCGCGCCGCCGGGCGTCCGCTGAAGATCCTCAACCTGTTCGGCTACACCGGCGTCGCCAGCCTGGTCTGCGCCGCCGCCGGCGCGCAGGTGACCCATGTGGATGCGTCGAAGCAGTCCGTCAGCCGGGCCCGCGAGAACGCGACCCTGTCCGGCATCGACAACGTCCGCTGGATCGTCGAGGACGCCCGCCGCTTCGTGCAGCGCGAGGACCGGCGCGGCAGCCGCTATGACGGGATCATTCTGGATCCGCCCAAGTTCGGCCGCGGCCCGGACGGCGAGGTCTGGCGATTGTTCGAGGACCTGCCGGAGATGATCAGCCTGTGCGCAGGCCTGCTGTCTGACGACGCGTCCTTCCTGATCCTCAACGCCTACGCCGCCCGGATTTCCGGCGCCTCGATGGCCGGGCTGGTGGCCGAGGCGACCGCCGGCCGCGCCGGACGGATCGACTGGGGCGAACTGGCGCTGGTCGAGGAGTCCGGCGACCGGCAGGTGGGCCTTTCCTTCTTCGCCCGGTGGTCGGCATGAGCCGCGTCGTCACTTCGCACAGCAACGCGACCGTCAAGGCGGTCAAGGCGCTGCACATGCGCAAGACCCGCGAGGAGACCGGCCAGTTCCTCGCCGAGGGCCTCAAGATCGTCACCGAGGCGATCGAGCTGGGCTTCACGCCCAGGATCCTGATGTTCGGCCAGGACGGCGGCGACCATCCGCTGCTGATCAAGGCCATCGGCGCGACCGGCATGGCCGGCGGCGACGTCATCGAGGTCAATCGCGAGATCCTCGAAAAGGTCGCGCGCCGCGACAACCCCCAGTCCGTGCTGGCGGTCTTCGACCAGGTCTTCACCCCGGCGGAGGCTCTGACGCCGGACAGCGCGAAGGTTTGGGTCGCCCTGCACAAGGTCCGCGACCCGGGAAACCTGGGCACCATCGTGCGCACGGCCGACGCGGCGGGTTGCGGCGGGGTGATCCTGGTCGGCGACTGCTGCGATCCCTATTCGGTCGAGGCAGTGCGGGCGACCATGGGCTCGATCTTCGCCGTGCCGATCGTCAAGCTGACCGAAGCTGAGTTCATCGCCTGGCGCGCCGGCTGGCCGGGCTCGGTGGTCGGCACCCTGCTGACCGCCACCGTCGATCACCGCACCGCCGACTATCGCCGCCCGACCCTGATCCTGATGGGCAACGAACAGGCCGGGCTGACGCCGGAACTGGCGGCCCTGTGCGACGTGAACGTCAAGATCCCCATGCGTGGGAGGGCCGACAGCCTGAACCTGTCGGTGGCGACGGGGATCATGATCTACGCGGCGGGGGATTGATCGTTCAGGCCGCGTAGACCTGCCGGCCGCCGACCCAGGTTTCCAGCACCTGCACAGCCCCGACTTCTTCCGGCGGAATGGCCAGCGGGTCGCGGTCCAGCACCACGAAGTCCGCGAACTTGCCGACCTCCAGCGTGCCGATCTCATGCTCGGAATGGCACTGCCAGGCCGCGTCGCGGGTCAACGCGATGATCGCCTGTTCGACACTGACCCGCTCGGCCGGATTCAGCACGCCGCCGGGCTCGCGCCAGAGGGTCCGGTTCACCGCGTTGTCGATCAGCCGCATGGGCCCCATCTCCGTGACCGTGTCGTCGGAGTGGACCGTCCAGCGGATCCCGGCCCGCCCGCAGGAGCCGGCGCGGCACAGCAGGTTGGCCTTCTCCGGCCCGAAGATCTCGTCGCGGAACGCCTTGCCCCAGTAGTGGACGTGGCCGATCAGGAAGCTGGGGCTGACGCCGAGCGCCGCGATCCGGGCGATCTGTTCATCGTGCAGCACCGAGCAGTGCTCGATGCGGAACCGCAGCTCGCGCGAAGCCCCTGCGGCATAGGCGGCCTCGAAGGCGTCGAGGGCCCGGTCAATGGCCAGGTCGCCATTGGCGTGGACCGTCACCTGCCAGCCCTGTAGCGCGCGTTTGACGACGATGTCGCGCAGCGCATCGGGCGCGACATAGGCGATGCCGGTTCCGCCGACACCGTCGAAATAGGGCTCGCGTTGCAGCCCGGTGCGGCCCTGGTTGGAGCCGTCAGAGACAATCTTCCAGCCGACGGCGCGGGCCATGGCGTCGCCGTCTCCGGGCCTGAGCCCCTGCTCGTCCCAGGTCGCGTGTCCGGCCTGGATCAGCGAATAGCGCAGGCGGGCAGCCATGTGGCCGGAGGCGGCGAAGGCGTGGAAGGCGGCCATCTCGCGTCGTCCCTGGAACCCGCCCGAGGCCTGGTCGCAGAAGGTCGTGACGCCGACGCGGTTGGCCTTGTCGCAGACCCGACGGCAGGCCTCGGGCACATCGTCGAGCGCCATGGCCGCCAGATTGTGGCCCAGCACCGCAAACATTGTGGCCTGTCCCTGGAGCACGCCATTTGGCGTGCCGTCCAGGTCGCGGCCATAGGCGGCGCCCGGCGGATCGGGGGTCTCGGCGGTGACCCCGGCGATCTCCAGCGCCCGGCTGTTGCAGTAGCCGATGTGCAGCGAGGCGTTGAACAGGAACACCGGCCGATCCGGCGCAACCTGGTCCAGCGTATGGCGCGTGATGCGGTCCGCGCCGGGCTGCAGGGACGGATCGAACTGGCGGGCGACGATCCAGTCCCCCGGAGGCGCCACGGCCGACAGGGCGCCGATCCGCTCGATCACCGCGTCGGCGTCGGCGCAGGCGGTCGGGCCGACGTCGGCATATCGCCCCAGGATGGCGATCGGGAAGAAATGCATGTGGGGTTCGATGAACCCCGGCAGGACCGTGCGACCGCCGCAGTCGATGATCGCAGCGTCCTCGCCGGCGAGGGTCAGGACGTCGGCGCGGTCGCCGATCGCGATGATCCGCCCCTCGCGGTGGGCCAGGGCCTCGGCGCTGGAGAAGGCGGCGTCGACCGTCAGGATCCGCGCGTTGACCAGCACCTGAGTTCCGGTCGACGTATCCGGCCGTGCGCCGAGACGCTTCCAGGCGGCTTCGCAGGCGGCTCCGGCCATGTAGGGCAACGACAGCTGGCCGAGGTCCTTGAGGATCGGCGCGCAGCAGGGACAGCCGTGCAGACGCGGGTCCCGAGCCTGAAAGACGCGCCGCGAAAGCCTGCCCTGGCCTGGCGGCCGGTCGATGATGCTGGCGGTCAATGATCCCTCCCGATCGGACCGGCGCACCATGACCATGACCGGTCGACGGCGCCAGCGGCTGTTACCCCCAGATCAGGTTCCCCGTGGCTTGGCCCGGGTCACCGGCGCGGCCGCCGCAGGATCCTCCGGCCAGACATGTTTGGGATAGCGGCCACGCATGTCCTTGCGGACGTCGGCCCAGGAACCCTTCCAGAAGCCGGGGATGTCCTTCGTGGTCTGGATCGGCTTGTGACCGGGCGAGAGAAGACTGAACGTCAGCGGCGTGCCGGCGACCGACGGATGGACGGACAGGCCATAGAGCTCCCCCACCCGCACCTCGACCCTCGGGCCTCCGTCCGCGGCATAGTCGATGGCGAAGCTGTTGCCGGTCGGCGCCGTGAACCGCGTCGGGACCTGGGCGTCGAGGCGACGCTGGACGTCCCAGGGGACAAGCCCCCGGATAGCGTCAGCCACCTGGCCGTCGGTCAGTTGCGCCAGACTGGCCTTGCCCTTCAGCAGGGGGGGCAGCCAGTCGTCCAGACGATCGATCAGCGCCCCGTCGGTCAACGGCTCGCCGAGAAAAGCCAGCCGGGCGCGCAGCGGCCCGGCGGCCCCCATCGGAAGCGCGCCGAGGCCCTTGCGACGGACCTCGCCGAGCAGCGCCGCCGCGATCATCGCCGGGTCCGGCTTCTCGATCCGCCGGTCCTCGACGGTCAACCGGTCCAGCTTCAGCAGGCGCCGGCCGCGCACCTTGCCGTCGGCCTCGACCTCCAGCCGGTCCTCGGTGACCAGCCGGTCGGAAAACGCCTCGCGCAGGGCCGTCTCGTCGAGCGGCGCGGCCAGCGAGATACGGTCGCGCGTGGCGCCGCCGCCGAGGTCGCCGATGGCGATCCACGTTTCCCGGGCCAGCACATCGGTCGGCTCGACATGGGCGCCGCGCCCCGTCGCCAGCTGGAACTCGCCCGTTGATCCCCGCGCCTTCGCGATCCGCTCCGGGAAGGCCTCGGCCAGCAGCAGCGCCTCGTCCAGCGGCGGCTGCTTCGGCGGCGTTCCGGCGGCGCGCGCCCAGCGCTCGGCGAGCTGGCGGGCGTCGCGGGCGCGGGGGCCGCGATCGCGGTCGAAGGCTTCAAGCCTGTGCGACAGATGCGTGTCCCGCCCGCCGAGCCCGCGCTCGGTCAGCAGCGCCGCGATCTTCGCCGCCAGCATCGCCTGGCCGCCGGCCGCCCCGCGAACCACCATATGGGCCAGCCTCGGCGGCAACGGCATGGCCGCCAGCAGCTTGCCGTGGGCGGTCAGCCCGCCCTGCCCATCCAGCGCCTGCAACCGCTCCAGCAGCGCCCGCGCCTCGGCGAAAGCCGCGCTCGGCGGCGCGTCCAGAAAAGCCAGCGTCGACGCGTCCCGAGCGCCCCAGCGCGCCAGATCGAGCGCCAGGCCCGACAGATCGGTCTCGAGGATCTCCGGCCGGGCGAACGGAACGAGCGCGCGCGTCTCGGCCTCGTCCCACAGACGGTAGCAGACGCCGGGCTCGGTGCGCCCTGCACGTCCCCGCCGCTGGTCCGCCGCGGCGCGCGAGACTCGGACCGTCTCCAGCCGCGTCAGGCCGCTGGCCGGATCGAAGCGGGGCACGCGCGCCTGACCCGCATCGATCACCACCCGCACGCCCTCGATGGTCAGGCTGGTCTCGGCGATGGATGTGGCCAACACGACCTTCCGGCGTCCGGGCGGCGACGGGCTGATCGCGCGATCCTGGTCGGCGGGATCCATGGCGCCAAAGAGCGGAGCGAGATCGACATCGGCCCGCCGCATCCGCTCGGCCAGCAGGTCGCGGGTGCGCAGGATCTCGCCCTGTCCCGGCAGGAACACGAGCAGGCTGCCGGCTTCCTCCGCCAGGGCCTTTTCCACGGCGCGGGCGGCCTGTTCGTCCAGCCGTTTCGCCGGATCCCGGCCGAGATAGCGGGTGTCGACCGGAAAGGCGCGGCCCTGGCTCTCGATCACCGGCGCATCGCCGAGCAACCGCGCCACGGCCGCGCCATCCAGAGTCGCCGACATGACGAGGATGCGGAGGTCCTCGCGCAGCAGCAACTGGCTGTCGCGGGCCAGAGCCAGGCCCAGGTCGGCGTCCAGACTCCGTTCGTGAAACTCGTCGAACAGCACCGCCGCGACGCCATCCAGACCCGGGTCGTCCTGGATCATCCGGGTGAACACGCCCTCGGTGACCACCTCGATGCGGGTTCGCGCCGAGACCTTCGACTGCAGCCGCACCCGGAAGCCGACGGTCTCCCCGACCGCCTCGCCGAGCGTCGACGCCATCCGCGCCGCCGCCGCCCGGGCCGCCAGCCGCCGGGGTTCCAGCACGATCAGCTTGCCGCCGGCCGCCCAGGCCTGGTCGTTGAGAAACAGGGGGACGCGCGTGGTCTTGCCGGCGCCCGGCGGGGCGACCAGCACGGCGCAAGCCCCCTCGGCCAGCGCATTGCCCAGACGGGGCAGGATTTCCTCAATCGGCAGCATGAAGGGGCAGTCCTAGTGCGTCCAAAGCCCCTCGTCACCGTAAGCCGTTGCGCGGGACCGCTTTGCTGCTAACGTCCTCGACCTGTTAACTGCGCCGACGGGGGTCGTCGGCCATTGGGGGAGCGAGACGACATGTCCGCAGATACCGCGTCACGCGGGAACCGACTTTTTCTCAAGAAGTCCATCGAGCAGGTCCAGAGGGAGTCAAACGCTCACCATCTGAAGCGCTCGCTGGGCAAGTGGAACCTGCTGTTCCTCGGCATCGGCTGCATCATCGGCGCGGGCATCTACGTGATGACCGGCAACGCGGCGGCGAACTTCGCCGGCCCGGCGGTGATCCTGTCGTTCGTCGTCGCCTTCTTCGCCTGCGTCTTCGCCGGCCTCTGCTACGCTGAACTGGCGTCGACCATGCCGGTGGCGGGTTCGGCCTACACCTACAGCTACACCACGCTTGGCGAGCTGTTCGCCTGGGTCATGGGCTGGCTGCTGGTGCTGGAGTATGGCGTCGCGGCCTCGACCGTCGCGGCCGGCTGGTCCGGCAACGTCGTCAGTCTGCTGGCCAACTTCGGGCTGGTCATTCCGCCGGAATGGACGACCTCGTTCGTCCGGGCCGTGCAGGGAGACGGCGGCCTGAGCTTCGTCACCGGCGGCAGCGCCAACCTGCTGGGCGCCGCGGGCATCCTGGCGGTGACGGCCCTTCTGGTGGTCGGCATCTCCGAATCCGCCTCGGTCAACAACGTCATCGTGTTCATCAAGGTGGGCGTGCTGCTGCTGTTCGTCGGCGTCGGCGCGATGTTCATCTTCGAGCACCAGGCCGATGCGATCGACCACTGGACGCCGTTCATCCCCGAGAACGAGGGCGGCTTCAAATACGGCATGCCCGGCATCTTCCGCGCAGCCTCGGTGATCTTCTTCGCCTACGTTGGCTTCGAAGCGGTTTCGACCGCCGCGGCCGAGGCCAAGAACCCGCAGAAGGACATCCCCTTCGGCATCCTGGGCAGCCTTATCGCCTGCACCATTCTCTACATGCTCATCGCCCTCGTCCTGACCGGCGTGGTCGACTACAGCGAGCTGGGCGTGCCCGCCCCCATCGCCCTGGCGGTGGACCGGATGGGCACTGACTGGTTCTCGATCCTGATCAAGGTCGGCGCTGTCGCCGGTCTGTCTTCGGTCATGCTGATCCTGACCTACGGCCAGACCCGCGTTTTCTACGCCATGGCCCGCGACGGCCTGCTGCCGCGGTTCTTCTCGACGCTGCATGACAAGTTCCGCACGCCCTGGATCGGCACCATCGTGCTGGGCACCATCATCGCGGTGGCGGCGGCCTTCCTGCCGATCGAAATCCTCGGCGACCTGGTCAGCCTCGGCACCGCCACGGCGTTCGGCATCGTCTGCCTGAGCGTCATGTACCTGCGCACCCGCGAGAAGCAGCTCGAGCGTCCGTTCAGCATCCCCGGCGGCGGCGGCATGGTGCCGCAGTACGTCATGGTCATTGTCGCGACGATCGTGCTGGCCGCCTTCCTGGCCTTCTTCCACTACCTGCTGGGATCGACCTGGGTCGGCACCGGCATCAAGGTGGTCGGGGTGGTCATGGCCCTGTGGCTGGTGCTCTCGCTCTTCAAGAAGACCAGGGTCTGGATCGGCCCCGTGCCGGTCCTGGGCATCTTCTTCGCCCTGATCATGACCGGTCCGCTGGTCGAGGACATCATCGTCAAGGCGCTCACCGGCGACCCGATCCCGGCCATCCTGCTGGGCAGCTATCTCGGCGTCGGCGCCCTGATCTACATCTTCTACGGCTTCTGGAACTCGCGTCTCGGCAAGGGCCTGGCCCAGATCGACGACGACGGTCCCGGGCCGAGCCCGATGGAAGCCCAGGTGCACGGGGTCGGCGACTCCAACGCGCCGGACTGATCCATCTGGTCACCGAACGACGGAAAGGCCCGGGAGCGATCCCGGGTCTTTTTCGTTCGCGCCCCTTTATTCCGGACGCCTGAACACCGATCATATGGGCGAGCCGACCGCAGGAGCTTTCGTGACCTCTTCCCCGATCAAGGCGATCATCGCCCCGGTAACGCCGCTGCAGCAGAACTGCACGGTCGTCTGGTGCGAGAAAACGAAGAAGGCCGCCGTCATCGATCCGGGCGGCGAGATTCCGCGCCTGATGGCCGCCATCCAGCAACAGGGTCTGACGGTCGAGAAGATCTGGATCACGCACGGCCATATGGATCACGCCGGCGGGACGGCGGAACTGAAGGCCCTGACGGGCGCGCCCATCGAAGGCCCTCACCCCGACGACCAGTTCTGGATCGACCAGATCCCGGAGTCCGGCGCAAGGTACGGCATCCCGGGCGCTGAAGCCTTCACGCCGGACCGCTGGCTGGGCGACGGCGACACCGTAGCGCTGGGCGAAACCGAGTTCGAGGTCATCCATTGCCCGGGCCACACGCCGGGCCACGTGATCTTCTTCCACCGCGAGGCTCGTTTCGCCCAGGTCGGCGACGTGCTGTTCAAGGGCTCGATCGGCCGGACCGACTTTCCGCGCGGCAATCACCAGCAACTGATCGACTCGATCACCCTGAAGCTCTGGCCGCTGGGCGACGACGTCGCCTTCGTGCCCGGCCACGGCCCGATGAGCACGTTCGGCTTCGAGCGGAAGGCCAATCCGTTCGTCTCCGACATCGCGCTGGGCGTCGAGGCCGGCAGCCTTCCGGAGCTGGAAGGCGTGCCCAAGCGGTACAGCTGAGCGCGGGGACATGTACCGCAGGTACGTGTCCCCTAATCCGGATTCCGCGGCGCATGGTCTGGGGGACACGTACCTTTGGTACATGTCCCCTCGCATGTTGCAGGGCTGAAATCCTGCCGCCACGTGCGATTGTCATGACGGTCTCATGGAGCTCGTATTGGACAAGACCGCCCACAGCGTCGCCGACGACCCCGGCGCCCGGATCCTGATCGTCGATGACGATCCGGGCATCCGCGAGGTGATCGCCGACTTCCTGACCCGGCACGGCTATCGGGTGGATCAGGCCTCCGACGCCCGCAGCATGGATCAGGCGCTCCTGCGCACACCGGCCGACCTCATCGTGCTGGACGTGATGATGCCCGGGGAGGACGGGCTGTCGATCTGTCGCCGGCTCACCGGCAATCCGGGAGGACCGGGCATCGTGATGCTGTCGGCGATGGGCGAGGAGACCGACCGGATCGTCGGGCTGGAACTCGGCGCCGACGACTATCTGCCCAAGCCCTGCAACCCGCGGGAACTGCTGGCCCGCGTCCGCGCCGTGCTGAGACGCCGCCAGGAGCCGCGTGACACCGGCGCGTCCATGGGCGCCACCTGTGAGTTCGCCGGCTGGCGGCTCGATCTGGTCCGGCGGGAACTGCGCTCGCCGCAGGGCGTGATCGTCAACCTGTCCAGCGGCGAGTTCTCGCTGCTGCGGGCGTTCGTCGAACGTCCTCAGCGGGTGCTGACCCGCGACCAGCTGCTCGACATGGCGCGCGGCCCGGACACCGAGGCCTATGACCGGGCCATCGACGTGCAGATCAGCCGTCTGCGCCGCAAGCTGGACAACGACAGCGGCGTCGAGATCATCCGCACCATCCGCAGCGAGGGCTACATGTTCTCGCCGAAGGTCAGCCGTTCGTCATGAAGACGCCCTGGCGCGGCGCGCCCCTGTTCGTCCAGGTTCTCGGGCTGGTCATCGTCTGTCTGGCGGCCGTGCCGGCCATCTCGACGGCGGTCATCCTGAATCTGCCGCCGCCGCCGCCCGAGATCTATCGCCTGTCCGACATCGCCAGGGCCGCCCGCAATCCGGGTGTCACACAGGTCGCCGACGCCCGGCCCCTGATCGTCAGGCGCCAGGCCGCCCCGCCGCGCGAGCAGACCCTGCTGGTGCGCGGCAGCCGCTGGCGCGAGGACGTGCGCCGGAGCCTCGCCGACAGCCTGCAGGTCGAACCGGCGAGGATCGTCATCGAGACCGATGGCCCCGCGCGGAGATTTCTGCGATCGCGCCAGGTTGAAAGCACCTTCGAGGTGCGGATTCGTCGCGGACCGGCCCTCGTCCACGGCGCACCGGGCGACCATGGTCCCCGCCTCGGAGGCCCTGGCGGCCCCGGAGGTCCGGGCGGACCGGGCGGGCCAGGCGGCCCCCCGCGCATGGACGAGCGCGTGGTGTTCGCGCCCTTCAAGATCGGCGTGCAGCAGAGCGACGGGCAATGGCTGGTGGTGCGGCCCAGGCCCTCGTTCCAGCTCAGTTCCTGGCAGGGCCACATCCTGATCACGCTGCTGATCTCCATCGTCGCCATCGCCCCGCTCGCCTGGCTGTTCGCCCGCAGGCTGGCGGCGCCGATCGCCGCCTTCGCCACCGCCGCCGAGCGCCTGGGGCGAGATCCGCGCGCGCCGCCGCTGGAGCTGGGCGGGTCCAGCGAGGTCCATGCCGCGGCCGAGGCGTTCAACCGGATGCAGGAGCGGTTGCGCCGCTATGTCGAGGATCGCACGGCCATGGTCGGGGCCATCGCCCATGACCTGCGCACACCCCTGACCCGCCTGCGGTTCCGCATCGAGGCGGCGCCGGACGACATCCGCGCGAAACTGGCTGCGGATATCGATCAGATGGATGCGATGATCTCCGCCACCCTGGGCTTTGTTCGCGACGCCACCCTCGCCGGATCGCGCGAAAAGCTCGAACTCTCATCGCTGATCGAGAGCGTGCTGGACGAGGCGGCCGAAACGGGCGCCGACGCCACCGCCCTGCCCTCCGACCGGATCGTCATCCAGGGCGACCCCGTCGCCCTGCGGCGTCTGGCGGCCAATCTGGTCGGGAACGCCCTGAAGTACGGCTTGCGCGCCAGGGGCCGCGTGTACACGCAGGACGGCGAGGCGGTGATCGACATCGAGGATGACGGCCCCGGCATCCCGGCCAGCGAGATTGAGCGGGTGTTCGAGCCCTTCTATCGCGGCGAACCCTCGCGCAGCCGGGAAACCGGCGGCGCCGGCCTTGGTCTCGCCGTGGTGCGCTCCATCGCCCGCGCTCACGGCGGCGATGTCACGCTGATAACACGCCCGGGCGGCGGCCTGACCGCACGCGTGACCCTGCCGCTCTGAGACAGCAACTGTTGCGGCGACGCAAAACAACAGGCCCTACTGGCGACACGGGCGTGCGTGATCGTGACCCGTCTCGTCCGTTGGAGCCCTCGATGATCGCCCGCGCCGCCAGCCTGCTGTTGATCCTGATCGCGTCGCCCGCCTTGGCGCAGGATCTCCCCACGCCGGACTATTCCGGGCCGATCAGCATCCCGGGCGGCGGCCCCCGCGATGCGCCCAGATCACCGGGTCCTCCGCCGGAACAGCTGTTCGTCAGTCCGTCCGGAGAGCCGTTCCGCGCCGAGCCCGGCGCGCCCTATCCCGTCGCGCTCTGGTTCAGCCGCGCGGACGCCGATCGGGACGGCGTGTTGACCAGGCCGGAGTTCACCGCAGACGCGCTCGCCTTCTTCGGCCGCCTCGACAAGGACGGGGACAGTGTCGTCGACGGCTTCGAGAATGCCGACTACGAACGGGATGTGGCGCCGGAGATCACCGGGATCATGCCGCTTCCCGAGCGGCGCAGCGACGGCCAGATGCCTCTTCCTCTGCCCCCGACCCGCGCGGAGCAAGCCTACGGCCAGCCGAGTCTGCTGTATCCTCGCGGTCGGCCCATGGCGCCGCGACGCCAGGGCGCAGCCCAGTATTCGTTGATCAACGAACCGCATCCCGTGCGTGGCGCCGACGCCGATCTCGATCACAAGGTCACTCTGGCCGAGGCGGAAACCGCCGCCCGGAGACGGTTCGATCTGCTCGACGCCGACGGCGATGGCCGACTGGTCGCAGGAAACCTGCCCAAGACGCCGGCCCAGGCGATGGCCGAGGCGCCGCCGGAGGGCGGTCGCCGGAACAAAAAGCCGCAATGAGTTGAAATGAGGCTGCAACCTGCGACGGCTAACCCCATTGAGGTTGCACCGCCTGCCGCCAACCACAGCTACGAGACACCATGAGCCTGAACGCCACCCCGACCCATCGCAAGAAGGGCCTGCCGCGCCCGGTGATCTACGCCCTCGCCGCTGTGGGTCTGCTGGTCGTCGCCCTGGGCGCGTGGCAGCTGCTCAAGCCCAAGGCGCCCAAGGACCCGTATCGCACCGAACAGGTCCAGCAGGGCGACATCACCAAGTCCGTCTCGGCATCCGGCTCGCTGCAGGCGCTGGTCCAGGTCGACGTCGGCTCGCAGATCTCGGGCCAGATCCTGAAGGTGCTGGTGGACTTCAACGACCAGGTCCGCGCCGGCCAGTTGCTGGCGACTCTCGACCCCCAGACCTACGTCAGCCGCCTGCGGCAGGGCGAGGCGCAAATCGCAGCGAACCAGGCGCAGGTCGCCCAGGCGCAGGCCCAGGCCGAAGAGGCCCGCGCCGCCTACAACCGCACCCGGATCCTCTACGACCAGGGCATCATGGCCAAGGCCGCGCTCGATACGGCCATGGCGGCCTGGAAGTCGACCCAGGCCAATGTCCAGGCCGCCCGCGCCGGCGTCGCCCAGAGCCAGGCCGCGCTCGCCAGCACCCAGACCGACCTTGGCCGCACCAGCATCGTCGCACCGATCGACGGGATCATCATCAGCCGCTCGATCGAGCCCGGCCAGACCGTCGCAGCCAGCCTGTCGGCGCCGGTCCTGTTCCAGATCGCCAACGACCTGTCCAAGCTCGAGGTGAAGATCACCGTCGACGAGGCCGATATCGGCCAGGTGCAGGAGGGACAGGCCGTCCGCTTCACGGTCGACGCCTTTCCGGACGACACCTACACCGGCCTGGTCACCCAGGTCCGCAAACAGCCTGAGACCGCGTCCAACGTCGTCGCCTATATCGTCATCGCCCAGGCGGACAACCCCAGCGGCAAGCTGATGCCGGGCATGACGGCCAACGCGGACATCGTCATCCAGCAGCTTCGCGGCGTGATCAAGGTCCCCGCCGCGGCGCTACGCTGGACGCCGCCCGACCAGCAGGCTGCAACCCAGCAACGCAGTGGCGGCGGCCAGGCCGGCCCTCCCGGGGCCGGAGGACAACGACAGGGCGGCGGCCAGCGCCAGGGCGGCGGCATGGGCGGGCGTCTGCTTGAACAGCTCGACCTCGACGCCGGCCAGACGGCCAAGGCCGAGGCGATCATGGCCGAGGAACGTACAAAAGCGCTGGCCAAGGCGTCCGGCGATCCGACCGCGCGGCGCCAGGCCATGCGTGAGATGACCCTGGCCGTGCTCACCCGTCTCGAACCGATCCTGAAACCCGCCCAGAAGGAGAAGCTTGTCGGCCTGCGCGCCCGGATGGCGTCGATGGGCGGCGGTCGCGGCCCGGGCGGAATGACCGCCGGCGTGGTCCATGTCCTGCGCGACGGCAAGCCCGTGGCGGTTCCCGTGCGCGTCGGCGCGACCGATGGCTCGTTCACCCAGATCGTCGGCCCGCTGAAGGCCGGCGACGAGGTGATCATCGGCGGCGGCCCGAAGGCCAAGGCCACGGCGCGGGGCGGCCCGATGGGCGGCGGCGTCCGGGTCCGGATGTAGGCGCCGGACCCATGATCGAAATCCGCGATCTGGAGAAGATCTACCAGATGGGAGACGAGACCGTGGCCGCCCTGGCCGGGGTCTCCCTCACCATCGAGCGTGGCGAACACACGGCCATCATCGGGGCGTCCGGGTCGGGCAAGTCAACGATGATGAACATCCTCGGCGGGCTGGATCGACCGACACGCGGCACGTACCACTTCGAGGGCGAGGATGTCGGGGCCTTCGATGACAACGCGCTCGCCGACTTCCGCAATCGCCGGATCGGCTTTGTCTTCCAGTCCTTCCAGCTGCTGCCGCGGCTGACGGCGCTGCAGAATGTCGAGCTGCCGATGGTCTACGCCGGCATGGATCCCGAGGAACGTCGCGCCCGCGCCGCGACCCTGCTGGAGCGGGTCGGCCTGGGCTCCAGGGCGGGTCACAAGCCGACCCAGATGTCCGGCGGTCAGCAGCAACGCGTGGCTATCGCCCGGGCCCTGGCCAATTCGCCGGACCTCTTGCTCGCGGACGAACCGACCGGCGCGCTCGACAGCCAGACCGGCAAGGACATCCTCGCCCTGTTCCACGACCTCAACGCCGAGGGCCTGACCCTGGTGCTGGTGACCCACGACCCCAAGGTGGCTGACCAGTCCCGGCGCAGGGTGACCTTCGAGGACGGCCGGATCATCAGCGACGAGCGGGGCGCCCGGTCATGAGACGCATCGATCTGGTCACCTTCGCGGCGGGCGCGATCATCGCCCATCCGACCCGCAGCGCCCTCACCTCGCTGGGCGTGGTCATCGGCGTCGCCGCCGTGGTCATGATGACCTCGATCGGCCTTGGCGCGCAGCAGCGGGTGACCAGCGCCATCGGCGGTCTCGGCTCCAATCTGCTGATCGTTTCGCCGGGCGCTTCGCGCGGCCCGGGCGGCGGCTTCGTCAGCCAGGGCGCCGGCACCGGCAACTCCCTGACCGAGGACGACGCCGAAGCCATGGCGACCCAGATCGAGGGCGCCGTCGCTGTGGCGCCGTCGGTTCGCGGCGGGGCGCAGCTGACCGCGGAAGGCGCCAACTGGCAGACCCGGGTCGAGGGCGTGACGCCCGACTATCTGGTCGCGCGTGATCTGACCATGGAGTCGGGCCGGATGTTCGACGACACCGAGGCGCGCCAGGGCCGCAAGGTCATCGTCATCGGCAAGACCATCGCCACCGAACTGTTCGGCGAGGACTCCGATCCGGTCGGCAAGCGCATCCGCGTCGGCGCCGTTCCGTTCGAGGTCATCGGGGTGCTGGCGTCCAAGGGCCAGAGCGGCTTTGGCCAGGACCAGGACGATATCGTGCTCGGCCCTCTGCAGGCGGTGCGGTCGCGCGTCGTCGGCCGGCGGGTCCAGGGCAGCAACGTCCAGACCATCTACGTGAAGGCCGCCAGCGCCGACGAGATGGACCGGCTGCAGGAGGACGTGACCAACCTGCTGCGCGAACGCCACCGCATTCGCCAGGGCGCCGAAGACGACTTCAGCGTCCAGAACATGGCCTCGATCATGGAGGCGATGCAGGCCTCGGTGAAGACCTTCACCTCTCTGCTGGCCGCCGTCGCCGCGGTGTCGCTTGTGGTCGGCGGCGTCGGGATCATGAACATCATGCTGGTGGCGGTGACCGAGCGCACCCGCGAGATCGGCCTGCGGATGGCGGTCGGCGCCAAGCGGAACGACGTACTGTTCCAGTTCGCGCTGGAGGCCATCACCCTGTCGGTGGTCGGCGGGATCATCGGCCTGGTGGTCGGGGTCAGCGGGGCCATGCTGATGGCCAAGCTCGGCGACTGGCCCGTAGCCATCGCCAGCTGGTCGATCCCGGTCTCGCTGGGCTTCTCGCTGCTGGTCGGACTGGTGTTCGGCGCCTATCCGTCGTGGAGAGCGGCAAGGCTCGATCCGATCGAGGCGCTGCGGCGGGAATAGCCCTGCGTGGTTCGAGACGCGATCCTTGGGGATCGCTCCTCACCATGACGAACATCCTTGAAGCCCACCCCTCTGCATCATCCTGAGGAGCGAGGCATCAGCCGAGCGTCTCGAAGGACGCAATCCTATCGCGGCCGATCCCCAACGATCGTCACCCGCTCCATCCGCCGCACCGCCGGGAAATAGTCGCTGGCGGCGTAATGCTGTGACGCGCGGTTGTCCCAGAAGGCGATGGAGTTCTTCTCCCAGCGGAACCGGCACTGGTACTCGGGGATCGCGGCCTGGGCATAGAGATGCGCCAGCAGGGCGTCGCTCTCGCCCTTCTCCATCCCGACGATGTGCAGCGTGAAGGCGGCGTTGACGTAGATGCAGCGACGACCGGTCTCCGGATGGCTCCGCACCACCGGGTGCTCGGCCATCGGGTATTTGCGGTTCATCTCCTCGATCTGCTCTTCCGACAGCCCCCGCTTGCGCATGCCTGCGCGGAAATGGGTGAAGTCATGCACCGCCACGGCGCCCTCGATCCGGGCCTTCACCTCGTCCTTGAGGCCGTCGTAGGCGGCGTACATGTCCGCGAACAGGGTGTCTCCGCCCACCGGCGGGACTTCAAGCGCCCGCAGGATCGAGCCCAGCGACGGCTCCAGCCGCCAGGTCACGTCACTGTGCCAGGTGTTCTCCTTGCCCCGGTTCTTCTCGTCATGGGTGATGGCCAGCACTTCCGGATAACCGGGCTTCTGCGGCGCGAAGGGGTGCACTTCCAGCTCGCCGAAGCGGCGGGCGAACGCCAGATGTTGTTCGGTGTCGATCACCTGGTCGCGGAAGAACAGCACCTTCCAGTCCAGCAGCGCCCCGCGCAGCGCCGAAACCGTCGCGTCGCTGAGCGGCCGCTTCAGATCGACACCCTCGATCTCCGCACCGATGGTCGGCGTGAGGGGCAGGATGGTCAGGTCCTCGACGACGAGGCTGCGGACGAGCTGGTTCATGACGGGCTCCCGTGGGGTCAGCGAGTATGTTACCACCGGGTTTCATTCGGCAAGCCCCGATCGATCCGCTAGACCAGACCCATGACCAACGCCGCGCCCATCGTCCGCAGGAAGCCCCGCGTCGACCACGCGGCCAGACGGACGGAATACGTCGGCATCGCCGCCCGGGTGTTCCTCGACAAGGGGCTGCACGCCGCGACCATGCGCGATATCGCCGAGGCGGCCGGGGCGGCGAAGGTGCTGTTCTATCGCCTCTTCCCGTCACGCGAGGCCCTGGTCGAGGCGGTGTTCGAACGCGTGGCCTCCACCATCGACGACGCCTTCGACTCGCCCTGGGAGGGCTACGGCTCGATGGTCGGCAAGGTGCTGGAGACGGCCCGCAAGGACCCCGCCCCCTTCCTGGTGGTGTTCAAGAACTGCCGCGCCAGCATGCCGGAGTGGGAGGCGGGGCTGCGCACGGTTCTGGCCCGCACCTCCCTGCCCCTGTTCACGCCAGGACCGGATGCGCCCGCCGGCGCCGAGGCGCGGGCGGAGAAGGCCGCCGGCGCCCTGTTCGGCCTGTTCCTCGACAGCATGGTCGGCTGGCTGGAAGATCGCGACGGCCTGACGGACGAGGAACGCATCCGCTGGTGGGGCCGGATCGTGCGTGAAAACCGCGCCGCTGGCCGGGAAGCCTTCCGTCTCGATTGACTTCCCTTGCCCGGAAGGCGGATTTTGATCGCAAATCAAAACGCATGAGGAAGCGCCCGTGATCCCCGGACTGATGCAGGACGTCCCGCTCCTGACGACCGCCATCCTGACCCATGCCGAAACGGCGCACGGCCGGGTGGAGATTGTGTCCCGGACCGTGGAAGGCCGCCTGCATCGCTACGACTACGCCGGTCTGGCGGCGCGGACCCGTCAGTTGGCGCGCGCGCTGCAGGGGCTGGGCGTGAAGTCCGGCGACCGGATCGCCAGCCTCGCCTGGAATACCCACCGCCATATGGAGCTGTTCTACGCCGTGCCCGGCCTCGGCGCGGTGCTGAACACGGTCAATCCGCGCCTGTTCGACGACCAGATCGTCTATGTGCTGGAGCATGCCGAGAGCACGGTGCTGTTCTACGACCGCACCTTCGCACCGCTCGTCGAGCGGCTGGCCGACCGGTTCACGACGGTGAAGACCTTCGTCCTGATGTCCGACGCCGACAGCCATGACGCCGGCGCGGTCGGCGCCTTGAATTACGAGACCCTGATCGGCCCGGAGAGCGACGCGGCCTTCGCCTGGCCCCGATTCGACGAAAACGCCGGTGCCTTCCTATGCTACACCTCAGGCACCACGGGCGATCCCAAGGGCGTGCTCTACAGCCATCGGGCCGTCGTGCTGCACGGCATGGCGGCGGGCCTGGCCAGCGCCTTCGGCCTGACGGCGTTCGACGTGGTCATGCCCTGTTCGTCGCTCTACCACGCGACCGCCTGGGGCCTGCCGTTCATCTGCCCGATCAACGGCTGCAAGCTGGTCTTGCCGGCCGAGAAGATGGATCCGGCCAGTCTGCAGGAGCTGATCGTCGGCGAGGGCGTGACCTTCTCAGGCGGCGTGCCGACCATCTGGACCATGTACCTCGACTGGCTGGCCCAGACCGGCCAGGACGTCGGGGCGCTGAAGCGGGTGATCATCGGCGGCTCGGCCGTGCCGCGCGCCATGGCCGAGACCTTCAAGGTCAAGCACGGCGTTCAGGTGCTGCAGATCTGGGGCATGACCGAGACCTGCCCGCTGGGCGTTGTCGCCACCCCGACCCCGTCGATCGCCGCGCTGGGCGAGGATCAGGTCGACGAGGTCATCTGGACGCGCCAGGGCCGGCTGCAGTTCGGCATCGAGCTGAAGATCATGCTGGAGGACGGCAGCGAGGCGCCGCGCGACGGCGAGACCAGCGGCGCGCTGATGGTCCGCGGCCCATGGACCATCCGGCGCTACTTCCGCAAGGAGGATGACGCCCTGCTCGACGGCGGCGGCTGGTTCGACACCGGCGACATCGCCACCCTCGACGAACACGGCTTCATGCGCATCACCGACCGCGCCAAGGACGTGATCAAGACCGGCGGCGAATGGATCAGCTCCATCGATCTCGAGAACATCGCCGTCGCCTGTCCGGGCGTGAAGATCGCCGCCGTGGTCGGCATCCCCCACCCCAAGTGGGAGGAGCGGCCGCTGCTGGTGATCGAGACCCATGAGGGCCGCACCGTCACCCGCGACGAAGTGCTCGACTACCTGCGCCCCCGGATCGTCAAATGGTGGATGCCCGACGACGTGGTCTTCGCCGCCGTCCCCCTGACAGCGACGGGGAAGATCGACAAGAAGACCCTGCGAGCGGCGTGGAACGGGCATTTGTCATAGGGGACATGTACCGCAGGTACATGTCCCCGGGGCTAATCGACGCTCATCGCCAGGACTCGGCTGATGTGGGCGAACGGCGCCCCGCTCTCCGCGGCCCATTGCGAGAACGCCGCCTGGATCGCCTTGCGGGACTTCTGGCTGTCGACGGAGCCGTCGATGACGCCCTCGGCGGCCAGCGCCTTGACCATGTCCGGCGAGGTCACCCAGCCGTCGCGGCCCATGAAGCGCAGCGCCATCATGCCGGCCCCGCCACCCAGCCGGTCGCCGCGCTTCTTCAGGATGTCCAGCAGGCCGATGTAGTTGTCCGCCGGCCAGTCGCCGACGGCCTTGCCGACCGAGCCGTATTCGGCCGCCAACGCCATGACGAAGGCCGCGTTGTTCTGCACCGAGCGCACCTTGGCGCCGTTGCGGATGATCCGGCCGTCCTTGAGCAGAGCGTCGAATTCCTCGTCCGACATCGCCCGGCAACGGGCCGGCGAAAAATCCCAGAACGCCGCCTCGGTCCCGGGCCATTTGGTCTCGACGACCTTCCAGGAAAAGCCCGCCTGGAACACGCAGCGGCTGAACATCGACAGCCAGCGATCGTCCGGGATCGCGGCCAGCTCCGCCGCCGTCTTCATCGTCGGCAGCAACGCGGACAGCGCCGCCTCGCCGCCCTTGTGGTCGGCCGCGCGGGCGCGGATGTCGGCGAAGGGTCTCAGGACCATTTCGTCGCTACTCCACCGTCACGGCGCCGGCAGGCACGTTGACCCGGACCTTCATCATCGCCCGCCGCGGCGTTGGTCCGCCATCGGCCGGCATGACCGAATAGCCGAAGGTCAGCAGCAAGCCGCGCCTCGGGTCATAGCTGCTCTTGATGGTGCTGAAATCGATGCCCGCGAAACCCGTCCTGTCCCGGTCGCTGACCAGCCGGCAGGTGAAACTCTCGGGATCGTCGGAGGCGTAGAAGACGATCAGCAGATGCGCGCTGCAACAGGCCGGCTCGCCGCCGGTGTCGAGCGAGGCCACCCGCACCCGGCCCTGATAGAAGGTCCGGCTGTTGGCGTCCCACGGCTCGACAATGTTGAATGCCGCCTCGGTGACCCCGTCACAGGGTCGAACGGACGCCGCCGCGACCGGCGAGGCCAGGGCGAGCGCAGCGAAAGCGGCGGCGGCAAGGGTCTGTTTCAAGGGTGGCTCCGGCGTCGGGACGCTGGCCGTATCCTGCGTCCTGTCGGGCGGCAGGGCTACCCCGGATATCACCGTTCACTGATCCGGCGCCGCCGGGCGCGGCGGGCTGTCAGGTCAAAGTCCGGAAGGCAGATGGCGGAGACGGTGGGATTCGAACCCACGGTACCCTTTTGGGGTACGCTCATTTAGCAAACGAGTCCCTTCGGCCACTCGGGCACGTCTCCATCCCGCTTTCGCGGGAGGCTCCTCATATCCAAGTGCTTCGCGGTTCGCAACGACGCTTGCGCGCAGTTTCAGTGAACCGCGTTAACCGGACGCTCAGTCGCCTGTGCGACGGTGGTCGGGATGAAGTCCGCTCCTGCCCCACGCGACCTGCCGGAACCCCAGTCCGCTGAGGGTTGGGTGGATTCCGTGCGCGCCCTGCACCGGGTTCTCGAGACCCAGTTCGGGCCGGACGAGAACACGCCGCCGCTGGAAGATCCGCGCGATCGTCGCGGCCCGTTCCGTCCCAGTCGGCTGGTGCCGGTACGTTCCCGCCTCGAGCTGCGGCATGTCACCCGGACCTTCCGTCTGATCGACACGGCCATCATCGTGCTGGCCAGCCTCACGGTCGCCCGGTTCATGGCGGTCGACGGCTTCCTCAACCTGACCCTCGGCGCGACCCTGCCTCTCGTGGTCAGCGCCACGCTGCTCCTCTGGGGCCTGCGGGTGATGGACACCTACGTCTTCGCGCTCAGCGAGGGCGTCACCCGCCACTTCATCCGCGTCTGCGCGGCGCTCAGCCTGGCCGGCCTGCCGCTGGCGATGCTGGACCTTTTCCGGCCGGGCGTCGGGGAAATGACCGCGGTCTGGTTCGCCGGCGGCTCCGTCGCGTTGCTGATGCTGCACGGGCTCTGGTGGTACATCGTCAGCGGCTGGCGGCGGCAGGGCAAGCTGACCCCGAACATCGTCATCGTCGGGGCTACGGACGCCGCCCGCAAACTGATCGAGACGGCGCTGGCGACACGCGAGGTCGCGGTGCTCGGCGTGTTCGACGACCGTCTGGGGCGCGCGCCGAAGGAAATCGCCGGCGTACCGGTGCTGGGCGACACCAGCGACCTGCTCGGCCACAAGATCATGCCCTACGTCGACCGCATCGTGATCGCGGTGAACCCGTCGGCCCAGCCGCGCATCCGGCAATTGATCGACCGTCTGCGGGTGCTGCCCAACGACGTCAGCCTGGTGCTTGATTCGGGCGGCGAGGACGGTCGACAGCGCACCCTGTCGCGGATCGCAGATTCCCAGCTGGCGCAGGTGTCCGGCGAGCCCGCCGACATCCAGCGCGCAGGGGTCAAACGGATCCAGGATCTGGTCGTCGGCGCCACGGCGCTCGCGCTCGGCTGGCCGCTGATGGTCGCCGTGGCGGTCGCCATCAAGCTCGACAGCCAGGGCCCGATCTTCTTCCGCCAGCGTCGCCACGGGTTCAACAACGAGGAAATCCTCGTCTGGAAGTTCCGCTCGATGCGCGCCGAGGCCGCGGACTTCGCCGCCGTCCAGCAGGTGCGGGCCGGCGATGATCGCGTGACCCGTGTCGGGCGCTTCATCCGCAAGACCAGCCTCGACGAGCTGCCGCAACTGTTCAACGTGATGACCGGCGAGATGAGCCTGGTCGGGCCGCGCCCGCACGCCGTCGGGATGAAAACCGGCCAGACCGAGTCCGCCAGGCTCGTCGCCGAGTACGCCCACCGCCACCGCATGAAGCCCGGCATGACCGGCTGGGCGGCCATCAACGGCTCGCGCGGGCCGGTCGACACGCCCGAGCTGGTCCGCACCCGCGTGGCGCTGGATATCGAATACATCGAGCGCCAGAACTTCTGGTTCGACCTCTACATCATGGCCATGACCATCCCCTGCCTGCTCGGCGACCGGGACGCGGTGCGCTAGGCCGATGTTCAGACGCGGCCTGATCGGATACCTGCCCGCCAACATCGTCCAGGGTGTCGTCGGACTGCTGACCATCATGGTCTTCACGCGCCTGCTGACGCCAGAACAGTACGGTGGCTACGCCCTGGCGCTGTCCGTGATGACGCTGGCGCACACCACGCTGTTCACCTGGGTCGAGGCCGCGCTGGCCCGCTTCCAGGCCCGGGCGGTTGAGCGCGGCGAGGTCGCCGACCATCTTGCCAGCCTGCTGCGCGCGTTTGCGGTGCTCGCGGTTGCGTTCCCCGCCCTCGCCGCCGTGGCCGTCTGGCTCGCGCCGATCAGCCCGGCGCTGAAGATCGCCGTCGGCGTGGGGCTGGCCGCGATTGTCTTCCGCAGCCTGATCCGCATCGTCCAGGAGCGCCGTCGCGCCGATGGCGAGGTGATGGCCGCCTCGGCGCTCGACATCGGCCAGACGGCCGGCGGCTTCGCCATCGGGGTGCTGGCGATCACCCTCGGCGCCGGCGCGGCCGGACCGATGATCGGTCTGGGCGCCATCGCCGTCATCGGCCTGATGTTCACCCTGGCCAAAGAGCTGCGGCTGGCCCGCGGCGGCCACGTCCAGAAGTCGCGGCTGAAGGACTACGCCAGCTATGGCCTGCCGGTGGCCTTCTCGCTGATCCTGGCGCTGGTCATCGCGACAACCGACCGGTTCCTGCTGGCGATCTTCCTCGATGAGCAGGCGGTGGGCGTCTACCACGCGGGCTACTCGCTCGCGAACCGCACCCTGGACGTGATGTTCGTCTGGCTCGGCATGGCCGGCGGTCCGGCGATGGTTTCGGCGCTGGAGCGCGGCGGCCGGGCGGCGCTGGCCGAGACCGCGCGTGAGCAGCTGTCCTTCATGGTCCTGCTGACCCTGCCGGCCGCGGTCGGCGTCGCCCTCGTCGCCGGTCCCCTCGCCCAGTTGATGATCGGCGAAGCCCTCTCGCAGGGCGCCGCCGACGTCACGCCTTGGGTCGCGTTCGGGGCCTTCTTCTCCGGCCTGACCACCTACTATTTCCATCAGGCCTTCACCCTGGGACGCCGCACGCACCTGCTGTTCGCGGCGATGATCATCCCCGCGGTGGTCAATCTGGTGCTGAACCTGATCCTCATTCCGCGTTTCGGCATCGCCGGCGCGATGTGGTCGACCGCGGCCAGCTACGGGCTTGGGGCGGTCAGTTCCTGGCTGCTCGGCCGCCGGGCCATGCCCCTGCCCGTTCCGCTGGACGTCATCTGGCGCGCGGCGGTGGCCTGCGCGGCCATGGCGCTCGTCGTCCTGCAGCTGCCGGCCCTCGGCGGCATTCTGGAGCTGGCGCTCAAGGCAAGCGTCGGCGGCGTCGTCTACGGCGCGGTGATCCTGCTGCTCGACGGCGGCGGCCTGCGCAGCCGCAGCCTCGTCATCCTGCAGGGCCTGCGCGCGCGGGTGGCCACATGACCGCCCGGCCGACCGAGTGGATCACCGACAACGCGGCCTGGACCGGCGCCGCGCCTGTCGGTGCTGATCCCGTTCATGCGCGATGACCCCACGGCGCTGCTCGCCGCGCTCGATCGCGAGACTGTGCCGGTCGAGGTGATCGTGCTCGACGACGGCTCCGGCGATCCTGACCTGGCGACCCGCGTCGGTGAAGCGGTCGAGGCCATGCGGCTTCCGGCGCGATTCATCCGGCTCGCGGCCAATGAGGGCCGGTCCCGGGGCCGTAACCGCTTGGCGCGCCAGGCCCGGGCCGACCGTTTCCTGTTCATCGACGCCGACATGCTGCCCGACAGCGACCATTTCCTGGCCGACTGGCTGGCGCTGATTGACCGCCGGGACCCTGCGGCGGCCTTTGGCGGCTTCTCGCTCGACCAGACGCCGCGCACCCGCGAGAACGCCCTGCACCGCGCCATGGCCCTGCGCAGCGATTGCGTCAGCGCCGCAGACCGCGCCCGCGACCCGGCCAAGCACATGTTCACCGCCAACCTGCTGGTCCGGCGCGACGTGTTCGACAGCGTCACCTTCGACGAGCGATTCACCGGCTGGGGCTGGGAAGACGTCGAATGGGCGATCCGCGTCGCGGACCTCTGGCCGATCGTCCACGCGGACATCCCGGCCAGCCATCTGGGCCTCGACACCGCCCCGATGATGGCCCGCAAGTACGAGCAGTCGGCCGCCAATTTCGCCCGCGTCGTCGCCGATCACCGCGCGGTGGTGGAGACCTATCCCAGCTATCGGGTGGCCCGGCTGCTCAAGCCTGTGCCGCTGCGGGGCCTGTGGCGGCCGCTGATCAAGGCGTTCGCCCTGGCCGACGCCCTGCCCGTCGCGCCGCGCGCCTTCGCGCTGCGCCTCTATCGCGCCGCCCTCTATGCGGAGGCGGTCTGATGGAAGCCTACAGCGCCGACCGGTCGCTCAAGGGCAAGCTGCGCCGCCGGCTGGCGCTGCTGTCGGAACGCCGCCGGATCAGCCTGCGGCTCGACCGGCCGATGATCACCTTCAGCTTCGACGACGCGCCCGCCTCGGCCGCCCGGGCCGGCGCCGAGGTGCTCGAGTTGCGCGGGATTCGAGGGACCTGGTACTTTTCCGCCGGGCTCGCGGGCCAGACCGGACCGATGGGCGTCTACGCCGAAGCCGACGACGCGCGGCGGCTGGCCCTCGCCGGGCACGAGATCGCCTGCCACACCTTCACCCATCTGGACTGTGGTCAGGCCGCGGCCGACGCGATCGTCGCCGATGTCGAGCGCAATGCCGCCGCCCTGAAAGCCTGGGGCGCGGCGCCGGCCGAGAGCTTCGCCTACCCCTACGGCGACGTCTCGACGCCCGCCAAGAAGGTGCTGGGTCGCCGCTACCGCACGCTGCGCACGGTGCAGGCCGGGCTGGTCGAGGACGGCGCCGACGCCAACCAGCTGCCGTCTGTCGGCATCGAGGGCGCGGACGGTGAAGCAAACGCCCTGCGCTGGCTCGACCGCGCCGCTGACCGCAAGGCCTGGCTGATCCTCTATACGCACGACGTGGCTCAAGCGCCCTCGCCGTGGGGCTGCACGCCCGAAGCGCTCGGCCACATCGCCGACGCGGCCAAGGCTCGCGGGTTCGATGTCGTCACCGCCGCCGAGGGGGCGAAGCGGCTGGGGCTGTAGTGTGGCGCGTTCGTGCGTGGTTCGACACGCGCTTCGCGCTGCTCACCATGACGTGGAATTTTAGAGTCCGCCCCTCCCCGTTATCCTGAGCAGGCCCGAAGGGCCGTGACGAAGGACGCACGCAGCCGAATGGCAGCCTCTGTCAGTAGCCAACGCCGCCAGTAGGCCCTTCAATCAACGCCTTGATCCGTTCGAGGCCGTCGATGCGCGAGAGCCTTCCCAAACCCAAACGCTCCGCCATCCAGGCGCAGGGCCGCTGCGCCTGCGGCGCCGTGCGGTTCGAGATCGATGTGCCGGCGGTCTGGGCCTGGCATGACCATGGCGAGGCCAGCCGGCGCGCCATGGGCGGGGCCTACGCCACATGGGTGGGCAGCTGGAAGAGCCGGTTCCGCTGGCTGGAGGGTGAGGACCGGCTGACGCGGTACGAGGATCCTGAAAGCGGCGCCGTCCGCAGCTTCTGCGCCTGCTGCGGCACGCCGGTGCTCTATGAGCGGGCCCGCTCGCCGAAGATGGTCAACATACCGCGCGGCCTGTTCGCCAGCCGCACCGGCCGCGAGCCACGCTATCACCTGAACCTGGGTGAACAGGCAGACTGGACCTGGCTGGGCGAGCCGCTGGGACCCTTGAAGGGCTATCCGGGGGTGATGATCGAGCGGCCAGGGAAGAAGAAGGCGCGGCCAGTGGTCGACGATCTGTTCGAGCCCTGACCTATTCCCGTCCCCGCCAGGACAGCTTGACGGCCAGGGCGACGAAGATCGTCCAGCGGATGTCGTGGTAGGTGACCGCGATACTCTCGGTCAGCGTCAGCAGCGAGAAGATCACCAGGAACGGCAGGGCCAGATAGGCGCCGGCCCGGCCGAAGACCGAGGCGATCGCCGCTCCCATCGTCTGCAGATAGAACAGTCCCCAGGCGACCACGCCGGCGATGCCCAGGCCCAGCCATTGCTCGATCCAGGCGTTGTGGGCGTGGCTGGCCTTGAAGCCCGCCTCCTTGGTGATCCAGGCCAGCGGCCCCCAGCCGCTCTTGTCGTCCCAGACCGCCGAATAGCCATAGCCCGTCCACGGGCGCAGCTCGGCCTGGCGCAGCGCCGCATCCCAGATCTTCGTCCGGCCGGTCAGGGTGGCGTCCTTGCCGAGCAGCTCGAGAAAGACGTCCGAGGCAAATAGCAGGAAGGTCGCCATCAGCAGCGCGCCCAGAACCGCCGCCCAGGTCGCCGCGACGCCCGACACCGGGCCTCGTCGCGCCACCCAGATGAACCCGACCGCCCCGGCGCCGAGGATCAGCGACACCAGCGAGGTCTTCGACGTCGACAGCAGCACCAGCGCCAGGGCGAGACCGGCGAAGATCCACCACAGGACCCTCCGGCGCGGAGCCAGCAAGGCCGCGGCGGCGAAGACGGTGAAGGCGGTGGCCATATTGCCGCCCAGGGCGTTTTTCTCGACCCACAGCCCCCGCCACGCGCCCGGGAATAACTCGGTCATGATCCCGTTGTGCGGCGGCAGCACCGCCCAGACGATCGAGCCGACCACCAGCACCGCGTTGGCGGTGGCCAGCACCTCGGCCATGGTCGACCAGCGAAACCGGGTCGCCAGCACCACCCCGCACAGGGTGGTGGCGTACATTGCGACGATCCGGCGGACGGTCTGGTCCGGCGCGATCGACCAGAGCGTCGACAGGGCGACGATCCCGAGCAGGGCCAGCAGGAACGGCTGTCGCAGCATCGCCGCGAACGTGGCGCCTGGCGTCATCGCCAGCAGCACCATCCCCGCGGCATAGGCCGGCAGATAGGCGTTCCGGATCATGCCGGAGCTGGCCTCGTCGAGTTCCAGACCGAAGATCGGCGCGATCCAGCCCTGGCTGTAGACCAGGATGAAGAACACGCCGAGCAGGAACGCCAGCCAGTCCCACGCGTCCGTCCGTTCCGCCTCGCGGGCGGGCCAGGCGTCGGCCGGAATGGTCACCGCAGGAAGGCCCGCATGAAGCCCGGGGTCTCGACCTGGGTGCGGTTGAAGAACACCCCGGCGACGCGTCCGCCCGCGCCCTGCATGGCGTCGCGAAGCCGCGCGGGCGCCTGAACGTCCGCCTGATCGGCGGCAACCACCAGAACGGACTGGTCCATGAACGGCGCAACGGTGAGCGCGGACTGGGAGCGGTCGGCCGACGGACAGTCGACGACGACCAGATCCGCGTGGCGCTTCAGCGCGTTCCAGTAGTCGGCGCTGGGCAGGATGTGGACGTTCTGGCTGCCCTTGAGCACGTCGGCCCTGAAGCGCGTCACCCACCAGCGATGCTGACCGACCGCATGGGCGACCAGAAAGCGGGAGTCCGGCGCGGCCGCTCCATCCGGCATCAGGGTCGGCGGCTGGACGGTGAAGAAGGTCGAACCGTCAGCCGGCGTGGCCGCCACAGCCTTGCCCAGCGGGCCATACATTTCCGGCGCGCCGGCGATGGCGGCGTGCTGCGGCGAGGTGAACAGGTCCAGGTCAACCAGCCAGACCGTGCGGCCGGCGCGGCTGGCGGCATAGGCGGCGAACTCGCGGGCGACGGTCGAGGTCCCCTCCCCGCGGCGGGCAGCGACGAACTGGACAGCGCGCGCGCGTCCAGGCGACGTCCCGCCCAGCGACGCCCACAACTCCGCCATCTCGGCGCTCAAATCCACCATCGCTCGAATCGCCGCGCGCCCAATCCTTGCAAGGTAGACTATTGCGGGCCGTTAGGGACCTAGCGCGCCTTGAGGGGCGCGGTTCCGAGGACCGGAAGGTCCAGCGTGCGCTGGGCCGACGCGCGGGTTGGCAGCCCCGGGCGCAGGAACATCCGCAGCAGTCCGGCGCAAAGCGCCGAGAACGCCCCGAACAGGAAGGCCAGAACGACCACCGGCTTGCGCAGGCTCTTGCCCTGGGTCGTGGGCGTGGCGCGATCGACGATGCGGATATTGTCGTTGGTCTCCGAGGCGATCTGTCGCGCCGCCTGATCCTGACGCTGGCGCACAGTGAAGTCGCGCACACTGCTCTGCAGGACGTCGCGGTCCATGCTCAGAGCCTGGAACTGCGGTTCGAGGGCCGCCAGTCGCTGCAGCTGATCCGTCGCCTTGGTCGACTGCGCGGCATAAGCGGTCAGGGACTGCCGCAGGGCGGCGATCTCGGCCGCGGTCTGGATCCGCTCGGTCTGCAGGGTCTGGTGCACGGGATTGATCCCGATGCGGCGCGCGCCGTCGGTGGCCGTGCGGCCGGACGACACACCGGCCTCGAGCTGGGCGATCTGCGCCTCGATGTCGCGTACCGGATCCGCGTCAGGACGATAGCGCGAAAGCAGCTCCTCCCGCTGCAGCCGCAAGGCCGCCAGACGCGTCGAGGCGGTCGCGTCGATGTCGCGGAACAGCCCGATCTCCGGAGACACCTGGCCCATCTGGGCGTCCAGGGCGGCCAACCGGGCCTGACGGTCCTGCAGGGTGACCTCGGCAGCGTAGCGCTGGGCCTCGATCTGGCCGATCAGCTGGGTCGCGGCGGTCTTCTGGGCGGCGAAATCGCCGATGTCGTTGGTCGCCAGGAAGTCCTGGTAGGCGGCGTCCGCCTGGTCGAGCTGGTCCTCGAACATCACCCGCTGACGCTCGAACACCGGCGAGGTCGGGTGGATCAGCACCGAGCGGCGATAGATCAGGTATTCCTCGAGCAGGGTGTTCACCACCCGTCCGGCCATGACCGGATCGTCGTGCTCGAACGACACCCGGACCACGGGATTGTCAGGCGCGGAACCGACGCTGAGCTTCTTGCCCATCCCCTCGATCGCCTTCGACATCAGCAGCGTCTTGTCGGCCGGCGAGGCCGCCGCGTATTTCGCGGCCATGTCCGGATAGACCACGCCCAGGCCGATCCGGCGCAGCACCCGCTCGCGCAACTGGCCGCTCTGCAGGATCTCGACCTCGGACTGCACCAGGGTATCGGTATCGGGCACCGCCCCTCGACCGGCGTCACCGGCGCGAGGCTCGTAGACGTACTCCTGACCCAGCTGGATCAGGATGCTCGAACTGGCCCCGTAGCTCTTCTTCAGGGTCACCGCGAAACCGAGGCCGAGCACGAAGATCAGCGCGAACACTGCCAGCATCAGCCCGCGTTCGCGCCAGAGCAGGGTGACAAAATCGCTCGGCGCATAGCGCGCACGGCCCGCCCAGTCGGCGCGCGCCGGCTGGTCGTGCGGTACGGTCCTCCAGGCGCTCTGGCTGCTCATGCGATTCTGGGTCTTTCTGGCCTTGAAGCAGACCCTCGCCGGAGCGCGATTAACACTCCGTTACCCATTCTCGTTAACCTTCGCCCCATGCGCAAAGCCGCCCCGTTCCGCACCGCCCTGTTGCTGACCGCCGCCCTGGCCGTCAGCTCGCCGGCGCAGGCGTGGTGGCCGTTCGGCGACGGACGGCGCGGCCCCCCTCGCCCGGCCTCGCCCCGGGCGGACAGTTCGCCGCGCGAGACCTTTCCGAACATCGGCTACGCCGACTGGAGCGACCAGGAGCCGGACTACCGGCTGTACCCCGGCGACCAGATCGACATCACCGTGCCCTCGGCGCCGGAACTGTCGAAGACGGGAATCACCATCCAGCCGGACGGTCGCGTCACCATGCCGCTGATCGCGCCGGTGATGGCGGCGGACCGGACCATTCCGGAGTTCGAGGCGATGCTCTCGCGCGCCTACGCCAGCCAACTGCTGCGGCCGCAGGTCTCGGTGACAATGAAGGTGGCGACGCCGCTCAAGGTGTTCGTCGGCGGCGAGGTCGGCACGCCCGGCGTCTATGACATGCCCGGCGACATCAACAGCCTGCAGGCCGTGATCCAGGCCGGCGGCTTCAAGGTCAGCGCCAAGACCGACCGGGTGGTGATCATCCGTCGCGGGCCAGCCGGCCAGGCGATGATGCGGACGGTGAATCTGCAGAGCGCGATGAAGGCGCCGTCCGGCGCGGACTTCGTGCCCCTGCGCCGGTTCGATGTCGTGTTCGTCCCGCGGTCGAATATCGCCGAGGCGGGCCTGTTCATGCAGCAGTGGTTCCGCGACGTGTCGCCGATCCAGGGCTTCAGCTACGCGCTGAACGGCCAGACCCAGTAGGGTCCGGTCAGCCCGCCGCCAGCCACTGGCGCGCCTGCCGCTGGGCGTCGGCGACCTCGGCGGGATCCATCTCGGCGCTCAGTTCCTTGCGGTAGATCTTGGCTTCCACCGATCCGCGCATGGCCGCGAGATTGAACAGCATGTGGGCCGACACATAGTCGAGCGGCGCGCCGCCCTGACCGGTCGAATAGAGCAGGCCCATGCGGAACAGCTCGTCGCCCGATGTGTCGGGGCCCGGCAGCGGCATGGTCGCGGGAGCTTCGATTTCGACGCTCGCAAGCATGGTCTTCTTCCCTTCAAAACCCTCTCCGGACCGTTCTGTCCGAAGCCGATGAACACAGAAGAATACCTCTCGCCTGAACATAGGGTTAACCGCGCAAATCCTTTGTATTCAAGGTCGAATACAGGATTTGTTCACCCGCGTTACAGGCCGTAAAACAGTCTCTCCGGCGGGTTAAGAAGCCCTCTGCGAACCCTTAACGCCGAGGCGCCGGAACGCCATTCCTGACCAGGCCGTTCAGGTGGGGTTCAGGCTCGATGATTCACCCTTTGGGCTTGTCGAGGGACCCTCACGCGACCCACGGGCCGCATCGAAACCGTAAGGAGGCTCTTCCATGAAGCGTCTGTTTTTGACCATCGCCGCCGTGGCGTCGGTCGCCGGTCCGCTGGCCCTGGCCGCGACCGATGCGGCCGCCCAGGATCGCGGCCGATATGATCGTCGCGATGATCGCTACGACCGTCGCGACGACCGCCGGGATGGCCGCTGGGACCGTCGGGATGACCGCCGCGACAGCCGCTGGGACCGCCGCGACGACCGTCGTGACGATCGCCGCGACCGCCGCTGGAACAACCGCACCCGCTGGGATCGCGGCGCCCACAACGGCTACTACTACAACAACCGCTGGTACTACGGCCCGCCGCCGGCCGCCTACTACGGCCGCCCGGGCTACTATCCGGGCTACACCGCCTGGCGTCGCGGCGCCTACCTGCCGCCCAGCTACCGGACGCGCGGCTATGTGGTCTACGACTACGGCCGCTATCGCCTGCGCCCGCCCCCGCGCGGCTACTACTGGTACCGTTCGGGCAACGACTACCTGCTGGCCGCCGTGGCCACGGGCCTGATCCTCGACGTGATCATCAACCACTAGACCCGATCACCGCCCAGACGAACGCCGCCCCGGAGGAGACTCCGGGGCGGTTTTCGTTTGAATCCCTCCCCTTCATGGGGAGGGACAGGCCGCGAAGCGGCCAGGGTGGGGAAGCAGGACGTCGTGCTGGATGCGTCGGGGTGGCGGTCGACTCCCCCACCCGTCTCGCTTCGCGAGCCACCCTCCCCATTAAGGGGAGGGAGTGCGCTAAAGCCCGAGCTTGGCCTTCAGGATCTCGTTGACGGCGGCCGGGTTGGCCTTGCCGCCGGTCTCCTTCATCACTTGGCCGACGAACCAGCCGATGGCCTGGGGCTTTTCCTTCACCGCCTCGGCCTTGTCCGGGTTGGCCGCGATCAGCGCGTCGACCGCCGCCTCGATGGCGCCGGTGTCGGTGATCTGGACCAGGCCGTGCTTCTCGACGATGGCCGCTGGCGCGCCCTCGCCGGCCCACATGTGCTCGAACACCGTCCGGGCGATCTTGCCCGAGATGGTGCCGTCCTCGATCAGGGCGACGAGGGCGGCGATGTCGGCCGCCGCGATGGGCGAGGCGGTGATCTCCAGCCCGTCCTTGCCGAGGCGGCCGAGCAGGTCATTGAGCACCCAGTTGGCCGTCAGCTTGGCGTCACGTCCCTTGGCGGCTTCCTCGAAGAAGGCGGCCACGTCGCCGTCGGACGTCAGCACCGTGGCGTCATAGGCCGACAGGCCATAGGCGCTCATCAGCCGCGCCTTCCTGGCGTCGGGCAACTCGGGCAGCGAGGCCTCGATGGCCTTGACCCACGCCGGATCCAGCTCCAGCGGCAGCAGGTCGGGATCGGGGAAGTAGCGGTAATCGTGCGCCTCTTCCTTGCTTCGCATGGAGCGGGTCTCGTTCTTGGTCGGGTCGAACAGCCGGGTCTCCTGGTCGACCTTGCCGCCGTCCTCGAGGATCTCGATCTGGCGGCGGGCCTCGTAGTTGATGGCCTGCTGGATGAACCGGTAGCTGTTGACGTTCTTGATCTCGCAGCGCGTGCCCAGATGGCTGAAGTCCTGGGTCGCCTGGTACTTCTCGTACTGGCCCGGGCGGCAGACCGAGACGTTGACGTCAGCGCGCAGGTTGCCCTTCTCCATGTCGCCGTCGCAGGTGCCGAGCGTGATCAGGATCGCGCGCAGCTTTTTGACGTAGGCGGCCGCGTCTTCCGGCGAGCGCATGTCCGGCTTGCTGACGATCTCCATCAGCGCCGTGCCCGAGCGGTTCAGGTCGACGTAGGTTTCGCTGGGCGACAGATCATGGATCGACTTGCCGGCGTCCTGCTCCAGGTGCAGCCGTTCGATGCGCACGGAGAAGCTGGTGCCGTCGTCACGGTCCACATGCACCAGACCCTCGCCGACGATCGGCGATTTGAACTGGCTGATCTGATAGCCCTGCGGCAGGTCGGGATAGAAGTAGTTCTTCCGGTCGAAGGTGCTCTTCAGATTGATCTGCGCCTTGAGGCCGAGGCCCGTACGGACCGCCTGCTCGACGCAATATTTGTTGAGCACCGGCAGCATGCCGGGCATGGCCGCGTCGACCAGGCTGACCTGCTCGTTGGGACCGGCGCCAAAGCCTACCGCCGCGCCGCTGAACAGCTTGGAGGCGGAGGCGACCTGGGCGTGGACTTCCAGGCCAAGGACAATTTCCCAGGGGCCGGTGCGGCCCTGCAGTGTTTTCGAAGAGTCGGACATGGAGGCTCAATACAACGGCTTTGCGCCCAGCGGGAGGGGCGAACGGCGGGCCGCATCATCCGCGACAGATTGACACGTAAGGCGCGCATTTTGATCTATCTCACCCTTGAAACGAAGGGAGATGACCTGATCGGCGCGGACTGTGCAGGGGAACGTCTCACATGTTTGCGGTTCTGAGTTGCGTAAGCCACCAACACGATCTCCGGCTGGTCCTGATCGCCCTGGTGATCTGTGTCGCCGCCATCATCACGGCCTTCGGCCTCTTTGACCGGGCGCAACGGGCGACGGGTGGTTTCAGCCGGGGCTGGGTTCTCCTTGCCGGCCTGATCGCCGGCAGCGGCATCTGGACGACCCACTTCCTGGCGATGCTCGCCTACCAGCCGGACCTGATCATCGGCTTTGATTTCGCCGGCACAGCCCTGTCGCTGCTCGCTTCCGTGTTTGCGATGACCCTCGCGTTCGGGGCCCCGGTTGTGGCGCCGGGCCCGACAGGCCAGATTGCCGCGGGTGTCATCGCCGGCCTCGGCATGGCCGTCATGCACTTCACCGGCATGTCCGCCCTCCAGATCCAGGCGATCATTCAATGGGACCTCGCCACGGCCGTATCGGCCGTTGTGGTCGGGACAGGCCTCGCCGTCGTCGCCTTCCGCCTGTTCGGACAGCACCAGACGGTTGCGCGCCGCACCCTGGCGGGGCTGTTGTTCGTTCTTTCGATCCTGGCGCTGCATTTCACCGGCATGACCGCCGTCGTCCTGATTCCCGACGGGACCGTCTTCCTGTCCAGCGAAGCGCTCGATCGCAATGACCTGGCGATGATCATCACCGCCCTGGCCAGTGGCCTGCTGCTCGCCTGCCTGGGGTTGTTGTGGGTCGAGAGCCAGAGCCAGCGTTCGACGCTCTCCAGCCTGCGCTCCTCGCTGGACGCCCTGCCGACCGGCCTGGCGTTCTTCGACGCCCGCAGCCGGCTGGTGGTCTGGAACACCGCGTTCGCGGAACTGATGGTCATGCGCAAGGCGATGCCGGCGCGCGGAATGCCGCTGTCCATCCTGACCGCCGCCTGTCGCGGATCGACAGACGGGAAAACCGTGAACGAACAGCGTTGGTCGGACGGCCGCTGGATTCGCGTCAAGGCCGGCCCGACCCCCGACGGCGGCGCGGTCATCCTTCTGCGCGACATCACGGACGACAAGGTCCAGGCCGAGGCGATGATGGCGGCGCGGGACGCGGCCCAGGCGGCCAACCGCGCCAAGAGCGAGTTCCTCGCCAACATGAGCCACGAGATCCGCACGCCGCTGAACGGCGTGCTGGGCGCCGCCGATCTGCTGGCGCGCGAGCCTCTGGGCGCGCACCAGGCGGAACTGGTGCAGATGATCCACGCCTCGGGCCAGTCCCTCAACCGCCTGCTCAGCGACATCATCGACCTCGCCCGCGTGGAGACCGGCAAGCTGCAGGTCACCGCCGAGGACTTCGATCTGGCGGAAGCGGTGGATACGGCCGCCGCCCTGTTCGGCCTGAAAGCCGCTGAGAAGGGCATCGACTTCCGGGTCGAGATCGCGCCCGACGCTCACGGCGCGGTGGTCGGCGACCCGGTTCGTCTGCGTCAGGTGCTCGGCAATCTCCTGAGCAACGCCGTGAAGTTCACCGAGCGCGGCGCTGTCTCCTTGCGCGTTGACCGGCCCGACGGCGCTTCCGGTCCGTATCGCTTCACCGTGACGGACACCGGCATCGGCTTTGACGAGGCCACCAGGGCGCGGCTGTTCCAGCGCTTCGAGCAGGGCAACGGCGACGTCGCCAGACGGTTCGGCGGCAGCGGCCTTGGCCTGTCGATCTGTCGGGAGCTGGCGCGTCTGATGGGCGGCGACATTGTCTGCGACAGCGCTCCGGGCGCCGGAGCGACCTTCACCGTCACCCTTCCCTTTGCAGCGGCGGCGGAGCGCGCGCCGAAGGCCGCGTCGATCAGTCTGGCCGCAGGCGCCGGAACGCCCATGCGCGTGCTGGTGGTCGACGATCACCCGAACAACAGGCGTTTCCTCGAGATGCTGCTGGAGCATGCGGGCGTCGAAGCGGTTTGCGCGAACGATGGCCGGGCCGGCCTCGAAGCCTGGCAGAGCGGCGACTTTGACGCCGTCCTGATGGACATGCAGATGCCCGTGATGGACGGGCTGGAAGCGACCCGCGCCATCCGCGACCACGAACGGGCCGCAGGCTCGGGCCACACGCCGGTCATCGTCATCTCGGCCAACGCCATGCCGGAACACCGCCAGGCCAGCGAGGACGCGGGAGCGGACCTGCACCTGTCCAAACCGATCAACGCCGCCGAACTGCTCGCCGCCCTGGCCGCCCTTGACCCTGTCGCAGAGCGCGCGGTGGCCTAGGCGCCGACGCGACGGGCAGCGGCTACCACCACTTCTCCGGCTTGCCGCGGAACGCGGCGGCCTTTTCCAGGGCGCCGGCGACCGAGAACACCGTGCCTTCGTCGAGCGCCTTGCCGATGACCTGCAGGCCGAGCGGCAGGCCGCCGGCGTCGAGGCCGGCCGGCACGCTGATCGACGGCAGGCCGGCGAGGTTGGTCGTCACCGTGAAGACGTCGTTCAGGTACATGGCGATCGGGTCGGCGTTGCGTTCGCCGAGCGCGAAGGCCGCCGAGGGCGCCGTCGGGGTCAGCAGCACGTCGCAGGTCTGCCAGGCCTGGTCGAAGTCGTCGGCGATGCGCCGGCGGACCTTCTGCGCCTTGAGGTAATAGGCGTCGTAGTATCCGGCGCTCAGCACATAGGTGCCAATCAGGATGCGGCGCTTGACCTCGTCGCCGAAGCCCTCGGCGCGGCTGTTCTCGTAGACTTCGGTCAGGCTTTTGCCCTCGCCGCGATGGCCGAACCGCATGCCGTCATAGCGGGCGAGGTTCGATGACGCCTCGGCCGGGGCGACGATGTAGTAGGCCGGCAGGGCGTATTTGGTGTGCGGCAGCGAGACCTCGACGATCTCCGCGCCGGCGTCTTTCAGCCAGTCGATGCCGTCCTGCCAGAGCTTCTCGATCTCGGCCGGCATGCCGTCGACGCGGTACTCCTTCGGCACCCCGACGCGCAGACCCTTGACCGACTTGCCGACGAACGGAGCGTAGTCGGGGATCTCGACGTTGAGGCTGGTGGAGTCCTTTGGGTCATGGCCGGCCATGCTGGTCAGCAGGATGGCCGCGTCCTCGACCGTCTTGGCGATCGGCCCGGCCTGGTCCAGCGAGCTGGCGAAGGCGACGATGCCCCAACGCGAGCAGAGGCCGTAGGTCGGCTTGATGCCGACGGTGCCGGTAAAGGCCGCGGGCTGGCGGATCGAGCCGCCCGTGTCGGTCGCCGTCGCGCCGAGGCAGAGGTCCGCCGCGACCGCCGCCGCCGAGCCGCCCGACGACCCGCCCGGGGTCAGGGCGCGGTTGCCGCCGGCGGCGGACTTCCACGGGTTGATGACGTTGCCGAAGGCGCTGGTCTCGTTCGACGAGCCCATGGCGAACTCGTCGAGGTTCAGCTTGCCGAGCATCACCGCGCCGTCGCCGAACAGGTTGGCGGTGACGCTGGATTCGTACTGCGGGATGAAGTTGCCGAGGATCTTTGACGCGGCCGTCGAGCGGACGCCCTGCGTGCAGAACAGATCCTTGATGCCCAGCGGCGCGCCTTCCAGCGGCCCGGCCTCGCCCCTGGCGATACGGGCGTCGGAGGCGGCGGCCATGTCGAGGGCCTTGTCCGGCGTCTCGAGGATGAAGGCGTTCAGCGGCCGCGCGGCTTCGACGGCGGCAATGTGCGCCCTGGTGATTTCGGTCGCGGAGAACTGTTTGGCCTTCAGGCCTTCAAGCGCGGTCTTGAGGGTGAGGGAGGTAAGCTCAGACATTGCAAACACCCAACCCCGTCATCCTGGGCCTTGTGCCCAGGACCCCTCTATCCATTTCCCGATCCGCGCAAACCCACCCCCGCACGTGCGGCTGAGCAAGGGGTCCTCGGCACAAGGCCGAGGATGACGGTGCAAGTTGGAACTCCATCACTCGACCACCTTCGGCACCACGAAGAACCCGTCCACCGACTTGGGTGCATTGGCCAGCACGCGGGCGGCGTCGCCGCCGTCGGTGACCACGTCCTCGCGCAACGGCGCGGCCATGGCCACGGCCGAGGTCATCGGCTCGACACCGTCGGTGTCGACCTCGTTGAGCTGCTCGATCCACGCGATGATGCCGTTGAGCTCGGAGGCCAGCGCCTCCAGGCGCGCCTCCGGTTCGGCGATGCGGGCGAGCCGGGCGACCTTGCGGACGGTCGCGGCGTCGATGGCCATCGTGGCCTCCTTTGTTTCGAACGTGCGGGTTAGCCGCCGGAGGGGCCTGTTTGCAAGAACTGTCGTCCGGGAAAGGCGCCAACGCCCCAACACTGTCATCCCGGAAGCCGCGAAGCGGCTATCCGGGACCCAGATTCGGCTGGACTTTGATCTGGGTCCCGGATCGTCCCTTCGGGCCGTCCGGGATGACAGTATGAGGTGGGGCGGGAAGACAGTAAGAGGTCTCCATGCCCGTCCTCGACCTCCTCGACCTGCCCGCCGCCCTGCCCGCCTATGCGCCGATCGTCGGGCTGGATCCCGGCGAGAAGACCATCGGCGTGGCGGTCTCGGACGTGACCCGCACCGTCGCCAGCCCGCTGGAGACCATCGAAAAGGTCCAGTTCACCAAGGACGCCGCGCGGCTGTTCCAGCTGATGGAGAGCCGGGGGGCCGTCGGCATCGTCATCGGCCTGCCGATGAACATGGACGGCACCGAGGGCGCCCGCGCCCAGTCCAACCGGGCCCTGGCGCGCAACCTGCTGCGGCTGAAGGACATCCCGATCGCCTTCTGGGACGAGCGCCTGTCCACGGCCGCTGTGACCCGGGTGCTGATCGACGAGCACGACGTCAACCGCAAGCGCCGCGCCGAGGTGGTCGACAAGATGGCCGCCGCCTGGATCCTCCAGGGCGCGCTGGAGCGGTTGCGGAACGCGGCGGGTTAGCCAAGGACCTCGCAAATTAATCCGCTCATCCCGGCGAAGGCCGGGACCCAGGCGTTTTTGGGTTTCCGGCTGAGGTCTGAGTGTTCCCGAAAAAACCTGGGTCCCGGCCTTCGCCGGGATGAGCGGTGCTTTGGGGCTACGCCACCCGAACCATCCGCTTGCCGACATTCTCCCCGGCCAGCAGCCCCACGAGCGCGCCCGGCAAGCTCTCGAGCCCCTCCAGCACGTCCTCCCGCACCTTCAGCGAGCCATCCGCCACCCAGCCCTGCAGGTCCTTCAGCGCCTGCGCGTCATTCGCCGCGAAGTCGCTGACGATGAAGCCGCGCATGGTCAGGCGTTTGGTGACGATCAGGCCGGGGACGCCGCGCGGGCCGTGCGGCGGGGCCGCGCCGTCGTACTGCGAGACCGCGCCGCAGCAGGCGATACGGCCGTGGGTGTTCATGTTGAACAGCGCCGCTTCCAGAATGTCGCCGCCGGTGTTGTCGAAATAGACGTCCACCCCGTCCGGCGCTGCCGCGCGCAGGGCCTTGCGGACGTTCTCGGCCTTGTAGTCGATGACCGCATCGAACCCGAGCTCGTCGACCAGCAGCTGGCCCTTGGCCTTGCCGCCGGCGATGCCGATCACCCGGCAGCCCTTGATCTTCGCGATCTGGCCGACGATCGAGCCCACCGACCCGGCGGCGGCCGAGACCACCACCGTCTCGCCGACCTTCGGCGCGCCGCACTCCAGCAGGCCGTGGTAGGCGGTCAGCCCGGCCACGCCATAGACACTGAGCAGATGGGTCAGCGGCTCCATGCGCGGGATCTTCGCCAGCCGTTTGGCCGGCAGCACCGCGTACTCCTGCCAGCCGGTGTCGGCGAAGACGAGGTCGCCGGGCGCCAGGTGCGCCGCCTTCGACTCGACCACCTCCGCCAGCGCCCCGCCGGCCATCACGTCGCCGGCCTCTATGGCCGCGCGGTAGGTTGCGCCCTGCATCCAGGCGCGGTTGGCGGCGTCGAGGCTGACGTAGAGAATCTTCAGCAGCACCTCGCCCTCTCCGGGCGCCCGGGCCTGCGTGGTCTTCAGGGTGAAATGCTGCGGGCCGAGGTGGCCGGCCCCCGGCAACTCAGCGAGCACGATCTGGCGATTGGCGGTCATGGCGGCGTTTCCCTTGTTCGTCGATCGCACTCAACATGAGCCGGGCGGGCTTGTCATGCGTCGACAGCGCCCCCCTCGCCCGTTACCCAGCACCGCCATGAGCGCCATCCTTCTCGGGGTCCTCCCCGTCTTCGCCATGATCGCCCTGGGCTGGGGCCTGAAAGCTTCGAAGTTCATTCCGGAAGCCAGCTGGCCGCCGATCGAGCGGCTGACCTACTTCGTCTTCTATCCGGGCTTCCTGATGCCGGCGGTGTGGAACGCGGACTTCAGCAACCTGTCGGCGGGGCCGCTGGGCGTGGCGACAGTCGGAACAATTCTGCTGGTGTCACTCGGCCTGCTGGCGATCAGGCCGGTCCTGCGGATCTCCGACGCCAGCTACACCAGCGTGTTCCAGGGCAGCCTGCGCTGGAACACGTTCGTCTTCCTGCCGCTGGCGGCGCTCGTGTTCGGGCCCGAAGGCGCGGGCCTCGGTGCAATGACGATGGGCGCGCTGATCCCGGTCATCAATGTGATCTGCGTGCTGGTTCTGAGCAAATGGGGCGAGGGCCAGGGCGGCGGACTGCGGGCGGCCCTGCTCGGCCTCGCCCGGAACCCGGTCCTGTGGGGCTGCGGCGTCGGCGCGCTGTTCAACCTCCTGCAGGTCCCAAAGCTGCCGGTGGTCATGAGCGGGCTCGACCTGCTGTCGGACGCCGCCCTGACCATGGGCCTGGTCGTGGCCGGCGCGGGCCTGAGCTTCGCCTACCTCCACAGCCGCCGCTGGCTGGTCATCTCCGTCAGTGCGGTGAAGCTGCTGGTGTTGCCGGTGCTGATGTGGGGCCTGTGCCGTCTGGCGGGCGGCGACGAGACCGCCCAGGGCGTGGCCCTGCTGGTCGGCTCGACCCCGGGCGCCGCCGCCTCCTACGTGCTGGCGCGCCAGATGGGCGGCGACGCCCCGCTGATGGCGGGCATCGTCGCCTTCACCACCGTCGCCAGCCTGGTGACCATCCCGCTGCTGCTGGTGGTGTTTCAAGTAAACTAATCCCCGGAACCCCTCTCCCAACGGGAGAGGGAGGGGCCCAGCCTGCGCAGCAGGATGGGAGGGTGAGGGTGTTACGGCGCCGGCCGCCCCAGCTCGGCAAGAATGCCGTCGAGCACCCTGCCCGGCTCAGCGATGACCTCCTCATTGTCGAACCGGACCACATGCCAGCCCAGCGAACGCAGCACGTCGGTCCGCTGTTCGTCGTGTTCGTAGCGATCCTCATGAACCGGACCGTCGAGCTCGACGATCAAGCGCACCTCGAGACAAGCGAAATCGGCGATGTAGCGATCGATGGGAACTTGTCGCCGGAACTTGAGGCCGGCGAGTTTGCGGCCGCGCAGGAGCTGCCAGAGTATGCCCTCAGCGAAGGTCTGGAAGCTGCGAAGTTCGCGCGCTTTGTCGATACGATCCATGATTGCATTGTATCGCACTTCAACGTAAACACTACCCTGCCGTGCATTCCGGGGCCGTACCGTAACCCCTCACCCTCCCAGCGCTTCGCGCCGGGCCCCTCCCTCTCCCTCCGGGAGAGGGAATCTGTTGGCGCCCCTGTCCGGTTCGCCTATGACCACGGCCTATGACGGCTTTCGCCCCGGGTATCGATGAGGTCCGCGCACGGACCTTCCCATTCCCCCGCCGTCATTTTCTGTCAGCCATGGATGTGAACGTCGTCGAGGCGCAGCAGCTGCTCGACCTGGCGGACGGTTTCGTGGCGCTGAACCGGCAGACCACCAAGAAGCTCGACCTGCTCAAGGGTCGCACCTTGATGAACCTGTTCTTTGAGAACTCGACCCGCACCCAGGCCAGTTTCGAGCTGGCCGGCAAGCGGCTCGGCGCCGACGTCATGAACATGAGCGTCAAGACCAGCTCCGTAGCCAAGGGCGAGACCCTGATCGACACGGCGGTGACGCTGAACGCCATGCAGCCGGACCTGCTGGTCGTGCGGCACGCCTCCTCCGGCGCGGCGGCCCTGCTGTCGCAGAAGGTCGGCTGCAGCGTGATCAACGCCGGCGACGGCCAGCATGAGCACCCGACCCAGGCGCTGCTCGACGCCCTCTCCATGCGCCGGGCGTTCGGCCATGTCGCCGGACTGACGGTCGCCATCTGCGGCGACGTGATGCACAGCCGGGTGGCGCGCTCAAACGTCAATCTTCTCAATATCCTCGGCGCGGAAGTTCGCCTTGTCGGCCCGCCTACCCTGATGCCTGCCGGGGCCGAACACTGGGGCGCGACCGTCTATCACGACCTCGAAAAGGGCATCGCCGGCGCGGACGTGGTGATGATGCTGCGCCTGCAGCTGGAGCGGATGCAGGGCGCGCTCGTCCCCTCGACCCGCGAGTATTTCCGCTTCTGGGGCCTCGACCGCGAGAAGCTCAAGGCCGCCTCCGACGGCGTGAAGGTCATGCACCCGGGCCCGATGAACCGCGGCGTCGAGATCGACTCCGACGTGGCCGACGATCCCGCCGTCAGCCTGATCCAGGACCAGGTCGAGATGGGCGTCGCCGCCCGGATGGCCGTGCTGGCCTCGCTCGCCGCCCGGCTGGACAACCGCTGATGGCCCGCGTCCGTCCCATCGCCTTCCAGAACGCCAGGCTGCTGGACCCCGAGAGCGGCTATGACGGCCCGGGCGCGTTGGTGGTGTCGAACGCGACCATCGCGGATGTCTCGAAGGGCAAGGATATCAGCAACCTGTCCGGCGATGTTCAGGTTGTCGACTGTGGCGGGCATCTCCTCGCGCCGGGCCTGATCGACCTGCGCGTCAAGACCGGTGAACCCGGCGCGGAGACCCGCGAGACCCTGCGCTCGGCCGCCCAGGCCGCGGCGGCGGGCGGTGTGACCAGCTTCGTCGTCCAGCCCGACACCGACCCGGCGGTGGACGATCCCTCGGTGGTCGACTTCATCCTGCGCCGCGCCCGCGACATCGACGCCGCCCGCATCCTCTGCGCCGGCGCCGCGACCAAGGGCCTGAAGGGCGAGCAGATCGCCGAGATCGGCCTGATGCGCGAGGCCGGCTGCGTCTATGTCACCGACGTCGACCACGCCGTGGTCGACAGCCGCGTCCTGCGCCGGGTGATGGCCTATGCGAAGACCTTCGACATGGCCGTCGCCCATCGCCCGGTCGATCCCTGGCTGACAAAGGGCGCGGCGGCGACCGAAGGCGAGTTCGCCGGCCGCCTCGGTCTGCCTTCAGGCCCGGTGATGGCCGAGCGGATCGGGCTGGAGCGCGATCTGGCGCTGGCCGAACTGACCGGCGCCCACCTGCTGGTCGACCAGATCACCAGCGCCGGCGCGCTGGAGGCGCTTGCCCGGGCCAGGGCGCGCGGCGTGAAGGTCACCGCCACCGCGTCGATCAACCACCTGAGCTTCAACGAACTGGACATCGGCGACTACCGCACCTTCGCCAAGCTGGTCCCGCCCTTGCGCAGCGAGGACGACCGCCAGGCGCTGATCGAGGCGCTGGCGTCGGGACTGGTCGATATCGTCGTCTCCGCGCACACGCCCGCCCCGGCGGAGGACAAGCACCTGCCGTTTGACGAGGCCGCGCCGGGCGGCGTCGGGCTGGAGACCCTGCTGCCGGCCCTGCTGGCGCTTTATCATGACGGCCGCGCGCCGCTGCTGGACCTGATCCGCGCCGTGACCCTGGCCCCTGCCCGGTTCCTGGGCCTCAGCAGCGGTCGTCTGACGCCCGGCGCGCCGGCCGACCTCGTGCTCTGCGACCTCGGCGCTCCCGTGATCATCGACGCCGACCGCCTGGCGTCGAAGTCCAAGAACTCGCCCTTTGACGGCAGGCGGCTGCAGGGGCAGGTGCTGCGGACCGTGGTGGCGGGGAAGACGGTCTTTCGGGCGGCGGAGTAGTAGCTCGGCCGCTCCTCCCCGCATCGCGGGGAGGGGGACCATGCGGAGCATGGTGGAGGGGTCAGCGCCAGCCTATCCGGAGAAGTCCGAATTCAGGACGGGGCCGCTCGCGTTCGCGCAGCCCCCTCCACCGCCGTCCCGGCGGTCCCCCTCCCCCTCGCTTCGCTCCGGGGAGGATTGCGAGAAACCGGCGACGCGCGTTAGCGTCAAACCACAAGACAACAACAACCATACCGTGTATTGGGGGCGACTATGGAATCTTTGGCGAGCGCAGTCTGGCTGACCATCGGCCTGGTCGCGGCGGGGGGCTACCTCCTCGGCTCGATCCCGTTCGGCCTGATCGCCACCCGCCTCGGCGGCGCCGGCGACATTCGCAAGATCGGCTCGGGCAACATCGGCGCGACCAACGTCCTGCGGTCAGGCCGCAAGGATCTCGCGGCCATCACCCTGATCGGCGACGCCGGCAAGGGCGCGCTGGCGGTGCTGCTGGCCCATCTGCTGACCAACGGCAACCCGGCCATGGTGGCGCTGGCAGGCGGCAGCGCCTTCGTCGGCCACCTGTTCCCGGTCTGGCTGAAGTTCAACGGCGGCAAAGGGGTCGCGACCTTCTACGGCGTCCTGCTGTCGGCCGCCTTTCCGGTCGGGGCGCTGGCGGGCCTGACCTGGATCGCCATGGCCTTCCTGTTCCGGATGTCGTCGCTGGCGGCCCTCACCGCAGCGGCGCTGGCGCCCCTGTTCGCCTTCGCGGTGGACGCGCCCCGGCCGATCGTCGTGCTGGCCGCCGTCATGGCGGTGCTCATCTTCATCCGCCACCACGAAAACATCCGCCGCCTGCTCAAGGGCGAGGAGCCGAAGATCGGCGCGAAGAAGGCGGAGGCCGCACCCCCGCTTCCTGACGCGTGACGGCGGGGCCGCTGTCCGACGTCGAACGGGTCGCCTGGCTGCGTCTGGCCAGAACCCCGAACGTCGGACCGGTGGCCTTTGAACATCTGCTGCAGCGTTGCGGCTCGGCCTCGGCCGCCGTGGGCGCCCTGCCCGACCTGGCCCGGCGGTCCGTGGACATTCCCACCCGGGCCGAAGCCGAGCGCGAGCTTGAGGCCGGCGACCGGCTGGGCGCCCGCCTGATCTGCGGCGCCGACCCCGCCTTCCCGCCCCTGCTGGCCGCGCTCGATCCGCCGCCGCCGCTGATCTGGGTGCTCGGCGACGCCGAGATGCTGACCCGGCAGGCGGTCGCCATCGTCGGCGCCCGCGTCGCCTCCGCCGGAGGCCAGCGGTTCGCGCGAACACTCGCCGCTGAACTCGGTCAGGCGGCGAAGATGATCGTGTCCGGCCTGGCGCGCGGCATCGACGGCGCGGCGCATGAGGGCTCGCTGCCGACCGGCACGGTGGCCGTGCTGGGTGGCGGGGTCGGCGATATCTACCCGCCGGAGCATGCCGACCTGCATGCCCGGATCGCCGCGGCCGGGGCGGTGATATCGGAGAGCCCGCCCGATCATCGTGCGCAGGCCCGCGACTTTCCCCGCCGCAACCGGCTGATCAGCGGTCTGTCGCTGGCCGTCGTGGTCGTGGAGGCCGAGCTGAAGTCCGGATCCCTGATCACCGCGCGGCTGGCCGCCGAGCAGGGGCGCGAGGTGCTGGCCGTGCCGGGCTCGCCGCTGGACCCGAGGGCCCGAGGGACCAACGACCTGCTGCGTCAGGGGGCCACCGTCTGCGAGGGCGCCGACGACGTGTTGCGGACGCTGGAGGGCCTGGGCGGCCTGCGGGAACGGGAGCGCAGGCGTTGGTCCGCTCCCGCCGCCCCGCCGCCGGACGGCCTTCGCGAGCGGGTCGAGGGGCTGCTGTCGCCCACCCCGGTCACGATCGACGAACTGGTGCGCGCCGCCGCCGCCCCGGCCCCCGCGGTGTTCGCCGCGCTGGTGGAGCTGTCGCTGGCCGGCCTGGCCGAGTTTGGACCGGGCGGAACGGTGGCCCGGGGCGAGCCCTAACCCTCGCCCCGGCGCAGCAGGATCGGTGCGTCGGGCGAACGGGTTGGTCGGGTCAGTCTTGCGGGGTGGCTACATGCTGCTTTCCGCACGGCGAGATGATTCAGATCGAACCTGATTGCACGCTCAAGGGCCAGACGCGAACGCCCGCGAGCGTCTCTGTTTGGCGTCTCAGTTGGCTTCTTCTATGGCCGGAGCGGCGCAAGAGGGCGACATCGTGGTGCGGAATCCTTTGACTTCCACGCCCTGCGTTGACATTGCCCCTGCCCCGCGCCCACTTTCCGCGCTCGCTTCAAGGGCGAACCTCCCGCTCCTCCGTCATTGAGACCGCATGCACGTCGTCGTCGTCGAGAGTCCGGCCAAGGCCAAGACCATCAACAAGTACCTCGGGCCGGACTACAAGGTTCTCGCCTCGTACGGCCACGTGCGCGACCTGCCGTCGAAGGACGGGTCGGTGAAGCCGGACGACGATTTCTCGATGAGCTGGGAAGTCGACGCCAAGTCGGCCAAGCGCCTGAGCGACATCGCCGACGCCCTGAAGGGCGCCGACACCCTGTTCCTGGCCACCGACCCCGACCGCGAGGGCGAGGCCATCAGCTGGCACCTGCTCGAGGTGCTCAGCAAGAAGAAGGCGCTCAAGGACGTCACCGTCCGCCGGGCCACCTTCAACGCCATCACCAAGACCGCCGTGCTGGAGGCCATCGCCAACCCGCGCGAGATCGACATGGAGCTGGTCGAGGCCTATCTGGCCCGCCGCGCCCTGGACTATCTGGTCGGCTTCACCCTCTCGCCCGTGCTCTGGCGCAAGCTGCCGGGCTCGCGCTCGGCCGGTCGGGTCCAGTCGGTCGCGCTGCGGCTGATCGTCGACCGCGAACTGGAGATCGAGCGCTTCCGGACCCAGGAATACTGGACCGTCGAGGCTGACGTCTCGGCCGGCGCCGAGCCCTTCCTGGCCCGGCTGGTCAAGCATGAGGGCAAGAAGCTCTCGAAGTTCGACCTCAATACCGAAGCCCTGGCCGGCGGAGCCCGCGCGGCGGTGCAGGCCTGCAGCTTCAAGGTCGCCTCGGTCGAGAAAAAGCCGGCCCGGCGCACGCCGCCGCCGCCCTTCACCACCTCGACCCTGCAGCAGGAAGCCTCGCGCAAGCTGGGCTTCTCGGCCCAGCGGACCATGCAGGCGGCGCAGAAGCTCTATGAAGGCGTCGACATCGGCGGCGAGACTACCGGCCTGATCACCTACATGCGGACCGACGGCGTCCAGTCGGCCCCCGAGGCGCTCGACGAAGCCCGCCGGGTCATCGGCGGCCTCTACGGCAAGGATTACGTTCCGGAGTCCCCGCGCCTCTACAAGACCAAGGCCAAGAACACCCAGGAAGCCCACGAGGCGATCCGGCCGACCTCGCTTGAGCGCAATCCGGGCAAGCTCAAGCTCGAAAGCGACATGGGCCGGCTCTACGAGCTGATCTGGAAGCGGATGATCGCCTCGCAGATGGAAGCCGCGCGGATCGAGCGCACCGCCGTCGAGCTGGAAGGCAGCGACGGCCAGACCGCCCTGCGCGCCACCGGCCAGGTGGTGCAGTTCCCCGGCTACCTCGCGGTCTACGAGGAAGGCCGCGACGATCCCGACCAGACCGCGCCGGCCGCGGGCGAGGACGCCGACTTCGCCGGCAAGCTGCCGGTGATCAACGAGGGCGCCGACGCCCGGGTGATCGCCGCGCGCGCCGACCAGCACTTCACCGAACCGCCCCCGCGCTTCTCCGAAGCCAGCCTGGTCAAGCGGATGGAAGAGCTCGGCATCGGCCGGCCCTCGACCTACGCCTCGATCCTGACCGTGCTGCGCGACCGCGCCTACGTCCGGATGGACAAGAACCGCTTCATTCCCGAGGACAAGGGCCGGCTGGTCACGGCCTTCCTCGAGGAGTTCTTCAAGCGCTACGTGGAATACGATTTCACCGCTGCGCTGGAAGAGAAGCTCGACCTGGTCTCCGACGGCAAGCTGGACTGGAAGCAGTTCCTCCGCGACTTCTGGAAGGACTTCCACGCGGCCGTCGGCGAGATCGCCGAGCTGCGGGTGACCAACGTGCTGGACGCCCTGAACGTGGCGCTCGGCCCGCACATCTTCCCGGCCAAGGAAGACGGTTCCGATCCGCGCCTCTGCCCGACCTGCAACGTCGGCCAGCTGAGCCTCAAGACCGGCAAGTTCGGCGCCTTCATCGGCTGCTCGAACTATCCCGAGTGCCGCTTCACCCGCCCGATCGCCCAGCCTGACGGCGACGGCGAGGCCGCCGAGGGCGATCGCGAACTGGGCATCAATCCGAAGACCAGCCAGGCTGTCTGGCTGAAGAACGGCCGCTTCGGCCACTACGTCGAGGAGACGCCGGCCGAGGGCGACAAGCCCAAGCGCTCGAGCCTGCCCAAGGGCTGGCCGCCGGCGTCCATGGACATCGACAAGGCCTTGCGCCTGCTCGACCTCCCGCGCGAGGTCGGCAAGCATCCCGAGGACGGGAAGGTGATCGTCGCCGGGATCGGCCGCTACGGCCCGTTCGTGCTGCACGAGGGGACCTACGCCAACCTGGAGAGCGCCGACGAGGTGTTCGACGTCGGCCTCAACCGCGCCGTCGCCGTGCTCGCCGAGAAGCGCGCGGGCGGCAAGGGCGGCCGCACCGCCGCCGCGGCGCTTAAGGAGCTGGGTGCCCACCCCGAGGACGGCCAGGCGATCAAGATCCTCAACGGCCGCTTCGGTCCCTACATCAAGCACGGCGCGACCAACGCCAACGTGCCCCGTGGCCGCGATCCGCTCGAAATCACCCTTGAGGAAGCCATCGGCCTGATCGCCGAGCGCGTCGCCAAGGGTGGCGGCAAAAAGCCGGTGAAGGCGAAGAAGGCCGCGGCGCCGAAGAAGGCCCCCACGCTAACGGCCAATACGGTGAAGGCGAAAAAGAAGGCGCCGGCCAAGAAGAAGCCGGCGGCGAAGGCGAAGGCCGAATAGTCCCCTTCTCCCCTTGCGGGAGAAGGTGGCCCGCGAAGCGGGTCGGATGAGGGGTTGATGACCGCGTCAGCCTCGAAAGCCGAAATCTCGGCCGGCGCAGTCCGGGAGCCCCCTCATCCGTCAGGCTTCGCCTGACACCTTCTCCCGCAAGGGGAGAAGGATTGTTAGGTGCGCTCTCCGCTCCCGCGCGTTATCCCAGCACATGGCCAAGCCTCCTCCGCCCAAACCGCCGAAGACCCAGCGCCCGCCGCCGGGACTGCCGGACCGTGACACCCTGATCAAATACCTGCGTACCGCCGGAGAGCAGGACAAGGGCGACATCGCCCGGGCCTTCGGACTCAAGGGCGAGGGCCGCCGCGCCCTGCGCGACATGCTGCGCAAGCTGGAAGACGAGGGCGCGCTGGGCAAGCGCGGCCGCAAGGGCTTCGCCGAGGCCGGCGCCCTGCCCCCCGTGGGCGTCGCCGACGTGGTCGAGCGCGACCCCGACGGCGAGCTCTATGTCCGGCTGGTCAAGGCTGGCGAGGACGCGCCCCTGGCCCGATTGGCCCCCGCGCGCGGCGAGGCCGTCATCGGCGCGCCCGGCATGGGCGACCGGGTGCTGGTCCACTTCGACCGGCTCGAAACCGGTGAATACGAAGCCCGGTTGATCAAGAAGCTCGGCCAGAGCGCCCACCGCATCCTGGGCGTGATCCGCAAGTCCAACCGCGAGATCCGGGTCGAGCCTGTGGATCGCAAGTCCAAGGAAAGCCTCGTTCTGGCCTATGCCGACGGCGAGAAGGTCAAGGACGGCGATCTGGTGCTGGCCACCGTCGGCGCCCAGGCCCAACGCTACGGTCCCAAGCACGGCAAGCTGGTTGAGGTGGTGGGCCGCGAGGACGAACCGCGCGCCGCCTCGCTGATCGCGATCCACAGCCACGGCATTCCCACCGGCTTCAGCCCTGAGGCCGAAGCCGAGGCCGAGGCGGCCCAGCCGCCGACCCTGCAGGGCCGCGAGGACCTGCGCGACCTGCCGTTCATTACCATCGACCCGGCCGACGCCCGCGACCACGACGACGCCGTCTTCGCCCATCCCGATCCCGAGGCGAAGAACGTCGGTGGCTGGATCGTCTGGGTGGCCATCGCCGACGTCGCCGCCTACGTGCGGCCCGGCACGGCGCTGGACGTGGTCGCCCGCGACAAGTCCAACAGCGTCTACTTCCCCGACCGCGTCGAGGCGATGCTGCCGGAGGTGCTGAGCAACGGCCTGTGCAGCCTGCGCGAAGGCGAGAACCGCGCGACGATGGCCGTGCGGATGGTGTTCAACAAGGACGGTCGCAAGGTCAGCCACCGCTTCGTGCGCGGCCTGATGCGCTCGGCGGCCAAGCTCTCCTACGAGCAGGCCCAGATGGCCATCGATGGCAACCCCGACGACAAGACCGGGACCATCGTCGAGGGCATCCTGCGCCCGCTGTGGGCCGCCTATCACTGCATGCTCAAGGGCCGCCTCTCGCGCTCGCCGCTGGGCATCGAGAGCGACGAACGGCGGATCATCATCTCGCCCGAGGGCGAGGTCGCCTCGATCACCAAGCGCGCCTCTCTGGAAGCGCACCGGCTGATCGAGGAGATGATGGTCCAGGCCAACGTCTGCGCCGCCGAGACGCTGGAGCAAAAGAAGACGCCGCTGATCTACCGCATCCACGACACGCCATCGCCGGAGAAGATGATGGCGCTGACCGACTTCCTGGCGACGCTGGAGATCCCCTGGGCCAAGGGCGAGGCGCCGCGCACCGACCGGTTCAACAAGCTGCTGGCCGAGACCCGCGAGGGGCCGCACGCCGACATCGTCAACGAGGTGGTCCTGCGCACCCAGATGCAGGCCCAGTACAACCCGGACAACATCGGACACTTCGGCCTGAACCATCAGCGCTACGCCCACTTCACCAGCCCGATCCGGCGCTATGCCGACCTGGTGGTGCACCGCGGGCTGATCCGGGCGCTGGGCCTGGGAACCGACGGCCTGACCGACCAGGACGTCAAGCAGATGAAGGACACCGCCGAGCGGATCACCTTCGCCGAGCGCCGCGCCATGGCCGCCGAACGGGACGCCACCGACCGCTATATCGCCGCCTTCCTGGCGGACCAGGTCGGCAGCGACTTCCACGGCCGGATCACCGGCGTAACGCGGTTCGGCCTGTTCATCCGCCTGACCGACACCGGCGCGGACGGCCTGATCCCGGTCTCTTCGCTGGGCGACGAGTTCTTCGTCCACGACGACCGAACCCATGCCCTCGTCGGCGAGCGCACCGGCGCCCGCTGGCCGCTGGGCATGCCGGTGGAGGTGCGCCTGCGCGAGGCGACGCCGGTGACCGGCGGGCTGCTGTTCTCGATGCTCAGCGAACCAATGCCGGCGGACCCGAACGCGCCCCGCCTGCGCCTCGGCATCCGCCGAAAGATGGACCCGGGCAGAGGCGGCCCCAAGCGCGGCGGGCCGCCCAAGGGCGTGCGGAAGGGGAAGCGGCGGTAAGCGATGCCACTTGCCGAAAAACTGTGGCCCGCCCAATCAATACCGGTTAGGTTGTGTTCGGGAGATTTCTCGATGGCCAAGCACTTCACGGTGGATCGCGCGTCGCCAGGAGTTGCCGGCAGCAGCGTATTTCGAAACGTTCGGAGTGGCGCCTGGATGACGACAGTCATGTCAAAGAGCACCTACGACAAGGCGTCAGAGCGGGCGAACACGGCGCTTGAACGCGCGATCAGTCACCCGCCGACCACTCCGGAACGATGACGTACAACACGATGTACGAGCGCCTTGTCGACCAGAGTGGCAACAAGGTGCAGGGCTTCATCGCGTACGGTCTCTACAAGACGGCCAAACGGGAATGGGTCCGCAAGTTCGAGGCGGATCACGGCCGCCCACCAAGAGCAACGGAAGTCACCGCTTACGTTTCAGCTTACACCCCGCAAACCGTCGATGCCTTCGAAGCCCAGGCGAGAGGCGTATTGACCCAGTTCGCCGTCGGCATTGTCGCCGACGCCCGGCCCGAAATTGTGGAAGGAACCCTGAGGGGCGCCTTCTGGAAGAACGTCTTCCAGGCCATTGCGGCCAATGCGATCTACACGGTGGCTCTACTCGTGCTCGCCATCGTTCTCGCGGCTGCCGGCATCGATTTGCTTGGCGTCTTCGAGACCTTGCATAGTCCGGCGGGTTAGCGCGGATGGGGGTCGCGGTGGGGATAAAGCAGTTTCTGAAACTGGTTTCGCCCGCGATCGCTGAGCGATCCGGATCCGTCCTTTACTCAGGCCGTAGCGCGTTCTCCGCTCCGTCGTCCGTCTATTTGCTGGGCCTCAATCCGGGAGGTGATCCGATCCGACAGGCTCACGAGACCATCAGATGCAGCATCGCCACCGCTCTGGATCGGCAAGCGGATGACTGGTCGGCGTATGTGGACGAGAGCTGGAATGGAAGGCCGGCAGGCACATTCAGGATGCAGCCCCGGATCAGGCACATGCTCGGATCGCTGGGACTGGACCCTCGCCGCGTTCCCGCAAGTAACGTGGTGTTCGTCAGGAGCACCCGCGAGAGAGACCTTGAGAACGAGAAGGCTTCCCTACTGAAGGCATGTTGGCCGGTCCACCAGGCCGTCATCGACAAGCTCGGCGTTCGCACTGTGCTTTGTCTGGGCGGCACGGCAGGACGATGGACCCGGGACGCGCTTGGCGCCAACCAGCGGGTCGATCAGTTCCAGGAAGACAACGCGCGCCAGTGGACAAGCCTGGCTCACAGGAACGCCACGGGCCAGTATGTCATCACGCTGACGCACCCGAGTATCGCCGCGTGGAACGTGAAGGCCGCTGATCCGACGCACTTGGTGGCGAGAGTTCTCGCGACCGCAATTCAGGCATCCCCATGATCCGCGACCTCGACCACATCAACATCGCCACGCCGCTGCTGACGCAGACGCGCGACTTCTGGCGCGATGTCATGGGGCTGACCGAGCGCTGGCGGCCGGACTTTCCTTTTGACGGCCACTGGCTCTACGCCGGTGACAAGCCCGTGGTGCATCTGATGGGCCGACCGGCGCAGGGTGTCGGCTCGGACCAGGCGACGCTGAATCATGTGGCGTTCGCCATTCCCGATCTGGAGGCCGCGAAGGCGCGGCTGACGGAGCTCAGCGTGGACTTCCGCGAGATCGGCGTGCCGGACGCGCCGATCCGCCAGCTGTTCCTGCAGGACCCCAACGGGATCACCATCGAGCTGAACTACCTGGGCGCGGAAACGGCGAAGGCGCGGTCCGCCTAGCCCTCAGCCAGCTCCTTCGCCTTCACCGTAAACCCGACCAGCTCCGCCTGGCCGAAGGTGTTGGCGATGGCGACGTCGGTGGCGTCGCGGCCGCGCGCGATCAGGATGCGGCCGATGCGGGGCTGATTGTTGCGGGCGTCGAAGGTGTACCAGCGGTCGCCCAGCCAGACTTCCATCCAGGCGGCGAAGTCCATCACCCCCACCGGCGGCACGCCGATGTCCGGCAGATATCCGGTGCAGTAGCGGGCCGGAATGTTCATGCAGCGACAGAAGGCGATCGCCAGGTGGGCGTAGTCGCGGCAAACGCCCCGCCCCTCCTCCCAGGCGTCCCAGGCGCCCTTGGTGACGCGGGCGTGCTCGTAGCCGAAGGTGATGTGGTTGTGGACATGGTCGACGATCGCCTGCACCCGCGCCCAGCCGAGCGGCGTCGACCCGAACAGCTCCCAGGCGATGTCGCTCAGGCGGTCGGTCTCGCAGTACCGGCTGCCGAGAAGGTACATCAGCACGTCGTCCGGCAGGTTGTGCGCGGCGATCTGGACGGCGTCCGGCGCATGGTCGTCGACCAGGCCCGTGTCGCGGATAACGTAGTCCGCCGACAGGGTGAACCGGCCCGCCGGGGCCAGCACGCGGCTGCAGATGTTGCCGAAGCCGTCGATATACTGGCGGACATCGACCATCGGATCGGTCCGCAGCCAGTCGGGGGTTTCCAGATCGTCGCGCCGCGAAGAATGCACGCTCAGCATCAGCATCATCGGGACGGGGTCGGGGCAGTCGTAGATGACCTCAAACCCGGCTTGGATGCGCATGACGGCTGAATTCCCTGGTTAGCTGGCCATGCCAACGGTCCACGACGGTGAAAGTTGCGCAGTCGTATCGAGCTCCGGACGGACCTCGACCTCGACATCCATCCCGAGATAGTCGCCGGGACGTCCGGCCCAGGTCCCATGCAGCGGCGTCGCCTGGCGCGGATCGCGGGCGATCGCCACCCGCACCAGATCCGCGTTGCCGACAATGCCGTTGGTCGGATCGAATTCGACCCAGCCACAGGCAGGCAGATAGACCCGAACCCAGGCGTGGGTGTGGCCGCCTCCGACGCGGCCAGACAGGGCCGGCCCCGTGTAGGGGCTGTAGATATAGCCCGAGACGAAGCGCGCCGCGAGGCCCAGACTGCGCACCGCCTCGATCATCAGCACGGCGAAGTCCCGGCAACTGCCTGTGCCCAGGGCCAGGGTCTCGACCGGCGACTGCGCGCCACCTTCGAGGCGGGTGTTGTAGCGGAAGTCGGCGTAGATCGCCTGGGTCATCTCGCTCAGCAGGGTCTGCAGCCTGGTCTTGCCGGACGGATGCACGAACCGTTGCGCCCAGGCGTCCACCAGACCCTCCGGGTCAGGGTGCTGCCGCTCCATCGACGACAGCAGGTCGGGCAGATCCTCGGGGGCGTAGGCGAACGGCATCGCGCCCGTATAGACCTCGATCTCGCCGTCCATGTCGGCGAAGGCCGGCAGAGGCGTGTGCTCCAGGCGAACGAAGCTCTCGAACACCAGCTCCTTCGCCCGCCCCTTGAAGTCGACGACGCCGACACAATTGCCGAACACGTCCTGCAGGAACCGTTGGCTGGACGGAACCGGGCTGATCGTCAGGTCACAGGCCAGCAGCCGCTGATCGTAACTCTCTCTGGGCCGAAACATCATGCGATGCTCGCCGAGTGCTACGGGATTGCGGTATCGGTACCGGGTCAGATGACGGATCGAGAGGATCGGCATTGTCCGAGGGTTGCGCCGATTCAACGCCCGCGTCGAACCCGTTATGGGGGCGCGACGATCCGTCCCCGGTCGAAGTGACAAATCGGGGCGGGCTTTCGCCCTTTGTGCTGCTGGGCGACCATGCCGGACGGGCGATCCCGGCCGCGCTCGGCGATCTGGGCGTGCCGCCGGCGGCCATGGACCTGCACATCGCCTGGGACATCGGCATCAGCGGCGTCGGGGCGCAGCTGGCGCCGTTGCTCGACGCCCCGTTCGTGCAGCAGCGCTATTCCCGGCTGGTGATCGACTGCAACCGCAAGCCGGACGCCCCGGACCTGGCTCCGGCGGCCAGCGACGGGATCGGGATCGCGGGCAACGTCGGCCTATCCGCCGCGGACCTCGCCCTGCGCAAGGCGGCGATCTACGACCCCTACCAGGCGGCGATCGCCGCGCTCCTTGATGAGCGAGCGGCCATGGGGCGCAAGACCCTGCTCATCTCGCTGCACAGCTTTACGCCGGTGATGCAGGGGGTCGTGCGGCCATGGCGCTTCGGCGTCCTGCACCGCGGCGACTCACCCCTGTCGGACCGCGTCCTTGCGCTGCTGCGGGCAGAGCTGGGCGATGCGGCGGGCGACAACGAACCGTACGCCATGGATGGACGGGACAACACGATCCCGCTGCACGCCGACGCGCGCGGCCTGGACTACCTTGAGCTGGAAATTCGCCAGGACCTGATCGCGGACGCGGAGGGACAGGCGCGGGCGGCGGTGTTTGTCGCCGATCTCCTTGCGGAAGCGGTCCGCGCGACCCAGGCGGCCCGCTAGCTGTCCCACTCGGCGAGGACCACGCCGGCGGCGTCCTCAAAGGCCACCCGGTCAAACTCGACAGCCAGGAGACAGACCGGTCGCAGGTCGGCCGACGGGCTCCAGCACCGTGTCGCCTGACCATCCGCGAACCCGACGATGCGGCCTTCAAGAACCAGGCTGTAGGCACGCGGCGCGGCCAGATCGGCCGAGTCGGGAAGCTTGCGGACCAGCTCATAGGGACGGCCATTGCGGCGAACCACGCGCGACTCGCCCTTGCTGAAGATCCTTGCGAGCCCGAGGGTCTCCCGGGCCGGACTGGCGGCGGCGGTGGGCGTGGCCGGCTGTTCACCGCCGGGAGCGCAGGTCTCGGACCGCGACCACGGCCGCGTGATCCAGAAGCCTTCAACCGCCTCGATGTCGCCGCTACCCTCCAGGCCCTGGACGAGTGGCAGACTGGTCCAGACCGCCGGCCGCGCCGTCAGGCGAACGGTCCGCCTGGCCGCGTCGATCTGGTACCAGGCCTGGGCGGCACCGGGCTCCAGGCGCGGCCCGCCGCATCCGAACGGCAGCCGGATCCGGAAGGTGCGCTTCACCAGCGGGTCCTTGCCGGGCGGGGGCGCGTTCGCCCGACTGTAGGCGTCCGCGGCGACGCTGGCCCGATCGATGATATCGCCGCGGGTAGCCGGAGGCGGCGGCGCCGGCGGCGCTTCGACCAACGGCGGCGGAGGGATCACGACTTCAGGCGGGGGCGTTGGCGCCGGCGCCGGCGGTCGGGTTTTGGTCAGAGTGGCGAAGACGAGGATGAGCACGACGCCGAGGGCGATGACCAGCGGTGCGATCAGCTGGCGCTTGCGGCGCTGTGGCTCCTGACTATTGTCGGTCATGGCCCTACCCTAGCAGAACATTCTGGCCTTTGGGACGGAACGCCCCGCTCCGAGACGCACTTCCCGACATGCCCCTGCCCGAGCCCGGACTCCGGCGCTGGACCGTCCCTGACGTATGACTTTCACGCAAATCATCGTTCTGGTCGTCCTGGTGGCGGTCGTGGCCGGCCTGATCTGGGGCAAGGTCCGGTCCGACGTGGTCGCCCTGTCCGGAGCGGCCGTATTGCTGGCCACCGGCGCGATCCGCCCGGTCGAGGTGCAGGGCGCCTTCGCCAGTCCCGCGATCATCGCGCTGGCCTCCCTGTTCGTCATTGCCTACGCGATGGAGCTGTCGGGGCTGCTCGGCCTGATGATCCGCAAGGCCACGGACCTTTGCGCCAGGCTGGGCGCCGCGGGCCTCTGGCTGGTGATCGGCTTCGCCGGCGCGGCCTCCGCCCTGCTCAACAACACCCCGATCGTGGTGCTGGCCGCCCCGGTCGTCCGCGATGTGGCCAACTCGATGGGGCTGTCGCCGAAGCGGTTCCTCATCCCCCTGTCCTACGTGACGATCATGGGCGGGAGCTGCACGCTGATCGGCACCTCGACAAACCTGCTGGTCAACGACATGGCCCGCAATGCCGGTCAGCCGGCGTTCGGACTGTTCGAGATCACCCCCGTCGGCCTGATCATCGCCGCCTGTGGCGGGCTGTACCTGTTTCTGTTCAGCGGCCGGCTCCTGCAGCGGGGCGAGTCAACGGAAGCCGAGGCTCCGCTGCCGGCGCGCGCCTCGGAGGCGGCGGGCGACGATCCGGCCCTGTTTCCGATCGACCGACCGTTCAGGCCCGTCCAGGCGTTCACGGCGCTGGCGGTGTTCGCCGGTGTCGTGTTCGCTTCCGCCATCGGCCTCGCGCCGATCGCCGCCTGCGCCTTCTTCGGCGCCGTCCTGCTGGTGCTGCTGAGGGCGATCAGCGTCGACGAGGCCTATCGTGGCCTGCGTCCGGAGATCCTGCTGCTGATCGCCGGGATGGTGGTCCTGGGCCTTTCACTGGAGGTCACGGGCCTGGCCTCGGTGGCGACCACTGCCCTTCTGCCGCTGATGAAGGCCGTGGGACCGCTGTTCGCCCTGGCGCTGCTCTACGGCGCCACGCTCTTCCTCACGGAAATTCTCTCCAACGCGGCCGTCGCCGTGCTGCTGACGCCGGTCGCGGTGGCGCTCGCGGAAAGCCTCGGCGTCAGCCCGCGGCCCTTCCTGATCTGCATCATGATGGCCGCCAGCGCGGCGTTCGCCACGCCATTCGGCTACCAGACCAACGTTCTGGTCTTTCAGCTCGGGCGCTACAGCTACATGGACTTCGTCCGCATCGGCGTGCCGCTCAACCTGCTGACCTGGATCGTCGGGGTGATCGTCATTCCCCTCTTCTTCCCGTTCTGACCCGGGACTTGGGCCGCTGCGGGGTGATCGTGCTAGGTTCGCGCGTGGGGAGCCTGACGCCATGAAGAAGACCGTTCTCGCCTGTGCCCTGGCCGCGCTGCTGGCCCTGCCGGTGCTGGCCAACGACTCAACGGCGGAACTGGCCGCCGGCGGGCTGGTGCTGACGAAGACCGACGCCATCGAGATGCGGTCAGAGGACCTGTTGATCTCCGCAGAGGCCGTCCAGGTCCGCTATGTGTTCGTCAACACCTCCGGCGCGCCGGTGACCACGCGCGTGGCCTTCCCGATGCCGGACATCGGCGGTGAGTACTTCTTCGAGTCCGACACGGCGATCCCCGATCGCGAGGACCCGGCCAACATCCTGGACTTCCGCACGACGGTCGACGGCAAGCCGGTCGCCATGGCGGTCGAACAGCGGGCGATCGCGGGCGGCGTGGACCGGTCCGCCTGGCTCCAGGCCCACGGCATTCCGCTGGCGCTGCATCTGGACGGGGTCGGCGCGCGGCTCGACGCCCTGCCCCGCGCCGCGCAGGAAGAGGCCATGCGGCTTGGCCTCGTCACGCCGGAAGAGTTCGACCAGGGCAAGGGCTGGGAGAAGCACCTGACCCCGGCCTGGATCCTGAAGACGACCTTCCACTGGGAGCAGACCTTCCCCGCCGGGACCGAGGTGGTGGTCGAGCACCACTACAGGCCGGCGGTCGGCGGCAGCGTCGGCACCATGGTCGGCGCGAAAGAGGTTACCTATGGCGACTTCATGACCATGATGAACCGCTACTGTGTGGACTCGGCTCTCCTCGCGGCCATCGAGAAGGCCAGCAAGGGCGCCGACTACCCGCCCTTCACCGAGACCCGCATCGCCTATGTACTCAAGACCGGCGGCAACTGGGCCAAGCCTATCGGCGACTTCCGCCTCGTCATCGACAAGGGCTCGACCGCCAATCTGGTCAGCTTCTGCGCCAGCGGGGTGAAGAAGATTGCGCCCACCCGCTTCGAAGTGCGCAAGACCAACTGGCGGCCGGAGAAGGACCTCGACATCCTGATCCTGAAGCCCCTGCCTCCGATGGACGACGCCGAGTGAAATGGGGACTCACACCCATTTTCCAGAAAATGAGTGTGAGTCCCCATTAATCCGCGAAGCCGTCAATGACGTGACGCAGGGTCACGCTTTCGCTTCGCGCGGAGCGTCCTATCCTGACGCCATGACCGGACCTGTTCTCGACCCCAACTATGACCCCCGCAGCGACGGCGCCATGCGCGACGCCGGCCAGAAGTCGGTGAAGCCGCGCCATGCCGCGACCCTGATCATCGTTCGCCGCGACGCGAAGAAGCCGCGCCTGCTGATGGGCCGGCGCAATCGCGGCCACGCCTTCATGCCCGACAAGTGGGTGTTCCCGGGCGGCCGGATCGACCGCGGCGACTTCACCGCCCCTTCGGCCACGGAGCTGTCGCCCGACGTCGAGACGAAGCTGGCCCTGACGGCTCGCCACGCCAGCCCGCAGCTGCCCCGCGCCCTGGCGCTGGCGGCCATCCGCGAAACATTTGAGGAAGCCGGGCTGCTTCTGGCGAAGGCCGCGCCGCCCCGCCCCGGGGCCGGCGGCTGGCGGGAGTTCCTCGAGGCCGGCGCCCTGCCCGACCTGGCGGCGCTGGACTACGTCGCCCGCGCCATCACCCCGCCCTATCGGCCGCGCCGGTTCGACGCGCGCTTCTTCATGGCCGAGGCGGATGCCCTGCTGAGCCTGGAGCGTCGTCCGGACTGCGGCGAGCTGGACGAGATCGAATGGGTCGATCTGGACGAGGCGCTGGCGCTCGACCTGCCCAACATCACCCGGTTCGTCGTCGCCGAAATCGCCGAGCGGCTGGCGACCGGCGCCCGGCCGATCCCGTTCATGCGGTTCCTCAACGGCGCGCGCCGCCTGGAGCACCTGTGACGCCCTCCGCACCTCCGAGGCCAGTACGGCCCCGCCATGCCGCCAGCCTGATCCTCCTGCGCCGGAGCGCGGGCGGCCTGACCGTTCTGATGGGCCAGCGACCGGCGAAGTCACGCTTCGCCCCGGACGTGTTCGTCTTTCCGGGCGGACGGGTGGACGCCGCCGACTACGACCGGCCGGTCGCCAACGCCCTTTCCGACGACTGCGTGCGCCGCACCGGCGCTGACGCACGCCTCGCCGCCGCCCTGGCCAGCGCCGCCCTGCGCGAGACCGAGGAAGAGACCGGGCTGATCCTGCCGCATGATCACGGCCCCCTGACCCTGGCCGCCCGGGCGATCACCCCGACCAACAGCCCGGTGCGCTTCCACGCCCGGTTCTTCGCGGTAGACGCCGACCTGGCCGGCGGCGAGGCGGCGGACAGCCACGAACTGGCCAATCTGGCCTGGCGTTCGCTCGACGAGTCCCTGCGATTGCCGCTCTTCGACATCACCGAAGCCGTCTTGCGCACCCTGCAGGTCGAGGGCGCGCCGTTCCTGATGACCTACCGCGCCGGAACCACGCGGGTGCGCGCCCTGGACTAGGGCAGCGGCCGGGTCAGGTCGAACTCGACGCGGAAATGCCGGTTCGGCCGCCGCAGTTCGTAGGCGAACATCCGGCCGGGCTGAACCTCGACGGCCCAGACATTGGTCACCGACGCCGGATTGCCCTTGCCCAGGAACAGGGTGCGGCTGAAGGCGTCGGCCGGAAACTCCTGCCTGACGGCCGTGCCGGGCGAGTCGGTGTCGCCGCCGTACTGCGACAGGGTGTCCTCGGTTCCGTCGCTGTGGCGGTGATCGTGCTTGAGGCGCAGCCCCGCATCGGTCCGGGTGATCACCCAGGTGCGGGAGCGGTCTTCGCCCACGCTAAAGGGAATGCGCACCTCGTCGGCGGTGCAGGTCTGGACCCGCATCACCAGCGGCTTGCCGGCAAAATCCGCGTCGAGTGGATCGGTGGTCGTGACGCGGCCGGCGAAGCTCTGGCCGCAGAGCGCCTGGAGCCGCGCGAAAAAGGCGTCCGGCGGCGACTGCGCGGGCATTGAAGCGCAGGCCGAAAGGAACAGGGTGGCCACAATGGCGAGAGGTCTGAGGGTCATAACCCTCAGGCTAGACGGTGGAGGCGTTGACTTCCAGTCGCACCTGAGTATGTTCCGCGCCTCTCAGTTTCGGCCCTCGCGGCTACCCAAGGATTCCCACGATGGCCAAACCGGCTTCAATCAAGATCCGCCTGAACTCCTCGGCGGACACCGGCTTCTTCTACGTCGCCAAGAAGAACGCCCGCACCATGACCGAAAAGCTCGTGCTGAAGAAGTACGACCCGGTCATCCGCAAGCATGTTGAATTCAAGGAAGGCAAGATCAAATAGATCTTCCAATCCTCTGTATGCATTGAAGAAAGCCCGGCCCTAGCGCCGGGCTTTCGGCTTTTCGGGCCGGGCGCCGAGCCTTGGCGACCGCTTTTGTGGATGTCAGGCCGCCCGGGAGATGACGCGGTTCCGTCCGGCGGCCTTGGCTTCATAGACGGCCTCGTCGGCACGCTTGAGCAGAAGGTCCGGCGTGTCCGTCTCGCCCAGTGTGGTCGCGACCCCTACCGAGATGGTCACGGTCAGCAATTCGCGCCCGCCGGCCACCCGGAACGGCGATCCTGCGACATGCAGACGAATTCTCTCCGCCACGCGCTGCGCGTCATCGAGACGCGCGCCGGGCATGATGACGGTGAACTCCTCCCCGCCATAGCGGCAGGGAAGGTCAATCGCCCGGACGTTGGACGCCAGGCGCACCGCGAATTCGCGCAGGACTTCGTCGCCGATGTCGTGGCCGAAGTTGTCATTGATCTTCTTGAAGTGGTCGATGTCGATCATCAGGGCCGACACCGGGTCGCCCCCATGCGTCGCCCGCTTCACGAGCGCGCCGAGCTGGCCTTCCATATACCGGCGGTTGTGCAAACCGGTGAGCTGGTCAGTGACGGCCAGCTCCAGCGAATGATCGAGATTGTCGCGCAGAAAATCGGTGTAGCGCTTGCGGCGGATCTGGGTGCGCGCCCGCGCGGCCATCTCCTGGGGGTCCAGCGGCTTGGTCAGCAGGTCATTGATGCCGATCTCCAGCGCCTTGACCAGCCGGTGACGCTCGTCCGGGTCGACGATGGCGAGGATCGGCAGGTGCCGGGTCGCCTCATCCGACCGGATCGTCGCGGCGAAGCGCAGACCGTCGAAGGCGCGCGCCGTTGCGTTGACGATGATCAGATCGACCGGCCCGCGCGCGGTCAGGTGAGCCTTCTCCGGATCGGTCTCCATCACCGGGCGATGCTCGATGGCCAGTTCGGTCATCAGGCGCTGGGCCTGGCGTTCGTTGTCGTCGACGACCAGCACCCGGCCGCCGGTTCCGCCCAGGCGGGCGGCGGCCCCGGCGATCACGCCGATGCGACGGCCGGAGGCCTCGCGGGCCCGCAGCTCGTCCATCACCTGCTTCAGACGCGTCAGGCTGCGCACGCGGGCAAACAGCATCACGTCATCGATCGGCTTGGTCAGGAACTCGTCGGCGCCGGCCTCAAGCCCCTCGATGCGGTCCGATCGGCCATCAAGGGCCGTGACCAGAACGACGGGAATGTGGCGTGTCGCGGGATCGTCCTTCAGCCGCCGGCAGACGGCGAAGCCGTCCATGCCGGGCATCATCACGTCCAGCAGGATGATGTCGGGGCTTTCCGCGGCGGCGACGGCCAGCGCCGTCGGCCCGTCATGGGCGGTCAGCACGTCGTAGTACTCGGCCGCCAGCTTGGCCTCGAGCAGCTTTACGTTGGCCTCGATATCGTCGACGACCAGGATCCGCGCGCTCATCGTACCGCCTCCTAGCCCAGGAACCGCCGGATGGTGTCGAGGAAGTGCGACACCGAGATCGGCTTGGAAATATAGGCCTCGCAGCCTCCTTCACGGATGCGCTCCTCATCCCCCTTCATGGCGAAGGCGGTGACGGCGACAACCGGGATGTGGCTCAGTTCATCGTCTTCCTTCAGCCATTTGGTGACCTCCAGCCCCGAGATTTCGGGCAGCTGGATGTCCATCAGGATAAGGTCCGGACGGTGCAGCCGCGCGAGGCCGAGCGCCTGCAAACCCTCGCGGGTCTGCAACGTCTCATAGCCCTGAGAATCGAGCAGGTCGTGGAAGAGCTTCATGTTGAGCTCGTTATCCTCGACGATGAGGACCTTCTTGGTCATTCCGGACCCGTAATCCCAAGCGTTTCGACATATCGGACGAACATGTGACTCGCCGCTGTCGTGTTCCACCCAGTAATCGGGGAATATCCTTAAACCCGAGCTAACCCCCCGCACTAACCACGAGATCGCCTTGCAGCCTGTCGCCCTTGAAGATCTGGACATCCGGCCAGCCGCGCCGCTGCTCATCGTCGATGTCGACGAGGTGCTGGCCCACTTCATGGCGGGGTTCGAGCGCTACGCGGCGCGGCACGGGGTGGAGATGCGGATCGACCGTTTCGCCTTGTTCCAGAACATGTACAGGCCCGGCGAAGCCGAGCCGATCGACTTCGAAACGGGCAAGCGGCTGTTCGACGACTTCTTCCGTCACGGGGCCGACGATCTCGACCCGGTGGACGGCGCCGCCGACGCCCTGGCCACATTGTCGCAGCGCGCCGGCGTGGTGATTTTGACCAACGCCCCGGCCCATGCGCTCGAATCACGCACCGGCTGGCTGGGCAAACACGGATTCGACTACCCGATGATTCTCCATTCAGGGCTCAAGGGCCCGACGATCGCGGCCATGGCCGCCCGCACCAGCGGCCCGGCGGCCTTCATCGACGACCTGCTGCCGAACCTGGAGTCGTCGTACGAGTCCGCCCCGGCCGTAGCCCGCTTCCAGATCATCGCCGACCACCGGCTGCGGCCGCTGGCCCCGACGATCCCGGACAGGCACGACCTCCACGAAGAGTGGACCACCCTGGGCCCGGCCCTGGCGGCAGTGATCCGATGATCCGTATCGGCGTCGACATCGGCGGCACAAAGATCGAGGCGGCGGCGCTGGACAGCGCGGGCGACTTCGTGGCGCGGGTGCGCAAGCCGAATCCGGGCGACTATGACGCCTTCATCGGGCTGGTCGCCGACCTGGTCGCCGAGGCCGAGGCGCAGGCCGGGGTCAGCGGCGCGAGCGTCGGCATCGGCATGCCCGGCTCCATCTCGACGAAGACCGGCCTGATGCGCAACGCCAACTCGGTCTGGATGAATGACCGGCCGATGCGCGAGGACCTCACCCGGGCGCTGGGACGGCCGGTCCGGATGGAGAACGACGCCAACTGCTTCGCCCTGTCCGAGGCCACCGACGGCGCGGGCGCCGGCGCGGGCGTCGTGTTCGGCGCGATCCTCGGCACCGGCTGCGGCGGCGGGGTGGTGGTCAACGGCCGCACGATCAATGGCCGCAACGGCGTGGGCGGCGAATGGGGCCACAGCCCCCTGCCCTGGCCGTCGCCCGAAGAGTTCCAGGCCCACCGGTGCTGGTGCGGCCGCGTGGACTGCCTGGAGACCTGGACCTCAGGCTCGGCATTCGTCGAGGATTACCAGCGGGCCACCGGCCTGATCCGCGACGGCGCGACGATCGTGGCCGCGGCGCGTGAGGGCGAGGCGGCGGCCGAGGGCGCGCTCGACCGCTACGTCGCCAGGCTCGGCCGGGCGCTGGCGGCGATGTGCAACCTGCTGGACCCCGACGTCATCGTGCTGGGCGGCGGGATGTCCAACGTCGACGAGCTCTACGAGCGGGTCCCGCAGGTCGTGGCCCACTACATCTTCTCGGACAGCTTCGAGACGCCGATCCGCAGGGCCGTGCACGGGGATTCGTCCGGCGTCAGGGGCGCTGCGTGGCTTTGGCCGCTCGATTAGCCAACACCTGTCATCCCGGACGGCCCGCAGGGCCGATCCGGGACCCAGATCAAATCCCGACCAATCCGTCTGAAGCCGAATCTGGGTCCCGGCTCTCCGCTTCGCTGCGGCCGGGATGACATTGGTGAGATTGCGCGAGCCCCCTAGCCGGTCCGCCCCCACCCCGGCGGCGGCGCCACCGGTTCCCGGCTTTGCGGGATCAAATCCCGCATCCGCCTGGTGAAGCTCTTCAGCGCCACCTCGTTCACGCTCAGCGGGCCCATGCTGTAGCTCGACGACGCCATGCCCGCCTGGACGCGCTCGATCAGGGCCTTGTCCTCGATGTTGACCTGGCGGTTCACGCGCCAGTTCAGGTAGCGGGTCGCACGCATCTCGCGGCGGTCATCGGGCAGGACATAGGCGATTTCGCGCAGCATCGTGCGAGTCGGCGACACCGGCAGGAACTGCATGAAGTCGATCTGGTCGGGATAGATGTCGAACGCGCAGTTGGGCCAGAGCTTGAAATAGGTCCACAGCCGTCGCCGCTCGGGCGGCAGGTGCTCGACCACCGGCAGCAAGGCCTGGTAGCGCCGCTCCGACCAGTTGTCCGACGGCGTATCGCGCAGCGCGCCCCACATCTTGTCGCACCATTCAGACGCCTCAAGGCCGTAGCCGGCGCCAAACAGACGGGTCAGGCCCGGATGGGCGACGGTGATGTGCAGGCTGTCGGAGTAGTTGTCCGAGACGTTCTTCCAGTTGACCTCGCGCTCGCGCAGGGTGACCCGGCCCAGCGGCTGGAGCTCCTCCATCCGGTAGGGCTCCATCTCGGCATAGTAGCCGCCGAGCATCTCTCGAACCGACGGAAGGCCGCCCTCGAGCCGGATGAAGACGAAGCCGAGGCAGACCTCGATATCGACCGGAACGAGGTTGTGTGACGCCTGGTCGAAGCCCTCGAAGGCCTTCACATGCGGCACCCCCGCCAGCCGACCCTTCAGGTCGTAGCTCCAGGCGTGATAGGGGCAGGTCATCCGCATCCCGCAGTTTCCCGCGGGGCCGTCGACCACGCGCGACGCCCGGTGACGGCAGACGTTGTGGAAGGCGCGCACCTTCTGGTCGTCGCCACGGACGACCACGATGCTCTCGCCGAGGAACTCCAGGGTGTGGAAATCACCGGACTGCGGGATGTCCGACAGGTGACAGACGATCTGCCAGCTCTGGCGGAAGACCGCCCGCTTCTCGGCCTCGAAGAAGTCCGGGTCGTGATAGATCCATCCCGGAAGGCCGACGCTGTCGTCCACCGTCTCTGGCCTGATCTGCGATGACCGGATCGCGTTCATGATGTTCCTCGTCCCCGACCGACCCTAGTCACCCCGCCGGCCCGGGAAGGTCAAGACATCCTGACGCAGGACGGCCCCGGCCGGTGTATGCTGCCCGCCATGACGTCTCTCTGCCGCGACTGCTTCTGGACCGGGAACGACGCACCGCGCCGTTGCCCGTCCTGCGGCTCGCCGCGGATGCTGTCGCACCCGGATCTGGCGACCCTGTCCATGGCGCACATGGACTGCGACGCCTTCTATGCGTCGGTGGAAAAGCGCGACCGGCCGGAGTTGCGCGACGTGCCGCTGATCGTCGGCGGCGGGGTGCGCGGCGTCGTCACCACCTGCTGCTACATCGCCCGCATGAGCGGGGTGCGCTCGGCCATGCCGATGTTCAAGGCGCGCGCGCTCTGCCCTCAGGCGGTGATCCTGCCGCCGGAGTTCGCCAAGTACCGCGCCGAGAGCAAACGCATCTTCGCCAAGGTGCGGGATCTGACGCCGCTGGTGCAGCCGCTGTCGCTGGACGAAGCCTGGATCGACCTGTCAGGCACCGAGCGGCTGCACGGCGCGCCGCCGGCGATGATGCTGGCCCGGCTGCAGGCGGAGATCGAGGCCGAGATCGGCCTGACCGTCTCCATCGGCCTGGCGGCCAACAAGTTCATGGCCAAGATCGCGTCGGAGATCGACAAGCCGCGCGGATTCTCGGTCATTGGCGGTGCCGAATCCCAAGCCTTCCTGGCCCCGCGTCCGGTGCGGATCCTGCCGGGCGTAGGGCCCGTGCTGGCCGCCTCGCTGGAGAAGGCCGGCTATCGGACCGTCGGCGACATCGCCGCCGCCGACCTGCGCGATCTCGCCGACCGGTTCGGACAGCACGGCTTGCATCTGCACAAGCTCGCGCACGGCCAGGACAGCCGGGCGGTCAATCCCGAGCAGTCGCGCAAGACGATCAGCGCCGAGACGACCTTCAACAACGATCTGAACCAGATCTCCGATCTCGAGGACCGCCTCTGGCCGCTGTGCGAGAAGGTCGCCCGCCAGCTGCGCGCCGAAGGGATCGCCGGCCGCGTCGCGGGCCTGAAGCTGCGCACGCCGGACTTCAGGATCATCACCCGGCGGCGCACCCTGCCCGTCCCGACCCAGACGGCCCGGACCCTGTTCAATGTGGTGCGCGAGCTGCTGGCGGCCGAGCCGCCGGGACGGTCGTACCGGCTGATCGGCGCGGGACTGTCGGACTTCATCGAGGCCGGCGCGGCGGAGGGCGACTTCTTCGCCGACGCCGAAAAGCGCAGCCTGAAGAGCGAGACGGCCGTCGACGCCCTGCGCGCCCGCTTCGGCAAGGGCGCCGTGGTGAGCGGAAGATCGCTGGGTCGCCAGGAGCGCGACTGACTCGCCGCCGAGTCGCCGACTCACCCCCGATCGCGCCGCCATGCCGCCACCCCGAACAGCCGCGCAGCACCGCCGAAACCGGATGATCGGGCCATTTTCCTTCGCGCCGCAGGGGAAACCTGATCACGTCCGCGCCAAACCGACGCGCATCGCCTCGCCAGCCCTTCCAAAGCGCGGTTCTTTCCATATCTAATCGGGCGGAGGCGAGCCGGTCCCCGGCTCTCCCTGGATGGACGACGAATGGCGGAGAAGAAATCAGGCGCTGGATCGAACGGAACGGGATCGGCCGTCGTCACACAGACGAAGCCGAAAACCGCCAAGCCGTCGCTCTATCGCGTGCTTATTCTCAACGACGATTACACTCCGATGGAGTTCGTCGTTTACGTGCTTGAGCGCTTTTTCAACAAATCGCGCGAAGATGCGACCCGCATCATGCTTCACGTGCACCAGAACGGCGTCGGCGTCTGTGGCGTCTATACATACGAAGTGGCCGAAACCAAGGTCGCCCAGGTGATCGACTCCGCCCGCCGGCATCAGCATCCGCTGCAGTGCACCATGGAAAAGGATTGAGGAGCCACAGCTTGCCCTCGTTTTCGCGCAACCTCGAAGAGACCCTCCACCGCGCCGTGGCTTACGCCAATCAGCGAAAGCACGAGTACGCGACCCTGGAGCATCTGCTCCTGTCCCTCACCGACGACGAGGACGCCGCCGGGGTGATGGGCGCGTGTGACGTTGATCTCGCGGCGCTCAAGAAGACCTTGACCGGTTATCTCGACACCGAGCTGCGCAGCCTGATCGTCGAGGACGGCGAGGACGCCAAGCCGACCGCCGGCTTCCAGCGCGTGATCCAGCGCGCCGTGATCCACGTGCAGTCCTCGGGCCGCGACGAAGTCACCGGCGCCAATGTGCTGGTCGCCGTCTTCTCCGAGCGCGAAAGCCACGCCGCCTACTTCCTGCAGGAGCAGGACATGACGCGGTATGACGCGGTCAACTTCATCGCCCACGGCATCGCCAAGAAGGCTGGCGCCTCCGAGCCGAAGCAGGCCAAGGGCGCCACGACCAGCGAAGTGGACGAGGAAAAGGCCTCGGTGAAGACCGGCGGGGAAGCCCTCGAAGCCTACTGCGTCGACCTCAACGAGAAGGCGCGTCAGGGCAAGGTCGATCCGCTGATCGGCCGCATGAACGAGGTCGAGCGCTGCATCCAGATCCTCTGCCGCCGCACCAAGAACAACCCGCTGCTGGTCGGTGATCCGGGCGTCGGCAAGACCGCCATCGCCGAAGGTCTGGCCCGCAAGATCGTCACCCACCAGGTGCCCGAGGTGCTGGAAGGCGCGACCATCTTCTCGCTCGACATGGGCGCGCTGCTCGCCGGCACCCGCTATCGCGGTGACTTCGAGGAGCGGATCAAGCAGGTCATCAAGGAACTCGAGACCCACCCCAACGCCATTCTGTTCATCGACGAGATCCACACGGTGATCGGCGCCGGCGCGACCAGCGGCGGAGCGATGGACGCTTCGAACCTGCTCAAGCCGGCCCTGGCTTCGGGCACCCTGCGCTGCATGGGGTCCACCACCTACAAGGAATTCCGCCAGCACTTCGAGAAGGACCGCGCCCTGGTCCGCCGGTTCCAGAAGATCGACGTCAACGAGCCGACGATCGAGGACACCCTGAAAATCCTCAAGGGCCTCAAGGTCTACTACGAGGAATTTCACAAGCTGAAATACACCAACGAGGCCCTCAAGGTCGCGGTGGACCTGTCGGCCAAGTACATCAACGACCGCAAGCTGCCCGACAAGGCGATCGACGTGATCGACGAGGCGGGCGCCGGCCAGATGCTGCTGCCCGAAGGCAAGCGAAAGAAGGTCATCGGCGTGAAGGAGATCGAGGCCGTCGTCGCCAAGATCGCCCGCATCCCGCCCAAATCGGTCAGCAAGACCGACACCGAGGCGCTCAAGGAACTCGAGAACGACCTGCAACGCTCGGTGTTCGGCCAGCCTGAAGCCATCGTGCAGCTGTCCAGCGCCATGAAGATGGCCCGCGCCGGCCTGCGGGATCCGCAGAAGCCGATCGGCTGCTACCTGTTCAGCGGCCCGACCGGCGTCGGCAAGACCGAGGCGGCGCGCCAGCTGGCCTCAACGCTCGGCATCGAGCTCCTGCGGTTCGACATGAGCGAATACATGGAGCGGCATACGGTCAGCCGCCTGATCGGCGCGCCTCCGGGCTACGTCGGCTACGACCAGGGCGGCCAGCTGACCGACGCCGTCGACCAGCATCCGCACGCGGTGGTCCTGCTCGACGAGATCGAGAAGGCGCACGCCGACGTCTACAACATCCTGCTGCAGGTCATGGACCACGGTCAGCTGACCGACTCCAACGGCAAGAAGGTCGACTTCCGCAACGTGGTCCTGATCATGACCACCAACGCCGGCGCCGCCGACGCGCAGCGGCAGACGATCGGCTTTGGCCGCGGCAAGGCGGATGGTGAATCCGAAGAGGCGATCAAGCGCATCTTCACGCCGGAGTTCCGCAACCGCCTGGACGCCGTCGTAGCCTTCAAGCCGCTGACCCAGGAGATCATCCGCCAGGTCGTGCAGAAGTTCGTGCTGCAGCTGGAAGCCCAGCTGGCGGACCGCAACGTCACCATCGAAACCAGCGACGAGGCCGCCGACTGGCTGGCCAAGAACGGCTTCGACGAGCTCTACGGCGCCCGCCCCCTTGGACGGGTGATCCAGGAGCACATCAAGAAACCGCTGGCCGACGACATCCTGTTCGGCAAGCTGGCCAAGGGCGGTCACGTGAAGGTCGTGCTCAAGGACGGCAAGATCGCCTTCGAGTTCGCCGTCGACGAAAAGCCCCGTCAGCCCGGCGCGCCGGAGATCGAGGAACCCGCGCTCGCGGAGTAGACAACGCCACTCCTGATCGTTAAGGTTGTTTTATGACACCTTACACGTTCGATACGCTCAGCGCGTCCAAGCAGCTCCGCGAAGCGGGGATGGCGGAAGGCGTGGCTGAAGCGGTAGTGGCTGTGTTCCAGCACGCAACCTCGGGCGTCGATCTCAGTGAACTGGCGACCAAGGCGGACCTTGACGGGCTGCGCTTGACGATGGCGACCAAGGCGGACCTCGACGGGCTGCGTTTGACGATGGCGACCAAGGCAGACCTTGACGCGCTGCACCTGGCGACCAAAGCCGACATGGAAGCGTTGCGCATGGCGACAAAAGCCGACATGGAAGCGTTGCGCTTGGCGACAAAAGCCGACCTTGAGCAGTGCGCGACGAAGGCCGACCTGGAACGGTTCGTGACAAAGACCGACCTGCACGGCCTGCGGGCCGACTTCAGCGAGAAGTTGCGGCAGCACACCCTGGCCATGCTGGGCGGGATGGGCGTTCTGCTCGGAATTTTCACCGTGCTCGGCAAGCTGATCGCCTGATCCCGCTTGCGTCGGGCGCCCTCCCCCGCCGATGGTCAGTGCCGAACTGCAGCCGCCTGTGCAGGCGGCGACCAGTAAATTTACGCGCTGATCCCGGGAGGATCCCATGAAGTACCGCAAGCTGGGTGCCAGCGATCTGATGGTCTCCGAGATCTCGCTGGGCTCGTGGCTGACCTACGGCGTCGGCGTCGAGCGCGACAATGCGATCGCCTGCGTGAACCGCGCCTTTGACCTCGGCATCACCTTCATCGACACGGCCAACGTCTACGGGCGCGGCGCGGCGGAGGAGGTGCTGGGCGAGGCGCTCGCGGGTCGTCCGCGCGACAGCTACATCCTGGCCACCAAGCTGATGGGGCCGATGAGCGACACCGACAAGGGCCTGTCCCGCGCCCAGGTGTTCAAGCAGATCGACGCGTCGCTGGCCCGGCTGCGGACCGACTATGTCGATCTCTACCAGTGCCATCGCTACGACCCCGACACCCCGCTGGAAGAGACGATGCAGGCGCTGACCGAGATCGTTCAGGCCGGCAAGGTCCGCTACATCGGCTTCTCCGAATGGTCTCCGGACCAGATCGAGGCGGCCTTCGCCATTCCCGGCGTCGAGCGGTTCGTTTCCAGCCAGCCGCAGTATTCGCTGCTCTGGCGCCGGCCCGAGGCGAAGGTCATCCCGGTCTGCAAGGCGCACGATGTCTCGCAGATCGTCTGGTCTCCCTTGGCCCAGGGCGTACTGACCGGCAAGTACTTGCCCGGACAGCCCCTACCGGACGACTCCCGCGCCGCCAGCGACAGCATGAGCAGCGCGATCCAGCGGTGGATGGAGCCGGGAACGCTGGAGCGGGTGCAGAAGCTCAAGCCGATCGTCGCCGAAGCCGGCTGCAGCATGGCGCAGTTCGCCCTCGCCTGGGTGCTGCGGGAGCCGAACGTCGCCTCGGCCATTGTCGGCGCCAGCCGGCCGGGCCAGCTCGACGACAACGCCGCCGCCGTGGACCTGACAATCGACCCGGCGCTGTTCGCCAGGGCTGAGGCGGTTCTGGCGGGTTAGGCGGGATCGGGAGCCGGGGCAGGGGCCGCCTCGGGCTCCGGCTCCGCCTCCGACGCTGGCGCCGGCGACACGGCTTCCGGAGCGGGTTCAGCAGGCGGCTCAGACTCGGGCACAGGCTCGGTCGCCGGCTGCGGTGTCGGCTCGGGAACAGGCGCCGGCTCCGGGACAACGGCCTCCGGCGGGGCGGTCGCGGCGCGGCGGGCGAGGTAGCCTTCGACGACCGTCTTCACCTCCGGTGCGTCGGCCTTCGGCAGGGGCTCGGCCTTGCAGGCATAGCCGGCCGCCTTGGCGAACGGAGAGCCGGCCACGACGTCGCGCCAGCCATAGCGGGGGTCGCCGCGCTCGATCGGCGCCATGGTGGCGGTGAAAGTGCTGGAGCCCCCCACCTTGTAGCGTCCCTGACAGTCGAACAGGATCGTCGAGCTGACCACCTGGGTGCTGCCCGGACCGTTCACCGGCTGAGAAAAAGCGATGAAGAAGACCGTTTCGCGGTGGCCGTCCGAGTCGGTCTTGACCGCCGCCTCGATCAGGCTGATCGCCCGCTCGTCCTCGTTCATCACCCGGTAGTCGACGGCCAAGGCCGCGGCCGGCGTCAGCAGCGCGAAGGCGACGCCGAGGAATGCAATTCGAAAGGGCATCAAGCGAACTCCTGAGCCGACGTGCGGCCAGAGCATTTTCCGGCGAAGTGGAGACCGGTTCGCCGCCAGAAAATGCGTCAAAACAAAAAACTAGAGCATTTCACCGATCCATCTGGATCGGAAAATGCTCTAGATCGGCGTGCCGAGGGAAGGCCCGGCCAGATAGGCGTCGACCAGCGTCTTCAGGTCCTGCGTCGCCGGGCGCTGCAGTTCAACGCCGCGACAGGCAAAATCGGCCGAAGGCGTGAACGGCGAATTGCGATTGGCTGAAGACCATCCCTCTCCGCCTTTTTCGTGGCCGATCTTCTTGAGCGACAGATCAAAGACGTCGAGTTCCTCGATCCGGTAGCGCGACGCGGAACAGTCCAGCATGACCCAGGCGACCATGACGACCGCCTCGTCGCCCGCGTCCGGCGGCAGGACAGCGGTGATTCTGACGCGCCGATTCTCGCCCACCGCGCTGACGGAGTCCGCGTCGATCAGGCCGAGGCCCTTCTCGTTCTCTGCCGCGACCCGGTAGTCCAGCGCCAGCGCCGGCGAGCTCACAAGAGCAAGGGACAGGGCGATGGCCGATACCAGGACGCGCACGTCAGCTCTCCAGCTTCGCGGCGATCTGGTCGGCGAGGATCTTCAGTTCGGCGGGGTCCGCCATCCCCCCCTCCCCGTGCCGACCGAGCGGCGCGCCATCCCAGCGCGGAATGATGTGGAAGTGAAGATGGAAGATGGTCTGGCCGGCCGGCGCGCCATTGAACTGGGTCACCACGATCCCGTCCGGAGTCAGCGCGGCGCGGACTGCGCGGGAGGTCTTCTGCACCGCCCCGATCAGCCGGCCGATGGTCTTGGGCTCGGCGTCCAGCAGATTGCGGGCCTTCGAGGTCTTCGAGATCACCAGAACATGCCCGCGCGACTGCGGAAACACGTCCATGAAGGCCAGGACCTGATCGTCCTCCCAGACCTTCACGCAGGGCATCTCCCCGCGAATGATCTTCGCGAAGATGTTGCTGTCGTCGTATGCGCCGTCGAGGCTCATTGATGGGCTCCCTGCAAGGCGTAATGTCCTATCAAACATGGCGGGGAGCGCAAACGATGGGCGCGGGCGGCGATGGTCGGCATCTGACCGAGCGACAGCGGAAGTGGTTCGCCTCGATAGAGGCCAGCCTCGAGCGCGACACCGGCAAGCCTCTGGCCGAGTGGGTCGCCATCGCCAGAACCTGTCCCGAGACTACGCCCGGCAAGCGCACACAGTGGCTGCGCGAGAACCACGGCCTGGGGGTCAACCGCATCGCCCACATCCTGTCGGTGGCCTTCCCGTCCGAGGGCGGCTGGGACGACGCGGACGCCCTGCGCGCGGCCTTGTGGAATGACCCGGCGTCGACGGCGATCTTCGAGGCGGTCGAGGCGGCTGTGGCGGATTTCCCCGGGCTGGTCACCGGCCAGCGCAAGGGTTTCTCGGCCTGGTCGCGCAACTTCCAGTTCGCCGCGGTTCGGCCGCTGAAGGGCGGCAAGGCGCGGCTGGGCCTCTGCGTGACGCCGGATGCCGATCCGCGGCTGGTGACGCCGAAGAACGAAGGCTGGTCCGAGCGGCTGAAGGCCGCGGTGACCCTGGAGCGGCCGGCGGACGTGGATGACGCCCTGAAGGCCTTGCTGGAAAGCGCCTTCAACAAGTCCTGACCCGCGCGGGGACATGCAACTCAGTGCCTGTACCCTACCCCGCCTTGAACGGCGAGTACTCCTCCGCCAGCCAGTCCATCTCCTGCTGCACGGCGGCGCGTTCCTGGTCGAGGTAGCGGCGCACCGGTTCGCGCAGGGCCGGGTCTGCGATCCAGTGGGCGCTGTAGACGGGTGCGGGCAGATAGCCGCGGGCGATCTTGTGCTGCCCCTGCGCGCCGGCCTCGACGCGGGACAGGCCCAGCCGGATCGCATGCTCGATGGCCTGATAGTAGCAGAGCTCGAAATGCAGGAACGGGATGTCCTGGGTGCAGCCCCAGTTGCGACCGATGAGGCAGTCGCCGCCGATCAGGTTCAGGGCTCCCGCCACCCATTGGTCGCCCCGGCGGGCCATGATCAGCATAACCTTGTCGGCCATTCGCTCGCCCAGCAGCGAGAAGAACTGGCGGTTCAGGTAGGGCCGGCCCCATTTGCGGCCGCCGGTGTCCATGTAGAAGCCGTAGAAGGCGTCCCAGTGCGCCTCGGTCAGATCGGCGCCGGTCAGCGCGACGATCTCGTCGACCGCCGACTGGGCCAGCCGCCGTTCACGCTTCACCGTTTTGCGGCGGCCGGACGACAGGTCCGCCAGGAAGGCATCAAAGTCGCCGTAGCCCTTGTTGAACCAGTGGTACTGCTGGTCCTGCCGCTGCAGCAGGCCGGCGGCGCCGAGGAAGGCCCAGTCCTCCTCGTCCGGGAAGGTCACGTGCAGGCTGGACGCGCCGAGCCGCTCGCACAGGGTCAGGGCGCCGCCCAGCAGCATCCGCCGGCCCTCGTCCGGGTCGACGTCCGGACGCACCAACATCCGCGGACCGGTGACCGGCGAAAACGGCGAGGCGCACTGCAGCTTGGGATAGTACCGACCGCCGGCCTTTTCATAGGCGTCGGCCCAGGACCAGTCGAAGACGTATTCGCCCTGGCTGTGGGTCTTCAGATAGAGCGGCATGACCGCCCCCACCCGGCCCTCGTCGTCGGCCACCGTCAGATGGTGCGGGCCCCAGCCGGTACGGTCAGAGACGGACCCCGACTCCTCCAGCGCATCGAGGAAGTCAAAGGCGACGAACGGGTTCTGGTCGCCGGCGCAGGCGTCCCAGTCGGTGCGGCCGATCTCGCTGATGCGCCGGTGGATGGCGACCGCCGGCTTCAGACTCACGCGGCGAAGCCCTCGAAGATCAGGTTGTCGCAATGGTCCTTCAGCCGATCCCATTCCTCGGCCGAGCGCACGGTCCAGGCGATGACCGGCATACCCCTCGCGCGGAACAGGTCAGCGCGCGGCGACGGCAGCATCTTCGCGTCCAGCGCCAGGAAGTCCGGCCGGGCGATCTCGACATGCTCGAGATTGGCGAACGACTTGCGGATCTCCGGCGTCAGATGCGTCGCCGCGCCGTCCTTCCAGTCATAGCTGTCCAGTCCGCGCAGGATCTGAGGATGATGATCGGCGAACCAGGCGTGGCTGTAGGGGTTGAAGCCGATCACGCAGGTCGGGCCGTTGTGATCGAGCAGCACCTCGCTGACGCGCTTTTCCAGCGGGCCGACATCGCCGAACTTCGTCTTCAGCTCGATATGGACCATCGCCCGGTGGCCGACCTCGACCAGCACCTCGGCCAGCGTCGGGATGGTCTCGTCCGTTCCCGACAGGCGCAGGGTCTGCAGGTCGGCCAGCGACCGGTCCGACAGCTTGCCCTCGGCGCCGGTCATGCGGGCCAGGCTGTAGTCGTGGAACACGACAGCCTCGCCGTCGGCCGTGATCTGCACGTCCAGCTCGATGCCGTAGCCGGCGGCGCAGGCGGCCTGGAAGGCGGCCAGCGAGTTCTCCGGGGCGCCGTCCGGCGTCCAGAGGCCGCGGTGGGCGACGGGCGGATCGAACAGGCGCTCCCAGGCTTCACCGAAGGCGCCGGGCTCGGGACGGGGCTTGCTCTTCATCGGGCCAGCTCCACGATCGCGTCGACCTCGACGGAGAAGTTGCGCGGCAGGCGATAGACGCCGACCGCCGAGCGGGCGTGGCGTCCGGCCTCGCCGAACGCCTCGACCATCACGTCGGAGCAGCCGTTGATCACGGCGGGAATGTCGAAGAAGTCCGGCCCCGCCTGGACGAACCCGCCCAGCTTCACCACGCGGGCGATCCGGTTCAGGTCGCCGTCGCAGGCGGCGCGCATCTGGGCCAGCAGGTTGATGCCGCACAGGCGCGCGGCGCGGACCGCGGTCTCCTTGTCGACATCGACGCCGACGACGCCGGTGATCCCGCCCGAAGCGTCGAGCGACACCTGGCCGGAAATGTGGACGAGGTCGCCGCTGCGCACGAACGGCACATAGTTGGCGATCGGGGCGACCGGGTCAGGCAGGGTGATCCCTGCGGCGGCGAGACGGTGTTCGACAATGGACATGGCGCGAAACTAGCCCGCCCCGCCGCCGGGCGGAAGGCAACGAAAAAGACCCGGGTCGTTTCCGACCCGGGCCTTCACGCGAACTTGAACCCGGCGGGCTTTCCGGGGGGAGGGTCGCCCGCCCCGGGTCCAGTCCTTACTTCGCGGCTTGCAGCTTCTCGACGGTCGCGGTGACGCGCTCGTTCAGCGGCTTCACCGAGTCCTTGACGGACGAAGCGACGGTTTCGCCCCACTTGGCGAATTCGGCCATGTAGCCTTCCAGCGAGGTCTTCATCCAGGCGGTCTGGAGCTCAACGGCTTCCTGAACGCTCTTGGCGCCGGCCAGGGCCTTGGCGGCCGAAACCTGGTCTTCGATGTTCTTCTTGGAGAAGGCCATCGCCTGGGCGCCCAGGACTTCCGCGGCCTTGGTGGCGGCGGTGACCGAAGCCACGACGGCTTCGAGGTTCTTCTTGGAGTAGGCGTTCACTTCGTTCAGCGTCGAGAGGGACTTTTCGACGTTGTCTTTGAAGGCCTGATTACCGGCGGTCGTGAACTGCTCGACCGTGGTCTTGAGGGATTCGGCGCCAGTGGCCATCGGAAGTCTCCTGTGTGGTCGGGGAGGACCTGAATACGGGGTTCGGCGGCGACCGAGTCGCTGCTGACGCTCTCCATGTCTCATGTTGCAGTGCAGCAGTCAAACATTTTTGTGCAGTGCAACATGAATTGTTTGCGACGCACCATCGTCGGGCGGCGGGCTGCGGCGGATTCGCTCAACAGGTGTTTACTTTGGCGAAAGACGAAACAATGCATGCTAGTTAGACGCCGCAGCGCTGCTTTGGGGCCGCCCTGTACACTGTGACTCTTTTCGTCGGACGCCGCATGATCGAGCTCGCCCGCCGCCTGTCTTTCGCACTCGCGATGGTCGCCCTGGTCGCGACCGGCCTCGGTGCGCCATCGGTCGCGGCCGCTCAGGTTCCGTACCTCTCCCTGCCCTCAACCGAGCCGAAGTACGCGGCGATCGTCGTCGACGCCAATACCGGTGAAGTGCTCTACGCCAAGCGCGCCGACAGTCCGCGCTATCCGGCGTCGATCACCAAGGTGATGACCCTCTACCTCGCCTTCGAAGCCATCTCCGAAGGCCGGCTGAACCCGACCGACATGATCACGGTTTCGGCCAAGGCCGCCTCCCAGCCGCCGACCAAGCTGGGCCTCGCCGCCGGTCAGCAGATCAGCGTCGACGACGCCATGCGCGCGATCGCGGTGAAGTCCGCCAACGACATGGCGGTCGCCCTCGCCGAGCACCTGGCCGGCACGGAGCAACGCTTCGGCGCCCTGATGACCCTGCGGGGCCAGGAGCTGGGCATGAGCAACACGCGTTTCGTGAACGCCTCCGGCCTGCCGGACAGCCGCCAGATCTCCACGGCCCGCGACATCGCCATCCTGTCGCGCGCCGTGATGCGCGACTATCCGCAGTACTACAGCTACTTCAGCCTGCGCTCCTTCACCTTCCGGGGCGTGACCATGAACAACCACAATCGCCTGCTGGGGCAGATGTGGGGCGTGGACGGGCTGAAGACGGGCTACACCAACGCCTCGGGCTTCAACCTCGCCGCCTCCGCCGTCCGCGACGGCCGGCGACTGATCACGGTGGTGCTGGGCGGCCGTTCGACCGTCACCCGCGACGATCATGTCGAGGACCTGCTGCTGACCGGGTTCGACGTGCTCAAGCGCCGCTCGCTCGGCGAGACCATCACCGTGGCCCAGTCGATGTTCGAACCGGTCATTGACGGGCCGATGGTCCGCGCCTCCACCGAACAGGGCGACGGCGGGCAGGACGGCCTGCGCGTGGTGCTGACCGACGGCCCGGCGCCGGGTCCGATCACCGTCCAGCGCAGCATGGCGCCCATTCCCGACCCCGTCGCGCCGCGTATCGTTCCGGCCAAGCGCGTCGTCGCGCCCGCCCGCAAGCCGCGCGGCAAGTGGGCGATCCAGGCCGGCGCGTTCAAGTCCAAGTCCCAGGCTCGCCAGCAACTGGCCCTGATCCAGCGCCGCTTCGCCTCGGCGGTCGATGATGCCGAGGCCGACATCGGCGGCGCCGTCGGCGGCTACTTCCGGGTTCGCTTCGAAGGCATGAGCGCCGACGCTGCCCGCGCCGCCTGCAAGGCCCTCAAGGCCAAGAAGCAGGCCTGTATGGTGATCGCGCCCTGATAGGCGGGGGACATGTACCGCAGGTACGTGTCCCCTAAATCCGTAGCCGCTCGATTGGGGGACACGTACCTACGGTACATGTCCCCGCTCACTTCTTCAGCAACCGGTCCCGCGCCGCGTTGATCCGCGCCGCCAGGCCGGTCGTGCCGCCGGCGTCGGGATGCACCGCGCGGATCAGCCGGGCGTAGGCGGCCTGGATCTCTTCACGGGTGGCGTTGGCGGCGACGCCGAGGATCTCCCGCGCCTCGGCCAGTTCGATCTTGTCGAGGGACGGCACGGGCGCAGCGCCGCGGCGAGCGGTCACCGCCAGCACAATCCCGAGGCCCGCGAGCACCACGCCCGGCAGGACGCGTCCGGTCACGCCCAGTAGTCCGCCGACGACCACGGCCAGGGCCGCCATGCTGCCGGTGGCGATCCGCCACTCCGGCCGGGCGAGCATCGGACGCGCGCGCCGGCCCGCCCAGACCAGCAGGGCGAAGGCGGCGACGCCGGCGAGAAGATAGATCATCAACGCGTACTCCCCGCCCTATTCGGCGGCGAGCAACTCTTCGCCCGAGAACTGCGAAAGTCCAACCGAATGCAGCAGGCCGCGCAGCTCCTGACGGGCCGAAACGTGCACCAGCGACACCGGGACGGGCCTGACCTTCGCTGACAGGTCAGCGACGGTCAGGCCGAACGGGAACAGCTCGCGGTAGATGACCCGGTCACGCAGGCCCGCGCCGATGCGGAAGCCGACCCGCTTGGCCAGCGCCGTCAGCCGGTCGTCGACCCGCTTGCGGTTGCGCGCCTCGACGCTGGCGAGACGGTTGCGCAGCACGATCCAGTCCAGCGCCTGCCGTTGTCCCGTCAGGGCGCGCGCCTTGCGGGCCTCCCAGACGGTCTCGGAATAGATGCTCGGCTTCAGCAGCTCCAGGGTCACCGGGTCGACGTGACCCAGCACATCGAAGTCGACGAAGCTGTCGTTCATCGGGGTGACGATCAGGTCGGCGCGGGCGTGGGCCACGCGCGACAGCGCGGAATCGCCGCCCGGGGTGTCGATGATCACGAAGTCGGCGTCCTGGTGGGCGCGGGCGAAGGCCTCCTCGAACCGCGTCAGCTGCTCGGACTCGCCGGCCTTCGCCAGCGCCACGCCGTCGTCGGACGCATGGCGCAGCAGCGGCTCGGGCAGGATCTGGTCCTGCGAGGCCAGCCAGGCGCGGCGATTGGTGAAGAAGCGGGCCATCGAGGACTGGCGCAGGTCGAGGTCCATGACCGCCACGCTGGCCCCGCCGTGCAGCAGGGCGGTGGTCAGGTGGACGGCGATGGTCGACTTGCCCGCCCCGCCCTTTTCATTGCCCACCACGATGACATGCGGCTGCGTCGCCATAGGTCGCCCCAGTTCCGTCGGACCGCCACGCTCGGCGGGTTCTCATCCGACGAGACACCCGCGGGGTGAGTCGGGGCAATCGCGACGGCGGAGTTGTCCACAGCTGTAAGGTCGCGGCTGGACCCTCGCGGCCCCTCGCGATATGCCGCGCGGCATGAGTGAAACGCCCCTCCCCGTCGTCCGCACCGTGGCCGACCTGCGCGCCGTCGTCGCCGGCTGGAAGGCCGCGGGCGAGCGCGTGGCGATGATCCCGACCATGGGCGCGCTGCACAGCGGTCACCTGTCGCTGATCGCCCAGGGGCGGACGCTGGCGGACCGGACGGTGGCCTCGATCTTCGTCAACCCGGCCCAGTTCGCCCCGCACGAAGACTTCGACGCCTATCCACGCGGCGAGGCGGAGGATGCGGGAAAGCTGGCCCAGGCCGGCTGCGATCTGCTGTACGCCCCCAACGCCCGGGAGATGTACCCGGACGGTTTCGCCACGACGGTCAATGTGGCGAAGGGCGTTTCCGAACCGCTGGAGGGCGTCTCACGGCCGCACTTCTTCGGCGGGGTGGCGACGGTGGTGGCCAAGCTGCTGGTCCAGTGCGGACCGGACGTCGCGATCTTCGGCGAGAAGGACTACCAGCAGCTGCTGGTGATCAAGCGGATGGCGCGGGACCTGGACCTGCACGTGGAGATCGTCGGCGGGCCGACGGCGCGGGAGGCTGACGGCCTGGCCCTCTCCTCGCGCAACGCCTACCTGACGCCGGAGGAACGCACCGCCGCCCGGGCCCTGCCCGCCGCCATGCGCTACGCCGTCGAGGCCCTGCGCGACGCCACGCCGGTGATCGATGTCGAGGGCGCGGTACAGGCCACCCTGACCGGCGCGGGCTTCGCGAAGATCGACTACGTCGAGGTCCGCGACGGCGCGACGCTGGAGCGGATGGGACCCGGCCCGGCCGGCTCCGGCGCCCGTGTGTTCGTGGCCGCCTGGATGGGCAAGACGCGGCTGATCGACAACTGGGCGGTGTAATTGGGGACACACACTAATTCTGGCGAGCCAGAATTAGTGTGTGTCCCCAATTACGTCACCACGCCCCCAGCTCCCTCAGCTGCCGCGCCAGTTCCGGCTCGATCGCCTCGCCGGCGGCGGTGGGCAGGTCGGGCGGGGCGTCGGCGGGGGTCAGGTAGCGCCAGCCCTGGAAGGCGCGGCGCGGCTGGGGCGCGGTCTCGATCAGCTCGGGCTTGAGATAGATACGGCAGGGCTGCGGCCCGCTGTCGCCGGTGACGATCTCCTCGATCGCCTGACGCACCAGCACCTGGCCCTTGATCACCCAGTAGAGCGAGCCGCCGTCGAGCAGCTCTTCGGCCCGCTTCGGCGTCTGGCGCGTCGGGCAGACCGAGCGATGCCCCTGGGCCGCGCGCTGCGCCCGCCAGGCGCGCAGCTCCTCGACGCTGTCGATGCCGACACAGAGCTTGATCAGGTGGAGTGGCACGGAGTCGCCGCGATCACTTGCCCGCGGAAGATGCGGCGCGTTGCAGTTCCTCGCCACGCTCGGTCCATCGCTTGCCCATGGCCTGCATGTCCTGCCCGCACTGCGGCATCGCGGCCTGGATGTCCGCGGTCGAGGTCGGGCGACCGAATACGGCGACCACGAGGTCGAGCGGATCCTTGCCGGGGTTCTTCCCCTCGACGCGGCCGGCGTAATAGAGCGAACCCATCAGCCCGGCGTTGCGGGTGGTCTCATCGCCGTTGCCGGCCATGGCCAGAAAGCCCGCGAGACAGAGGGTCTCGTACTGCGGCGGCGCGGCGGCAGGCGACGCGGCCAGCGCCGGAAGAGCGAACGCCAGGGCGGCGGCGGAGGCGGCGAGCGCCGGTTTGATCGCATTCAGGGTCATTCGCCCGCCTCCAGTTTCACCAGCACAACGCCTTCACTGACCTGTCCGCCGGCGACGGCCGACAGCTCCGCGACCACGCCGTCGAACGGCGCGGCCAGCGCATGTTCCATCTTCATCGCTTCCAGCACCAGCAGGGTTTGGCCCTTCTTCACGGTGTCGCCGGCGTTGACCGATACGGAGACGACCTTGCCCGGCATGGGGGAGAGGACAGAGCCGTCGGATTCACCCAACGCCCCGATTGAACGCGGGAGACGATGAAATTCGAAGGCCGCTCCGTGCTCGAAGAGCACGCGCGTCGATGGATCGGGCTGCACCACCTCAACACCGTCGTCCTCGCCTATGAAGGCCACGTAGTTGGCCATCCCGTAGGCCGTCGACATGGTTTCACCGTACCGGATGCGAAAACCCGAATGGCGCGGGATCGACGCGTCCAAAGGCAGACCGGTCAGAAAGACATCTCGCCGTTCGCCCTGCTCGTAGACGGTCAGTCCGAAACTCGGCGGTCCATTCAGGCGGAAGCCGAACAATCCGTCCGAGAAGGGGCCTTCCGGCTGGTGGCGCCATATTTCCTCATCGGCACCCATGGCGAACGAGGCCGCAGCGGCGAGAATCGAGCGGGGTCCGGCCGGCGTGTTGACGACGAGCTGATCCAGCCCCCTCTCTATAAAACCCGTGTCGACCTCTCCCGCGACGAAGTCGGGATGGCTTGCGCAGCGCGCCAGGAAGCCCGCGTTGGTCTTCACCGGCCAGACCTCGACGCTCGCACAGGCCTCGGCCAGCGCCTCGGCGGCGGCGTCGCGCGTCCCGGCGTGGACGATCAGCTTGGCGATCATCGGGTCGTAGAAGGGCGTGACCTCGCCGCCCTCCTCCACCGCGCTGTCCACTCTGACCCCTTCTCCCATGGGGAGAAGGAGGGGCCCGCGTCCGGAGGGCGTGGGAGGTTGAGGGGGTAAGGTGTCGGCGCCGTAACCCCTCACCCTCCCGTCGGCTGCGCCGCCGGGCCCCTCCCTCTCCCGTTGGGAGAGGGTTTCGGCAGGCAACCGGAAATGCGTCAGCGGGCCTGTGCTCGGCAGAAACCCTGTAGCCGGGTTCTCGGCGTACAGACGGGCCTCCATGGCCCAGCCGTTAATCGTGATCTCGTCCTGCTTCAGCGGCAGCCTTTCACCGGACGCCACGCGGAGCTGCCATTCGACCAGGTCCTGACCGGTGATCATCTCGGTGACCGGGTGCTCGACCTGCAGCCGGGTGTTCATTTCCATGAACCAGATGCGGTCGGCGCGCAGGCCGTCGCTGGCGTCGGCGATGAACTCGATGGTGCCGGCGCCTTCGTAGTTCACGGCCTTCGCGGCCTTCACCGCGGCGTCGCACACGGCGGCGCGGGTGGTCGCGTCCATGCCGGGGGCCGGCGCCTCCTCGATGACCTTCTGGTGGCGGCGCTGCAGGGAGCAGTCGCGCTCGAACAGGTGGACCACATTGCCGTGGCTGTCGCCGAACACCTGCACCTCGATGTGGCGCGGGCGGGTGACGTACTTCTCGATCAGCACCCGGTCGTCGCCGAAGCTGGCGGCGGCCTCGCGACGGCAGCTGGCCAGGGCGGCCTGGAAGTCAGCGGCCGCGTCGACCTTGCGCATGCCCTTGCCGCCGCCGCCGGCCACGGCCTTGATCAGCACCGGATAGCCGATGGCCGCGGCCTCGGTCTCGAGGCGCGCCTCGGACTGGTCGTCGCCGAGATAGCCGGGCGTCGTCGGCACGCCGGCGGCGATCATCAGGCTCTTGGCCGCGTCCTTCAGGCCCATGGCGTTGATCGCCGCGGGCGGCGGACCGACCCAGATCAGACCCGCGTCCTTCACCGCCTGGGCGAAGGCAGCGTTCTCCGACAGGAAGCCATAGCCGGGGTGAATCGCCTCTGCGCCCGTCTGCTTCGCCGCAGCGAGGATCTTCTCGGCCACCAGATAGCTCTCGCGGGCCGGGGCCGGGCCGATCAGCACCGCCTCGTCGGCCTCGGCCACGTGCGGCGCGCCGGCGTCCGCTTCCGAGTACACGGCTACGGTCCGCACCCCCATCCGCCGGGCGGTGCGGATGATCCGGCGGGCGATCTCGCCCCGGTTGGCGATCAGCAGGCTGGTGATCATGCGATCAGAGCGCCCAGCCGGGCTTGCGCTTTTCGAGGAAGGCGGTGACGCCCTCCCGGCCCTCGTCGCTGAGACGCTGGTCCGCGATCAGTCGGGCCGTCATATCCAGCAGTTCTTCGTCCATCGGCAGGCCGGTGACGTCGTCAACCAGGGTCTTGGATCTGGCCACCGCGCCGGGGGCGCAGGCCATGATCTCCTCGGCCAGTCGCTCCATGGCGTCGTCCAGGTCGGCGGCAGCGGCGACGACCTCGTCGACCAGGCCGATCTTTTCGGCGAAGGCGGCGTCGAACATCCGGCCGGTGGCGAACAGGCTCTTGGCCCGGCGCGGACCGATGGCGGCGACCACATGCGGGCTGATGGTCGCAGCGACCAGGCCCAGCTTGACCTCGGAGAAGGCGAACTTCGCGTCGGCCGCGGCCACGGCGTAGTCACAGGCGGCGACCAGGCCCGCGCCGCCGCCGAAGGCCGGGCCCTCGACCAGGGCGACGGTGAACTGCGGCAGCTCACGCAGGGCCAGTAGCATGTCGGCCAGCGCCATGGCGTCTTCGCGGTTCTCGTCCTTCGTGAAGGTCGCGGCGGACTTCATCCACTCCAGGTCGGCGCCGGCGCTGAACGCCCCGCCCGCCCCGCGCAGGAAGACGATCCGCACGCCGTCGGCGTCGCGCAGGGTCTCGAAGTGCTGCGCCAGCGCGGCGATCACCTCGGCGTTGAAGGCGTTCTTCCGGTCCGGCCGGTTGATCGTGACGACGGCCACGCCCGAGGGGCTGGCGTCGAGGACCACGAGGTCGCTGAGCACATCGGTGTCGGCGACTTCGACGAGGGGGTCGGCGATGGGATTGGTCATTATGTTTCCTGCTCCGGTTACATCCGGAAAACACCAAAGGTGGTGTCGGGGATTGGTGCGTTGAGGCTGGCCGAGATAGCCAGACCAAGCACATCGCGGGTCTGCGCTGGATCAATTACCCCGTCGTCCCAGAGGCGCGACGTGGCGTGGTAGGGGTTGCCCTCGTCCTCGTACTTCTGGCGCACGGGGGCCTTGAAGGCTTCTTCCTCTTCCTTGGTCCACTTGTCGGCGTCGCGGTGGACGGTGGCCAGCACGCTGGCGGCCTGCTCGCCGCCCATGACGCTGATGCGGCTGTTGGGCCAAGTGAACAGGAAGCGGGGGGAATAGGCGCGGCCGCACATGCCGTAGTTGCCGGCCCCGAAGCTGCCGCCGATCAGGACGGTGAACTTGGGCACATTGGCGCTGGCGACGGCGGTGACCATCTTGGCCCCGTCCTTGGCGATGCCGCCGGCCTCGTACTTTCCGCCGACCATGAAGCCGGAGATGTTCTGCAGGAAGACCAGCGGGATCTTGCGCTTGCAGGCCAGCTCGATGAAGTGCGCGGCCTTCAGCGCCGCCTCGCTGAACAGCACGCCGTTGTTGGCGAGGATCGCCACCGGATAGCCCCAGATGCGGGCGAAGCCGGTCACCAGCGTCGTGCCGTAGAGCGGCTTGAACTCGTCGAACTCGCTGCCGTCGACGATCCGGGCGATGACCTCGTGCACGTCGTAGGGCGCGCGGACGTCGGCCGGGACCACCCCGTAGAGCTCGGCGGCGTCGAACAGCGGGGCCTTCGGCTCGCGCACGTCCATGTCGACGCGCTTGACGGTGTTCAGGTTGCCGATGATCGAGCGGACGATCTCCAGCGCGTGTTCGTCATTGGCGGCGACGTGGTCGACCACGCCGCTGCGGCGACCGTGGACGTCGGCGCCGCCGAGATCCGTCGCGCTGATGACCTCGCCCGTGGCGGCCTTCACCAGCGGCGGGCCGGCGAGGAAGATGGTGCCCTGGCTCTCCTCGCCCGCGCCGCGGACGATGACCGTCTCGTCGCTCATGGCGGGCACATAAGCGCCGCCGGCGGTGCAGCTGCCCATCACGCAGGCGATCTGGGCGATGCCCTCGGCGCTCATCCGGGCCTGGTTGTAGAAGATGCGGCCGAAGTGATCGCGGTCGGGGAAGACCTCGGACTGGTGCGGCAGGTTGGCCCCGCCGCTGTCGACCAGATAGACGCAGGGCAGCCGGTTCTGCAGCGCGATCTCCTGCGCCCGCAGGTGCTTCTTGACCGTCATCGGGTAGTAGGTGCCACCCTTCACCGTGGCGTCGTTGGCCACGATCATCACCTCGCGGCCGGAGACACGGCCGATGCCGGTGATGATGCCCGCCGCCGGGATCTCGCCGTCGTACAGGTCGAAGGCCGCCAGCTGGCCGATCTCGAGGAACGGCGAGCCGGGATCGAGCAGCCGTTCCACCCGCTCGCGCGGCAGCAGCTTGCCGCGGCTGGAATGGCGCTTGCGCGAGGCCTCGTTGCCGCCCAGCGCAGCCGTTGCGGCCCGCTCGCGCAGCTCGGCCGCGAGGGCCGCGTTGACCGCAACATTGTTGCGGAAGGCTTCGGAATGGGGATCGAGATCCGAGGTCAACCTGGGCATGGCCGAGGCATAGCCGGAAGCTGACGGCGCGTCACCACCGCTGGTGAGGCGCCGTCGTCCGCTACGGGGCGCGAGACGCTGTCCGATGGGCTGCGGCGCCCTACATTCCCGCCATCGCGTGCGCCGGCGCGGAGGCCTGGCCCGCGAGCATCCAGATCGCCATGGCGACCATCATCAGGTTCTCGGTCAATGAGATGAAGCCGAGCGGCACATTGCTGTCGCCGCCGACGCAGGCGCATTTCAGGTCGCGCCGCTCGAGGTAGACGGCCTTGAAGACGGACACTGCGCCGATGCCGCCGATCACCAGGGCCAGGGGCGCCGACAGCCAGGTGAGGAGTCCCGCGGTCATCAGAACGCCGGCCAGCAATTCCGCGAACGGATAGAGGTAGGCGTAGGGCACCCACCGTTTGGCGAGCAGGTCGTAGCCGAGAAAGGCGCCGGAAAAACTCTCCAGGTTCTGCAGCTTGAGAATCGCCAGAACCACCATGCTGAAGCTGATGAACCACTCGATGGCCCGCAGCGGGGCGAAGCCGCCGGTCGCGGCCCAGGTCGCGGCGGCGGCCAGCAAGGCGGTGGAGGCGAACACGGCGACCACCGGGGCGTGGGACTTGGCCTTCGGATCCCGGACGGGCTTGCCCAGGAAGCGTCGAAGATCGTCATGGCCGCCGATCCGCCGGCCGTCGATGAACACCTGGGGCGTCGTTTCGACCCCGTGCTCGACCTTGAAGGCGTCGGTCTCCTCGCGGGTCGTCAGCCAGTGGTCACTGACGTCGTAACCGCTGCTTCTCAGCAGGTGGCGGGCCTTGAGGCCCCAGGGACAGGTGTGGGTCGGCATGACCATGCGGTAGAGGTCTGCGCGGCGCGGATGAGGGGTGGCCATGGGTCGTCTCCAGCTTGTCCACGAACGAACTCGCCCCATGTAGGTTGCGTACCATGGTACAGGGTCAAGCCATGAGCAGCACAACAATCGCAGGTCTCGCCCGCGAAGGCGGCGTCGGCGTCGAGACCATTCGTTACTACCAGCGCCGCGGCCTGCTGCAGACGCCCGAGCGCCCGGCCACCGGCAGCCGTGGCGGCGGCATTCGCCGTTATGGTCCGGAGGATATTCGCCGGCTGCGCTTCATCCGGTCGGCCCAGACGGCGGGCTTCACCCTGGAGGAGATCGCAGAACTCCTCGCGCTGGACGCGGGGGAGGACCGGCAGCGGGCGCGCACCCTGGCCACGGGACGCCTCGCCGCCCTCGACGCGCGGATCGCCGAACTGACCGCCGCCCGCACGGCGCTTCAGAGGCTCGCCCGGGCCTGTGGCGCGGACGCTGAAGGCCCTTGCCCGATCCTGACGGCCTTCGACCCCAGCCCCTGACTCCCCCCGCCGATAGCACGCGCCACGACTCACATCCCTTGTTACCCTTCGGTTCGTGGGCAGCCTGATCGACCTTTTGCACGAGACGGCGCTGGAGCGGCTTTTCGATGAGGCGCGCCAGACCGGCGACGCGCGCTGGTTCTCCCTGCCGGCCGGCGAGACGCTCTACGACCCCGGCCAGCCGTCGCAGGAACTCTACCTTCTGCGCGCCGGCCGGCTGGGCGCCTTCCGCCGCGAGGAAGGCCAGGAGCGGCAATTCCTGGGTGTGATCCGGCCGGGTGAACCGGCCGGTGAAATGGCCCTGATCGCCGGCACGCCCCACTCGGCCCAGGTCGTGGCGCTGCGCGATTCCGAGGTGCTGGCGCTCTCTCGCGAAGACTTTTTTGCTGCTGCCGACCGGGATCCGGCGGTGATGACCGAGCTGGCGCGGCTGATGATCCTGCGCACCCGTCAGGCGGCGACCCAGGCCTCGATCGGCGAGCCCACGGTGTTCGGCTTCGTCGCCGTCGATGCCGGCCGCAAGATCCGGCCGCTGGTCGACAAGATCGCGCTGGAGATCGCGCGGATGGGCCATTCGGTCACCGTGGCCGGCGTCGAGGCGACGCATGCGCCGACCGAGTGGTTCTCCAATGTCGAAGCCGACCACGACTACGTCCTCTATGCCGCCGAGCATGTGGAGACCGCCTGGAAGTCGATCGTCGGACGGCAGGTCGACCGCCTGTTCCGCGTCGGACGGGGCGACAAGGCGCCGCCGGCCCATGTCGCGTCCTACGCGTCCGAGACCCTTCAGCAGCAGCAGCTCGTCGATCTGATCCTGATCCAGAAGGCCGATGCGAGATATCCGGCCGGGGCGGAGGCCTGGCTGGACGCCACACACGCCGCGCGGCTGTTCCATGTACGCGAGGGGGCTGTGGCGGACGCGGGCCGCCTGGCGCGGGTGCTGACGGGACGCTCGGTCGGGCTGGTGCTGTCGGGCGGCGGCGCGCGGGCCTACGCCCATATCGGCGCGATCAAGGCGCTGCGGGAGCGCGGCGTGCCGATCGACTTCGTCGGCGGGGCCTCGATGGGCGCGATCGTCGCCGCGGGGGTCGCGATGGGCTGGGACGAGCAGGAGATGGATGCGCGCATCCGCGACGCCTTCGTCGACTCCTCGCCGCTCGACGACATCGCCTTTCCACTGATCGCCATGACCCATGGCGAAAAGGTCCGCGAGCGGCTGCGCGTGCATTTCGACGAGGTGCAGATCGCCGACCTGTGGCTGCCGTTCTTCTGCGTGTCGTCGAACCTGACCACCGGCGCCTATCACCTGCATCGGCGCGGTACGCTGCGGCATGCGCTGCGGGCCTCGATCGCCCTGCCCGGGGTCATGCCGCCGGCGATCGACAACAACAACGTGCTGGTCGACGGCGCGGTGATGAAGAACTTCCCGTCGGACGTGATGCGCTCGATGCAGCTGGGGCCGATCGTCGGCGTCGACGTCACCCGCGGCCGCAGCATCACCGCCGACGATGTGGCGCGGCCATCGTCGGTCTGGCGCTGGATCCTGTCCGGCGACTGGCGCAAGGGCCCGCCGATCATGGCGCTGCTGATGCGAGCGGCGACGGTCTCCACCGGACGGGACCTGGTCGCGGCGCGCGAGGCGACGGACCTCTTGATCATGCCCAACACCGACGGCATCGACATCCGCGACTGGAAGGCGTTCGAACCGGGCGTCGACGCCGGCTACCGGGCCGCCGTCGCCGCCCTGGACCGGCTGGACCGGCCGGTGACCGAGATGCGCAAGGTGCGGGCGAAGGGGTGATTTTTGAACCGCTCACCCCGGCGAATGCCGGGGCCCAGATCAAGGGGCGCGGCGACAAACCATCATGACCTGATGCCTGTCATCTGGGTCCCGGCATTCGCCGGGATGAGCGGATATCTTAGCGCACCGCCACCATGAACATCCGCGGGAACGGGAACAGGGTCACGCCGTCCGCGCGCGGCGGGAAGGCCGCGGCGATGCGGGCGCGGAAGGCGTCAAGGAACGTCTCGAGCAGCGTCTCGTCGTCGGCCAGAACGTCGAGATAGGGCCGCAGCGCCGTCCCGCGCATCCAGTCGACGACAGGGTCATCGCCCTCCAGCGCGTGGAGATAGGTGGTGGTCCAGAGATCGACCTCGCCGCAGACGCCCGACAGCCAGCCGTAGTAGTCGTCCAGCGCCGGAGTCGGGCTGATCCGCCGCGCCTCGCGGGTCAGGGACGCCCAGGGCCCCGCCTCCGCCGTCTCGCGCAGGATGGCGTGGTGCTGCGTCTCGAAGGCCATCGGCATCTGGCAGGCGAACACCCCGCCCCGCTCCAGCAGACCGGCGAGGCGCGGAAACAGGGTCTCGTGATCGGGCAGCCACTGCAGCGCCGCGTTGGTGAAGATCAGGTCCGGCTGCGTGGTCGGGGCGAAGTCCTCGACGCCGCCGAGCACCCAGTCGACGTCGCTCTGGCGGTTTTTCGCCTGGCGCAGCATGTCAGGGCTGGAATCCAGGCCGTGCACCCGGGCTGTCGAATGGCGCAGCGCCAGCAGCGCGGCATGCTCACCGGTTCCGCAACCCAGGTCCCAGATCTCGCGGAAGCGGCGGTCGGGAATCTGGACCATCAGGTCCAGCGCCGGCCGGTCGCGGTAGGCCTTGTAGCGCTCGTAGAGGTCGGGGTCCCAGCTCGGCATGATCATGCCCTACACCGGTTGCAAGCCGTGGTCATCGACCGTTCATTTGCGATAGGTCAGAAAGTCGCCACGCTCTGTGATGAGACTTGGGAACATGAAGACGATCCGCACCCTGGCCGCCATCGGCCTCCTCGCCCTCGCCGCCGCCGCGCCGGCCGCCATGGCGCGCCAGCCGGTCAAGACGATCGAGCCGGGCTGGTGGGAGATGACCAACACGCTCAACCTCGTGATCAGCAAGACCGAGGTCGAGCGCCGCTGCATCACACCCGCCGACGTGGACAAGATCCTCTCGGGCCGGATCAACCGCCACTACACCTGCACCTATCCGGAAAAGCGGGTCGCCGACGGCAAGATGTTCTTCAAGGGCACCTGCGTCGACAAGCGCAGCCGGATGGTCAATGTGACGGCCACCGGGGTCTACTCGGCCAACGCCTACAGCATGCAGGCCAATCTCTCGGGCAAGATCGCCGGCGTGCCGCTCAAGGCCAGCGCCAACACGGTCTCCAGACGGCTGGGCGACACCTGCCTGGGCAAGCCGGTGAAGATCAAAAGCTAGGCATTTTGTCGCGCGGTGCGTGAGCAGGGTTGGCGACTCGTTAATCCGCTGCCCATAGTGTGAGTCCTGTTTCAACAGCTGAAAGGAGGTGATCCGGTGTCTCATCGTATGAACCCGCGGTCGCAGTGCGTGACCCTGAATTCCGTTTCGGCGGAGGTCAGCGCCTGATCAGCGCCTAGCGTTGAGCCGCAACCGCGGCAGACGATGGAAGGGCCGCCGGGGCAACCCGGCGGCCCTTCGCATTTGGGGGGCGGCGTGGTGGACTGGCGTTCAGGACTTTGGGGGATCGTCGGTGCGCAGGTTGCTGACAGTCGTGGCGATGGTGGGGGTTGGCATGACCGGAGCCTGTGAACGCGACACCTTTCGCCTACGCGAGGAAACCCAGACGCAGTTCGATGCGAGTCGCCCGGAGTTCGAGGCCTTGGCCGACAAGGTCCTGCGTTGCCAGGGCCTGACCTCAATCAGGCTCAAGGATCGAAAGCCGCGCCCGTGTCTCGGCGGTGCCGTCACTCGCGCCGAAATTATCAAAGACCTCAAGCGGCTGAACTTGAAGGGCGTCCACTGGGCCCAGGACCGGACCTTCGTCCTGCTGGTCAATGGCGAGGAATACGGATTTGGCGACACGCCCTGGGCCGAAAGCGGAATGATCCGCTTCGCCGCGCCTGAGGAGAACGGACAAGAGTACGCGCTCACCCCGCCACCGCACTATTGGTTCTACACACAGGACCACTAACCGCGCTGGCCGAGGCGGACTACGCCCTGATGTCTTGACGGCCAGTGTTGCTCCGGCGACGGCCCTGCTCAAGGACCGCTTCGCGGCCGCGCAGCGGCGGGTCCGACGGACCCGTCCTTGACCAGGGACGACGTCCGGAGCGCATCATTCCATCAAGGCCAAGGGGCGACTCTCATCCTGATGGCAAGACCGGGCCATGACGGTGAACCGGGGAGAAACGCCTAGAACCCCACGCAGGCCCGCCGCTTGATCAGCAGCACCGCATCCTGCCGGAACCGCGCCTTGTAGGCCGCGCGGATGGCCTCGATCTTTTCCGCCTCGCCCGGCGCGCCGCTGAGGACCAGCAGCAGCACCTTGGAGGGCTCGGCGACGAGCGCCCCGCTTGGGCCGCGCCATTGTCCGGCGGCGTCGTACACCGTCAAACCGTCGGGGAAGCGCGGCGAGACTTCCGCGTCGACGAAGGCCTTCCAGTCCGCGTCGCTAACGCCCACGACGTCACCGATGTTGCGGCCGAAGACCATCTCGGCGGTGGTCACGGACTTCAGGCCGACGTCACAGGTCAGGGACGCGTCGACATCAACGCTGACGCAGCCCGCCAGCGCCGCGGCGGCGAGGATGGCCGCGAGCGCCCTCACCCCCCGACCAGTTCCCGCCCGATGAGGAACCGGCGGATCTCGTTGGTGCCGGCGCCGATGTCGTAGAGTTTGGCGTCGCGGACGTAGCGTTCCACCGGCCATTCGCGGGTGTAGCCTGCGCCGCCGAGGGCCTGGACGGCCTCGTTGGCGACCTTCACGGCGTTCTCACTGGCCATCAGGATCGCGCCGGCGGCGTCGAAGCGGGTGGTCTTGCCCGCGTCGCAGGCCTTGGCCACCTGGTAGACGTAGGCCCGCGCGGAGTTCAGCGCGACGTACATGTCGGCGACCTTGCCCTGCATCAGCTGGAAGCTGCCGATGGCCTTGCCGAACTGTTTGCGGTCGCGGACGTAGGGCAGGACCACGTCGAGGCAGGCCTGCATGATGCCGAGGGGACCCGCCGCCAGCACGGCGCGCTCATAGTCGAGGCCGCTCATCAGCACCCCGACCCCGCCGTTGAACGGGCCCATGATGTTCTCTTCCGGGACCTCGCAGTCCTCGAACACCAGCTCGGCGGTGTCGGACCCGCGCATGCCCATCTTGTCGAGCTTCTTTGAGACGCTGAAGCCCTTCATGCCCTTCTCGATCAGGAAGGCGGTGATGCCCCGGCTGCCCTCCTCCGGCGCCGACTTGGCGTAGACCACCAGGGTGTCGGCGTGCGGCGCGTTGGTGATCCAGAACTTCGTGCCGTTGAGCACGAACCGGTCGCCGTTGCGGTCGGCGCGCAGCTTCATCGAGACCACGTCCGAGCCGGATCCCGCCTCGCTCATCGCCAGGGCGCCGACATGCTCGCCGCTGATCAGTTTGGGCAGGTAGCGCAGCTTCTGTTCGGGCGTCGCCCAGCGGCGGATCTGGTTGACGCAGAGGTTGGAGTGGGCGCCGTAGCTGAGGCCGACCGAGGCGCTGGCGCGGCTGATCTCCTCCATCGCCACCACATGCTCGAGGTAGCCGAGGCCCAGGCCGCCGAATTCCTCCTCGACGGTGATGCCGTGCAGTCCCAGATCGCCCATCTGCGGCCACAGGTCGCGGGGAAAGGCGTTGTCGCGGTCGATGTCGGCGGCGCGCGGCGCGATGCGATCGGCGGCGAAGCGGGCGGTGGTTTCGCGGATGGCGTCGGCGGTTTCGCCGAGGCCGAAATCCATGGCGGGTCCGGATTGGGTCATGGCGCCGAAATAGCACGCTCTTTGAGCGGGGACATGCACTTCAGTGCGTGTCCCCTGCCCGCGATGAACGAACCAAACGAACGGAATCTCGGCCGGGCCGAATGGCGCAAGGCGCTGTTCGGCAGGAGGGGACACGTACTGAAGTACATGTCCCCGTGCACCCCCCAAACGCACGACGCCCTGCGAGCGGACTCGCAGGGCGCCAACGCTTTCCCCAGACTGTACGCGGGGTCCCTTACGCTACGCGGGTTACGACCGGGGCTCCGACTCCGCCTCGGCTACTTCCTCGTCCTCGTCGTCCAGCGGGGCGCCGAGGAATTTGTTCAGGCCGGTCCAGACCGAGAAGCCGGTCATACCGATGCCGACGAAAGACAGCAGCCAGCCGAGATTGCTGACGCTGAGCGGGCCGTCGCCGGCGCCGGCGGTGAAGCCGACGGCCATGCCGCCGGCCATCAGGGCGATGCCGCCCACGCCGGTCAGGATCAGCGGAAGGCCTTCGATGCGAACGGGCTCGGTCGGGGCGTCGTCGAACGCCGGGTCAAAGCCGCCGAGCGCCATTTCGTCCTGCTGCACCAGGCGACGGACATAGTCCTCGCTGACCAGCGGTCGGGCCGGCGCGCCTTCGAGCACCATGCCGGACGGCGCGACGTCGAACAGGCCGGGGCCGGACTCGTTGGCCGGCTCCGGCAGGTCCACGCGCAGGGCGTCCTCCGGCGAGCGCTCGATGGAGACTTCCGGCGCCGGCGTCAGGGTGAAGGCGGCGTCGGGGTTGGTCGCATAGGCCAGGCTGGAACCGAGCACGATCGGCGCGGGTTGCGGATAGGTGTCCTGTGGCTGGGGCGTCCAGGCGTCCTGCGGCGCAACCTCGGCGGCTGTTTCGACGACCGGGTCGTAGACGGGTTCGGGCGCGGGCTGCGGATAGGGTTCAGGCGCGGGCTCGGCCTGGACGGCCTCAACCACGGGCTCCGGCTCGGGCGCCACAGGAGCGACCGCCTCCGGCGTCGTCTCGGGCAGCAGCTGTTCCAGGCGCGCGCCGACGCCGGCGGCGGCGATCTCGCTGGCCAGTGGGGCCTCCGGCCGGGGCTCGGGTTGCGGCTGCGGGGTCTGGTCGCGCTCGACGCTGGTGCGCTCGCCGGTCAGCGAAGCCTTGACCGCCGTCGGGGCCTGGCGCGGCACGGCATTGACCGCATCATAGTCGACCTTGGGCGCCAGCACCGGCGACGGGGCGGGAATCCAGCCGTTGGCCGGGGTCAGGAACAGGGTCTTCTCGGCGGCGCGGCGACGGACCAGGGCGTCGATGACGATCCGCTCGCCCTCGAAGTCGGCCTTGCGCCACATCTCCATGGCGCAGGCGGCCTGCAGCATCTGGCCTTCATTGACCCGGCGCAGCACCGACGAGCGGCGGAAGTTGTCGACGCCGATGTTGAAGGCGAAGCAGCAGAGCGAGTCGAACTGGTTCTGCGTCAGCGGCGTGTAGCTGTGCTCGTTGACCGCATGCGCCACGGCGATGAGGTCGTACATCAGCAGGGCTTCTGCATCAGCCGGAGACACCTCGGCGCCCTGACGGGCGGTCAGGGTGTGGCCGTAGCCGATCGTCCAGCGTCCGTCAGGGAGCTGGGCGGCCCGTTGGCGATAGCCCTCGAACGTCTTGATCAGTTCGATGGCTGCGCGGGAGACCTGGTGGCGGGGTTTCATCGGCCTTCTTGATCCGAAATGAGACAGACGGGGCTGCGTTCCATCCCACTCCCGCAAGAGGGATGCCGAACGCCGCCTGAACTCCCGCTGAACGGGAATGCCTGACGATTGTCCGGGCCGGCGGCCCCGATCAGAGGAGGATGAGCGCCGCCAGACCCAGGAAGGACAGGAAGCCGGTGAAATCGGTCACAAACGTGACGAACACCGAAGAGGACACCGCCGGGTCGCGTTCCAGCCTGTCCAGCGCCAGCGGCACCAGAATCCCGGCGAGGGACGCGACGAACAGATTGATCACCAGCGCCAGGGCGATGGTCAGGCACAGCATCGGGTCGCGGAAGAAGACAAAGGTCGCCGCGGCCATGATGGCGGCCAGCACCCCGCCGTTGACCAGGCCCACGGTCATTTCCCGCAGGATGATGCGCACCGTGTTGGAGGCGTTCAGTTCGCGGCTGGCCAGGGCGCGCACGGCCACGGCCAGGGTCTGGGTGCCGGCGTTGCCGCCGAGCGAGGCGACCACCGGCATCAGGATGGCCAGGGTCAGGACCTTGGCGATCTCGGCCTGGAAGGCGCCGATGACGCTGGCCGCCAGCGCCGCCGTCAGGGTGTTGACCACCAGCCAGGGCAGGCGCGACTTCGCCACGTCCCAGACGCCGGCGTCGCGGCCGGCGTCGCTCACCCCGGCGAGGGCCAGGATGTCCTCCTCGGACTCCTCCTGGATGACCCCGACGATGTCGTCGACGGTGATCTGGCCGACCAGCCGGCCGCCGGCGTCGACCACCGGGGCGCTGATCAGGTGGTACTTGTCGAAGATGTAGGCGACCTCCTCCTGGTCCATGTCGACGGTGATGTCGGTCACCGGCTCCATGATCTCGGCCAGGGTCGTCTCGCGCCGGGCGCGCAACAGCTGGCTGATCGGCGCCGCGCCGATCGGCCGGTAGGCCGGGTCGACGATGTAGATGTCGAAGAACAGCTCGGGCAGCTCGTCGCCGGCCTGCCGGACGTGGTCGATCGTCTGGCCGACGGTCCAGAACTGCGGCGCGGCCAGCACTTCGCGCTGCATCAGGCGGCCGGCGGTCTCGTCCTCGTAGGCCAGGCTGCTCTCGATCGCCGCCCGGTCCTCCGCGCCCATCGCGGCCAGCACCTGGGCGCGCTTCTCGCCCGCCAGGTCATCGACGACGTCAGCGGCGTCGTCCGAATCGAGTTCCTCGAGCGCCCGGGCCAGCGCGGTCGGATGGACCGTCTCCAGGACCTCCTCGCGCAGGTTGTCGTCGAGCTCGGACAGCACCTCGGCGAGGGTTTCGGAATCGAGGCAGGGAATGATCTCCTCGCGGTAGTCCGCGTTGAGAAAGCCCATCAGGTCGGCCACGTCCTCGGACCGGAGCGCCCCGACCAGCTCGCGCAGGCGCTCGGCGTCGCCGCGGTCGGCGGCGTCGATGACCATGTCCACGTAGGCGGGATTGAGGGCGTAGTCGTCGCCGAGCGCGAGATCCTCGAGATCCTCGGGCGGGGCGGCGGTTTCAGGGGCTGCAGGGATCGAGAGGTTATTCTCCTCGAACAGGTCGGCTTTATCCCGGGTCATGTCGGGGCCTCCTGAATGAAGAGATCAATCCTGCAGTGTTTCTTGCCTCTGATTCACTGGTGCGGTCGAGAAGACTCGAACTTCCACTCCGGTTAGGGAACAGCGACCTCAACGCTGCGCGTCTACCAATTCCGCCACGACCGCCCGTGGTGAGGCGCGGCAGGTAGCAAAAGCCGCGAAGAATGGGAAGGGGCGATGTTTCCGAAGGGGACATGTACCGCGGGTACGTGTCCCCGATGTCCACCGGTGCAGGTCGGGGACACGTACCCGCGGTACATGTCCCCTATTGGCTAGAACGCGTCCCCTCGCCCGAGTGGATCCGGCAGCGCTTCGCCGTCGCCGACGAAGGTCAGGGAAATCGAGTTGATGCAGTAGCGCAGGCGGGTCGGCGGGGGGCCGTCGGGGAAGACGTGGCCCTGGTGGCTGCCGCAGCGGGCGCAGAGGGTCTCGATCCGCAGCATGCCGTAGCTGGTGTCGCGCACCTCGCCGACGTGGGCCGGGTCGTAGGGCGCATAGAAGCTCGGCCAGCCCGTGCCGCTCTCGAACTTGGTCTCGAACCGGAACAGCGGCAGGCCGCAGAGGCGGCAGCAATAGGCGCCGGGGCGCTTCTCGCCGAGCAGGCCGCCGCAGAACGGCGCCTCCGTGCCGTGATGCAGCAGGACCTCGGCCTCCTCGCGGGTCAGATCGGCCTCCAGCGTCGCGCGCTCGGCCTCCGTGGGCGGGGTGAGGTCAAAGCCGGCGGCGGATATGGCGGTCTGGGTCATGCGTGCCAATGTAAGGGCGGACCGACCACGCCGAAAGAGAGAGGACTCCCCATGCTGACCGCCACGACCCCGTCCATCGCCGAACGCCCGACCCGCCAGACCCTGGGCGTGGTGTCCGGCGAGGTGATCCTCGGCGCCAACATCTTCCGCGACCTGTTCGCCGGCATCCGCGACATCGTCGGCGGACGGGCGGCGAGCTATGAGTCGGTGCTGCGCCAGGCCCGCGAGGGCGCGATGAAGGAAATGATCGACGAAGCGACGAAGCAGGGCGCCGACGCCGTGGTCGGCATCGACATCGACTACGAGACCCTGGGCGCCAACAACGGCATGCTGATGGTCACGGCCACCGGCACGGCGGTGAAGCTGGGCTGACGCCGTCGCCGCCCTAGATGGCGGCGGATGACAGACGCCCCTCCCCCTGAAGGCTGCGCCGTGGTGATCGGCGCGACGGGCGGCATCGGCCGGGCGCTGACGCAGCAGATCGTCGCGAGCGGGCGGTTCCGCGCGGTCCATGCGTTGAGCCGGTCGGGAGACGGCGCGCCGGACGGGTCGACCGGCGGCCGGATCGATCTTGAGGACGAGGCGTCGATCGCAGAGGCCGCCGCGCGCCTGTACGCTCCACCCAGGCTGGTCATCGTCGCCAGCGGGCGACTGCACGGCGCCGGTCTGGCGCCGGAAAAGGCGCTGCGGATGCTGGACCCGGCGGCGATGCATCAGGCGTTCGCGATCAACACGGTCGGCCCGGCGCTCGTGGCCAAGCACTTCACACCGCTGTTTCCGCGCGAGGGCCTGTCGGTGTTCGCGGCGCTGTCGGCGCGCGTGGGCAGCATCAGCGACAACCGGCTGGGCGGCTGGCACAGCTATCGGGCGTCCAAGGCGGCGCTGAACATGCTGATCGCCACCATCGCCATCGAACTGGCGCGGACACGGCCTGCGGCGCTGTGCGTCGGTCTGCACCCCGGGACCGTCGACACGGGCCTGAGCAAGCCCTTTCAGAGCGGCGTTCCGGACGAGCGGCTGTTCACCGCCGATCACAGCGCCGACCGGCTGCTGCAGGTGATCGACGGCCTGACGCCCGCCGACAGCGGCGGCGTGTTCGCCTGGGACGGCGCCAGAATTCCCGCCTGAGCCGCGGAACCCGCTCCGGGCGACGTTGCGGCGCCGTTGCCAACGCGACCCACGCGGGCTAACCCGGCCCGGCAAAATCGTGCGTGAGGGGCGTGACCAGGCCGATGTTCTCGAAAATTCTGATCGCCAACCGGGGTGAGATCGCCGTCCGGGTCATCAAGACCTGCCGTCGGATGGGCATCAAGACCGTCGTCGTCTACTCCGAGGCCGACGCCGACAGCCTGGGCGTGGAGATGGCCGACGAGACCGTGTTCATCGGTCCGGCCCCGGCCAGCGAATCCTATCTGGTGCAGGACAAGATCATCGCCGCCTGCCTGCAGACCGGCGCCCAGGCCGTGCATCCGGGCTTCGGCTTCCTGTCGGAGAACGCCTCGTTCGCCCAGCGCTGCGCCGACGAGGGCATCGTGTTCATCGGTCCCAACCCGGGCGCGATCCGCGCCATGGGCGACAAGATCGAGTCCAAGAAGTTCGCCGAGGCGGCCGGCGTCAGCTGCGTGCCCGGCCATATCGGCGAGATCGACGACACCGCCCACGCCATCAGGATCTCCGAGGAGATCGGCTATCCGGTGATGATCAAGGCCAGCGCCGGCGGCGGCGGCAAGGGTATCCGCGTCGCCCACAGCCGCCAGGACGTCGAGGAGGGCTTCCCGGCCGTTCGCTCCGAAGCCAAGTCGAGCTTCGGCGACGACCGGATCTTCATCGAGAAGTTCATCACCAGCCCGCGCCACATCGAGATCCAGGTGCTGGGCGACAAGCACGGCAACGTGGTGCACCTGTTCGAGCGCGAGTGCTCGATCCAGCGCCGCAACCAGAAGGTCATCGAGGAGGCCCCCTCCCCGCTGCTCGACGAGGCCACCCGCGCCGCCATGGGCGCCCAGGCCGTCGCCCTGGCCAAGGCCGTGAACTACGACAGCGCGGGCACGGTCGAGTTCGTCGCCGGGCAGGACAAGAGCTTCTACTTCCTGGAGATGAACACCCGTCTGCAGGTCGAGCATCCGGTCACCGAGCTGATCACCGGCCTGGACCTGGTCGAGCAGATGATCCGCTCGGCATTCGGCGAGGCCATGGCGTTCGGCCAGAAGGACCTCAAGATCAACGGCTGGGCCATCGAGAGCCGGATCTACGCGGAGGATCCCTACCGCAAGTTCCTGCCGAGCATCGGCCGGCTGGTCCGCTACGACCCGCCCGTCGAGGGCGAGCACTCTCTTGGCGAGGGTGGGGGCTACGTCGTGCGCAACGACGCCGGCGTCCGCGAGGGCGACGAGATCTCGATGTTCTACGACCCGATGATCTCCAAGCTGTGCAGCTGGGCGCCGACGCGCCTGGCGGCCGTAGACGGTATGGGCCGGGCGCTGGAGGACTTCCACATCGAGGGGCTGGGTCACAATATCCCGTTCCTCGCCGCCGTGATGGACCAGGAGCGGTTCCGCTCCGGCAAGCTGTCGACCAGCTACATCGTCGACGAATTCCCCGACGGCTTCGCCGGCACGACGCCGACCGCGCTGCAGTCCGACATCCTGACCGCCGCCGGTGTGGCGATGCACCGGATGATGACGAAGCGGGCCGGCGGTTCGGACCGCCGCGACTGGGTCGTGTTCGTCGGCCACGACAGCCGCCGCGTCGACGTCGATGAGGCCGGCGGCGTGCTGAGCCTCTATCTCGAAGGCGACGACCGCACCCTGACGCTGGAAGGCGTCGACTGGCGGCCGGGCAAGGCGCTGTTCCGCGCCAGGCTGAACGGCGCGGCCTTCACCGTCTCGGTCGCCGCGGCCGCCGAGGGCTTCGTGATCCGCCACCGGGCCGCCAAGGCCAAGGTGCTGGTGCTGAGCCCCAACTCCGCCGACCTGCACGGCAAGCTGCCGGAGAAGAAGGCCGCTGACACCAGCAAGATGATCATCTCGCCGATGCCGGGCCTGGTGGTCAGCATGGACGTCGAGGTCGGCCAGACCGTCCGCGAGGGCGAGGTCGTCTGCGTCATCGAGGCGATGAAGATGCAGAACATCATCCGCGCCGAACGCGAAGGCGTGGTGAAGGTCGTCTCGGCCAAGGGTGGCGACAGCGTCGCCGCCGACGAGGTGCTGGTCGAGTTCGGCTGATGACGCCGGTCCAGACCCTGTTCGGGTTCAAGGGGCGCATCCGTCGCAAAGACTGGTGGCTGTGGGTGATCGGGCTGGCGGTTGCCCATGTCGCCGTCGCCGCGCTGATCAGCCTTGGGCTGGGTCTGGATGTCTTTGCCGCCGAAAGTCCACTGAGCACGCTGTTTGGGGCGGCGCGGCGGCTGCCTCTGTGGGCGGCTGTGCCGTTCGAGCTGCTCTTCCTGTGGCCGACGACGGCGCTGGGCGTGAAGCGGCTGCAGGATCGCAACGTCCCCGGCTGGCCCGTCGCGGTCTTCTACGCCGTGGCGCTGGTGATGGGCTTCTTCGCCCGCCAGGACGGCGGCGCCGCAGCCGGCAAGTTCGGCGGTGCGGGCGGGCTGCTGCTGCTGTCGTTCAACCTCGTCTACCTGGCCGTGGCGATCGGGTTTCTGGTGACGCTGGGCTTCCTCGCCGGGACGCCCGGCGACAACCGGTTCGGGCCCTCGCCGAAGGCCGAGCCGGCGTCCGCCGAATAATTCACCCCCTCAAGCGAACCGAACGCCGGTCTGCCGCGTTGATCCTGCGATGGCGGGAGGCATTCGCATGGCGCTTTGGGACCTCTATCGTTTTGACGGCCGGATCGGACGGCTGTCGTTCGCCCTCACGCAGATCGGGGTGTTCACCGCCAGCTATGTGCTGACCTTCCTGATGATCATCTTCAGCGGCGCCGGTGACGAAACCGCCGCCGGCATCACCTGGGCCGACCAGGCGGGCGTGGGCCTGGCCATCGCCTTCCTGCTGCTGAACGGAGCCTGGATCAGCCTGGCGGCGTCGATCAAGCGCTGCCACGATCGCGATCTGAGCGGCTGGATGCTGCTGTTCGTCTTCCCGCCCCTGCTCGGCCAGCTGTGGCTGGTGCTCAGCCTGGTCACCGGCGAGGGCACAAGCGGCCGCAATCGCTTCGGCGCGCGCGAGCCGATGCTCGTCGACTGGAGCGGCGACCTTTCGCAGCGCCGCGCTCTCGCCTAGATAGGGTCTACAAGACCCTGCCTTTCGAGAGTCGGAGCGAGCAAACCCCATGAGCGGCCAGATCGACTGGGCGGAGCTGTTCTTCTCCTCGACGGGCCGCGTGGCGCGGACGCCGTTCCTGATCGCCGCCGCCGTGCTGATCGCCATCGCAATGGTCTATGAGGCCTCGATGCCGCCCGGCGTTCACTGGCTGACCGGCTGGTTCGTCTATCCGGGCCTGCTGTTCTCCGGCGCCTGCGTGCTGTCCAAGCGTCTGCATGACCGGGGGCGGTCCGGCTGGATCGCGGCGATCATCATCCTCGCCCTGATCGTGGCCTGGCCGATTCCGGCCGGATTCCTCGACTTCGCCTTCTCGCTGGTCATCCTGTGGGCCGCCGTCGAGCTGGGCGTGCTGTCCGGCGAGCAGGGCGCCAACCGCTACGGACCCAATCCCGTCAAAGCCGTCACCGTTTAGGAGCGTTTTTCCGCATGCGCGCTGTCTTCGCCTTCGCCGCCATTCTGGCGCTGTCGACCCCGGCCCTCGCCGCCGAGGCCATTCCGCCCGAAGCCCAGCCCGGCATCGATGCGGTCAAGGGCATGCTCAAGAGCACCAAGTCGGTCAGCTTCCGCAAGATCAAGGTCAACGCCGCCGGCGACGTCTGCGCGCTGGTGACGCCCACTGCGTCGAGCGACGACATCGCCTTCGTCTGGACCAAGGCCACGGGCAACGTCTGGATCAACGAGTCGCCGGACTACGGCTATTCCGAGTTCGTCTGGGGCAACCCGCGCCTGCAGCGCTCGACCGAGCGGCCACTGTATCAGGCCTGGAAGGCCTGCCAGAAGGGGTAGGCTGATATCCTTCTCCCGGAGGGAGAAGGTGTCGGGTGGAACCCGACGGATGAGGGTTTACGGGGCGACCGCGAAGGCGCCGTAACCCCTCACCCTCCCGTCGCGATGCGCCGGGCCCCTCCCTCTCCCTGCGGGAGAGGGTCGTCCACCACCGCCCCGAACACGCCCTCGAACGCGGCCCGCAGCGCGGCGTCGGCTTCGTCCATGGTCACCGGCAAGCCCTGATCGACGAGACTGGTGACGCCGTGGTCGGTGACCCCGCAGGGGACGATGCCGCCGAAGTGGTCCAGGTCCGGCTCGACGTTCAGGCTGATCCCGTGAAAGCTGACCCAGCGGCGCAGCTTGACGCCGATGGCGGCGATCTTGTCCTCGCGCGACCAGCCGGGCCCTTTGCGCTCGACCCAGACACCGACGCGGCCGTCGCGGACCTGGCCCTCGAGATTGAACGACGCCAGCGCCTCGATCACCCAGGCCTCCAGCGCCGCGACAAAGGCGCGCACGTCCTTCGTGCGCTTGCCCAGATCGAGCATCACATAGGCCACCCGCTGGCCGGGGCCGTGGTAGGTGTACTGCCCCCCTCGCCCGCTCTCGAACACCGGGAAGCGGTCAGGATCGATCAGGTCCGCGGATTTGGCCGAGACACCGGCGGTGTAGAGCGGCGGGTGTTCCAGCAGCCAGACCAGCTCGCCCGCCTCGCCCTTCGCGATGGCTTCGGCGCGAGCCTCCATCGCCGCCACGGCGTCGGGATAGGCCACCGGCGTGCGTGACACCGCCCAGCCGGCCGGCAATCCGTCGGCCCGGCCGAAAAGAGGCGTCGCGGGGGGCGGCAAGGCCCCGGGATTTAACGGCTGATCAAGCATGAGGCCCCAATGTGGCGTGTCGGCGCTCATTGCGCGAGGGGCCAAGCAGTTCGTGAGTCAGGTTCAGTCGGTCAACGTCGAGATTTCCGTGGTCCTGGGGCGCTCGACGCTCCCCATGTCACAGCTGCTGCGCATGGGTCGCGGAGCGGTGATCCCGCTCGACGCCAAGGCCAGCGACGAGGTCTGGATCCTGGCCAACAACCACCCGGTGGCCCGCGGCGAAATCCAGATCAACGACGACAAGATCAGCATCGCCGTCACCCGCGCCGCCGACGTCTACGACTTCATGGCCGGCGGGACGACGTAGCGGGCTTTCCGGGCCGCTTTCAGCCAGGCCAGCGCCTGGTTGGCCAGAGCCAGACGCTCCACCACCCGCAGTTCCAGCAACGTCATCTGCAGTTCGGTGTTCTCGGCGGTCGCCTGATCGATCAGGGCCGCGAAGGCGTTTCGGCTGAGGCGGGGCTTGGTCATTGAGGGCTCCTGGCTTCTCCCTCCCCTTCATGGGGAGGGACGTCGGCGAAGCCGACAGGGTGGGGAAGCCGGAGGCCGTGCCGGATGGGTCAGGGTGGCGTCTGAATTCCCCACCCGTCCGGGCTTCGCCCGTCCACCCTCCCCATGAAGGGGAGGGAGAATGCGCGCGGCTTCGCAGCCTCGGCTGTCATCCAGCGAGTTGGGGAGGTGGTGCGGCGCGCTCCGGTCTCACCCGGATGTCTGGTAGGGCAGGCTTTGTGAGAATGGCTGGACCGTCACGCGCCGCGAAGTCCGTCTGGGCGGGAGCGACCGGTAGGCAGCGCTGTTTGCGCTTAGCCGGTTCAGCCCCTGGCGGGCGGGTGGCTTGCTACGCCATCCCCGGACCGGACGAGTAACCCCCTCGTCCCTGTCCCCGCTCGGACCCCGTCCCCGCCGCCGCTTGGGTCGCATGGCCATGCGCCCTCCCCCGTGCGGTGGGGATGACGTGAGTATGGGCGGGGTTTCGGGCAGTGAGGGCAATTGCGTTCTGCACGGCGGGAAAGCTGGGGAAGACGTCTGCGATTTCAAAAGGTTGCGCACGGACGCAAATGCAATCCACCGTGGAAAGCCCTCCTCCTCGATGGAGGAGGGTTGGGTGGTGGTGTGGCCGCGATGTCTGGCGAAGAGCGCTGATTGGCGCCGAAGCCCCATGGCGCTCTCCCCGAACTACCTCAGCCACACCTCCATCCCCGACCCTTCCTCCATCGAGGAGGAAGGGGGATGTGGCTTTGTCTCATGCAGGCCAGCGTGCCGGACGGATCAGGTTGGTCAAGGGTGAGCCCTGCGGGCTCATCGCTCCGCGACGCGCAGCGCCCTTGAGCAACCTGATGCGTCCGGCGATTATCTCGCCATGAGATGAAGGGCGGGGTGTGAATGCTGCTCGCCTATCCGCAGACAGCGAAAAATCGCGTGATCGCTTTGCGCTCAGCCGGGTAAGTGGCGTTCAGAGCGCCACGCCCCTCCAGAGTCAGCCGTCCGGTGGCCGCAAACGCGACCAGCACCAAGTCATGTGCGGAAACCTCGGCCACGGCCCAGCCATCCATGTCCTCTCCACCTCCTTGAAATTTCGCCGGCCAAGTTGCCCTCGCTGTGTCTGAACTCAGCGTCAGGCTCTTACCCGACCAGTCGGCGGCAACGGGCTGTTCGACGGTCACCTGACCGCTGCCTTCCTTGCACCGAAGGCCAAACGTGCTGACGTCCGATGCCTCCGGACCATACTGAAGAATGCGGACATCGCGTCTGTCCCAATCGGACCATTCCGACCAGTAGAGATCGTCCGCCGCAACTTGACCGCAGGCGCAGACCAGAACCGCGATCGAGATTGGCAAGGCGCGCATGCGCCCCTCCCCTACAGCGGAATGTTGTCGTGCTTCTTCCAGGGGTTCGACAGTTGTTTGCCCTTCAGACTCCGCAGGGCCCTGACAATGCGCCGCCGTGTCCCGTGGGGCTTGATGACGTCGTCGATGTAGCCACGAGACGCCGCCACGAACGGGTTGGCGAAGCGGTCCTTGTATTCGGCTTCGCGAGCGGCCAGGGCCTCGGGGTCGTTCATTTCGGCGCGGAAGATGATCTCCACCGCCCCCTTGGCGCCCATCACCGCGATCTCGGCGGTCGGCCAGGCGTAGTTGACGTCGCCGCGCAGGTGTTTGGAGCTCATCACGTCATAGGCCCCGCCGTAGGCCTTGCGGGTGATGACGGTGACTTTCGGCACGGTGGCCTCGGCGTAGGCGAACAGCAGCTTGGCGCCGTGCTTGATCAGGCCGCCGTACTCCTGCTTGGTCCCCGGCATGAAGCCCGGGACGTCGACCAGGGTGATGATCGGGATGTTGAAGGCGTCGCAGAAGCGCACGAACCGGGCCGCCTTGCGGCTTGAGTCGATGTCCAGAACCCCGGCCAGCACCTGGGGCTGGTTGGCGACGATGCCGACGCTCTCGCCATCCATGCGGGCGAAGCCGCAGATGATGTTCTTGGCCCACTCGCTTGAGATTTCGAAGAAATCGGCCTCGTCCACGATCTTGAGGATCAGCTCCTTCATGTCGTAGGGCTTGTTCGGATTGGCCGGGATCAGGGTGTCCAGGCTCATCTCGTCGCGGAACGGCTCGTCGAAGCTCTCGCGCGGCTCGGCCTTGGCGCGGTTGGAGCTGGGCAGGAAGTCGACCAGCCGGCGGACCTGGGTCATCGCTTCCAGATCGTTGTCGAACGCGCCCTCGGCGACGCCCGATTTCGCCGCATGGACCCGGGCGCCGCCCAGTTCCTCGGCCGTGACGATCTCGTTGGTCACCGTTTTGACCACGTCCGGGCCGGTGACGAACATGTAGCTGGTATCCTTCACCATGAAGATGAAGTCGGTCATGGCCGGGGAATAGACGTCGCCGCCGGCGCAGGGACCCATGATCACGCTGATCTGCGGCACCACGCCCGAGGCCAGCACGTTCTCGAGGAAGATGTCGGCATAGCCGGCGAGGCTGTCGACGCCCTCCTGGATACGGGCGCCGCCGGCGTCGAACAGGCCGATGACCGGGGCCCCGACCTTCATCGCCTGGCGCTGGACCTTGACGATCTTCTGGGCGTGCGCGCCGCTAAGAGAACCGCCGAAGACAGTGAAATCCTTGGAGAAAACGTAGACGACCTTGCCGTTGATCGTGCCCCAGCCGGTGACCACGCCATCACCCGGGACTCGCTGGTCCTGCATGCCGAAGTCGTGGCTGCGGTGCTCGACGAACATGTCGAACTCCTCGAAGCTTCCCTCGTCGAGCAGCAGATCGATCCGCTCGCGCGCGGTCAGCTTGCCCTTGGCGTGCTGGTTGGCCACCCGCGTGGCGCCGCCGCCGGCCCGGGCCTGCTCGCGCCGCTTTTCGAGTTCTTCGAGGATGTTCTGCACGCCGCCATTCCCTGTCTGTCGAACGGGACCGGGTTAAAGGCGCGGCGGGGGTGTGACAAGCATCGATATCCCTTCTCCCGGCGGGAGAAGGTGTCGGGTGGAACGGGGCGGATGAGGGGTTACGGTGGGTCAGGATTCGCCCGACGCAACGTAACCCCTCACCCTCCCGGCGCTTCGCTCCGGGCCCCTCCCTCGTCCTGTGAGAGAGAGCTACGGTGAGACCAGCCCCGCCAGGCGCTGGAGCTCCGCGATGTGGCCGGCGAAGGCCTTTCGGCCGGCGGCGGTCAGCGACAACCAGGTCCGCTGGCGCCCGCCCTGCGCCGCCTTGCTAACGGCGACGTAGCCGGCGTCCTCCAACAGCTTCACATGCTTGGAGAGGACGGAGTCGGAGACCCCTACGCTGTCGCGCACCATGGCGAATTCCGCCTGGTCGGCCGCTGACAGGATGGCGCAGATCCGCAGCCGTCCCGGCGGATGGATCACCGGATCCAGAGCTCTCATCGACGCACCTGCGTTTCGGCGCGATACACACGCCACCACAGACGCGAGGCAACGAAGGCGAGCACCGCACCCACCACCCCTGCGCCGACTGGAACCTGCCAGAGGCCGGTTTTGCGGCTCAGAAACATGACCCCAAGCATCAGCACCGCCAGCACTCCGCCCAAACCGATGGCGACCCAACGCGCCCGCCTGGGCGAGATACCGCTGACCCAGACGCCGACCTTGTTGGCCCAGGCCTTCGCCAGCAGCACCAGCCCGATCGCGCAGCCAGCTGCCGACAACGTGTTCAACGGCGCCGGCAATCCTTGACCGGCAATCATCAGGCCGACCAACCCCGAGTACCCAAGGTCATAGCGCCAACTGCTCTGGCCCATCTGTTCGGACACCTGGGTGCGCACCATCCGAACCGCCTCAAGCGCTTCGCGCGCATCGGCGGCGGACGGGCTGTTGTCTTCGTCGGTCATGTCGAACCCTCACTTTCCATTGTGGAAAGATAGGCTCTCACTTTCCAAACCGTCAAGTGATAACTTTCCACATTGGAAAGTTAGCGAAGCGCCTCGAACCACTGCTCCAGCCAGAGGGCTTCGGCCAGGCGGCCTTGCGTGCGGATCGCCGCCTCCCCGTCGATGCCCCAGAGCCGCTCCTGGAAGGCCTCGTCGAGGCGGGCGAGATCATGCGCCTGTTCGCCCGTGATGCGGCCTCGTTGCAGGGCCAGGGCCAGCACCGCCGAACCCAGCAGGCCGGCGGCGTGGGCCAGCGCGGCCAGGCCGAAGTCGTCGAGGTCGAGCGCCAGCGACCGGACCCGCGCCAGGGCGTCGGCGGATTGCTCGCGATGGATGATGCCGACCGTTGGCTCCAGCGAGACACCGAGGTCCGTTCGCGCCCAGTCCAGCAGCGGGTCCCAGGCGGCGGTCTGTTCGGCGGCCAGTTCGCGCGGCGACTCCGCCCGGTAGCAGAGAAGGTCCGAGCCGGCGTAGCGGGCGATCTCGTCGGCCACGGCCTCGCGGACGGCGGCGATCTTCTCCAGCGCCGTATAGGCCAGCCGCACGGCCGGCATGGAGACCATGACGATATACGGGTTCTGGGCGTCCCATTCCCCGGCCGCCAGCGCCGCCAGCCCCGGCGTCGGCAGGATCAGCGGCGCGCCGCCCGGGGCTTTCGGTGTGCGGCCGTCGAGTTGCACCGCGTGGCCGCCCCCGGCCGGCGCGACGGTCACCGCGGTGTAGAACCGGCGTGGGTGCTGGACCCCGTCTTCCCGTGCCGCCACTGTGTCGATCTCCTCGCGCGACGGAAGCGCCGCGCCTGATCGTGGAAGTGACGTAACCGCCCCGTCAGTGCAAGGAGGCGCAGGCCTTGGCTTCACCCAACGATCTGAACGCGGCGATCGCGGTGACGCGCTTTGGCCTGGGCGCCCGGCCCGGCGAAATCGCCACGGCCGCCGCCGCGGGACCGCGTCAGTGGCTGATCAGCCAGATCCGGCCCGCCGGGGGCGCCGACCAGCCGCAAGAGACCCCTGAGACGGCCGGATCGCGGCTGCGCAACTTCAGGCTCTATCAGCAGGACCGCCGCCAGATGCGCGAGGGTCAGGGCGAGGTCGATCCCTCGGAGGACCCGGTCCGGATCGCCGCCCGCATGCTGCGCGAGGGACCGGCCGTGGACTTCCTCGCCCGCGCGCGGCTGGCGGCGACCACGCCGGCCGGCTTCCGCGAGCGCTGGGCGCTGTTCTGGGCCAACCATTTCACTGTCTCCGGCGTGAAGCTGATCACCTCCGTGCTGGTCGGTCCGTTCGAGCAGGAGGCGATCCGGCCGCGCGTGTTCGGCCGGTTCGAGGACCTGCTGGTCGCCTCCACCGCCCACCAGGGGATGCTGGTGTACCTCGACCAGGTCCAGTCCGTGGGGCCACGCAGCCCGGCCGCGGCCTATCTCCGGCGCCAGCCGATGCCGGGCGTCGGCGGCGGCCTGAATGAGAACCTGGCGCGAGAAATCCTCGAACTGCATACCGTCGGCGTGAAGGGCGGCTACAGCCAGGAGGATGTCACCGAGGTCGCGCGGGCCCTGACCGGCTGGAGCGTCGGCGGGCTGCGCGAGGCGGTCAGCCAGCGCGGCGAGTACGTCTTTCGACAGAACGCCCACGAGCCCGGCGCCCGGACGGTGATGGGCAAGATCTATCCGGCGGCGGGCCCTGAACAGGGACTGGCCATCCTCAAGGACCTCGCCGCCCATCCGGCGACCGCGCGGCACATCTGCGGCAAGATCGCCCGGCACTTCGTGGCCGACGATCCCCCGCCGGCGCTGGTGGCCCGGCTGGAGGCGGCCTGGACGGAATCCGGCGGCCATCTGACCCGCGTCGCCGAGGCGCTGGTCAACGCCCCCGAGGCCTGGGACCCCGCGCCGCGCAAGCTGAAGACGCCGTATGAGTTCCTGATCTCGAGCTGGCGGGCGATCGGCGGCCAGCCAGGCGCCATTGAACACATCTCCCCGCCGCTGCTCGGCATGGGCCAGCGGGTGTTCTCCGCGCCCTCCCCCAAGGGCTGGTCGGACGAGGCCATCACCTGGGCCGCACCGGATGCGATCATCAAGCGGATGGCCTGGGCCGAAGGGTTCTCGGCCGTGGTCGCCGCCGATCTGGACCCCAGCCCGATCGCCGCCGGCGCCCTGGGCGCGCGGCTGGGTGAACCGGTCCGCAAGGCCGTCGCCCGCGCCGAGTCGCGGCAGGAAGCCCTGTCCATCCTGCTCATGAGTCCGGAGTTCCAGCGCCGATGACCCGCATCGTTCCCACACGCCGGTCGCTGCTCGCCGCCGCCGGCGGCCTTGGCCTCGGCGTCGCCTTCATGGGCCGCGCCGCCTTCGCCGACGACGCTGTCGGCCGCAAGAAGCTGATCACCGTGCTGGCCCGCGGCGGCATGGACGGACTGTCGGTGTCGCCACCCGTCGGCGATGTGGACTACGCCGGCCTGCGCGGCCGGATCGCCATCCCCGCCGAGGCGGCGCTGAAGCTGGACGGGACGTTCGGACTGCACCCGGCCCTCGCCGGGATTCACGCCCTGGCGCAGAAGGGTCAGGCGCGGATCGCGCCGGCCATCGCCAGTCCCGACCGCGCCCGCTCGCACTTCGAGGCGCAGGATGTGCTCGAGAGCGGCGCGTCGGTGGTCTACGGCACGGCGTCGGGCTTTCTCAACCGCGCCCTGACCGCAGCGGGCGGCCGCAAGGTCGAGGCGCTGTCGGTCGGCGCGACCGCGCCGCTGATCCTGCGCGGACCGACGCAGGCGGCGTCCTGGTCGCCCGGCGCGGCGAGCGAGGGCAGTCCGCGCCTGCCGGGGATCCTTATGGATCTCTACGCGGGCGACCCGCTGCTCGCGCCGGCGCTGGCCAGCGGGCTGCAGACCGAGGCGATGGCCGCGACCGCCCAGGGCGACACGGCCGGCGGGATGGCGCCCGTCATGGCCGGATCAGGCGGCGTCGCCGGGTTCGTCCGCCAGGGACAGAGGGTGGCGCTGTCCCTCGGCAAGACCGTCGCCGGCTTCATGACCCAGCCGGGCGGCCCGCAGATCGTGGCCATCTCGGTCGACGGCTGGGACACCCACGCCAACCAGGGCGCCGCCGAGGGGCAGCTGGCGACGCGGCTACTGTATCTGGACGCCCTGCTGACGGGACTGAACGAGGGTCTCGGCGCGGCCTGGAGCGACACGGTCGTGGTCGTCGCCACCGAGTTCGGCCGCACCGCGCGGATCAACGGCACCAGCGGCACCGACCACGGCACCGGCTCCACCGCGATCGTGCTGGGCGGCGCGCTCAAACCGGGCGGGATCATCGGCGACTGGCCGACCCTGCGGTCCGAGGCGCTGTTCGAGGGCCGCGACACCCGTCCGAGCCTGGACATGCGCGGCCTGTTCAAGGGCGTTCTGGCCGACCACATGGGCGTCGACCGCGCCGCCCTGGAGACCGTGGTGTTCCCGGACAGCGCCGAAGCGCGGCCGGTCACGGGGGTGGTTTGAAGGGATCAAGGGAGTAGGGATTAGGGAGTAGCAGCTTGGGCGAGCAGGTCCGTCCAGAAGCGCAGGAACCCTACTCCCTACTCCCTACTCCCTACTCCCTACTCCCTAACTCGACAGTCCCGCCGAACGCTCCCCCTACCTCCGCGACGGGCGGGCCGGCTTGCGCGAGAAGGGCTCGGGATCGGCCTCGTCGGCGGAGAAGCCGAAGCGCTCGAATCCCGCCTTCATTTCCTTGCTGATCGGCGCCTCGATGGCCAGCATGCCCTGCGAGGGATGCGGGATCACCAACCGGCGCGCGTGCAGTTGCAACTGCAGGCCTTCCGACAAGGCCGCGCTCTTGTCGTCGCCGTACTTGGGATCGCCGAGGATCGGATGGCCCATGGCCTTCATGTGGGCGCGCAGCTGGTGGGTGCGGCCGGTGTGGGGACGCAGGGCCATCCAGCTGACGCGTGGCCCGGCCCGGCTGATGGTCACGAACTCGGTCTCGGCCGCCTCGGCTTTGGGATCCTTGGCGTCGACCGGCACGACCATTTCGCGGTCGTTGATGCCTTTTTTCGCCAGGGGCACGTCGATGATGCCTTCGGTCGGATGCGGCGTGCCGACGACCAGCGCCCAGTAGGTCTTCTGCGCCTTGTGGCGGGCAAAGGCGCCGGACAGCTTCGCCGCCGCCGCCGGGGTCTTGCCCAGCACCAGCACGCCGGAGGTGTCGCGGTCGAGCCGGTGGACCAGGCGCGGACGCTCCAGCCCCTCCCCCCAGGCGGACAGCAGTCGGTCGACATGCTGGCTGGTCTTGGTGCCGCCCTGGACGGCGAGGCCGGCGGGCTTGTTGAGCACCAGCACCTCCTCGTCCTCGTAGAGCACCATCGCGCGGGCCATGGCCGCGTCGCGCGACGAGAGGGCCATCTTCTCGGTCGGATCCGGCGCGTCGGGCAGCGGCGGCACCCGGACCATCGATCCGGCCTGCAGCCGCGTATCGGCCTTGGCCCGCGAACCGTCGACGCGGATCTGGCCCGAGCGGGCCAGCCGCTGGATCTGGACCTGGGTCAGGTGCGGCCAGCGGCGGCGGAACCAGCGGTCCAGTCGCACGCCGTCCTCGCCGGCCTCGGCCGGGTCGACATAGAGGGTCTTGACCTCGCGCGGGCTCATGCGGCCAGCACCCGGCGGGCGAGCATCAGGCCCGCGAACAACGCCGCGACCGACAGCACGACCGACAACAGCGAATAGCCGAACGCCTGCGGCAATTGCCGCCGCTCGATCATCAGGGCGACCTCCAGCGAGAAGGCGGAGAAGGTGGTGAAGCCGCCCAGCACGCCTACGCCCAGCAGCAGGCGCCAGCGCTCCTGGTCCCCGCCGCCGCGCAGGGCCAGGGTCGCCGCCAGCAGACCCATGGCGAAGCCGCCGACGACGTTGACCGCCAGAGTGCCGTACGGCCAGCCGGGGCCGAGCAGGCGCAAGGCGCCCATGCCGGTCAGATAGCGCATCACCGCGCCGGTCGCCCCGCCGGCGGCCACGAGAAGAAGTTTGTCCATGCCGCCCTTATGCGACGAGAGGCCGCCTTGCGCAAAGCCGCGGCTTAAACCGCCCGTTAAGCGCGAAGACCCAAAATGGGGAACCCTGAACCATAGTTTACAGCCTCCATGAGCCGACCCTCCCTCGACCGCCTCAACGCCGCCGATATCGCCGCCATGCTCGAGCGGTTCGGCGGCCATGACCTGATGGCGCGCGGGGCGGTCAACATCATCAGCCTGGCCGCCATCCGCGACACCGCCGGCGACCGCTGGCCGCGCAAGCAGCCCGACGTCTGGGCCTATGCCGAACGGAAGCTCGCCGAGCACCTGACCTATCAGGATCTGGCCCAGCGGGTCGGCGACACCGACTATCTGATCGCCATGACCAGCGAGGAAGGCGTGGCGGCCCAGGCCGTAGCCCTGAAGGTGCTGGAAGAGGTGCTGCTGCATTTTCTTGGCGTAGCCGAGCCACGCGACATGTCCGTACGGGCGGTGACGGCGCTGAAGGACGGCGAGGTCAGCTGCGCCCCGCTGGATCCGGTGTTCATTCTGCAGACGCGGGCGAGCGAAGTGGTCGCGCCCAAGTCCGTCGACCGGCCCGAGGTCGATCCCGCCGAGCTGCGAAAGCGCAACCCCTTCAGCTTCCAGGCCGGGACGGGGATTCCGTTGAGGATCGACTTCGCGGTTGAGGACCTGCGCAGTCTGAAGCACGGGATTACCGCCGCCCTGCGCATCGCCCCCACGGTGACCGAGATTCCGACAGGCCGGGTGATCCCCGCGCGGCTGTTCGCCAAGCTTTCTGACGCCGATCTGCTGAAGATCGACCAGGCGACCCTGGACTTCGCGACCCTCTTCCTGCCGCGCGTCGACCGGCCGGGGCAGCCGGCGCTGATCGTGCCCGTGTCGTTCCGCACCATGGCAACCAGCAAGGGGCGGACGATCCTGATCAACTGCGCGGGCGCCGCGGCCGGACGGGTCAAGGCCAGCGTGATGCTGGAGCTGGTGGATATCGACCGCGGCGCCCCGCTGGCGCGGCTGATCGAGGTGGTCGGCCTGCTCAAGTCCGTTTGCCGCGGGGTGTTCGCCCGGGTTCAGCCGGGTCGCGACGCCACCGCGCCGTTGCAGGGCGTGCGGCTGATGGGCGTGACGCTCGATGCGACCGACCTGCCCGGCGGGGACAGTCGCCTTGCCGCCCAGATCCTCGAGTTCGGCCGTCAGGCGCGCGGCCTTGCGCCGGCGCTGGTGGTCCAGGGGCTCAACTCTGACGGCTTCTTCGCCGTGGCCGAGACAGCCGGTCTGACACATGCTTCGCTGCGGGTCGCGGCGATGACGCTGGAGCAGCAGCCGGCGGCCTAAACCAGCCCCAGCCCCAACCCCTCCGCCAGCGTCCGGAAGTCCTCCGGCGGCGGAGCCTCGATCGTCACCGTCTCGCCGTCGGGGTGCGGGAAGGTCAGTTTCACCGCGTGCAGCATCAGGCGCGGGACCGGCAGCCCGCCGGCCATCAGCGCGCCGCCGTAGCGGGCGTCGCCGACGATCGGCCGGCCGAGGCTGGCCATGTGGACGCGCAGCTGGTGCATCCGGCCGGTCTCGGGACTGAGCTCCATGAGCGCCGCCTCGGGCGTTGCGGCGAGGGTGCGGTAGCGCGTCTTGGCGGTCTCGGCGTCGGGGTGATCGGGCGGGGAAATGCGCATATAGGCCTCGCGGCCGATGCTCTCGCGGCGCAGGGCGCTGTCGATCACCCCGCCCTTCGGCGACGGCGCGCCGGGCGCGACGATGGCTAGGTAGGTTTTGCGAAACCGCTTCGCAATCATGGCCTTGCCGAGGAAACTTGCGGCGGGCTGGGTGCGCGCGGTGAGGATCACGCCGGAGGTGTCGCGGTCCAGCCGGTGCACCAGCCTGGGCCGCGAGCCACCCGGCCGGGCGAACGCCCAGGTCAGCTCGTCCAGCGTATTGGCGTTGATCCGCCCGCCCTGGCTGGAGAGCCCCGCCGGCTTGTTCAGGGCGATGATGTATGCGTCCTCAGCGATCACGATGCCGCGGATGAAGGCGATCTCCTCGGGCGTGAGGGTGATCGGCTTTTCGTGGGCTTTGATCTTCTTGGGAGGGCGGGGACTCATCGGACTCCTTCTCCCGCGGGGAGAAGGAGGGGCCTGCGGCCGAAGGCCGTGGGAGGTTGAGGGTGTAAGGTCTGTCCGGCGAGGCCGTAACCCCTCGCCCTCCCGTCGCTGCGCACCGGGCCCCTCCCTCTCCCGTTGGGAGAGGGGGTCATTGACCGCCACCCTTCTTCGCCCGCATCGCCGCCCAGCGGTCCAGACGCTCGCGGACCTTCGCCTCGTGGCCCTCGCCTTTCGGCTTGTAGAACACCCGCCGCTCCATCCCGTCCGGGAAGTAGGACTGTCCCGAGAACCCCTCCTCCGTATCGGGGTCGTAGGCATACCCCGCCCCATAGCCGAGGTCCTTCATCAGGCGGGTCGGGGCGTTGAGGATGTGGCTGGGCGGGGCCAGCGAGCCGGTTTCCCGGGCGGCCTTCCGGGCTGCGCCGAAGGCCTTGTAGACGGCCACTGACTTCGGCGCGCAGGCCATGTGGACACAGGCCTGGGCCAGGGCCAGTTCGCCCTCCGGACTGCCGAGGAAGTCGTAGGTATCCTTCGCCGCGTTGCAGAGCAGCAGGCTCATCGGATCGGCCGCGCCGATGTCCTCGCTAGCCATGCGGGTCAGGCGGCGGGCGATGAACAGCGGGTCCTCTCCGCCCTCCAGCATGCGCGCCAGCCAGTAGAGGGCCGCGTCCGGATCGCTGCCGCGCACGCTTTTGTGCAGGGCGCTGATGAGGTTGTAGTGCTCCTCGCGGTCCTTGTCGTAGGCCGGGCTGCGCTTCTGCAGCACCTGGCCCAGCTCGGCGGCGGTCAGGGGCTTGGGCGAGCCGATCGACAGCAGGGTCTCGGCCAGGGTCAGCAGATAGCGGCCATCGCCGTCGGCCATGGCGATCATCGCTTCGCGAGCGGCCGGCTCCAGCGGCAGGGTCAGTCCGGTTTCGGCCTCGGCGCGCTGCAGCAGCTGCTCCATCGCGGCCTCGTCCAGCCGGCGCAGGACATAGACCTGGGCGCGGGACAAAAGGGCGCCGTTGAGCTCGAAGCTGGGGTTCTCGGTCGTCGCCCCGACGAGGGTGATGGTCCCCTCCTCCACAAACGGCAGAAAGCCGTCCTGCTGGGCGCGGTTGAAGCGGTGGATCTCGTCGACGAACAGCAGGGTCGACTGGCCGGCGGCGCGGCGCATCTTTGCCTGCTCGAACGCCTTCTTAAGGTCGGCGACGCCGGAAAAGACCGCGCTGATCTGCTGAAACTCATAGCCGGCGGCCTTGGCGAGCAGCCGGGCGATGGTCGTCTTGCCGGTGCCCGGCGGGCCCCAGAGGATCATCGAGCCGAGGCGATTTCCGGCGATCATCCGCCGGATCGGCCCGCCCTCGCCGAGCAGGTGATCCTGGCCGACCACCTCCTCCAGCGCGCGCGGCCGCAGCCGCTCGGCAAGCGGCGCGGGAGCGTGGGGAGTCAGGCCGGCGGCCTCGAACAGGTCGGACATGGGGAGGGTTTAGCACCGGAATCGCCATTGATCCTCCCCGCTTCGCGGGGAGGGGGACCGCCGGAGGCGGTGGAGGGGAGTCGGTGCACGGACTCCCCTCCACCACGCTTCGCGTGGTCCCCCTCCCCAACGAAGTTGGGGAGGATAAATGGTCCTCAGGTCCGGAACGCCGCCGTGATCAGCTGGCCGCCCCGCTGGATGGTGACGCGCCAGACCTTGCCGCCGGCGCCGATGGCGCTGTTGAGATCGCCGAGCGAGCGGATCTGGCGGCCGTTGATCTCGCGGACCATGTCGCCGGGCTTGAGGCCCGCCTGCTGGGCGAAGCCCTGGGCCACGCGTGTGACGACCACGCCGCCGCCCTTGCCGTCGAACGGATCGACGCCGATCTCGTCCGCGATAGCCGGCGAGAGGGTGGCCACCGTCGCGCCCTGGAAGGGGTTGGCGCCGGAGATGGTCCGCTCGTCGCCCCGGCCGCCCGGCGCGGGTTCGGCGCGGACCTGGACCGTGCGCTCGGCGTTGTCGCGCAGAAGCCGGACCGGCACCTGCTCGCCCGGCCGGCGCGAGCCGAACTGGTAGGTCGCGGCGCCTTCGTCGTTCACGTCTTCACCGCCGACGGCGAGGATCACGTCGCCGACCTGCAGGCCCGCGCGCTGGGCGGGGCCGCCGGGCCAGATGTCGGTGATGACCACGCCGCGCGGTGCGGGGAAGCCCAGGCTGCGGGCCACGTCGGCGGTGACCGTCTGGGTGCGGACGCCGAGCCACGGGCGGATCACCGCCTGGCCGCCGCCGAGCGCGGCGTTGAGCACCTGGCGCGCCATGGCGGCGGGGATCGCGAAGCCGACGCCGGACGAGGTGCCCGAACGCGACAGGATGGCTGTGTTGATGCCGATCAGGTCGCCGTCCATGTCGACCAGCGGTCCGCCGCTGTTGCCCGGATTGATCGCCGCATCGGTCTGGATGAAGAAGGCGTAGTCGGTAATGCCGACATTGGAGCGGGCCGTGGCGGAGATGATGCCGTTGGTCACCGTCTGGCCGACGCCGAACGGGTTGCCGATCGCCAGAACCAGGTCGCCGACCTCCATGGTCTCCTCATCGTCGATGGCGATCACCGGCAGCCGCTCGCCGCCGGTGTCGATCTTCAGCACGGCCAGGTCGGAACGGGGATCGGCCAGCAGCACCTTGGCCGGAAACTCCCGGCGGTCGGCCAGCTGGACCATGATCTCGTCGGCGCCGTCGATGTTGTGGTTGTTGGTCAGGATCACCCCGTCGGCGCGGACGATGGCGCCGGAGCCGAGGGACTGGGCGACGCGCTGCTGGGGCATGCCCCCGCGACCGCTGAACAGGTCCCAGAAGGGGTCTACCCGCTGGCGCACCACCCGGCGGCTGGAGACATTGACCACCGCCGGCGCGGCGCGTTTCACGACCGGGGCGAACGAGGTCTTCAGGCCCTCGACGCTCGAGGGCGGCGCCTTGGTCGGCTGGGCGAGCCCCGCGTCCTGCGCCTGCGACTTCGCGGCGGGATCAGAGCAGGCGGCCAGCAGGGCCAGCACGGGCAGGAGCAGTTTCACGGCGCGCATAAGGTCTTTCAGATCAGAATTGTCCCCGTCGCCAGAACAGCGAAGATTTCGGGCGCAATGATGGCCTTGAAAGCCTTCAGGCGACCGTGGGTTCCGCCCTGGCCTTCAGGGCGATGAAGAACGCCGCCAGCAGCATCGCGGCCGCCAGCCAGATGGCAAGGCCCGGGAGGTGCACGCTGGCTTCGTTGTGGATCGACCAGGCGAACGTCAGGCCGAAGATCGCCGGTCCAACGATCGAGGCGATGCCCTGCAGACTCTGGTTGGCGCCCTGTAGCCGGCCCTGTTCAGCCGGGCCCACGCGGCGGGTCATCAGGCCCATGAGCCCCGGCTGCACCAGCCCCATCAGGGCGAACACCGGCGTGCCGATCAGGTACCAGACGCCTGTCGGCGCGAAGCCGTAGATGATGAAGCCCAAGCAGCCGAACAGGCAGCCGACCAGCAGAGCGCCCTTCTCGCCGATCCGCTTCACCGCCGGTCCGACCAGGAAGATCGAGACGGCGATGCCCAGGATGCCGGTCAGCCCCATGGTCAGCCCCATGGTCGAGGGGCTCCAGTTGTAGCGATAGCCGACATAGAGCACGAAGATCGACGGCAGGACCGTGTGCGCCAGCTGGAACAGGAAGCCGACGCCGGCCAGGCGGACGAGGTCCGCATGTGACCGCAGCAGCTTGAGCGATCCAACCGGGTTGGCCTTGCGCCAGTCGAACGCCGCCGCCCGATTCTCCAGCGGCAACGACTCGGGCAGCACGAACAGGCCGTAGACAAAGTTCACCAGCGTCAGGCCCGCGGCGACGAAGAACGGCAGGCGCAGATCCATGTCGACCGTCCAGGCGCCGATCACCAGGTCCGGCATGCGCAGGCTGATGTCGCCGAGCAGACCGCCCAGCACCGGGCCGATCAGAAAGCCGAAGCTGAAGGCCGAGCCCATGAAGCCGAACGCCTTGGCGCGGCCTTCGGGCGGGGTGATGTCGGCGACATAGGCGCTGGCCGTCGAGAAGCTGGCCGCCGTCATGCCGTTCAGCACCCGCCCGAACAGCAGCCAGGCCAGGCTGGGGGCCAGGGCCATGAACAGGAAGTCCACGCCCAGGCCGAACAGCGACAAGAGCAGCACCGGCCGGCGGCCGTAGCGGTCCGACAGCATGCCCAGGATCGGGCCGATGACGAACTGCATCACGCCCCAGGTGACGGCGAAGACGACATTCCACTCCGACGCCGACGCCGTGTCGCCGCCCGTGAACTGCTTGATCAGGTTGGGCAGGATCGGGATCATGATCCCGAACGACACCGCATTCATGACCGCCGAGGCGAAGATGAAGCCGAACGCGGCCCGGCGGCCTTTTGGCGCCGTCTGTTGATCCGTCATTCCTGCTCCCCGGCGATCAGTCTCTTGGGCGCGATCTGACGCCAGGCGAGGCGCACGAGATCGGCCAGTTTCTCCCCGTCCATGCGCCCGATGTCCAGTTGCGTCCAGCCGCCCTTGTCCCAGTTTCCCAGTGACACGACGGCGCCGGCGTCGGTCTGCTGCAGCGACTCCTTGACCAGCACGGGCAGCTTCAGGACCACCTTTTGGACGCCGTCTTCCCCAACGGGCGGCAGGGTCGCGAAGATCTTGCCGCGCACGCGGAATGAGGCGCGGTCGAAGTGCGGGTGTTCCAGCGCTTCGGGCAGCGACAGGGCGAGGGTGCGGATGGTGGACTGGGTCATTGGCATGTCCCGATAGCTTGCGTCCTTCGAGACGCGGCTTCGCCGCTCCTCAGGATGACGAGAAGAGGTGGACTGCATTTCCGTTCGTCATGGTGAGGAGCGAGCCTCAAGCGAGCGTCTCGAACCACGTGGGCCATCACTGAAGATACTCCCCAAGCCGCCCCAGCAGCGTCCGCCACCATTCCCCATGCCGCGCCAGGAACGCCGTTTCCGGGAAGCCGTGTTTGGCCACGTGGGCGCGGGGCACGCTGTCCCAGCCGGTATGGGTGACGGTGATGCGGGTCTCATCCCCGACCGGCTCGAAGGTCACCTCGACTTCCGTCGCCATGTCCGGGGTGAAGGTCGCCTGGCGCCAGCCGACCACGAGGCGGACGCCGGGCTCCCAGACGCTGACCCTGCCGATCTCGAATACCTTGCCGCCGTCGCGGGTCTCGATCAGGCGCTCGCCGTTCTCGAACGACAGCACGCCCGGCGCGCGCGGGGTGAAGGCGAACAGGCTGTTGGCGGTCCACCACTGGCCGATCTCGGCCGTGAAGGCCTCGAACGCCCGCGCCGGCGTCGCCTTGACCCGCAGGGAAACCACGACACGCGAGGCCATCAGTCCGGCTTCTCGACATGCGCCTTGAACGCCGCCAGTTGGGCCGTCCAGAGGCGCTCGGTCTCTTCCAGCCAGCGCAGCAGGTGAACCATGGGCTCGGGCCTCAGCTGATAGACGCGCACGCGGGCGTCGAAGTCGGGCGAGGTCTCCTCGACCAGGCCCGACTGGCGAAGCGTGCGCAGATGGCGGCTCATGGCCGGGGCGGTCAGGCCCGCGGCCTGGGCCAGCTCCCCCGCCCGCCGCGGCCGGTCGCGCAGCAGCTCGACGACGCGCCGCCGATGCGGGTCCGCCAGGGCGGCCAGGGTTCTGTCCAGGGCGGCGGCCGGCATCAGGGTTTGTAGACGGTGGTCTTCAGGCCCATGTCCTTGGCGTCCCACTCGTCGGGCGTCAGGACCTCGACGGTCTGGCTGACCGTCCAGATGTGGCCCTCGGGGTCTTTGCAGCGGTAGGTGCGGTCGCCGTAGAACTGGGTCTCCGGCTCCACCAGGATCACCGCCCCGGCCTTGCGGGCGCGTTCGCAGTGGGCGTCGACGGTCCCCTCCCCGTCCGCCAGCTGGATGTGCACCGTCTGGGTCATCAGGCCGTTGATCGACAGCGGGCTCTTGTGCTCGCTGGTCCATTCGTTGCCGACCATGACGATGCTGTCGCCGTAGACCATCTGGGAGTGGGCCAGATTGCCGGCCTCGTCCTCGATCAGCAGGGTGGTCTCGAAGTCAAAGGCGTCGGCCAGGAACTTCAACGCCGCCTTCGGGTCGCGATAGACCACGGCGGACGACAGGGCGCGTTTGGCGGGCATGGCGGCCTCCTTTGCAGTTTCGATAATATTTAACGCACAGGAGAACTATAACGTCAAGCCTGACGATCGGCGGGACGGCGCCCGGCCCTCACTTCAGGGCGGGCGCGGTGGCCTTCGGGTCGCCGTCGTTGGGCTGGGGCGTGAGACCCAGCAGGGCCATGACGAACGGGTAGACCGAGACGTTGTCGAACACCTTCAGCCTGACGCCCGCCCGGATATCGGGACCGCGCGCGACGAACAGCGCCCGCATGGCCGGGTCGAAGGGGTCGGCGCCGTGCGAGCCGCCGATACGCGTCATCGGCCGGTCCGCGTTGCGGGCGCGGGTGGTCACCACCCAGCCGATCTCCGACAGGCAGATGATCGGCGGGATGCGCGGATGGGTCCCGTAGTTCAGGCGGCGCGGCATACTGCCCTTGCGCCAGCAGCGGAAATGCTTGTGCCGACCGACCAGCGCCTTCGCGGCCTCCGGGGTCTTCGGAATCAGGCTCGTCGTCCAGCCGGCGGTGATCACGGTGAAGCTGTCCGCCGGCGCGACGTCGTCGAGGAAGACGACCCGCTCGGGGCTGGTCTGCGCCAGGCCGTGGTCGGCGACCACGACGAGATTGACCTGGTCATAGACGCCGCGCGCCTTCAGCCCCGCCACCAGACGGGCGAGGGCCGCGTCGACGTCGGCCAGGGCCTTGTTCAGCTCGGGACTGTCCGGGCCGAACCGGTGGCCCTGGGTGTCCACAGCCTCGAAGTAGAGGGTCATGAAGCGCGGCCGCTCGGCCTGCGGCAGGTCCAGCCAGCCCAGCAGGCGGTCGACGCGGTCGAAGGCCGAAAGGGACTCCTGGTAGGGGAACCAGGTGGTGGGCCGAACGCCCCGAACCGCAGCCTCCGAGCCCGGCCAGAACATCGTCGCCGTCTTCATCCCCGCGCGCTCGGCCGTGACCCAGACCGGCTCGCCGCCGTCCCACCAGAAGCGGTCCTCGACCTGGTCGCGGGCGCCCATGCTGAACTTCACGCCCGGGCGTCCGGTGTCGAACATCGTATTGTCGGTGATGCCGTGGTGGTCGGGCCGAAGCCCGGTGACCAGGGTGTAGTGGTTGGGGAAGGTGTTGACCGGGAAGGACGGTCGCATGCCCTGCGGCGCCCAGGCCCCCTCCGTCGCCAGGGCGGCGAGGGTCGGGGTCAGGCCACGCATCGCGTAGTCGGCGCGGAAGCCGTCGATCGAGATCAGGATCACCGGCGCCCGCTCGGCCGCCCGCACCGGCGCGGCGATCAGGAAAAGGGCCGACAGGGCCAGACAGAGGCGGCGGACGAGCGGGGTCATGGGTCTTCCTGACAACGGGCCCGACATCTGCACCCGGGCGCTTGGCGGACTCAAGTGGCGCGGTCATAGTCCGCGCCTGTCACGCTTGTATGACCGGGAGCGGCCCACCGGATGACCCAATGAGTTTCGCCCTCGAGGCCAGCGGCGTCAGCAAGGCCTACGGCACGGTCAAGGCGCTGGACGGCCTGACGCTGGAAATCCCGCGCGGCGGGATCTTCGGCATCCTGGGTCCCAACGGGGCCGGCAAGAGCACCCTGTTCCGCATCGTGCTGGGCCTGGTCCGGCCGACGCTGGGCGAGACGCGCCTGCTCGGCGCGCCCGCCGGCGACATCGGCGCGCTGCGCCGGATCGGGGCGGTGATCGAGACGCCGCGCTTCCTGCCCTGGCTGACCGCCCGCGACACCCTGAAAATGCTGGCGCTGGCGTCCGGTGAAAAGTCGCCGGACATCGACGGCTGGCTGGCCCGCGTGGGCCTGACCGAGGCCGCCGACCGCAAGGTCAACGGCTATTCCGTCGGGATGAAGCAGCGGCTGGCGCTGGCCGCCGCCCTGCTGACCAAGCCGGAAGTGCTGATCCTCGACGAGCCGACCAGCGGCATGGACCCGGCGGGCATCCTCGAGATCCGCGCCCTGATGCGCGAACTGGCCGACCGGGACGGGGTGACCATCATCCTCGCCAGCCACCAGCTGGACGAGGTGCAGCGGGTTTGTGACGCGGTCGCCATCCTCGACCGGGGCAAGCTGGTCGCCGGGGGACGGGTCGACGCCCTGACCGGCATCAACGAGCGGCTGCGGCTGCTGGCGACGCCGGTCGCGAAGGTGCTCGAAATCCTCGGGGCCCGGGGCATGGCGGACGGCGAGCACGCCGTGTTCGCCGCCATCACACGGGTCGAAGCCCCTGCCCTGATCAAGGCCCTGACCCAGGCCGATGTCGAGATCACCGAGGCCCGCTGGATCGGCGGCAGCCTGGAAAAGGTGTTCCTCAGCCATACGGGAGAGACCCATGCTGGCTGACGCCTTCGCCGCCGAGCGGCTGCGCTTCTTCAAGGCGCGCGGGACACTGTTCTGGAGCCTGTGTTTCGTGCCGATCATCAGCGTCCTGATGGGGCTGTTGCAGGGGTTCACCCTGCGCATGGTCAACGCCAAGGCCTCCGCGCAGGGCGCCCGCGACCTCGACCTGATCCGCACACCGGTGGCGTTCCTGGAACAGGCCGTCGACGCCGTGTCCGGCTCCAACTTCTTCATCATGCAGCTGTTCTTCCTGATCGCGGGTTCGGCGATCCTGGCCGGCGACTACCGCTGGGAGACCTGGCGGTTCCTGACGCCGCGCAACACCCGCACCAACCTGCTGCTGGCCAAGCTGGCGACCTTCGGCCTGGCGACGGTGATCGGCCTGGTCCTGCTGGCGGTCGGCGGCATGCTGGCCGGTCTGGTCTCAGCGGGTCTGACCGGCGGTCCGGTCACCTGGGCCAAGCCCGAGGGCTACACCCTGGCGCAATTCGCCGGCATCTTCGCCATCGCCTGGCTGGAGATGATGGCGCTGGGCGCGCTGGCGGCGGTCATCGCGGTGGCGACGCGCACGGGCCTCGCCGCCCTGCTCGTCCCGGTCGGCGTGTGGATCTTCCAGGGCTTCTTCGTCAGCCTGGTGTCCAAGACCTTCGAAAGCCAGCTGCGGCCACCGCTGCAGTATATGGCGAGCCTGCCCGTGCTGGACGCCGACCTGCTCAAGGCCGCGCTCACCCCGGCCGCTGAACTGGGAACGGCCGGACCGGTCAACTGGCCGGTGGCGCTCATCGCCCTGCTGGCGTGGATCGTCGGCCTGACCGCCCTCGCCGTCTGGCTGTTCCGGCGGCAGGACCTGACACGGGAGTAGGAGCATGCCCCCTCCGCCAACGCTGCCGACGGGGCGCATCGTCCCCGTGACGGACGGGTCGTTGACCTTCCTGCTCGACACGGCCTGGGCGTGGCCGGTGCTGGGGATCGTGCTTGGCCTCGTCTGGTTCGCGTTCAGGCTGCTGGCGAAGCATGGGGCGTCTTTAAAGTAGTATTTGTTGACAATGCGCGCCATGCGGCGCAGGCTCGCACCATGCCTGAAGATCCTCCCGGCTTCTCCGAGGACCCTGCCCCCGAGTTCGATCTCTTCGAGGAGATCGATGAGGAAGCGGAAGCTGCAGCGGATGCTGAGGCCGAAGCAGACTTCGCCGCCGGCCGTTTCATCAGCCATGAAGCGGTCATGCGGTGGGTCAAATCCTGGGGAACGCCCGATGAGCTTCCGCCGCCGGAATGCGGCGAGTAGTCTGGTCTCCAACTGCTATTCGCGATCTCGCGAAGATCCGCGCCTTCGTCGCCCGGTCCAGTCCGGTGCGGCTTTCGACCCATTGCCCCGCTTCCTCCCGCTCATCCTCGCGGAAGCGAGGACCCAGGTTTACGGCCGGTGCACTCTCGGTCGGCGATGTCTTGCGCTCAGCAAATTTCCGGGTCCAGGTCCCGCCATCCGAGATGGGTATTCTCGAACCGTTCGAACGTCCACTCCCGGCGCCAGACCTTCATTTGACGGCTCGCGGCCGAAGGCGTCGTCGCGGAGCCAGACATCCCTTGAAGTGCGTGCGGCGGCCGTAAACCTGGGTCCTCGCTTCCGCGAGGATGAGCGGAGGGAAAGGGGGCGTTGCGCTTCTCGCAGGGGTCCGTAGTCGACGCCGAAGCGACATTCACATTCGCCGGCGTGTCGTTCAGACTGCCAGAATAGCCAAGCCGACCGGACTCCAGCGCTACTATCTATTCCTGATCGCCTACATGCGTTGGTTCGGGGTTATTTTCGCAGTTGGGGCGATCTTCATCACGGCGAGCAATTTGCCATGGCTCATGCGTTCGAGGGACGTGAAGGAGCTGGCCGTCAATCTGGTCCTCGGTGGCGCCTTCTTCCTCGTCGGACTGGCGCTTTATCAGGTCGGCACGGTGGTGCAGCGGCGCTACCGCACTCACATTGCGAACAGCATCGAATAGGCTCTTGCCTAGCCAGCGCCAACATCGCGCGCCTCACGCCAACCCGCCAAAGCAAAAGGCCCCGGATCGCTCCGAGGCCTTTCAGGATTTCGGGTCGCTTGCGCGAGGCCTATTCGTCGCCGGAGAAGTCCTGGACCGGACCGGAGTCCTTGCCCTTTTCCTTCGGGTCGCGGTCGACGAACTCGATGACCGCCATCGGGGCGTTGTCGCCGTGACGGAAGCCGGCGCGCAGGACGCGGATGTAGCCGCCGTTGCGGGCCTTGTAGCGCGGGCCGAGCACGGCGAAGAGCTTGCCGACCTGCTCGATGTCACGAACCTGGCTGATCGCCTGACGACGGGCGTGCAGATCGCCGCGCTTGCCGAGCGTGATCAGCTTTTCGACGATCGGGCGCAGTTCCTTGGCCTTGGGCAGGGTGGTGACGATCTGCTCGTGCTTGATCAGGCTCGCCGACATGTTGGCGAACATCGCCATCCGGTGAGCGGTCGTACGACCCAGTTTACGGTGTGCTTTACCGTGACGCATGTTGGTCTCTCCTGGGCCGCTTGGCCCGCAGTGTTGTCACCCATCCCAGCCTGTTTCCCGCCTGGGTCAGAACGAAGCGCCGGGGCCCTCGACCGCTGTTGCGGCGTCTCAAGGCCCCGGGCCCACCTTGCGGTCGGCCCGGGAGATAGCGCGGTAGGCTTTGGTCTAGATCTGGTCTTCGAACTTCTTGGCCAGGTCTTCGATGTTTTCCGGCGGCCAGTTGGGCACGTCCATGCCGAGATGCAGGTTCATGCCCGCGAGCACTTCCTTGATCTCGTTCAGCGACTTGCGGCCGAAGTTCGGGGTGCGGAGCATCTCCGCTTCGGTCTTCTGGATCAGGTCGCCGATGTAGACGATGTTGTCGTTCTTCAGGCAGTTGGCCGAACGGACCGACAGCTCCAGCTCGTCGACCTTCTTCAGCAGCGCCGGGTTGAACGGCAGCTCCGGCTTCGCTTCGCCGTCGGTCTTGGCCTTGGGCTCTTCGAAGGTGATGAAGATCTGCAGCTGGTCCTGCAGGATGCGGGCGGCATAGGCCACCGCGTCCACCGGACCGACGGCGCCGTTGGTTTCGACTTCCAGCACCAGCTTGTCATAGTCGAGCGACTGGCCCTGACGGGTCGGCTCGACGCGATAGGCGACGCGCTTGACCGGCGAGTACAGGGCGTCGACCGCGATCAGGCCGATCGGGGCGTCTTCCGGACGGTTCTGCTCCGACGGGACGTAGCCCTTGCCGTTGTTGACCGTGAACTCCATGCGCACGTTGGCGCCGTCGTCCAGGGTGCAGAGCACGTGGTCGGGGTTGAGGATCTCGATGTCCGCGGGGACTTCGATCTGGCCGGCCGTCACGACGCCCGGGCCGGTGGCCCGCAGGGTCATGCGCTTGGGGCCTTCGGAGTGCATCCGCAGGGCCAGTTGCTTGATGTTGAGGACGATGTCGACGACGTCCTCACGCACGCCTTCCAGCGAGGAGAACTCGTGAACCACGCCGTCGATCTGGACGGCGGTCACGGCCGCGCCTTGCAGGGAGGAGAGCAGAACGCGACGCAGCGCGTTGCCGAGCGTCACACCGAAACCGCGCTCGAGAGGTTCAGCGACGATGCGCGCCTTGCGGCTCGCGTCGGCGCCGGTCTCGATCATCGGCTTTTCGGGGCGAATGAGCTCGTTCCAGTTTCTTTCGATCACGGGCGGATGTCCTTGGAACGCGTATTCGCCGGCCGCGATACGCACGGCCGGCGACGGGAGGGGCAGCTAGTTGAACTCAGACTCGCCGGCGCTTGGGCGGCCGGCAGCCGTTATGCGGAATCGGGGTCACGTCACGGATGGTCGTGATCGTCATGCCGGCGGCCTGCAGCGCGCGCAGGGCCGACTCACGGCCTGAACCCGGGCCGGAGACGTTCACTTCCAGGATCTTCACACCATGCTCGGCGGCCTTCTTGCCGGCGTCTTCGGCGGCCATCTGGGCAGCGTAAGGGGTCGACTTGCGCGAGCCCTTGAAGCCCATCGCGCCGGCGCTGGACCACGAGATCGTGTTGCCCTGCGCGTCGGTGATGGTGATCATGGTGTTGTTGAACGAGGCGTTCACGTGCGCCACGCCCGAGGTGATGTTCTTGCGTTCGCGCTTCTTTACGCGAGCCGGTTCCTTGGCCATCGAGGCTCTCTCTTACTTCTTCTTGCCGGCGATCGGCTTGGCCGGACCCTTGCGGGTGCGGGCGTTCGTATGGGTGCGCTGACCGCGGACCGGGAGGCCCTTGCGGTGACGCAGGCCGCGGTAGCAGGCCAGGTCCATCAGACGCTTGATGTTGGTCGACGTCTCGCGGCGCAGGTCGCCCTCGACGGTGAAGTCCTTGTCGATCGCTTCGCGGATCTGGAGGACTTCGGCGTCGGTCAGCTGGTTGACGCGACGCGCGTCATCGATACCGACCCGGGCGACGATGTCCTTCGCCGAGCGCTGGCCGATGCCATGAATGTACTGAAGCGCGATCACTACGCGCTTGTTCGTCGGAATATTGACGCCTGCGATACGGGCCACGCCTAATCTCTCTTTTATCGCGCCCTGTAGGACGCACGCGCAAAATGAAACGCGACAATCACACCGGCTCTAAGCTTGCACTTCGAGCCGACGCGGGAGTCGCGCCTTTCGCGGAAGCGCACCGTTATAGGGATCGTTGCGCTTCCGTCAATGCCGGATAGGGTTGATTTTCAACCTATCCGGCTCAGTCCGTGATCGTCTCCAGCGCGGACCGGATCGCGGCGGAAACCGCCTCCATCGAGCCCATGCCGTCAACGGCCGTCAGTTTTCCCTGCCCTTCGTAGTAGGGCAGCAGCGGGGCCGTCTGGGCATTGTAGGCGCCCAGGCGGGTCTTGAAGGTCTCCGGATTGTCGTCCGGTCGCCCCTGTTGTTCGAATCGGCCGGTAACCCGTTCCAGAAGGACCGGCTCATCGACCAGAAGTCGCAGCACGACGTCGATCTTCGTCCCGCGCCCCGCGAGCATCGAATCGAGCGCCTCGGCCTGGGCCACGGTCCGCGGGAAACCATCAAAGATGGCCCCGCCCGCGGCTTCCGCCTCCGGCAGACGTTCCTCGATCAGCGCGATGACGATCTCGTCCGAGACCAGATCACCTCGCGCCAGGACGCCCTTCACCCGTTCGCCGAGCTCCGAGCCCGACGCGATCGCCGCCCGCAGCATGTCGCCGGTCGAAAGCTGGACCATGCCCCGCTCATCAACCAGCCGCTTGGCCTGGGTGCCCTTGCCGCACCCCGGCGGACCAAACAGGATCAGGTTCATCGGTAGTCTCCCCTCGCCCCGGTCTTCCGCCGGTGCGCCGCCCGAAACAACGCTACTTCCGGCCACCCCGAAGCTTCGACTTCTTGATCAGGCCCTCATACTGGTGCGCCAGCAGGTGGGACTGGATCTGGGCGACGGTATCCATCGTCACCGAGACCACGATCAGGATCGAGGTCCCGCCCAGCGCGCGGGTCGACTCTGGCGCCCCCATGAAGCTGATCAGGAACTCGGGCAGCAGACAGACCGCGGCGATATAGGCCGCGCCGATGACCGTCAGGCGGGTCAGGACGTAGTCCAGATACTCCGCCGTCCGCTTGCCAGGCCGGATGCCGGGCAGGAAGCCGCCGTACTTGCGCAGGTTCTCGGCCGTGTCGTCAGGATTGAACACCACCGAGGTGTAGAAGAAGCAGAAGAAGATGATCAAGCCGCCGTAGAAGACCATGAACAGCGGCTGGCCGTGCTGGAGCTGGCCGACCGCGCCGGGCAGCCACTGCATCCAGGCCGGCAGATTGGCCGCGGCCACAAAGCCCATCACCGTCGCCGGCAACAGCAGCAGGGACGACGCGAAGATCGGCGGGATGACGCCCGAGGTGTTGATCTTCAGCGGCAGAAAGGAGCTTTCGCCGCCGACCATGCGGCCGCCGCGCTGCTGCTTTGGATACTGGATCAGCAGCCTTCGCTGCGAGCGCTCCATGAACACAATGGCCAGGATCACGCTCACGGCCAGGAACAGCAGCGCAAACAGCTGCCAGGCCGCTATCGCGCCGACCTGGACCTGCTGCAGCAGCTGCCAGATGCTGCGCGGCAGCACCGCGACGATGCCGGCGAAGATCAGCAGGCTGATGCCGTTGCCGACGCCGCGGCTGGTGATCTGTTCGCCCAGCCACATCAGGAACAGCGTGCCGCCCATCAGGGTGACGACCGTCGAGGCGATGAAGAACATCGGGGCGATGTTCGGATCGACCAGGCCCTCGCTGCGGACAAGGCCGAAGGCGATGCCCGTCGCCTGGACGAAGGCCAGGACCACGGTCAGATAGCGGGTGTACTGGTTGAGGGTCTTGCGACCCGCCTCCCCGCCTTCCTTGCGCAGCTTTTCCCAGGGCGGATAAACCGTCCCGAGCAGCTGCACGATGATTGAGGCCGAGATGTACGGCATCACGTTCAGGGCGAAGATGGCCATGCGCTCGACGGCGCCGCCCGAGAACATGTTGAACATGCCAAGGACGCCCGCGCTCTGGCCTTCGAAGGCCCGCGCGAACTGGACGGGGTCGATGCCCGGAATCGGAATGTAGGTCCCGAGGCGATAGACGACCATCGCGATCAGGGTGAAGCCGATGCGCTTGTGCAGCTCCGTCGCCTTCTGGAAGGCGCCGAAGTTGAGGTTTGCGGCTAGCTGCTCAGCGGCCGAAGCCATGTAGTTCCCCGCGACTCTTTAAAGGAGCGTCACAAATAGGGACGGCGCCGGGTGTTGTCACCGGGCGCCGCCTGTCTGCGTCAGGCTTCGGCTTCAACCTTGGCCGGGCGGGTCAGCGTCAGCTTGCCGCCGACCTTCTCGATCGCCGCCTGGGCGGTGGCCGAGGCGTGGTAGACGGTGATCTCGATCTTCGAGGTCAGCTCGCCCTTGCCCAGCAGCTTCACGCCGTCGAGCTTGCGGCGGATCACGCCGGCGGCGATCAGGGCGTCGGCGTCGATGGCCTTCTTGGCGTCGAGCTTGCCGGCGGCGATCGCCTGCTCGAGACGCCAGAAGTTCACTTCGACCAGCTTCTTGGCGAACGGATTGTTGAAGCCGCGCTTGGGCATGCGCATGTGCAGCGGCATCTGGCCGCCTTCGAAGCCGCCGAGGGCGACGCCCGAACGGGCCTTCTGGCCCTTCACGCCGCGACCGGCGGTCTTGCCCTTGCCCGAGCCCGGGCCACGGCCGACGCGCATGCGGTTCTTGGTGGAGCCTTCGCGCGGGGCGAGTTCGTTGAGCTTCGTCATAATAGAGTGCCTCTCCTTGGAGATCTGGCGCCCGGACCAGGTCCGGACTCGGCTTGATTTACGTCCCTCCCCTTTATGGGGAGGGTGGTCCCGAAGGGACCGGGTGGGGAGGTTGAACACTCCCCCACCCTGGCCGGCAAGCCGGCCTTCCCTCCCCACAAGGGGGAGGGAGAAGCAGTTTAGTCGACCACTTCCACCATGTGGGCGACCTTGGCGATCATCCCGCGGATCGACGGGGTGTCTTCCAGGACGCGGGTGCGGCCGATCTTGTTCAGGCCCAGACCCGAGAGGGTCGCGCGCTGGTCACCCTTGCGACGCAGCGGGCTGGCCGTCTGGCGGACGGTGACGGTTTTCTTCTCAGCCATGTCTAGCCCTCGATCGAGTCAGGCGCCGAAGCGCCGTCGGCCCGACGACCCAGAACGTCGCTGACCTTCTTGCCGCGCTTGGCGGCGATCTGGCGGGGCGAGGACTGGGCCTTGAGCGCCTCAAACGTGGCGCGGACCATGTTGTAGGGGTTCGACGAGCCGGTCGACTTGCCCACGACGTCCTGGACGCCGAGGGTTTCGAGCACGGCGCGCATCGGACCGCCGGCGATGACGCCGGTGCCCGGAGGCGCCGCGCGGACCATCACCTTGCCGGCGCCCCAACGGCCGTTGCCGTCGTGGTGCAGCGTGCGGGATTCGCGCAGAGGCACGCGGATCATCGTCTTCTTGGCCTCTTCCGTCGCCTTGCGGATGGCTTCAGGCACTTCACGCGCCTTGCCATGACCGTAGCCGACGCGGCCCTTCTGGTCGCCCACCACCATCAGGGCGGCGAAGCTGAAGCGACGGCCACCCTTAACGGTCGCGGCGACGCGGTTGATGTGCACCAGCTTCTCGACGATGTCGCTGTCAGCGCGATCGTCGGTCGGGGCGTTGCGGTCCCGGCGGTTCCGGCCTTCGCCGCCACCACCACCACTGCGGGGTTCACGAGCCATCTGCTGGTTCCCTTAGAAGTTCAGGCCGGCTTCACGCGCGGCATCCGCCAGCGCCTTGATCCGACCGTGAAAAATGAAGCCGCCGCGATCGAACACGACGTCCTTGACGCCCTTTTCGATCGCCCGTTCGGCGACGAGCTTGCCCACCAGGGCGGCGGCGTTCTTGTCGCCACCCGAGACCGCCTTGTCGCCTTCCAGCGACGAAGCAGAAGCCAGGGTCACGCCGCGTTCGTCGTCGATGATCTGGGCATAGATGTTCTTGCTCGAACGGAAGACCGACAGACGCGGACGGCCGTTCGACAGCGCCTTGAGGCGCGTGCGCGTACGCTGGGCGCGGCGCACATGGGATTCGCGAGGAGAGAGCGCCATGACTACTTCTTCTTGCCTTCCTTGCGACGGACCTTTTCGCCCGCATACCGCACGCCCTTGCCCTTGTAGGGCTCGGGGGGACGGATGCGGCGGATCTTGGCCGCGGTTTCACCCACCAGCTGCTTGTCGATGCCGGCGATCTTGACTTCGGTCTGCTTGGGCACCGCGAAGGTGATGCCCGATGGCGCGATGATGTCGACGTCGTGGCTGAAGCCCAGCGCCAGCGAAAGGTCGGAACCCTTCAGCGCGGCGCGGTAGCCGACGCCGACCAGTTCGAGCGTCTGCTCGAAACCCGTCGTGACGCCCTGGACCATGTTGGCGACCAGCGTGCGGGACAGACCCCACATCGAACGGGCGCGCTGGCTGTCGCTGGTCGGGGTGAGCGAAAGCTCGCCGTCTTCCAGCTTGACCACGATCTCTTCGACGATGGTCCAGGCGAGTTGACCCTTGGGCCCCTTCACGGTGACCGTCTGGCCATCGAGCGTGACGGTGACCCCAGCGGGGACCGGCACGGTCTTCTTTCCAATGCGGCTCATATCAGTAGACCCTGCAGAGCACTTCGCCGCCGACATTGGCGTCGCGGGCGGCGGTGTCGGACATGACGCCCTTGGGCGTCGACAGGATCGAGATGCCCAGGCCGTTCTTGATCGGCTTGAGATCCTTGATCGACGAGTAGACCCGGCGGCCAGGCTTGGACACGCGGGAAATCTCGACGATCACGGGCTCGTTGTCGAAGTACTTGAGCTCGATCTCGAATTCGGGGAACGCGCCGGGCTTCTCGACCAGCGAGTAGCCGCGGATGTAGCCCTCACCGGCCAGCACGTCGAGGACGCGCGCGCGCATCTTCGAGGCCGGGGTGGAGACTTTCGCCCGCTTGCGCATGGCGGCGTTCTTGATGCGGGCGATCATATCGCCAATGGGGTCGTTGACCATGTGACAGACCCTCCCTTACCAGCTCGACTTGACGAGACCGGGGATCAGACCGGCGGAGCCAAGCTCACGCAGGGCAATCCGGCTCATCCTCAGCTTGCGATAGTAGGCGCGCGGACGACCCGTCACCTCGCACCGGTTACGGATGCGGTTGGGGGCGGAATTCCGCGGCAGCTTCGCCAGCTTGAGTCGGGCATCGAAGCGTTCTTCGAGCGGCAGGGTCTCGTCGTTGGCGGTAGCCTTCAGCGCAGCGCGCCTGGCGGCGTACTGCTTGACGAGCTTCTTGACCATCTCGTTACGGTTGACGGCGCTTTTCTTGGCCATGAGTTCTTTCCTTCCCGTCCGTTACGCGGTGAACGGGAACTGGAATTCCTTGAGAAGCGCACGCGCTTCGTCGTCGGTCTTCGCAGTGGTGCAGACGATGATGTCCATGCCCCAGATCTGGTCGATCTGGTCGTAATTGATCTCCGGGAACACCAGGTGCTCTTTCAGGCCCATGGCGAAGTTGCCACGTCCGTCGAAGCTCTTGGCGTTGAGGCCCCGGAAGTCCTTCACCCGCGGAAGGGCGATGGTGATCAGGCGATCGAGGAATTCGTACATGCGGTCGGCGCGCAGGGTGACCTTGGCGCCGATGGTCATGCCTTCCCGGATCTTGAACTGGGCGACGGACAGACGGGCCTTGGTTCCAACGGGCTTCTGGCCGGCGATCGCCGCCAGATCCTTCATCGCCGTCGCGGCCTTCTTGGAGTCCGCCACAGCTTCGCCGATGCCCATGTTCAGGACGATCTTGTCCAGCTTGGGGACCTGCATCTCGTTGGAATAGCCGAACTGTTCCTTCATCGTGGCACGGATGCGCTCACGATAAATGGTTTTCATCCGGGGTTCGTAAGCTTGATCAGCCATTGATCGCCTCGCCCGTGGTCTTGGCAAAACGCACCTTCTTGTCGCCGTCCATGCGGAAGCCGACGCGGGTGGGTTTGCCGTTGGAATCGACGATGGCGACGTTCGAGACGTGCACCGGCGCTTCCTTGTGTTTGATGCCGCCCTGCGGGTCCGCCTGGGTCGGCTTGGTGTGGCGCTGGACCATGTTGAGCCCGCCGACAACGACGCGTTCTTCCTTCGGGAAGACGCGCACGACGTTGCCGGACTTGCCCTTGTCCTTGCCGGTGAGGAGGACGACTTTATCGCCCTTCTTGATCTTGGCCGCCATTACAGCACCTCCGGCGCGAGGGAGATGATCTTCATGTGGTTCTTGGCGCGCAGTTCACGGGGAACCGGGCCGAAGATCCGCGTGCCGATCGGCTCCGCCTGCTTGTTGACGATCACCGCCGCGTTCTTGTCGAACCGGATGACCGAGCCGTCCTTGCGCTTGATGGCCGAGGACGTGCGAACGACGATGGCTTGCAGCACATCGCCCTTCTTCACGCGGCCGCGCGGAATGGCTTCCTTGACGGAGACAACGATCTTGTCCCCGACGTGTGCGTAGCGGCGCTTGGCGCCGCCAAGCACCTTGATGCACATGACCCGGCGTGCGCCCGAATTATCGGCGACTTCCAGGTTAGTTTGCATCTGGATCATGGCTTAATACCTTCCAGAAACTAGCTGACGGCCTTGGGAAGGACTTCCCAGGTCTTCAGTTTGGACTTCGGCGCACATTCGACGATCTTGACGATCTCGCCAGCCTTGTGGGCGTTGGCTTCGTCATGCGCGTGATACTTCTTCGACCGGCGGACGGTCTTCTTCAGAAGGGGGTGCAGGAAGGTCCGTTCGACCTTCACGACCACCGTCTTGTCGCCCTTGTCGGAGACGACCACGCCTTCAAGAATACGTTTGGGCATATCGGTCTCCTTACGCCGCTTTCTTGGCGCGCAGCACGGTCTTGATCCGCGCGATGTCCTTGCGGATCTCGTTCACGCGGTGGGTCTTTTCCACCTGGCCGGTCGCCGCCTGGAAGCGCAGGTTGAACTGCTCTTTCTTCAGGTTCAGCAGCGCTTCGGCCAGCTGGTCGGGCGTAAAGCCCCGAACTTCATCGATCTTCATCTCAGTGCTCCGCGGCCTGGCCGGAGTCGATCCGGGCGACGATGCGCGTCTTGATCGGCAGCTTGGCGGCGCCCAGCTTCAGGGCGTCACGCGCGATATCGTCGGCGACGCCGTCGATCTCGAACATGATGCGGCCGGGGTGAACGCGAGCAGCCCAGTAATCGACGGCGCCCTTGCCCTTGCCCATCCGGACTTCGGCGGGTTTGTCGGAAACCGGCAGGTCCGGGAAGATCCGGATCCAGACGCGGCCCTGACGCTTCATGTGGCGGGTGATCGCGCGGCGGGCCGCTTCGATCTGACGCGCCGTGATGCGCTCGGGCTCAACGGCCTTGAGGCCATAGGAGCCGAAGTTCAGCAGGGCGCCGCCCTTGGCGGTTCCGTGGATCCGGCCCTTGAAGGCCTTCCGGTACTTGGTTTTCTTCGGTGACAGCATGACAGTTACGCCTCAGCTCCACGACCACGGTCGCGGCGCGGGCCGCGGGGTCCGCGATCGTCACGGTCACGTCCACCACCTTCGCCGGCGGGGCCGGATTCAGTGGCCAGGCGCTTGTCCAGCGCCATGGGATCGTGGTCCAGCACTTCGCCTTTGAAGATCCAGGTCTTCACGCCGATGATGCCGTAGGTGGTCTTGGCTTCCGCGAAGCCGTAGTCGATGTCCGCACGCAGGGTGTGCAGCGGCACGCGACCTTCGCGGTACCATTCCATCCGCGCGATTTCGGCACCGCCCAGACGACCCGAAACGTTGATCCGAACGCCCTTGGCGCCCAGACGCATGGTCGACTGCATGGTGCGCTTCATGGCGCGACGGAAGGCGACGCGGCGCTCGAGCTGCTGGGCGATGTTCTCGGCCACCAGCTGGGCGTCGGTCTCGGGCTTGCGGATCTCGACGATGTTCAGGTGAACCTCGACGCCGACCATGGACGCGATGTCCTTGCGCAGCTTGTCGATGTCCGCGCCCTTCTTGCCGATGATCACGCCAGGGCGCGCGGCATAGATGGTGACGCGGCACTTCTTGTGCGGACGCTCGATGATGATCCGCGAAATGCCGGCCTGGTACAGGCGCTTCTTCAGTTCACGGCGGACCTTGATGTCCTCGTGAAGAAGGCGACCGTACTCCTTGCCGTCGGCGAACCAACGGCTGTCCCAGGTGCGGTTGATGCCGAGCCGAAGCCCGACCGGATTGACTTTCTGACCCATCAGGCGGCCTCACCCAGTTCGCGAACCACGATGGTGAGTTCGCTGAACGGCTTCTCGATACGCGACGAGCGGCCCCGCGCACGTGCGGAGAAGCGCTTCATCACCAGGTTCTTGCCCACGAAGGCCTCCGACACGACGAGCGAGTCGATGTCGAGGTTGTGGTTGTTCTCGGCGTTCGAGATCGCGCTGTAGAGCGCGGCCCGGACATCCTTGGCGATGCGCTTGTGGCTGAACTCAAGTTCGTTCAGCGCGCGCTGCACTTTCAGGCCGCGGATCGACTGGGCCACGAGGTTGAGCTTCCGGGCCGAGGTGCGCAGCGTGCGCAGCTTGGCCTGAACCTCAGTTCCTGGCAGTCGACGGGCTTTCGCTTTCTTCGACATGCTACTTCCTCTTGGCCTTCTTGTCGGCCGCGTGACCCGGGAAGTTCCGCGTCGGGGCGAATTCGCCGAGCTTGTGACCGACCATGTCTTCCGACACGGAGACGGGCACGTGCTTGAGGCCGTTGTGCACCCCGAACACCAGGCCGACGAACTGCGGCATGATGGTGGAGCGACGCGACCAGGTCTTGATCACATCCTTGCGGCCGGAGGTTTGCGCGGTCTCTGCCTTCTTCAGCAGGTAACCGTCGACAAACGGGCCCTTCCAGACTGAGCGTGTCATGGCTTAACGGCCCTTCTTCGCTTTATGGCGCGACCGGATGATGAACTTGTCCGTGGCCTTGTTGGTGCGGGTCTTGGCGCCCTTGGTCGGCTTGCCCGCCGGGGTCACCGGGTGGCGGCCGCCGGAGGTGCGGCCTTCGCCGCCGCCGTGCGGGTGGTCGACCGGGTTCATGGCGACGCCGCGGACGTGCGGGCGGAAGCCCATGTGACGCACGCGGCCGGCTTTGCCGAGAACCTGGTTCATGTGGTCCTGGTTGGACACCGCGCCGACCGTGGCCATGCAGGTGTCCAGAACCATGCGGAGCTCGCCCGACCCGAGACGGATCTGGGCGTAGCCGCCGTCACGGCCCACCAGTTGAGCGTAGGCGCCGGCCGAGCGGGCCATCTGGCCGCCCTTCATGGGCTTGAGCTCGACATTGTGGATGATCGTGCCGATCGGCAGACCGCTCAGCGGAGCAGCGTTGCCCGGCTTCACGTCGACCTTCTCGGAAGCGATGACTTCGTCACCGACCTTCAGGCGCTGCGGGGCCAGGATATAGGCCAGCTCGCCGTCGGCGTACTTGATCAGCGCGATGAAGGCCGTCCGGTTCGGATCGTACTCCAGGCGTTGAACGGTCGCGACGACGTCCCACTTGCGACGCTTGAAGTCGACCATGCGGTAGAGGCGCTTGGCGCCGCCGCCACGGAAGCGGACCGCGATACGGCCACCGCCGCCACGACCGCCCGACTTGGTCAGACCTTCGACCAGTGACTTCTCCGGGCGGCCCTTGTGGAGCTCGCTGCGGTCGATCAGCACCAGGCTGCGGCGACCGGGAGACGTCGGATTGTAATGCTTCAGAGCCATCTCTCTAGAGCCCCGTCGTAATGTCGATCGACTGGCCGTCGGCCAGGGTCACGATGGCTTTCTTGACGTCGGACCGTTGTCCGACGCGACCGCGGAAGCGCTTGGTCTTGCCCTTGACGTTCAGGGTGTTGACCTTGGTCACCTTGACCTTGAACAGCGCTTCGACCGCGGCGGCGATCTCGTCCTTCGTCGCGTCGTCGGCGACCCGGAAGACGACCTTGTTCTGTTCAGACAGATAGGTCGCCTTTTCGGTGATCACCGGGGCGAGGATGGTGTCGTAATGGCGAGCGGTGACGGACATTACGCGGCTTCCTTCTGAGCGAAGCGAGCCGAGATGCCATCAACGGCCGACTTGGTCAGGACCAGGGTCCCGCGGCGCAGCACGTCATAGACGTTCAGGCCGGCGTTCGGCAGCACATCGATGTTCGGGATGTTGCGAGCCGCCAGCTTGAAGTTGGCGTTCACTTCCGGCCCGGCGATGATCAGGGCGTTCTTCCAACCCATCTTGTCGAAGGTGGCGCGCAGGGCGGCCGTCTTCGGATCGGTCAGCTCGGCGGCGTCGATGACGACCAGCGAGCCCGACTTGGCCTTGGAAGACAGCGCATGGCGCAGGGCCATGGCGCGGATCTTCTTGTTCAGACCAAACTCGTGGCTGCGGACGACCGGGCCGTGGGCCTTGGCGCCGCCAACGAACTGGGCCGCACGGCGCGAACCGTGACGGGCGCCGCCGGTGCCCTTCTGCTTGTACATCTTCTTGCCCGTGCGAGAGACCTCGTTACGGACCTGGATCTTGTGGTTCCCGGAGCGGCGCTTGGCCAGCTGCCAGGTGACGACGCGCTGAAGGATGTCCCCGCGGATATCGTCGATGCCGAAGATGGCATCGTCGAGATCGACCGAGCCGGCCTTGGCGCCGTCAAGCTTGATGACGTCGAGTTTCATTATTCTGCGCCCTCTTGCGTGGCTTCGGGAGCCTCGACTTCGGCAGCGGCGGGTTCCTCGGCCGGCGCCGCGGCGACAGCCGCTTCACCCGACTTGCGGAAAGCGCCCGGACGCGGCAGGTCGGCCGGAGCGGCCTTCTTGATCGCGTCGCGGATCTTGACCCACGAATTCTCGGTGCCGGGGACGGCGCCCTTGATCAGGATCAGGCCGCGCTCGACGTCGACCTTCCAGACCGTGAGGTTCATGGTGGTGACGGTTTCAACGCCCAGGTGGCCGGCCATCTTCTTGCCGGCGAAGGTCTTGCCCGGATCCTGACGCTGGCCGGTCGAACCGTGAGCCCGGTGCGAGACCGAGACACCGTGCGTGGCGCGCATGCCGCCGAAGTTCCAGCGCTTCATGGCGCCGGCGAAGCCCTTGCCGACGGTGACGCCCTGGATGTCCACCTTCTGGCCGGCCATAAAGTGGTCGGCGGTGAACTCGGCGCCCACATCGATCATCGCGCCTTCTTCGATCCGGAACTCGGCCACAACCCGCTTGGGTTCGACCTGAGCCTTGGCGAAGTGGCCGCGCATGGCGTTGGGGGTGTTCTTCGGCTTCTTCGCGCCGGCGCCGAGCTGGAGGGCGGTGTAGCCGTCCTTCTCAACGGTGCGCTGGGCCGTCACCTGGCAGCCGTCGAGGCTGAGAACGGTGACAGGCACGTGCTGGCCGGTTTCATCGAAGAAACGGGTCATGCCGAGCTTGCGGGCCAGGAGACCGGTACGTTGTGCGGGGAGAGTCATGGTCGTTACGCTCCCTACAGCTTGATCTCGACGTCCACACCGGCGGACAGGTCGAGCTTCATGAGCGCGTCCACGGTCTGCGGGGTGGGGTCGACGATATCCAGCACGCGCTTGTGGGTGCGGATCTCGAACTGCTCGCGCGACTTCTTGTCGACGTGCGGCGAGCGGTTGACGGTGAATTTCTCGATGAGCGTGGGCAGGGGGATCGGCCCCCTGACGGTGGCGCCCGTGCGCTTGGCCGTATTCACGATCTCGCGTGTGGAATGATCCAGCACGCGGTGATCGAAGGCCTTGAGCCGGATGCGGATGTTCTGACGATCCATATCGCTCGTGTTTCCCAAAGGGCGACCTGAAGGGGTGGCGCCCGCGTGCTTAAAACCATTTCAAAGACCAACCCGACGTCACCCCCCGAGGGGATGGGTCGAATACGTAGTCCGCAAAAACGAATGTGGTCCACGCGGACATCCGCGAGGACCTGCTCCCCGACCGCGATTTTCCTTTGGTGGAAAGCCATAGGTCGGTTCGTTCCGCGGGCCGCGTCTGCACCGAAGTGCACTGCCGGTCCAACAGAGCGGCGGGTATTACGGCAGCGACTCGGAAACGTCAACCCGGCAAGGGGATAGAATGTCATCGACCGCCGCCGGCAGGCGCATTCTCCCGGATCGGGCGGAGCCTATTGATCGCAGCGGCGTTTGTTCCAGGCGACCACGAGCAGTTGCGGTCGTGAAGACTCGCTGCGCCGCCCCGCCCCCCCGGCCAAAGGCGGCGCAACGATAAAGCCCCGGAGCGTCACGCTCCGGGGCTTTCCTGTATCAGGCCTCCAGGTGGCGGAACTCCTGCCGGCCGACGCCCTTGGAGGGACAGCGCCGGCTGGAGGCGGGCAAGCCCGCGCCTGGCTCGTCCGCGAACGACGAATACGCAGACCAGCCGGGGAGTTCCGCACGACCACAGCCTAGTGGGCTGTGGCCGGCGGCGTATCCCCTGTTCGGGGGGTGTCGGTTCAGTCTTCCGCGTCGATCGGCCCGACGATCACCTCACCCGAGCCGGCGACCTTCTTGCTGATGGTTCCGGAAACCCTGAGCAGGCGCACATCGCCGGAGCCGGCGATCTTGGCGCTGACGCTTTCCGCCGGCGCCATCACCGTCACATCACCTGAACCGGCGATCGAGACCGCCACCGCCCCGACCTCGCCGCCACGGACGGTGATATCGCCCGACCCCATGATGTTGGCCGCGATCGCGCCCGACACCGACGCCGCCTGGACGTCGCCGGATCCGGCGATATTGACCGCCAGGTCGCCGCTGATCGCCGCGGTCGCGACGTCGCCTGACCCGGCGATGTTGATCGAGACCGACCCCGCCGTGCCGGCCGTGGTGTCGCCCGAGCCCGCCTGGTTGATCTTCAGCTCGCCCGCGACGTTGCCGACCGTCCAGTCGCCGCAGCCGGCGTTGGACAGTTCAAGGCTGTTGCTGCGGCCGACGCTGCCGAACACGGCGCTGCCGCCAGCGACCTTCGCATCCATGGGCACCCGGACGACGACCTGCGGCAGGGCGTCCCAGCCGAACGATTTGCCCCGGACCGACACCGTGGCCTCGCCGTTGATCGTGCGGCAGTTGCGGATCGCGTTGCGGATCAGGCCGCCGTCGATGACCGTCTTGTCGCCCTCGGTGCGCACCATCAGCGGCAAGCCGGCGTTGGTGGTCAGGAACTCGACCTTCACGTCGGCGCGGTCCTCCGGGATGACCACGACGCGGGCGGCCGCGTTCTTGATCTCGACGGAAGCGGCCTGGGCGGCGGTAGCGCCCAGAAGCGCCGCGGCCGCGACGCTCAAAGTCAGGATAGCGCGCATCGGATAGTCTCCCCTCAATGCGTTGTGTTGAGGGAAGCTAGGCCCGGGCGGCGCCGGGAGCAGCTTAATTCGAGGTCATGACAGAGAGGTCATGTTGAGGAAGAGGCCGGGGGCTGGGGGCTGGGGCTTAGGGGCTAGGGAGTAGGGAGTAGGGAGTAGTCGAGCAGGGTCGCGGCAGGAGCGGCGCTTCACTGGCGCATAGCCCCCAATCCCTCGCCACATGGGCACTCCCTACTCCCTACTCCCTACTCCCTACTCTCCGCCCGCCAGGGCCAGCAGCAGCGTCTCGGACTCGTCGTCCGACGGCAGGAAGGCCTCGATGCGCAGGCCGTCCAGCGCGGCGCCCATAGGGGTCGCAAAGCCCGTCGTGGTGGGGATCAGGCCCAGCTCGCGGCTCTGGGACAGGAACCGCACCTCGCAGAGCGGCTCGGGCGAGGAAGCGCCCTCCCCCGCGACCAGCCGGTCCACGTCCGGAAGCGCCAGGAGATTGCGCAGCACCACCCGGACCGGCGAATCCTGCGGCGCATCGGCCGCCTCCCGCCGGGCGCGGGACAACAGCGCGAGGGCCCAGACGGGCCAGTTGACGATATGTCGGCGTAATTCATCGGGCGCGAGGAACAGCTGCATCAGGTTCATCGGCCTGGCCATGCGGGACTCGCCGAGCATGAGCCGGACCAGCCGCTGGGCCGCGTCGTTGGCGGCGAGCACCGTCCAGTCCCGGTCGATGACGAACGCCGGCCACGGCTCATGGCGCGCGAGGATCAGGGTGATCGCACGCCGGACCTGGGCCATCTCCGGCGCCGAGAGATCTGTCTCTATAGACATGGGACGCGGTCAGGCCGCCGCGCGTTTCTCCGCGCCCAGTTCGAAGCTGCGCTCAATGTCCTTGATCCGGTTCTCCACCAGACTGGCCTTCTTCATCGCCAGTGAACAGGCCCATAGCGCCGCGCGCGCCGCCATCGGCGTGCGATGCATCGGCGCGGGGGTCACGCCCCAGCCGCGCAGCACGCCGTTGGCGAAGTGGGCGCCGCGGGTCATCCGCGTGTCCCAGGTCTGGAAGTCGAGCGACAGCGACACATTGAACTCGCCGAGGTTCTCGACCCGGTGCGGCGCGTACAACGGCCAGGTCACGGCCTGCCCCGCCTCGAGATCGACCGTCCAGGCGTTGGCGTCCATGCCGCGGTTGTAGGGCAGCTCCTCGGTCGTCGTCCGCATGATGGTCTGCTCCATGCCTTCCTGGGGCAGATGAGCGTCATCGGGCGGATAGACGAACAGGCGCTTGCGGCCGCGCAGGTGGAACAGCACCACGCCGGCCGCGTCGAAATGGTAGGGCACCCTCGTCGTCGGCGACGACAGGATCAACTGACCGGTGGTCTTGATCGGCCGCAGGTTCAGACGGTCGGTCAGGCCGGCGAAGCTCTCCGCCACCGGCTCCCAGAGATCCGGGTGAGCGTCCTGGACGTCGCGCAGGTTGACCCAGAGGCGACCGGCCTTGATCTCCTCCAGCAGCGCCGCGCCGTCGGCCCGACCGCGCGAGCCGGTCGCCAGGCTGACCTGCCCCTCGGCGTCGTAGCTGTAGGCGTTGATGTCGAACAGCTCTTCCGGATAGCGGTCCAGCAGCCTGGCCAGCGCCGCGTCGGTGGCCAGGCCCAGACCGGCGATATCGTGCGAAATGACCAGGGGTTCGGACGGCAACGGCATGATCGCCTCTTTCTAGACGTTCAACAGGGTGAGCAGGCCGACCCCCGCGCGGGGCGCCGAGGCGCGGCTCATGACGGCGGAGACGGCGGCGGCGACGCCGCGCATCCGGCCCGTGGCTGTTGTCTCGCAGGCGTCGATGGCCGCCCAGCGGCGTCGAACGCTGACGCCCAGCGGGGCGCGACCCAGGGCCACGCCCGCCGTCAGCGCCGGTCCGGCGCCGACCATCGCCAGCGCGGCCTCGATCGCGGTGCTGAAGCCCGCCCTGTGGACCACGCCGTCGAGCACCGTCTGCTCGCGGTTGCAGGCGTACTTCTTGTACGGTTCGCCGGCGAAGCCGTAGTCGAACAGGCGGAACCCTTCCTCAGCGCCCAGGCGCATGGTCTCGAGGCTGAGCAGGATGCCTGGCGAGTAGCGCGAGGTGCCCCCCTCGTAGGCCGGCAGCCAGAAGTGGTAGTGGTCGCCCGCGTACAGGCCGTATTCGAAGGCGATCGGCCGCCCGCCGGCCCGCAGCACGGCCAGTCGGACGCCGAAGCCGGCTTCGGTCGCCATCGGCAGCGCCCGCAGCAGGTCCGCGGTCCAGCCGCAGGCGAAGATGTCATGGCGGCCGGAGCGGTTGAACTGCTCGCGCTTGAGCGCCAGCAGCCGGGTCAGAGACGCGGCGTCGACGCCGTCGAACGACACGGTCAGGGCGCCGTGGTCCCGCTCCAGCGAGCGGCGCGCGCGGTCCTTGTCGCGGAAATACTTGCGCCAGGCGTCGCGGCGTTCGGCGTCATAGGCCGCCCAGCCCTGCGACAGGTCGGCCTGCAGCGTCTGGCGGCCGAGAATGCCCTCGCCCGCCCCCGTGCCTGTCCAGCCGTTGACGGCGATGCTGGCGGCCCCCAGCAGCGCCGGCAGGTCCTGCAGGGCCGGGGCGAAGCCGGGCCGCGCGATGACGCCGTGATAGTCGTTCAGCGGCGCGCCGAGGGGCTGGACCCGGGATCCACGACGCTGGTGCGGGAAAAAGCCGACGATCTCGCCGCCCTGGTGGATCAGGGCGACCGCCGCGCCGGGCGCGACCTCGCCGGCCACGCGGGTGAAGGCGGGGTGGAAGTAGGGCGAGGCATAACGGGCGTCAGCCCGGACGAAACCGGTCCACAGGCCGATCTCCTCGGGCGTCAGCTCGCCCGGCTTTACGGTCTCTACGGAAAGGCCGCGTCCCACCTCGGAACCCCCAGTCTGCGTCGCTTGTGACGGGCGCAAAGCCCGCCTCGACGCGCGGAGGATGAGGGCGACTGGCAAAGGTCCGGTTAAGCGGCTCAAGAAAAAGGCCCCGGCGTTTCCACCGGGGCCTCGATCTTTTCTCCCTCCCCCTTGTGGGGAGGGTGGTCCGAAGGACCGGGTGGGGGAGTGGTCCCTGCGAGAAGCGCAACAGGCCCCCCAGACCCCGCCCATCCTCGCGGAAGCGAGGACCCAGGTTTACGGTCGGTGCAAGCACGGTTGGGGATGTCTGGCGCTCAGCAAGTTTCCGGGTGCAGGTCTCGCTACCCGGGATTGGATTTCTCGATCAACCCGATCTTCCAGGCCCGACGGCGGACCTTCATCTGTCGCTGGCCAGGCAGTGGACGCAGAATGGCATGGGCTGCTCGGAGTTTTCCCGCCGGAGAGCCAAACATCCCTCGAGGTGATTGCACCGGCCGTAAACCTGGGTCCTCGCTTCCGCGAGGATGAGCGGAAAATGGGATGGGCTCAGAGGCGGGGCGCCACCAAAGAAAAAGCCCCCCAGCGTTTCCGCTGAGGGGCCTTTGTCTTGTAGCCGGAGCTTCGAAGGTCGAGGACTACTCGACGATCTTGGCCACGACGCCGGCGCCGACGGTGCGGCCGCCTTCACGGATGGCGAAGCGCAGGCCCGCGTCCATGGCGATCGGGGTGATCAGCTCGACGTCCAGCTCGGCGTTGTCGCCCGGCATGATCATTTCCACGCCTTCGCGCAGCTTGATGATCCCGGTCACGTCCGTCGTGCGGAAGTAGAACTGCGGGCGGTAGTTGG
>JAIOXZ010000013.1 GCA_021741355.1 Caulobacter sp.
GCCCTCTCCGGACAGACCGGCGACCGCGCTGCGCAGCCTGGGGGCTCCGCGCGGACGCCTCTTGCAACCCACCTCAACGAAGGCTCAGATCAACCTAGGACTCTCGTTATGGCTGGATGAGAAATGGGGGTCACGTCAGTTAGCGTGTTGCGGTCACCGGTTGAGCCCACCGTGGTGAGCGGACACTTGCCCGTTTAGACTCCCGCAGTCGCACGTCCGGGGAAGTTCATGAGAACTTTGATGGTGTTGATCGCTCTAGCGATGGGATTTTCCACGCAGTGCGAGGCTACCGATCTAGCGGGGCCCGCTCGCTTCTGTGGATACTCTCCCATTATTGATCTGCTGCCGGGCGAGACGGTGACCACGCTGGACGGCGGCATTCATAGCGGACGCTTTCGCTGGGAGGGAGCGTTCGGCACGCTCGACGTTAGCGGAATAGGTTGGGCTAGCCGCCCGCCCGGGCAGGTCGTCGAGGCCCAGACAAGCACAAGGCCCGCGAGGTTTGCGCAACGCGAAGTGGACGGCGGATACGTAGTAGCAATCTGGAACGGTTCTCACGGCGCTGCCTATTTCAAGTCAGCCACACCGCTTACACCGAACCAGATAATTGCCATCAGCCGAGTGACTCTGTTCGAAGAGGGCGAGACCCCTACAGCTTGCGATTTGCGGACCATCTTTTCGTGGGAATGATCTCGCGGAAGCGACGTCCGCAAGGGGTCGAATGTGGACGTAACGCCCGGTCCACCAGAAACCAGCCAACCAAAGAAAAAGGCGCGGAGGTCTCCCTCCGCGCCCTTCGCAATTCCGACTGTGAAAAGCCCTACGCCAGCTGGCGCTTGACCTCTTCGACGGTGAAGCACTCGATCTGGTCGCCGGCGCGGATGTCCTGGAAGCCGGCGAAGGCCATGCCGCATTCCTGGCCCGCGTTGACCTCCGGCACTTCGTCCTTGAAGCGCTTGAGGGTCTGCAGGGTGCCCAGTTCGAGCACCACCACGTTCTCGCGGACGATCCGGACCTTGGCGCCCTTGCGGACCACGCCCTCGACGACCCGGCAGCCGGCGACCTTGCCGACCTTGGAGATGTCGAACGCCTGCAGGACTTCCGCGTTGCCGAGGAAGGTTTCCCGCTGGATCGGCGCCAGCATGCCCGAGAGCACGCCTTTGATGTCGTCGATCAGGTCGTAGATGATCGCGTAGTAGCGGATCTCGACGCCTTCACGCTCGGCCAGGTCACGAGCCTGACGCGAGGCGCGGACGTTGAAGCCGAGCAGCGGGGCGCCAGCGCCCTTGGCCAGCATCACGTCGCTTTCGCTGATCGCGCCGGCGCCGGAGAGGATGATGCGGGCGCGGACTTCGTCCGTGCCGATCTTCTCCAGCGAGCCGACGATGGCTTCGACCGAACCCTGGACGTCGCCCTTGATGACCAGCGGCAGTTCGCTGATCCGCTTGTCCTGCAGCTTGGCCATCATGTCGGCCATCGAGGCGCCGGCCATCGGACCGCTGGCGGCCGCGCGCTCGCGCTTCAGGCGGACACGGTATTCGGTCAGCTCGCGGGCGCGGGCCTCGCTTTCGACCACGGCGAACGGTTCGCCAGGATCGGGCGTGCCGTCGAGGCCGAGGATCTCGACCGGGGTCGAGGGACCGGCTTCGGTCAGCTGCTCGTCGCGTTCGTTGAGCAGGGCGCGAACCTTGCCCCAGGCCGCGCCGGCCACGACGATCTCGCCGCGCTTCAGCGTGCCGCGCTTGACCAGAACCGTGGCGACAGCGCCGCGGCCCTTGTCCAGCTTGGATTCGATGACCACGCCCTCGGCCGTACGGTCGGGGTTGGCCTTGAGGTCCAGAACCTCGGCCAGCAGCAGGACGCGTTCGACCAGTTCGTCCAGACCCGTGCCGACCTTGGCCGAGACCTCGACCATCTGGGTGTCGCCACCCAGGCTTTCGACGACGATCTCGTGCTGCAGCAGCTCGTTGACCACGCGGGTCGAGTTGGCGTCCGGCTTGTCGATCTTGTTGACCGCCACGATCATCGGAACCCCGGCCGCCTTGGCGTGCTGGATGGCTTCGATGGTCTGCGGCATCACGCCGTCATCGGCCGCCACCACCAGGATGACGATGTCGGTGATGTTGGCGCCGCGGGCGCGCATGGCGCTGAAGGCCGCGTGGCCGGGCGTGTCGAGGAAGGTGACGCGATCGCCGCTCTTCAGGCGAACCTGATAGGCGCCGATGTGCTGGGTGATGCCGCCGGCCTCGCCCGCCACCACGTCGGTGGCGCGCAGGGCGTCCAGCAGGCTGGTCTTGCCGTGGTCGACGTGACCCATGACCGTCACCACCGGAGCGCGGGGCTCCAGGTGATCGTCGTGATCGTCGGCGTCCAGGAAGCCCTCTTCGACGTCGGCTTCCGACACGCGGCGGACGGTGTGGCCGAATTCGGTGGCCACCAGCTCGGCGGTGTCGTTGTCGATCACGTCGTTGATCTTCAGCATCACGCCCTGACGCATCAGGAACTTGATGATGTCGACGCCGCGCACGGCCATCCGGTTGGACAGCTCCTGCACGGTGATCACGTCGGGGATGACCACTTCACGGGCCACGCGGGCCTGTTCGGCGGCGCCGCCACGGCGCTTTTCCTTCTCGCGTTCACGGGCCCGGCGAACCGAGGCCAGCGAGCGCATGCGCTCGGCCGCGCCCTCGTCGTCACCGGCGAGAACCTGGATCGTCAGACGGCCTTCGCGGCGCTTGGGCTCGCCCTTGGTGCGCGAGACGGCCTTGCCGGGCGCGGCGCCCTTGCGGCGATCATCATCATCGTCGGGACGGCGGTCGATAACCGCGCCGGCGCCGCCTGGGCGCGGGGCCTGGCGGGTGGCGCGCTGGATTTCAGCGGTCGCGGGCGGGGCGGCCGGCTGGCCGGGACGGGGCGGACGGGCGCCGCCGGGACGATCACCCGGACGGGCGGCCGGACGCGGAGCCAGGGCCGAATAGCGGACCGTCTCGCCGGGACGCGGGGCGTCGCGCGGCGGGCGGGCGTCGCCGCCGTCACGGGGCGGACGCGGCGTGAAGGGGCGATCCCCTTCGGGCCGCGGCGTGCGCTGGCCGAAGTTGGCGCCGGCGTCGGGGCGCGGAGCCCGCTGGTTGAACGGACCGGCGCTGGGCGGACGGTAGGTCGTCGTGCTGCTGCGATCGTCGCGGCGTTCGCGCGAGGGCTCGTAGGAGCGGGTCTGGTTGGGCGAAGCGGCGGCCGGCGCGGCCGGCGCCGCTGGTGCGGGCGCGGGAGCCGGGGCCGGGGCCGGAGCAGGCGCGGCCGCTACGACGGGCGCAGGCGCCGGCGTCGCAATGACCGGTGCGGGCGGCGCAACGGGCGCGGCCGGTGTGGCCGGTGCGGCGGCTACCGGAGCGACGGGCGCTGCCGGCGCCGGAGCGCTGGCGGCCTGTTCAGCGGCGCGACGACGGGCGTCTTCCTCAGCCTTGGCGCGCGCCTGGGCGGCGGCGCGCTCCTGGGCTTCGCGGGCGGCGTCGATGGCGCGCTGGCGAGCGGCGTGCTCCTCGGCGGACAGGCCGCCGGGGCCGGACGAGGCGGGGCCTGCCGGACGGGCGCCCGGCGCGGCGGGACGCGGATCATAGGTCGTGCGCTTTTCAGCGGCGGACGGACCGGCGAGATTGCCGCCGCCACCCGGCGCGTGCGTGCGGACGCGCTTGGTTTCGACCACCACCGTCTTCGACCGGCCGTGACTGAAGGTCTGCTTGACCACGCCCGCGTTCACCGAGCCCGAGCGGGGCTTCAGGGTGAGGGAGGGGCGGGCGGGCCGGCCGTTGTCGTTCTCGTCGCTCATGCGTCTCGCTTAACTCTCAGCCGGCGTATCCGGCTTCAATTCGTATCGTTCAAACCGCGAAGGGACCGAGGCGTCGCCGCCCGGCCTGTTACGGTTCCTCGCGCCAACTCTCGGGGAGAAGCGGACGGAAGCCTGATAGCCGCTGGGCGTCTGATGTCCAGCGTCCGGAAGCTCGCCCCGCAAGGAAGGCGGTGTGTATCACATTCTCGCCGCCCAAGGCCAAACCCAATTCCTCAGAGGAGAAAAGGCCGAACACGCGGGGCGGCGAAGGGCTCGAGTGGACCGCGCCGAGCACCTTGCGGCGGCCGTCCGCGGCGCCGTCGGACGCCTCGATCAACCAGGCCGCCTTGCCGCCGCGAATGGAGGACACGACCTTTTCGAACCCCGAAGTAAGGTCTCCGGAGCGCCGCGCAAGGCCCAGCCCGTCAAGAAGACGCCGCATCAACAACGCCTCCACCGTGTCGGGCAGGGTGGACGGCGCCGACAGCTTCGTCTTCGCGGACCGGGAAAACAGGCCCTTCTTCGCCGCCGTCTCGACGCTCAGCCGGTCAGCGGCCACCCACATGCCGCGACCCGGCAGCTTGCGCGCCAGATCGGGCGTGACCACGCCGTCCGGTCCGGCGACGAACCGGATCAGCGCGTCCTCCGCCATGACCTGGCCGGAGACGATGTCCCGTCGTTCGCGGGAGGCCTGGGCGTGGGTGGCGGGGGCTCTCATGGGGATCAGGGCGTTGGGGATAGGGAGTAGCGGCTTCGGTGGAGGCGGGCGCAACTCGGCTACGCCCTGCTCCCTATGCCCTGCTCCCTATTCCCTAGGCGTCCCGCGCCTCGCCTTCAGCGGCGGCCAGGTCGTAGTCCTCGGGGTTTTCGAGGCCGGCTTCGGCCTCGTCGCCCTCGATGTACTCCGGCTCTTCGTACTCCGGCTCCGGCGGCGCCTCGATCCAGCCCATGACGACCCGGGCGCGCATGATCAGCGCCTCCGCGTCGTCCGGGGTCAGGGCGAAGGCTTCCAGGATGCCCGGTTCGCGCACGCGCTCGCCGTTCTTGCTTTCGAACCAGCCGCGCAGGTCGTCCGGGACCAGGCCGGCGAGGTCCTCGACGGACTTCACTTCGCCTTCGCCCAGGGCGACGGCCATGGGCAGGGTGACGCCTTCGATTTCCAGAACGGCGTCCTCGACGCCCAGCTCGACGCGACGGGCGTCCTGGGCGGCGGCTTCCTTGTCGAGGAAGTCGCGGGCGCGGGCCTGAAGTTCGTCGGCGGTGTCTTCGTCGAAGCCTTCGATGGCCGCGATTTCATGCGGCTCGACGTAGGCCACGTCTTCCACCGAGACAAAACCTTCGGTGGCCAGCAGCTGGGCGATGACCTCGTCCACGTCCAGGGCTTCCTGGAACAGGGCGGTGGTTTCGGCGAACTGCTTCTGGCGGCGCTCGCTCTCCTGCGACTCCGTCATGATGTCGATCTGCCAGCCGGTCAGCTGGCTGGCGAGGCGGACGTTCTGGCCGCGGCGGCCGATGGCCAGCGACAGCTGCTCGTCCGGAACGACCACTTCGACGCGCTCGTCCTCCTCGTCCATGACGACCTTGGACACTTCCGCCGGCGCCAGGGCGTTGACGATGAAGGTCGCCTCGTCCGGGTTCCACTGGATGATGTCGATCTTCTCGCCCTGCAGCTCGGCGACCACGGCCTGGACGCGCGAGCCGCGCATGCCGACGCAGGCGCCGACGGGGTCGATGCTCGAGTCATTGCTGACCACGGCCATCTTGGCGCGGCTGCCCGGGTCGCGGGCCACGGCGCGGATCTCGATGACGCCGTCATAGACTTCCGGCACTTCCTGGGCGAACAGCTTGGCCATGAAGCCGCCGTGCGCGCGGCTGAGCATGATCTGCGGGCCCTTGGTCTCGCGACGGACGTCGTAGATGTAGCAGCGGATCCGGTCGCCGATGTTGAAGTTCTCACGCGGGATCGACTGGTCGCGGCGCATGATGCCTTCGCCGCGGCCCAGGTCGACGATGACGTTGCCGTACTCGACGCGCTTGACGCTGCCGTTGACGATCTCGCCGACGCGGTCCTTGAACTCCTCGAACTGACGCTCGCGCTCGGCCTCGCGGACCTTTCCGGTCACCACCTGGCGGGCCATCTGGGTCTGCACCCGGCCGAACTCGAACGGCGGCAGCTCCTCGTCGGTCACCTGGCCGACGAAGGCGTCGCGGTCGACGGCCAGCGCGTCCGACAGGCGGATCTTGCCGTGCCCGTCCTCTTCCTCGAACTCGGCGTCGTCTGGCACCACGGTGAGGTAGCGCTTGATCGAGGTCTCGCCGGTCTTGGGATCGATCACGACGCGGATGTCGTGCTCGGCGCCGTAGCGGCTGCGGGCCGCCTTCTGGATCGCTTCCTCGATGGAGGCGATGACGATCTCCTTCTCGATGCCCTTTTCGCGGGCGACCGCGTCAGCGATCTGCAGGAGCTCGAGCCGGTTGGCGGAAATGCCGGTGGCCATGGTGGGGTTTCCCTGGTTCAGGACTCTTGGTCGGTGTCGGTGTCAGTGTCGGATTGCAGGCGGGCGGCGCGTTCATCCGCGCCGTGTTTCATCAGCTTGTCGTCGAGCACCAGCTTGGCCTCGAGGACCCATTCGAACGGGATATAGAGGGTGGTCTCGGCCTCACCCTCGATGTTGATCCCGACCTGGCCCTCTTCGGTTCCCGCCAGCTCGCCCTTGAAGCGCTTGCGGTTGTCGGCCAGGCGGTCGAGCTCGATGCGGGCCTCGAAGCCTTCCCAGGTGTCGAAGTCCTTGAGCCGGGTCAGCGGCCGGTCGATGCCGGGGCTGGAGACCTCCAGAGTGTATTCGCCGGAGATCGGGTCGGCCGCGTCGAGCACTTCGGAAAAGGCGCGCGAGAGGACCGTGCAGCCCTCGACGGTCATGTCGCCGTCCGGCGTCTCCGCCATCACCTGCAGGCGGCGGCGCTCCTTGCCGGCCATCAGGCGCAGGCGGACGATCTCGAAGCCGGCCGCTTCCGCGACCGGATCAAGCATTTCGAGCAACTGGGCGTCTTCCGCCGTCCGCGCGCGCATCCGTCTCAAACCCAAACAAAAAGCGGCGACCTCCCGGTCGCCGCTCGAATGCGCCATCCAGCGCGTTCAAACGATGTGAGCGCCTGTATAGGCCCTCTCTCCGCTCTTGTCAGCCCGGATTTTCCAGCCCTCAGCGGGCCCCGCCGAGGAAGTCCATCTTGCCGATCGGCGCGCCGTTGGCCCGCAGCAGGGCGTAGGCGATGGTGATGTGGAAGAAGAAGTTCGGCAGGGCGAAGCCGGTCAGGAAATCCGCGCCGGTGAATTTCATCTCGGCGCCGGGGAACTTCAGCACCACCTCGCGGTCCTCCGCGCCGTCCAGGGCGGCGGCCTCGACACTGTTCACATAGGCGATCGTCGCGGCGATGCGCGCCTTGAGCTCATCGATCGTCGTCTCGGTGTCGGCCATGGCGGGCGGCTCGATGCCGGCGAGGCGGGCGACCGCGCCCTTGGCGCTGTCCGAGGCCATCTGGATCTGGCGCGGCAGGGGATGCATGTCCGGCGCGAGGCGGGCCTCGAGCAGGGCCGTCTCGGAGACCCCGGCGGCCAGGGTCTTGTCGATCATCGCCGACAGATTGGACAGGGCGCGGGTGAAGACAGGCGCGGCGGCCTGGTGGATGGCGAAGGTCATGGGGCGGTTGGTCCTGGAATGTGAACGGTCAGACGGCGCACATCGTGTGCTTCGACCCGAAAATCCAGTGGTTGCGAAATTGGGGACACATACCAATTTCGCGAAATTGGTATGTGTCCCCAATTACAGGCGCACGAAATCCAGGAACACCGGGACGCAGTCGCCCAACTTCTTTTCCTCGTAGCGCGTGGTGATGTGGTCGCCCGGGGGCGTGGTGTGTTCAGCCGCCTTGCCGACGGGCGCGGTGAACAGACCGGATGCGCGGACGCGGGCGAGCGTCCAGTCCGCGTACTCGGCCCAGTCGGTGGCGAACCTCAGACTCCCGCCGGGCCGGAGCAGCCGGGCGAGCTCGACAAGGAACTCTGGCTGGACGATGCGGCGCTTGTGATGCCGCGACTTCGGCCAGGGGTCGGGGAACATGATGAACACCCGGTCCAGGCAGCCGTCCGGCAGGCGGCCGGCGACCTCACGGGCGTCGCCCTGGTGGATACGGACATTTGTCAGCTTCAGGTCGTCGACATGGCGCACGGCGCTGGCCACGCCGTTGAGGAACGGCTCGACGCCGATGATCAGCACGCCGGGGTCGCGATCGGCCTGTCCGGCCATGTGCTCGCCGCCGCCGAAGCCGATCTCCAGCCAGATTTCGCGGGCGTCAGCCTTGAGCGCGCGGGGATCAAACGGCCCCTCGGGGATCTCGACCGTCGGACCGACCGTCTCCAGCAGCTCCGCCTGCCGCGCCTTGATCGGCCGGGCCTTGATCCGGCCGTAGCTGCGCAGCGCGCCGTGCGGTTGTTGCGGGATGATGGGCATGGGGCTCAATAACAGAAAAGGGACATGCACTTCAGTGCGTGTCCCTTGTCCAGATCAGTGAAAGGGGGACACGCACTGAAGTGCATGTCCCCGCGGTGTGTCATGCCAGCTTCTTCAGTTCCGGGACCAGGTCGGTCTTTTCCCAGCTGAAGCCGCCCTCGTTGTCCGGCTGGCGGCCGAAATGGCCGTAGGCCGCGGTGCGGGCGTAGATCGGCTTGTTGAGGCCCAGGTGCTCGCGGATCGCCCGCGGCGTGGCGCCGTTGATCAGGTCCGGCAAGACCTGTTCCAGCAGGGCCGGATCGACCTTGCCCGTGCCGTGCATGTCGACATGGAACGAGACCGGCTTGGCCACGCCGATGGCGTAGGCGATCTGGATCGTGCAGCGGTCGGCGAGACCGGCCGCGACCACGTTCTTGGCCAGGTAGCGGCAGGCGTAGGCGGCCGAGCGGTCAACCTTGGTCGGGTCCTTGCCGCTGAAGGCGCCGCCGCCGTGCGGGGCCGCGCCGCCGTAGGTGTCGACGATGATCTTGCGGCCGGTGACGCCGGCGTCGCCGTCCGGGCCGCCGATCTCGAAGCGGCCGGTCGGGTTGATCAGCCACCGGGTCTTCTTGTTGACCAGGCCGTCGGGGAACACCGCCAGCACGTGCGGCCTGATCAGGTCCAGCACGCGCTTGCTGGTCGGCGTCTTGCCGTCGATCTTCTTCTTGTGCTGGTGCGAGACGACGATCGAAACGACCCGCTGGGGCCGGCCGTCGGCGTCGTATTCCAGGGTCACCTGGCTCTTGGCGTCAGGCTCCAGCGCGTCCAGCTCGCCCGAATGGCGCAGCTCGGCCAAGCGCTTGAGGATGTTGTGGCTGTACTGCAGCGTCGCCGGCATGAACTCCGGCGTTTCGGTGGTGGCGTAGCCGAACATGATGCCCTGGTCGCCGGCGCCCTCGTCCTTGTTGGCGCCCGCGTCCACGCCCTGGGCGATGTGCGCCGACTGGCCGTGCAGGTAGCAGGCGTATTTCGCCTTCTCCCAGTGGAAGCCCTTCTGCTCGTAGCCGATGTCCTTGATCGCGGCCCGGACCTTCGGCTCCAGCGACTTGATGACCTCTTTGGTGAAGGCCTTGTTCGCAGCCTTGTCGCCGCCGGGCTTTCCAGCCCGGACTTCGCCGGCCAGCACGATCCGGTTTGTGGTCACCAGGGTTTCACAGGCGACCCGCGCTTCGGGGTCAGCCGTCAGGAAGGCGTCGACAACCGTGTCGCTGATCCGGTCCGCCACCTTGTCGGGATGGCCCTCGGACACGCTTTCGCTGGTGAAGATGTAGGATGATCGGCTCACGGCGGGCTCCGCACACAAAGGGGCCGCCCGGATGGGGCAGCCCCGCGGAACCTATAAAGATATCCTTATATCCGCAAGCGGCGCGACGAGGCTCAGGCCTCGCCGGCTTCGCTTTCTTCTTCCTCGGCCATTGAACGGACGAGGTCGAGAATCCGGCGACGCACCCGGCCGCGGCGGATCTTGGGGAACAACGCCGCCAGTTCCAGGCCTTCCGGAGTCATCAGAAAGTCGTGGATGAACGGCTCGGCGCCGCTTTCCGCCACGCCTTCGGCGCGGGCGGTCGAGGGGTCAACCAGACCTTCGAAAAAGTAGGCGATCGAGGTCTGCAGGGACTTGGCGATTTCGTACAGTTTGCTCGCGCTGACGCGGTTGGCGCCGCGCTCGTATTTCTGAACCTGCTGGAAGGTGAGGCCAAGGTCATCGGCCAGACGTTCCTGAGAAACACCCAGAAGTTTACGACGCATGCGAATGCGGCCGCCAACGTGCAGGTCAACAGGATTGGGCGAGCGGTCGGTTTCAGTGGTTGTCGTCATGAGCGCCTGATCTGAGGAAATGCCAATTTCACTTAACCGTCCCTCTAAGGCTTATTCTGCGACGATTTCAAGTCTCTAGATACCCGTTTGAGTAGTCCACACACACCCGAAATGAGCAGAAGCATCAGGAACGGCAGATCGCCAAGTCGCGTGTAGAGCGTGTTGAAGCCAGCAAGCGGCAACACGCCGTCGATAACGCCGCTATCGCCGAGGTGCAAGACGCTGGATATCGGCGCGCCGGCCGGACCGATGATGGTCGACACGCCCGTCGGGGTCGCGCGGAGGATCGGCAAACCTTCCTCGATGGCCCGATAGCTCGACAGGTTCAGGTGCTGTAACGGGCCGCTGGTCGCGCCGAACCAGGCGTCGTTCGACACATTGACGATGAAGGCGGGCCTTGTGCCGGAAGCCTTTGCGCCGTCCCGCGTAAAGCCCGGGTAGAGCCCCTCGTAGCAGATCAGCGGCTGGAAGACCGGCAGGCCGGCGGGGTGCAGCGGCGCGGGTGGCGGTCCGGCGGTGAACCCGTCGCCGACATGCACCAGCGTCTTGATCCCCAGTGCCGTCATCAGGCCGTCAAGCGGCAGAAACTCGCCGAACGGCACCAGCCTGTGCTTGTCGTAGACCCCTGCCGGCTCAAGCCCCTCGCCTGTGCGGCGAACGGCGACGAGGCTGTTGAACACCCGATAATCCGCCTGCGTCCCTTCGACGCGGTAGGCGCCGACCAGCAGGACCTGACCCGGCTTCAGCGCGCCCTCGATGGCCGCGCGGGTCCAGGTTCCCGGTGCGAGATAGTTGTCGATGGCCTCGGGGATCGCGCCCTCGGGCCAGATCACGATGTCCGCCACACGCCCGCCCGGATAGGGCAGCGACGTCAGGCGCACATAGGCGTCGACAATGCGTTTGAACTCCGCCGGATCGTACTTGGCCGACTGCTTGATATCGGCCTGGACGATGCGCACGACCGGCGAGCCGGGCGGCGGGGCCGGCAATGTCGTGGTGAAGGTGCGGTTGACGCCGAACAGCCACAGGCCGGCCAGGGTCGCCAGCGCCAGACCAACAGCCGCCCTGCCGGCCCGGCCCTCGCGCCAGACGGCCGCGGCGGCGAAGATCGCGATCGTCAGCCAGGTGAGGCCATAGGCGCCGACCAGGGAGGCGCTCTGGGACACCGCCGAACCGGCCTTCCAGGTCTCGCCGGGCAGGTTCCAGGGAAAGCCGGTCAGGACATGGCCGCGCAGCCATTCGCAGGCCGCAAACACCCCGGCGAAGACCAGAACCCGGGCGACGCCGGTCGCGCCCGTCCAGCGATAGAGCAGGCAGGCCAGACCCCAGAACAGGGCGATCCCGCCGGCCATCAGGGTGACTGCGAAGGGCGCCATCCAGCCCTGATTGGCCGCGTCAACCAGGAAAGCCTCGGCGATCCACCAGGTGCCGAGGCCGAAATAGGCGACTCCCGCCAGCCAGCCGCGCCAGAAGGCCGATCGCAAGGGGCGATCCGCGTCGGCTGTATCGACCAGCCAGAGCAACAGGGGATAGCCGAGTAGTCCCGGCAGGAGTCCGAATGGCGGATGGGCGAGTGCCGCAGCCAGACCCGCCGCCAGCGCCAGCGTCCATCGCGGAACCCTGGCCAGGTCGACGGTCACGCCGTCGCCGTCTCCGGGCCGTCCGCGTCGGTCGGGCGGGGACGGAAGCGAACCCGTTTCACCCGGCGCGGGTCGGCGGCGATGATCTCGATATCGTAGCGCTCCGACAGGCGGACCACGTCGCCACGGCGCGGCACCCGGCCGGCGATGGCTGTGACCAGTCCGCCGACCGTATCGATGTCTTCCTCGTGATCGCCGTCGCCCAGCTGATCCTCGCCCAGCACCGCCTCGAGATCCTCGAGAAGGGCGCGGGCGCTGGCTTCGATGATCCCGTCTTCCAGAACCCGCAGGCCGGTGACCGCGGCGTCGTCGTGCTCATCAGCAATGTCGCCGACGACCGCCTCGATCAGATCTTCCAGTGTCACCAGACCTTCGGTGCCGCCGTATTCGTCGATGACCAGCGCCAGATGGACGCGGGTCTTCTGCATCTGGGCCAGCAGGGTGGCGGCGCGCATCGAGCCCGGAACGCCCGGCGCCGGGCGACGCAGGCGCTTGAGCACCCCGGCCGGCCGGCGGCTCTTGCTGGCCAGGAGCTTGAACACGTCCTTGATGTGCACAAAGCCGATCGGGTCATCGAGGGTGCCGCGGTAGACTGGCAGCCGGCTGTGCTCGGTCTCGCTGAACTGGGCGACCAGGCCCTCGAATGGTGTGTTGAACTCGACCGCGACGATGTCCGCTCGGGGGGTCATCACGTCGTCGACCGTCAGGGTCTGGAAGGCGCGGGCCTGGGCGGCGAGCGTCTCGCCGGCCTGGGTCGTGGGCTCCAGCTCCTCGACCGGTTCGCCGGACAGGCCGGTGCGGACGCGGGAGAAGATGCTCCAGAATCCCCGACGAGATTGGGGCGTTTCGGGCGGTGGTGCGGCGTCGTCTGAATGGGCCATCTGTGTCAGGCGTAGGGATCGGGAATATCGAGGCCGGCGAGTATCCGCCGTTCCAGCGCTTCCATCTCCGCAGCTTCGGTCTCCGTCTGGTGGTCGTACCCTACAAGATGCAGGACGCCGTGCGCCACCAGGTGTTGCAGATGATGCGCCAGGGGCTTGCCCTGCTCGGTCGCTTCGCGGGCGCAGACGCCATAGGCCAGGGCGATGTCGCCCAGATGGCCCTCGCGATTGTCGGGGGCGGGGAAGCTGAGGACGTTGGTCGGGCCGCCCTTGCCGCGAAACCGCTGGTTCAGGTCCGCGACCGTGTCGTCATCGGTCAGCAGGATCGCCATGCCGCCCTCGGCCGTGGCGGCTTCGGCGGCTTCCAGCGCCAGGGCTTCGGCGTTCGGCAGCGCCGCGCTCCAGGTCTCGTCCTCGATCTCGATGTCGATGCCCAAGGCGGTCAGTGTCCGGTGCGCTTGGCCGCGTCGGCGTCATAGGCGCGGACGATGCGGGCGACCATCGGGTGGCGGATGACATCATCGGCGGTGAAGCGGGTGACCGATACGCCCTCGACATCCTCGAGGATGGCCACGGCGTGGGCCAGGCCCGAATCCGACGGGTTCATCAGGTCGATCTGGGTGGGATCGCCCGTCACCGCCATGCGCGAGCCCTCGCCCAGGCGGGTCAGGACCATCTTCATCTGCAGCCGGCTGGTGTTCTGGGCCTCGTCGACGATGACAAAGGCGTGCGCGAGCGTGCGACCGCGCATGAAGGCGATCGGGGCGACCTCGATCTCGCCCTTGTCGCGGCGACGGCGCAGCTGGTCAGCGCCCATCAGCTGGGTCAGGGCTTCCCAGACCGGGGCCATGTAGGGATCGACCTTCTCGGTCAGGTCGCCCGGCAGGAAGCCCAGACGCTCGCCGGCCTCGACCGCCGGGCGGGTGACGATCAGCCGGTCGATGTCGCCGCGCATCAGCATGGCGGCGCCGTGGGCAACGGCCAGGAAGGTCTTGCCGGTGCCGGCGGGGCCGAGGCCGAAGACCAGGTCATGGGCGCCCAGCGCCGCCATGTAACGGGCCTGGGTGGCGGTCTTGGGCGAGACCGGCCCGCGCCGCGCGCCGCCGGGAACAGCCGGCGCGTCTCCGCTGCGGGCGTCGCCGATAGCCACCCGCACATCGGCGTCGGCCACGGCGTCGCCGCCGTCGACCCGCTCGGCGAGAGCCTGGATGGCGCGCTTGGCCTGGCCCCGCCCGCGGGCGTCACCGGCCAGCGAGACCCCGCCGCCGGGGGTTTCCAGCAGCACCTTGAAGGCGTCCTCGATCAGCGCCGCGTGACGGCCGCCGGGGCCGGACACGGCGCGCACGGCTTCGTCGGACAGGGGCAGGAATTCGGGGGGGCGGCTCATGCAGTTTCCAGAACGAGCGAACCCGACAGACTGCCCCGCGCGGCGCCGTCGATCCGCAAGGGCACGATCTGGCCGATCAGCCGCTCCGGGCCGTCGATGTGCACCGGCTGAAGCCAGGGACTGCGGCCGCCGATCTGGCCGGGGTGGCGGCCGGCCTTCTCGATCAGCACCGGCTCGGTGCGGCCGACGACCGACTGGTTGAAGGCTTCCTGCTGCTGCTGGAGCAGGGTGTTCAGCCGCTGCAGGCGCTCGTCCATCACCGGCGTGGCGACCTGGCCGGGCATGGCGCTGGCCGGGGTGCCGGGGCGGCGGCTGTACTTGAACGAAAAGGCGCTGGCGAAGCCGACCTCGCGGACGAGGTTCAGCGTCGCCTCGAAGTCGCTGTCGCGCTCGCCGGGGAAGCCGACGATGAAATCCCCGCTCAGCGCGATGTCGGGCCGGGCGGCGCGGATCTTCTCGACCAGGCGGATGTAGCTTTCCGCCGTGTGCGCCCGGTTCATGGCCTTGAGGATGCGGTCGCTGCCGGATTGCACCGGCAGATGCAGGAAGGGCATCAGTTCGGGCAGCTCGCCATGGGCGGCGATCAGGGCGTCGTCCATGTCGCGGGGATGGCTGGTTGTGTAACGGATGCGATCGAGGCCCTCGATCTTCGCCAGCTGGCGAGCCAGCGCCGCGAGACCGCCGTCGCAGCCGTCGTAGGCGTTGACGTTCTGGCCCAGCAGGGTGACCTCGCGCACGCCCTTGGCCGCCAGAACGCGGGCCTCGGCGACGACATCGGCCGCCGGCCGCGACCACTCGCCGCCGCGCGTATAGGGCACCACGCAGAAGGTGCAGAACTTGTCGCAGCCCTCCTGCACGGTGAGGAAGGCTGTGACGCCAGTGACGTGCCGGTCCGCCGGCAGGGCGTCGAACTTTTCATCGGCCGCGAAGTCCGCGCTCAATCGCTCTCCCGTGGCCCGGTGGGCGCGGGCGATCAGCTCGGGCAGCTGGTGGTAGGCTTGCGGTCCGACGACCAGATCCACGGCCGGCTGGCGGCGCATGATCTCTTCGCCCTCGGCCTGGGCGACGCAGCCGGCCACGGCGATGGTCATGGACCCGCCGCCGGCGGCCTTGCGGCTCTTCATCAGCTTGATCTGGCCGAGCTCGGAATAGACCTTCTCGGTGGCCTTCTCGCGGATGTGGCAGGTGTTCAGCACCACCAGGTCCGCGCCCTCGGGTTCGTCGGTCACGGCATAGCCCAGCGGACGCAGGACATCGGCCATGCGCTCGCTGTCATAGACGTTCATCTGACAGCCGTAGGTCTTGATGTAGAGGCGCTTCGCAGGCGCGGTGTCGGTCATCAAGGGGTTATGGGGGCGAGGGAGCCCTGGATCAAGTTGGCGATCCTCTCGCTCTTGCCCAGCAACCGTCATGGCCCGGCTTGCCCGGGCCACCCAAGAACACGGCGCTGGACAGATGTGGTCGCGATTTCAGAGCGCTCAAACTGCGCGCAGGTCACGCTTGGGTGGCCCGGACAAGCCGGGCCATGACGGGTGATAATGATCTGAAAAGCGAGGATCACTCCTCGATCGGCACGCCGTAGAGTTCCAGCCGGTGGTCGACCAGTTTGTAGCCGAGCTTGCGGGCGATGGCCTGCTGCAGGGCTTCGATCTCCTCGTCGACGAACTCGACGACCTTGCCGGTCTTCATGTCGATCAGGTGGTCGTGGTGGACGTCGGGGGCTTCCTCGTACCGGCTGCGGCCGTCGCGGAAGTCGTGGCGCTCGATGATGCCCGACTCCTCGAACAGCCGGACGGTGCGATAGACCGTGGCGATCGAGATGTGCGCGTCGATGGCGTGGGCGCGGCGGTAGAGCTCCTCCACGTCCGGATGATCGGCGGCGCCCGACAGGACGCGGGCGATGATCCGCCGCTGGTCGGTCATCCGCATCCCTTTTTCGACGCAGAGCTTTTCGAGGCGGTCCACGGGATCTTTCTCCGAGCGAGTCGCGGGCAAGATAGGCGTCCCGGCGTCAGCTGTTAAGCGTCCGGCGCATGACAACGGCGTCAGCGCCATCGGCGTAGTAGCCCCGGCGCAGACCGGACGGTTCAAAGGCGGTTGCTGCATAAAGCGCGAGCGCGGCGGCGTTGTCCGAGGCCACTTCGAGGAAAAGACTGTCGGCCCCCCGCGCGGCGGCGGTCGCGGCGGCGGCCTCGACCAGCGTCCGGCCGACCCCGTTGCGACGGACCATGGGCGTCACCGCCAGGGTGAGGATCTCCGCCTCGTCGGCCACGGCGCGACAGAGGATGAAACCCTGGCCGTCGAGCACCAGTCCGAAGACGTTGAAGGTGATCAGCAGGGCCTCGAACGCCGCCTCGTCCCAGGGCCGCGGAAAGGCCGAGGCGTGCAGCACCGCCAGCAGACGGGCGTCGTCGGGGATCGCCTTGCGGGGCGTCATATCGGCAGCTTCGCGTCCGGCGCGCGCAGATACAGCGGCCGGGGCGGGAACGTCGGAGCCGGTCCGCGCATGGCCAGGCGGGCTACGGCGACCGGGTCGGGGCCGTCCGGCGTCAGGACGGTCGCGGTCGGCAGAGTGTCCGCCAGCAGCGGTGCGCCCGAGCCGATCAGGGTCGCGGGACCGCCGGCGTAGACCTCCGCGATGCGAGCCGAGGCCGTGGTGGCGGCCAGGGCGTCGGGCGCGGTCAGGGCGACGCCGTCGCCGAAAATCTGGACGTAAACCTGCTCACGCCGGGCGTCGATCACGGCGACCACGAAACCCTCGCGGCCATAGGCCAGAGCGTCCAGAGCCCCGACGCCGACGCAGGGAATGGAGAGCGCCGCTGACAGGCCCTTGGCGAAGGCGAGGCCCACGCGCAGGCCGGTGAAGCTGCCCGGGCCGACCGTGACGCCGATCCGGGTCAGGGCGCTGAAGGGGACGCCCGCCTCGACCATCAGCTCGCCGACCAGCGGCGCAAGGCGCTCCTGATGGCCGCGCGGCATGGCTTCGGAGCGGGCGGCCAGCACGACCTCGCCGTCGAGGATCGCGACCGAGCAGGCGGTCAGGCAGGTGTCGAGGGCGAGGATCAAGAGGCGTCCGCCGTCCAGTAGAAGCCCTGCAGCACCGGATCCGCATCACGGATAGAACCGAAGACGTAGCCCAGCTGCGGCGCACCGGCGCGGCGGCAGATGGTGGCGTCGCCGAGCCGTTCCGCCCCCTCGATACAATCGCCGGGGCGGAAGTCCGACGCGCTCAGCCGCAGACCGACCGTCTCGTCCTTCAGGCCTCGCGCCGCCGCGCCGGTGATGAACGCCCGGTCGAGGGTCCCTGTGTCGCCGTAGAACTCGATCTTCAGGTCGCCCGGGCCCGTCACGAAGATGACCTGCATGTCGAAACCTTCCTCCGACACCGTTCCTGCCCGGACATCAGAGCCGGGGAACAGGCGCTTCAGGGCGGTAAGCTCGAACGGCGTGGTGGTGGTCGCCGGCCCGATGGCGCCGGGCGCGACCAGGAGCCCGTCCGTGCGGGGGGCCGGGGCTTCCGGCTTGGGCGGCTTGGCCGGCATCGCCTGCGGCTCGGCGCTGCAGGCGACGAGGGCAAGGGTGCTCGCGATCAGGAGGCTGCGGGACATGGGGGTGTCATAGCTCACTCCGCTCACCCCGGCGAATGCCGCGGTGAGCGGATTTACAGCGTCTGCTCGACCCGCGTCACTTCGGGGACGTAGTGTTTGAGCATGTTCTCCACCCCAGCCTTGAGCGTCGCCGACGAGGAAGGACAGCCCGAGCAGGCGCCGCGCATGTGCAGGTAGACCACGCCGGTGTCCGGCTCGAAGCGCGAGAAGACGATGTCGCCGCCATCCTGGGCCACGGCCGGGCGGATGCGGCTGTCGAGCAGATCCTTGATCTCGGCGACCACCTGGGCGGTGTCGCCCTCGTAGACGGTCGTGTCATGGCCGGCGCCGTCGTCGTCGGTCAGGATCGGCGCGCCGCTGGTGAAGTGGTCCATGATCGCGGCCAGCACCGGGGCCTTGAGGTGGGACCAGTCGGTGTCCTCGCTCTTGGTCACGGTGACGAAGTCGCCGCCGAAGAAGACGCGCGTCACATCGCCCAGGTCGAACAGGGCTTTCGCCAGCGGCGAGGAGGCCGCCTCGTCCGCGTCGCGGAACTCGCGGGCGCCTTCGCCCAGCACATCCCTGCCGGGAAGGAACTTCAGGACCGCCGGATTGGGCGTGGCTTCGGTCTGGATAAACATGAAATTACATGTGGCGTTGCGCGGGGCAGGTGACAAGAGCGCGGTTTTCTGGCGCTATGTAAGCAGCGATAAGATAGCGACGCGCGACGACGGGCCCAGACCTGTGTCACGCAAGGGAAATGCGAGGGGATACGACCATGGCTGACGGCAATTTCGACCCGGGCAAGGCGGCGCGCGACAAGGACGAGCTGCTGAAGGCGGCGCGCGAGCGGGCCTGGTCGCTGCCGATCGACCAGATCAACGTGGTCGAGACCGAGCTGTGGCAGAACGACACCCACTGGCCCTACTTCGAGCGGCTGCGGAAAGAGGCTCCGGTCCACTACTGCACCGTCGACGAGGAGACCGGCCCCTACTGGTCGGTGACCCGCTTCAACGACATCATGGAGATCGACACCACCCACCAGGTGTTCAGCTCCGACGCGCACCTGGGCGGCATCACCCTGCGCGACATGGACGATGACTTCATCCTGCCGATGTTCATCGCCATGGATCAGCCCAAGCATGACGTGCAGCGCAAGACCGTCAGCCCGGTGGTCAGCCCCGCGAGCCTGATGCAACTGGAGCCGATCATCCGCGAACGGGCCGCCGGCCTGCTCGACAGCCTGCCGATCGGCGAGACCTTCGACTGGGTCGACCGCATCTCGATCGAACTGACCACCCAGATGCTGGCCACGTTGTTCGACTTCCCGTTCGAGGACCGGCGCAAGCTGACCCGCTGGTCGGATGTGGCCACCGCCGCGCCCGGCATGGGGGTCATCGAGACCGAGGAGCAGCGCCGCGAGGAACTGTTCGAATGCCTCGGCTACTTCACCAACCTGTGGAACGAGCGGGTCAACGCGCCCCAGCAGAACAACCTGATCTCCCTGCTGGCCCATGGGGAGTCGACCCGCAACATGGAGCCGATGGAGTATCTTGGGAACCTGATCCTGCTCATCGTCGGCGGCAATGACACCACCCGCAACTCGATGACCGGCAGCGTCCTGGCCCTGAACCAGAACCCTGACCAGTACGCCAAGCTGCGCGCCAACCCTGACCTGATCCCGTCGATGGTGTCCGAGACCATCCGCTGGCAGACGCCACTGGCGCACATGCGCCGCACCGCGCTGGCCGACTACGAGATCGGCGGCAAGACGATCAAGAAGGGTGACAAGGTCGCCATGTGGTACGTCTCGGGCAACCGCGACGACACCGCGATCGAGAACCCCGACGCCTACATCATCGACCGCGAACGTCCCCGCCATCACATGTCGTTCGGCTTCGGCATCCATCGCTGCGTGGGTAACCGGCTGGCCGAGATGCAGCTGCGCGTCGTCTGGGAAGAGATCCTCAAACGCTTCCCGACCATCGAGGTCGTCGGCGAGCCCGAGCGGGTGCCGTCGGCGTTCGTGAAGGGGTACCTGACCCTGCCCGTGCGGATTCCGGCGAAGCTGTAGGGCGCTGCATGGTTCGAGACGCTCGGCCGGGGCCTCGCTCCTCACCATGACGGGCACTTGTGTTCGTCATCCTGAGGAGCGATCCCTGAGGATCGCGTCTCGAAGGACGCACGGTCAGCGTCGGCCCCCGAAAACCCGTAGGCATATCGCGCCCGGATGTCTTGAAGGCCTGCGTTGCTCCGGTGGACGGCCTGCCTCGCGGGTAGAGGCTCGCCCTATCTGGGCTCGATCCCACCACGGCCTTAGCCGCCCTATGCCAGGTCCGCGATCTCGTCATCGGTCAGGTCCCCCGGCACCACCGTCACCGGCAGCTTCCGGCTCCCCCAGTTCACGCCGTCGCGGGCGATCGAGGCGACCAACGGGCCCGGGCCCTTGCCGCCGGTGGAGGCGGCGAGGACGAGGATCTTGATGTCGGGGTCTCCGGCGACCACCTGGCGGATCGCCAGCTTGGTGCTCTCGGCGTGCTTGATCAGGAATTCCGGCGCCTGACCGGTGACGGCCATGACGGTCTCGGCCAGCTTCTGCAGGACCATCTCGGCCTCGGCCCGCTCCTGGCGCTCCATCTCCTCGCGCACGCCCGACCAGTGTTCGAACACGGCCGGCTCGATGACGCGCAGCAGGCAGACATGGCCGCCCGTCGACAGCGCCCGCTTGCAGGCATAGCGCAGCGCCGCCCCGGACTCGGGGCTGTCGTCGGCGATGACCAGGAACTTGCGACGGCTCATGGGCGGACGGTGACTTAGCGGCGTGCGTTGGGCAAGGGGCGCCGAGATTGCGTGGTTCGAGACGCTCGGCTGGGGCCTCGCTCCTCACCATGACGAAGATATTTGGCGTCCGCCCTCTACGTCATCCTGAGGAGCGATCCGTCAGGATCGCGTCTCGAAGGACGCACCCTGACTCAGCGCCAGAACCCGACGATCTTCTTCACTTCGTCGAGCGTTGGCGCCGCCACTTCGCGGGCCTTCTCGGCGCCGGCCGCCAGCACGCGGTCGATCTCGGCCGGGTCGCCGAGCAGGTGGCGCATGCGGTCGCTGACCGGAGCGAGCTTCGCCACGGCCAGATCGGCCAGCGCCGGCTTGAAGGCGCCGAAGCCCTTGCCGCCGTACTCGGCCAGCACCTGGGCTTTGGTCAGTTCCGCCAGCGCGCCATAGATGCCGACCAGATTGTCCGCCTCGGGGCGCAGCTTCAGGTCCTCGAGCGTCTCGGGCAGGGGCTCGGGATCGGTCTTCGCCTTGCGGATCTTCTGGGCGATGGCGTCGGCGTCGTCGGTCAGGTTGATGCGCGAATTGTCCGAGGGGTCGGACTTGCTCATCTTCGCCGCTCCGTCGCGCAGGGACATGATCCGCGCGCCGGGACCCTCGATCAGCCCGTCCGGCAGGGGGAAGAAGCCCGGCCGGTCGAAGTCGTGATTGAACTTGGCGGCGATGTCGCGGGTCAGTTCCAGGTGCTGCTTCTGGTCGTCGCCGACCGGCACATGCGTCGCCTTGTAGACCAGGATGTCGGCCGCCTGGAGCACCGGGTAGGTGTAGAGGCCGACCGAGCTGCGCTCCTTGTGCTTGCCGCTCTTCTCCTTGAACTGGGTCATCCGGTCGAGCCAGCCGAGGCGGGCGACGCACTGGAAGATCCAGCCGAGCTCGGCGTGGGCCATGACCGCCGACTGCGGGAAGATGGTCGCCTTCGCCGGATCTAGGCCCGCGGCGAGATAGGCCGCCGCGATCTCGCGCGTCTGGTTCGCCAGCAGGGCCGGGTCCTGCCAGACGGTGATGGCATGCAGGTCGGCGACGAAGATGAAGGTCTCCATCTCGTGCTGCAGCCGGGCGAACTTCACCAGGGCGCCGAGATAGTTGCCCAGATGCAGGGCGCCGGACGGCTGGACGCCAGACAGCACGCGCTGCGGGCCGGAATAGGAAGCGGGAGGCTGATCGGTCATGGATCGGTCTTCTTGAATGGCAGGTCGTTGGGCCGCGCGGACGACGGTCGGCGCGTTGAGCGGGCGTCGGTCAGACGCTGCGCCATCGGCGCGCGGTATGTGCCGTGAGGACCATGGGCGCTCGATACGGCAGGGGCGGGGCTAGAGCAAGTCTGTCGGCGGGGTGGCGGCGACGCCCGGTTTGCGGCGCAGGGCCGCGCGGATCTCGGCAATCGTGACCCCGCCGCTGCCGAGCAGGAGTACCGGATAGAGGGCCGCGCCGGCCATGCACAGCAGCAGGACGGTGATCTCCTTGGGGCCCAGCCCGATGATGCGGACGCCCGCCAGCGGGGCTTCGATCTCCGCCCGGAACAGCTGGGCGGCGAACATCGCCGCGCCCAGCGCGGCGCTGGCGGCGGCGATCCGCGCCAGCTTGCTCCAGGCCGTCGGCGAGGGCGTCCAGTCGCCACGCTTGCGCAGGGCGTGGACCATCTGGGCGACGTTGAGCCAGGAGGCGAAGGCGGTCGCGGCGGCGATGCCCTCGAAGCCGATGACATAGAAGAGGGTGATCCCAAGGCCGATGTTCACGGCTACCGAAATCAGCGCGAACCGCATCGGCGCCTTCGTATCGTGCCGGGCGAAGAACACCGGCGACAGGACCCTGGACAGCACGAAGGCCGGGACGCCCCAGCCGTAGTGGAACAGCGCCTTGGCCGTCTCGCCCGCGTCATAGGCGGTGAACTCGCCGCGCTGGAACAGGCCGTCGATCAGATAGTGCGGCATGGCCATCAGCACGGCCGCGGCCGGCAGGGTCAGGGCCATGGCGAAGACGATCGCCTGGTCGGTGGTCTTCTGGGCCTCGTCCTTGTCGCCGAGGCTGATGGCGCGGGACAGCGAGGGCAGCAGCGCCACGCCGATGGCCACGCCGACGAGGCCGAGCGGCAGCTGGTAGAACCGGTCGGCGACGGCCAGCCAGGTGCGGGCGCCGTTGACCTGGCTGGCGATGATGCCCGACAGGAAGATGTTGATCTGGGTGACGCTGGCGGCGATGGCGCCCGGAACGGCGATGGCGATCAGCGCGCGGATTTCCGGGGTCAGGCGTGGCAGCGTCGGGCGGATCTTCGCCCCGACCCGCCGCACGCCCCACCACAGCAGGCCCGCCTGGACCACGCCGGCGGCGAGGATCGCCCAGCTGGCGGCATGGGCCGAATCGACGGCGCTGCGTGGCGGGATCACGGCGATCAGGATCGCGGCGTTGAGCACGGTCGGAGCCGCCGCCGACAGGGCGAACCGGCCCCCCGCGTTGAGCACGCCCGACAGCAGGGCGACGATGGCCATACAGGGCAGGTAGGGCATGCTGATCTGCGTCAGCACCACCGCCAGCCGGTACTTCTCGCTGTTGAAGCCGAAGCCCGGATTGATCGCCAGCATCAGCCACGGCATGGCCAGCTGGAAGGCGATGGTCAGCGCCAGGGTGATGGCCGCCAGGGTGGCGAGCGCGTCGGTCGCCAGCTTGTCGGCCGCCTCCTGACCTTCGTTGGCCAGCACCTTCGAGTAGGTCGGCACGAAGGCCGCGGTGAAGGCGCCCTCGGCGAAGATCCGGCGGAACAGATTGGGAAACGACTGTGCGGTGTTGAAGGCGTCGGCGGCGGGGGTTGCGCTGGCGCCCAGCCGGGCGGTGATGAACAGGTCGCGGGCCAGGCCCATGAAGCGGCTGACCAGCGTCAGGCTGGAAAACACCATGGACGAGCGGATCAGGCCGCCCTTCGGGGTTTTCACGGGTCGGGGCGGGTGCTTGGCGCTCACGGCGCGCTTTTGCGCTGGCGGCGGGAGGGGGTCAAGGAGCCTACCGGCCGATGCTGGCCCGGGCCCGCTCCAGACGCGGGCGGCCGCGCGGCGCCTGGCCGGAGTCCTCGGCTTCGAGGACGTCCATCAGGGCCGCCTTGAGGGCCGTGGCGCGTTTGGCGTCGGTCAGCTTTCCGCCGCCCGGGGTCTGGACGTAGAAGGCGTCCACGGCGCGTTCGCCATAGCCGTCGATATGGGCCGAGGTGATCGACAGGCCGGCGTCGGCCACGGCGCGGGCGAGGCCCTCGAGCAGGCCCGGCCGGTCGCGACCCGAGGCCTCGACGACCGTGGCTTCGGCCGAGGCGTCGTTGTCGAGCATGACGGTGGGTGTGATCGAGAAGGCCGAGGCGCGGCCCTGCTCGCCGCCCTTGCGGGCTTCGAACGTCGGGGTTTCGCCCCGGCCGGCAGCCTCGAGACTGTCGGCCAGCCGGCGCAGGATGCGCGGATTGTCGCCGCCGATCGGCGCCCCGGTGACGTCCTGGACATGGAACACGTCCAGCGCCTGACCCTGGCCTGAGGTGAACACCCGGGCGCCCACGACGTTGCCGCCCAGGCCTGACAGGGCGAGCGTCAGATCGGCGAACAGACCGCGCCGGTCCTTGGCCGCCACAACGATCTCGGCGGCGTTGCGGTCTGGCCGGATGCGGGCTTCGGCCGCCGCGCCACCCTGCAAGGCCGCGCGCCGGGCGAGGGCGGCATGGGCGGCCAGTTCCGACGGGGAGAAGGCGGTGAAGTAGGCGTCTTCCATCGAGGTCGCCCAACCCTTGGCGGCTGGATCGGCCAGCGCCAGGGCGGCGCGGGCCTCGGCGGCGACCGACTCCTGGTGGCGGCGGGCGCTGGCGGCGGGATCACTGCCGCGGCCGCCGCGGAAGATCGCCTCGGTGGCGGCGTAGAGCTCGCGCATCAGCTGGCCCTTCCAGCCGTTCCAGACGCCCGGGCCGACGGCGCGGATGTCGGCCACTGTCAGCACCAGCAGCAGCCGCAGCCGCTCGGGGTTCTCGACGATGCGGGCGAAGGCGGCGACCGTCGCCGGGTCGGTGACGTCGCGCTTCTGGGCGTAGTCGCTCATCACCAGATGATGCTCGACCAGCCAGGCGATCAGCTCGATCTTGGACCGTTCCAGACCCAGCCGTTCGCAGGCCGACCGCGCGGCGCGGGCCCCGGCCTTCTCCTGGCCGCCAGCGCCGCCCTTGCCGGTGTCGTGCAGCAGCATGGCGAGGAACAGGCTCTCGCGGTCGTCGATCAGCGGCATGATCGAGACCGCCAGCGGGTGGTCGTCCGCCAGCCGGCCCTCGGCGATGTCGGCGATGATCCCGACCGCCTTCAGGGTGTGCTCGTCCACCGTGTAGGAGTGGTACATGTTGAACTGCATCTGGGCGACGATCCGGCCGAACTCCGGCACGAAGCGGCCCAGCACGCCGGACTCGTTCATCAGCATCAGGGTGCGGTAGGTCCGTTTGCCGCGCGCCAGGATGTCGAGAAAGGCTTTCGCCGCCTCGGGGTCGCGGCGGGTCTTGACGGTAATCAGCGGCAGGCAGCGGGTGACCGCCGTGAAGGCGTCCGGATGCAGGTCCAGGTCGCGCTGGTCGGCGATGCGGAAGATGCGGATCAGGTCGACAGGATCGCGCTCGAACACCTCCGGCCCGTCGATGGTCAGGCGGCCGGCCTCCTCGTGGAAACCGGCGATGTCGAGCGGCTTGCGCTTGGGGCTCGGCCGGCCCGGCAGGAAACGCGACAGGCCCTTGGGCTGGGCCTTGAGGTGCTCGGTCTCCAGCTTGGCCGAGAAGGTGCGGGTCAGGGAGCCGACCTCGCGGGCGATCAGGAAGTAGCGCCGCATGAACCGCTCGACGGCCGGATTGTCGGCGCGGTCGCCAAAGCCCATCCGGCGGGCGATCTCCGGCTGCAGGTCGAAGGTCAGCCGCTCCTCGGGCCGGCCCGTGGCGAAATGCAGGTGGGCGCGGACCGCATGCAGGAAGTCGAACGCCCGGACGAAGGCGGCGACCTCGCGGCGATCGAAATAGCCGAGGGTGAAAACGTCCGCCGGACGCTCGACCGGGTGCAGGTATTCGGCGATCCACATCAGGGTGTGCAGGTCGCGCAGGCCGCCCTTGCCCTCCTTGACGTTGGGCTCAACCATGTAGCGGCTGGTGTCGGCGCGGCCGTGGCGGTCGTCGCGCTCCTTGAGCTTGGCGGCGACGAACTCGGCCCCGGTGTTGCGGACCACGTCGTTGCGGAAGCGCTTCTTCAGTTCCTCGCCGAGGGACTCGTCGCCGGTCAGGCGGCGGGCCTCGAGGATCGAGGTGCGGATCGTAAAGTCCTCTTTCGAGAGCCGCACGCATTCCTCGACCGTGCGCGAGGCGTGGCCGACCTTGAAGCCCAGATCCCACAGCGCATAGAGCATGAACTCGATGACGCTCTCGGCGTGGGCCGTCTGCTTGTATGGCCGCAGGAACAGCAGATCGAGATCGCTGTAGGGGCTCAGCACGCCCCGGCCGTAGCCGCCGACCGCCAGCAGGCACAGCCGCTCGCCCTCGGTGGGGTTGCGGGCGCGGAACATGTGCACGGTGGTGAAGTCGTAGAGGGCGGTGACCACCTCGTCGGTGACGCCGCACAGCAGACGGGCCGTCTCGACCCCGCCGGCGCCGTTCTCCAGCCGCTCCTTGGCGATCATCCGGCCGCGGAACAGGGCGGCTTTCAGGATCTCCAGCGCCAGCTTGCGCTGCTCGGCTTCGTTGCCCAGGGCGTCATGGGCGGCGGCGGTCAGTCGCGTGCGCAGGGCGATGCCGTCAACGACATGTTCGAGGCGGGTCGGGCGAAGACGGGTGGCCATGGACCTTATGTGCGCTGCAACAGAGGGCGGTGCAACGGGTCGGACCCCGGTAGCGCCGCAATGCGTGATTTGTCGCCAGTCGCCCCGATGGTATCTATGTCAATCTTTGACATATGAGGTCGCCATGGCCACCAACGTCCACCTGAGCCCCGAACTGGAACGTTTCGCAAAACAGTGCGTGGAAGAGGGCCGCTACAACAACGTCAGCGAGGTCGTCCGGTCAGCGCTGCGCATGCTGCAGGACGCCGAGGAGCGGAAGCGCGCGTTCATGGCCATGTTAAGGGCGGCCGAAGATGAGGCGGATCGCGACGGCTGGGTCTCCGCTGAGGATGCTCTTGCCCAGATGGATGCCGTGATTGACGAGATCGAGGCGCGCCTTGGGGCCGACCCGGAATGAAAGCCACCCTCTCTCCCGCCGTGACAAGAGACCTTCTTGAGGCGACCGCGGCAATCGGCACGGATAGCCGATGGGCTGCGCGCGCCTTTCGCGGCGCAATCGACGAGGCGCTGACCCTGATTGGCCGCCATGCCGAGATAGGGACCGAACGACTTGAGCTCGCCGCCCCGCCGATCCGGTTCTGGACCCTGAGGCGGTTTCCCTATGTCGTTGCCTACAACGCCGGTCGTGAGCCACCGCGCGTTCTGAGAGTCGTGCATGGCGCCCGCGACTTACCGGAACTCTTCAGCGACCTGCGGCTGGACTGACTTACAACATGCCCTTCAGCCGATAGAGCGCTTCCATCGCTTCTCTCGGGCTCATGCCGTCGGGCTCCATGCCCTTGAGGGCTTCCTCGACCGGGCTCGGGCCGTGCTTGACCGGCGCGGGGGCGACCGAGGCGAACAGGGGCAGGCCTTCAAGCCGCGCGGGGCTCTCAGCCTCGCTTTCCAGCCGCTCCAGGACTTCGCGCGCCCTGGCGACCACGGCGGGCGGGACGCCGGCCAGCTTGGCCACCTGAACGCCATAGCTGCGGTCGGCGTGGCCGGGGCCGGCCTCGTGCAGAAAGACCAGGTCGCCGTTCCACTCCTTGGCGCGCATCGACAGGTTGGAGACGTAGGACAGCCGGTCCTCCAGCGCCGCCAGCTCGTGGTAGTGGGTGGCGAACAGTGCGCGGCTGCGGTTGGTCCCGTGCAGCGCCTCGGCGCAGGCCCAGGCGATGGCCAGACCGTCCCAGGTGGCGGTGCCCCGGCCGATCTCGTCGAGGATGACGAAGCTGCGCGGCGTCGCCTGGGTCAGGATGGCGGCGGTCTCGACCATCTCGGCCATGAAGGTCGAGCGGCCCCGCGCCAGGTCATCGCCCGCGCCGACGCGGCTGAACAGCCGGTCCACGACGCCCATCCTCAAGGATTTCGCCGGCACGAAACAGCCGGCCTGGGCCATCACCGCCAGCAGGGCGTTCTGGCGCAGGAAGGTCGACTTGCCGGCCATGTTCGGCCCGGTGACGATCGACAGCCGGGCCCGCGTCTCACCCGATCCGTCGAGGCAGCAGTCATTGGGGGTGAAGGGCTCGCCGGCGCGTTTCACCGCCGCCTCGACCACCGGGTGGCGGCCGCCCCTGGCGTCGAAGCCGAAGCCCTTGTCGAGGACCGGGCGAACGGCCTGCTGGTCTTCGGCCCACTCGGCCAGGGCGGAATCGACATCAAGCGTCGCCAGCGCCCGGGCGGCCGCCTGCAGCTGGGCGGCCAGGGCACAGGCCGCCTCGCGCCAGGCCTCGAAAGTCGCGATCTCGATGGCCAGGGCGCGCTCGCCGGCCTGGGCGATACGGGCGTCCAGATCGGCCAGTTCGACCGTCGTGAACCGCACCTGGTTGGCCAGGGTCTGGCGATGGATGAAGGTCGCGTTGTGCGGCGGCTGGAACAGCGGATCGGCCTTGCCCGCCGTGGTCTCGACGAAATAGCCGAGCACCGCGTTGTGGCGGATCTTCAGCAGCACGCCGCTTTCCGCCGCCAGCCGGCTTTCCAGCGCGATGATCACCCGGCGGCTGTCGTCGCGCAGGGCGCGGGCCTGGTCGAGTTCGGGACGGATGCCGGCGACGACGAAGCCGCCGTCGCGGGCCTGGGCGGGCAGGTCCGGGCCGAGGCCGTCGGTCAGTTGCGCCAGCAGGCCCGACAGGTCCGCCGACAGGGACGGATTAACCGCCGCCAGCGCACGCTCGATCTCAAACGGGGGCGGATTGAGACCATCGCCTGCATCGACCACCAGACCCGACAGCGCCTCGCCGGTCTTCAGGCCATCGCGCAGGACCCCGAGATCGCGCGGGCCGCCGCGGCCGAGCGCCAGCCGGGACAGGGCGCGGGCCAGGTCGCCGGAGCGCTTGAGGGCGTCACGCAGCCGCTCGCGCAGCACGCGCCGCTCCAGCAGCCACTGGATGGCGTCCAGCCGGGTGTCGATGGCCGCCGGATCGAGCAGCGGCCGGGCCAGCCGCGCCGCCAGCATCCGCGAGCCTGCGGCGGTGACGCAGCGATCGATGCTGCCCAGCAGGGAGCCGTCACGCTGGCCGCCCGTGGTGCGTTCGATCTCCAGGCTGGTGCGAGTGGCGGGATCGATGGCCATGACGTCGGCCTCGCCTGCCCGGCGGGGCGGCGAAAGCGCCGGGAGTTTCCCGGCCTGGGTCATCTCCAGGTGGGCGGCGATCAGGCCCAGCGCCGAGATTTCCGCCCCGGCCAGGCCGCCGAAGCCGTCGAGGGTGTCGACGCCGTAGAGCCGCTTGAGGCGCGCCTCGGACGCGGCCGGCTCGGCCAGCGCCTGGGCGACCGGCTGGACCAGACCGCCGGCGGCCTTGAGCGCCAGATTGACCGTCTCGTCGGCGAACAGGCGGTCCGGGACGAGGATTTCCGACGGCTGCAACGCCGCCAGCGCCGCCGAAAGACCCGAGGGGGCGATCAGCAGGCTCTCCACCTCGCCGGTCGAGAGCTCGACACTGGCGACGGCCGCCTGGCCGCCACGCAGGGCGATGGCCGCCAGCCGGTTTGCGCCCCGGGCGTCCAGCAGACCGTCCTCGGTCAGGGTCCCGGGGGTGACGATCCGCACCACGTCGCGGTGGACGATGGCCTTGGAGCCACGCTTGCGGGCCTCGGCCGGGTTTTCCATCTGCTCGCAGACGGCGACCTTGAAGCCCGCGCGGATCAGTTTGGCGAGGTAGGCCTCGGCGGCGTGGACCGGTACCCCGGCCATGGGGATCGGCTGGCCGTTGTGCGTGCCGCGAAAGGTCTGGGCGATGCCGAGGGCGGCGGCGGCGCGGATCGCGTCGTCAAAGAACAGCTCGTAGAAATCGCCCATGCGGAAGAACACCAGGGCGTCCGGCTGCCGCGACTTGGCGTCGAAATACTGCTGCATCACGGGCGTCGCGCCGGTGGCGTCTGGCGCAGTCTGGCCGGGGGGAAGCGGGGCGTTCATCGCGCGCGACCCTAGCCGGGTTCGCAGGGGGCGTTAAGGGTTTCGCGGTGACGAGATTGCCCGCCCGCTGCGCCTGTGAAACCGTCGCGCGCTGGGTCGGGCGAGGCTTGTCATGCGTTGGATCATTATCGCGGCGGCAGTTTCATGCGGAGCGCTTCTGGCGACCTGCGTCCAGGCCGCTTCGCCGGACGACGGTTCGGTGCGCGTCACCAACCCTGACTGGGCCAGAAGGCCGTCCGGCGAGGAGGTCGCCCGCTTCTATCCCGATCGCGCCGCGCGTCTCGGCCGGAGCGGAAGAGCGACGATCCTGTGCAAGGTCAGTATCGAGGGCCTTCTCGAAGACTGCGTCGTCGCGTCGGAAACACCCCCGGGCGAGGGGTTTGGCGAGGCCACGTTGAAGCTTGCACCGATGTTTCGCATGACGCCCCAGACGAGAGATGGCGTTCCGGTCGATGGCGCTTCGGTGCGAATTCCGGTGGAGTTCAGGCTCCCGGAGCCGGCGCCGCCCCTCAAGCTGCCGCACGTCAATCCGCAGGTGATGTTCGCGCTGGCGGGCGTCAGTCTGATGATCGCGCTGATGCTGCTGGCGGGCCTGATCGGCGCCTACCGGCTGACGACCCGCGACCGCGGCCGTTAGGCTTTTCCGGTTACGCCGCCCCAGAACTTGCTGGCCTTGCCCATGAAGCCGGCGGCCTTGGGGTGCTGCTGCTCGCCGCACAGGTCGGCCAGTTCGCGCATCAACTCCTTCTGCCGGGCGCTGAGTTGGGTCGGGGTCTCGACGAACATCTCGACCAGCAGGTCGCCCCGCTCGCGGCCGCGCAGGGACGGCATGCCGCGCCCCTTTAGGCGGACGGTTCGGCCGGTCTGGGTGCCTTCCGGCACCTTGACCGGGATCCGGCATTCGCCGTCGCAGTCCTCGCCGCCGGTCAGGCAGGGAGCCTCGATCTCGCCGCCAAGGGCGGCAGTGCACATCGGCACGGGCACCGTGCAGAGCAGGTCCAGGCCGTCGCGCTCGAACAGGTCGTGCGGGGCCACCGACAGGAAGATGTAGAGGTCGCCGCGCGGACCGCCGCGCTGGCCCGCGTCGCCTTCACCGGCGAGGCGGATGCGCGCGCCGTCGTCGACGCCGGCCGGGATGCGGACCTGCAGCGTGCGCTGGCGGCGCACCTGGCCGTGGCCGTTGCAGCTCTTGCAGGGGTCGAGCACCAGTTTGCCCGAGCCGCCGCAGCGGGGGCAGGTGCGCTCGATGGCGAAGAAGCCCTGGGTGGCGCGCACCCGGCCCGCGCCGCCGCAACTGCCGCACACGGTGGGGTTGGTGCCGGGCTTGGCGCCCGAGCCCTCGCAGCTTTCACAGGTGATCGAGGCCGGGACCGTGATCTCGACCTCCGAGCCCGCGAAAGCCTGCTCGAGTGTGATCTCCAGGTCATAGCGGAGGTCCGCGCCGCGGGCCGGACCGTTGTTCTGACGCCGGCGACCGCCGCCGAACATCTCGCCGAATGCGTCGCCGAAAACCTCGTTGAAGATGTCGTGGACATCGCCGAAGCCCTGCTGGCCGCCGCCGCCCGCGCCGTTGACGCCGGCGTGGCCGAAGCGATCATAGGCCGCGCGCTTCTGCGGATCGGAGAGGACCGAATAGGCCTCGTTGATCTCCTTGAAGCGGGCTTCGGAGTCCTCACACCCGCCATTGCGGTCGGGGTGGTGCTCCATCGCCTGCTTGCGGAAGGCGCTCTTCAGCGCCGCCTCGTCGGCTCCGCGCTGGACGCCGAGAACTTCGTAATAATCACGCATCAGCCGGCATCACCGAAAAACCGAGCAATCCCTGAGTTGGGAGATCGCCCGCCCGACTGCAAGCCATGGTCCAGAAAGAGGGGACCAGACGAGTCGGGCGGGACTTTCTCGCGTTCGCGAAGGCGGCGGCGACGTTCCCCGGGCGAGTTTTCACCACAGACTGGTCCTCCGCCGCCATGAGGCGCGATGTCACGCCGACTTCTTGTCGTCGCCGTCGACTTCCTCGAATTCGGCGTCGACGACGCCATCGTCCGAGGTTTGTTCGCCCGCGTCGCCGCCGGCGTCGCCCTGCTGGGCCTTGTACATGGCCTCGCCGAGCTTCATCGAGGCGTCGATCAGGGCCTTGGTCTTGACCGCGATTTCATCGGAGTCGCCGCTGTCGAGCACCGCCTTGAGGTCGGTGACGGCCGTCTCGATGGCCGTCTTCTCCTCGGCGGAGACCTTGTCACCGTGTTCGGCCATGGCCTTCTCGGTGGAGTGGATCACCGCGTCGGCCTGGTTGCGGGCCTCGACGCCGGCCTTGCGCTTCTCGTCCTCGGCGCGGTTGGACTCGGCTTCGCGGACCATCTTCTCGATATCCGCGTCCGAAAGGCCGCCGTTGGCCTGGATGCGGATCGACTGTTCCTTGTTGGTCGCCTTGTCCTTGGCCGTGACGTGCACGATGCCGTTGGCGTCGATGTCGAAGATGACCTCGACCTGCGGCACGCCGCGCGGCGCCGGCGGGATGCCGACCAGGTCGAACTGGCCCAGCATCTTGTTGTCGTGCGCCATCGGACGCTCGCCCTGGAAGACCCGGATCGTCACGGCCGACTGGTTGTCGTCGGCGGTCGAGAAGGTCTGGCTCTTCTTGGTCGGGATCGTCGTGTTGCGCTCGATCAGCGGGGTGAACACGCCGCCCAGGGTCTCGATGCCGAGGGTCAGCGGGGTGACGTCCAGCAGCAGCACGTCCTTGACGTCGCCCTGCAGCACGCCGGCCTGGACCGCGGCGCCCAGCGCCACGACCTCGTCCGGGTTCACGCCCTGGTGCGGCTCACGGCCGAAGAAGTTCTTCACCGCGTCGACGACCTTGGGCATGCGGGTCATGCCGCCGACCAGGATCACCTCGTCGATGTCGCCCTTCTTGATGCCGGCGTCCTTGAGCGCCTGCTCGCACGGGCCGATCGTCTTGTTGATCAGGTCCTCGACCAGGGCTTCCAGCTTGGCGCGCGACAGCTTGATGTTCAGGTGCAGCGGGCCGGAGGCGTTCATGCTGATGAACGGCAGGTTGACCTCGTACTGCGTGGTCGTCGACAGCTCCTTCTTGGCCTTCTCGGCCTCTTCCTTCAGGCGCTGCAGGGCCAGCTTGTCCTTGCGCAGGTCGGTGCTGGTTTCCTTCTTGAACTCGTCGGCGAGGAAATCGACGATCCGCAGATCGAAGTCCTCACCGCCGAGGAAGGTGTCGCCGTTGGTCGCCTTCACCTCGAAGACGCCGTCGCCGATCTCGAGGATCGAGACGTCGAAGGTGCCGCCGCCGAGGTCGTAGACGGCGATCTTCTTGCCGTCGTTCTTGTCCAGGCCGTAGGCCAGGGCCGCCGCGGTCGGCTCGTTGATGATGCGCAGGACTTCCAGACCGGCGATGCGGCCGGCGTCCTTGGTCGCCTGACGCTGGGCGTCGTTGAAGTAGGCCGGAACGGTGATGACCGCCTTGGTGACCTTCTCGCCCAGGTGACGCTCGGCGTCTTCCTTGAGCTTCATCAGGATGAAGGCCGAGACTTCCTGCGGGCTGTAGTCCTTGCCCACGGCGCGAACCCAGGCGTCGCCCGTCTGACCCTTGACGATGTCGTAGGGCACCATGCCCTTGTCCTTGTCGACCACCGGATCGCTGTAGGAGCGGCCGATCAGGCGCTTGATGGCGAACAGGGTGTTGGTCGGGTTGGTGACCGCCTGGCGCTTGGCCGGCTGGCCGACCAGCTTTTCACCGTCGTCGAGGAAGGCGACGACGGACGGCGTGGTGCGGGCGCCTTCGGCGTTTTCGAGCACCTTGGGCGACTTGCCGTCCATGATGGCCACGCAGGAATTGGTCGTTCCCAGGTCGATGCCGATAATCTTGCTCATTGAGGTCTCTCTAGCTCCCTGACAGGCGGACGGCGGTGACAAGGGCCTTGCATGAAGCGCCCCGGTTTTTCTCTTCCGTCCCCGGTTGGATCCTCTGGTCTGAATTGGGGATGCTTTCCGTTCCGGGAAAGCAGTTTGTCAGACCGCCATATGGGAAGCAGGGCGCCTGCCGCAAGAGCAAAACCCCCATCAAGTTTGGGGCTTTCACGCCATCAGGCCGCCACCCCCCATTTAGGGCATGGCGCAGGGGGCGCGCGCATGACCCTACTCCGCCCCCTAAAGGGATACAGTATCTGGAGGGATCAATGGCTACCCTGACTAACAAGCTCAAGGCCGGACTGGCGCTCGCCGTCCTGGTCGCCACCACCGCGCTGACGCCGGGGATGGCGTCCGCTGAAGACCGCCGCGTGAAGATCATTAACGAGACGCGGCACGTTATCGTGCGCTTCTACGCCTCGAACGTGAATGCCTCCGACTGGGAGGAAGACATCCTCGGCCGCGACGTATTGCAGCCAGGCCAGTCGGTTACGGTCAATATCGACGATGGCTCGGGCTACTGCCTCTACGACTTCAAGGCGGTGTTTGACGACGGCGATTCCCTGGTCCGCGAACGCGTCGACGTCTGCAAGATCTCGAGCTACCGCTACACCGAAGACTGATCGGGGCGCCGGTAGCCGGGGCGATCCGACGGGCGGGGTGAGCCGAAGGGCTTCCCCGCCCGTTGCTGTCCAGGGGTGGATCAGCGCGCCTGTTCGACCCACGCGCTGATCTCGTCCAGCCGTTCGCGCCGCACCTTCGCGCGGTAGACGGCGGCGGACAGCGACGCCTTGAGCCGCGGCGGCGCCCCGCCCTCGGCCTTCGCCATGGCCAGCGCCTCGTTCGCGATCGCCTCGTCGGCCCACCCGCCGGTGATCCGCGGCAGCATCCCGACCATCGAGCCCGGGGCGAACAGGGCGTCGGCGCGGGCCTTGTTGGCCTTCAGATAGGCCCAGGTCATCGCCGGGAAGTTGGCCGACGGTCCGCGCAGGATGTTCTGGCGGAGGGTCGTCGGGGGCTCGGCGCCGAGGGCGAGCACGAGGGTCCGCTGCGCCAGGATCCGGTCCCGTGTCTCGCCGAGTACGCCGTAGATCTGCTGCTTCTCCAGTGCATTGGTCGAGGCGAGGGCCATCTGGCGAAGCCGTTCCCAGGTTGCGGCGTCGGCATGCATGGCCACCACGGTCAGGGCCGGCTCGCGGACGCCGGCCGGCAGCGCCGAGGGGTCTGACCCCATTCGCGCGAACCGGGCCCGGGCCTCTGCGACCACGGCCGGGTCATCGAACCGGCCGAGCGCCTCGATCAGCCTGGCGCGAAGCAGCACGGCCGTCGCGGGCTCACCCTCGACCGGGATCCAGCCGATCCGGCTCCAGACCGGGGCCAGAATCGTCCGCGCGCGCGTCCGGAACGCCGTCTGGTCGCTGTCCGCGTCATAGAGACGGTCGATCTGGCCCAGCACGTCGACCACCTGCATCCAGACCACCGGGTTGGCGTCCGCCGGCAGACTGGCCGCGAGATCCAGCCAGCGCGACACCGGCGCGGTCCCCTGCTGGCCGAAGGCCCAGTAGTCGTAGAGCAGGCCAAGCTGGTCGGCGGGCGCGAGGGACCCGAAGGTCGCCTGCAGCCGGCTGAAAGCCTTGGCGTCATAGGCGGTGCGGAAGTACCCGGCCTGGCCGAAGTTCACGAGCAGCGGCGCGCCGGCGGGGCCCTTGAGGCGCACCGACTGGCCCATCGAGACCATGTCGCGCCAGTCCCGCTTCTGTCCGGGCCAGGTCGCCGCGACGGGTGTCGCCCAGCTGAGCGGCTCACGGGACGGCGCGTCGACGCCGAAGCGGCGCTGCGACAGCCGCCAGGCCGAGCCCAGCGTCGTGACCTTGATCAGGGGTACGCCCGGCTGGCCGGTGAAGTCGGCGGCGATGTGGCGGATCGGCTGGCCCGAGGCGGCTTCGACCGCGCTCCACAGATCGTCACTGACCGTGTTTCCGTAGGCGTGCTTCTTCATGTAGGCGCGCAGGGCGGTGCGGAAATTGTCCGCGCCGATCCAGGCCTCGACCATGTTGATGACCGCCTGACCCTTCTGGTAGCTGATCGTGTCGAAGGCCGCATCGCGGGCGTCGGCCACCGGCTGGACCACCGGATGGGTGGCCTCGCGGGCGTCGAGATTCATCGCCCCGTCCCGGCCGGCCATGGCCTGGAGATCGGCGTCCCATTCGGGGTGGAAGACCGTCAGCGCCTTGGTCGCCATCCAGGAGGCGAAGCCCTCGTTCAGCCAGAGGTCGTCCCACCAGGCCATGGTCACCAGATCGCCGAACCACTGGTGGGCCATCTCATGGGCGATGGTGCTGAAGGCGCCCTGGCGGTCGGCCTGGCTCGAGATGCGGTCATCGACCAGCACGGCCTTCTCGAAGTAGAGGATCGCGCCCCAGTTCTCCATCGCCGAGAACGACGCCGCGCCACCGGGCAGGGCGACCATGTCCAGCTTTGGCAGCGGATAGGGCGTGCCGAAGTAGTCGTTGAACCAGGGCAGCAGCTGCGCGGCGGCGTCGAGGGCGTATCCGGCCTGACCGGTCGAGCCGCGCTTGACCACCACGCCGACGTCGACGTCGCCGACCTTCCGGCTGATGCGCTCGAAGTCGCCAACCGCGAGGAACAGCAGATAGGAGCTCATCTTCGGCGTGGCCGCGAAGGTCGTGCGGGTGAAGCCGTCCCCGAGGGGGGCGACCGACTCGATCGGGGTATTGGAGACGACCATGTCGGCCGTCGGCGCCTCGACCGTCAGCTTGAAGGTGGCTTTCAGCGCGGGCTCATCCCACATCGGCGCGAACCGGCGGGCGTCCGGAGATTCGAACTGGGTCGCCAGCAGACGCTTCTCGCCCTGGTCGGTGGCGTAGTCGACCGAGAACAGGCCGAAGGCCTGCTGGTTGATCTTGCCGGTATAGTCGATGGCCAGGCGGCGCTTGCCTACGGCCAGCGGGCTGGCGAAGGTCAGGGTCGCGGTCTGGGCCTTCTCGTCGAAGGTGACGGTCGGGGCGGCGTCGACGCCGTCGAGGCGGACCTTGCCGAAGGTCATGTCGGCCGCGTTGAGGGTTACGGCGCTCGTCGCCCGGACGACCTGCACATCGGCGCTGACCGAGCCGGTGAAGGTCAGGGCCGCCGCGTCGGGCCGCACGACGATGTCGTAGTGGACGGGGGTGATGTCGGTCGGCAGGACATTGCGCCCCGACTCCGCCGCGGGCGTCGCCCCGCAGCCGGCCAGCAGCGTGGTCGCCGCCAGCACCAGTCCAAGTCCGATGCGCTTGATCACAGAACCTCTCCCCGTCCAGTTGGCCGGGAGACTAGACTGCCGCATGGACGCGCGATCATGAAGGATTTGTCAGGTTTCACCCTGCTGCCCGGCCGGCTCGATCCGGCGGAGCAGGCGGACCTTGTCGATGCGGTGCTGGCCGCCGCCGCCGAGGCGCCGTTTCATCGCCAGTTGACCCCCGGCGGCAAGCCCATGGGCGTGCAGAACACGGGCCTGGGCCCTCTCAGCTGGGTGACCGACGCCCGCGGCTACCGCTACGAGCCGGCCCACCCCCTGACCGGCCGGCCCTGGCCGCCGATGCCGCAGGTCCTGCAGACGCTTTGGGCGGACCTGGTCGACGCGCAGGTCCCGGCCGACGCCTGCCTCGTCAATCTCTATCGGGAGGGGGCGAAGATGGGCCTGCACCGTGATCAGGACGAGGCCGATTTCCGGTTTCCCGTCCTGTCCGTGTCGCTGGGCGACACGGCGGTTTTCCGCCTCGGCGGGCTGAAGCGCACCGACCCCACCCGCTCTGTCCGACTGGCCTCCGGCGACGTCTGCCTGCTGGCCGGAGACTCGCGGCTGGCGTTTCACGGCGTCGACCGGATCCTGAGCGGCTCTTCGCGCCTTGTCCCGGGCGGTGGGCGGATCAACCTGACATTGAGGCGCGCCGCAATCGATTCCTGATTGCATAACAACAGAAAAGCCCCCTAAATTGCAATTTCGTCGTCTTCCAGAGGGGGTGGAGATGCGCCGTTTCATCGCAAGCGTCATCGTGTCTGTGTGTGTCGCCGGATGTGTGAGTGACGGGGGCATTGGATCAAGGAACCCCTTTCAGACCGAGCCAGCCGCCCCGGCAAGCGCCGGTTACAGACCGATTAGGCAGGCGCAGATACCGTTGGATGGCCTCTTATGGAGTGTCGTCTGCAACGAATTCACCGGAGCGGAGCGGCCGAAAACCTGTGCCGAACAGAATGGTGTCGGCGCAGAGAAGTTGACTCGTCTAATGGCCGGTGTGGCGCAGACGCCCTCCGCGGACAGGGTGCGGATCAGGAACGAAATCGTCGGTCAGCTGTTTTTCTCATCTACCGCAAATTGCAACGTTTACCTTCAGTCAGTTCGCAGCGGCCAAGTCGCCACCCGAACCGGTTCCGATATCGTTTCGTCGTTGATGGGGTTCCTGGGCAGTATCGCCAAGACAGAGTCTGATGCGAGTATGTTTGCGGGCCTTTCGGGCCTCTCGACATCTCTTGGCGCCTCGGCCGACCGCAATATTTTCGCCGAGGTCGGGGTCGAGCTAATAGCGGACGAAATCTACAAGATTCGGGCCAATCAACGCGCGCTGATTGAGGCAAAGCTCGCGCTTCCGTATGCGTCGTGGCCGATCGGTCTGGCGATGACCGACATCTACGAGTTCCATGGCAGTTGCAGTCTTCTGAAAGGGCTATCAGCCATGAGGACCGCAGTCGCGACGCGTGACGCGGCCGTTAAGGCGGCTCGTGGGGCCGCTGTTGAGGCTGCTCGGGCGGGCGGGGACGGAAACACGGTGGCGGCTGCCGTGGTCGGCGTCGAGCAAGCCTTCTCGGCTAACCGGAGCCCCGATCGGGTAGCCAGCGCATCCGTGTCGAGCGGCCTGGGCAATGCGGACCTCGAGGTCATGCGAGGCGCGGCGATGTCCTGTCTCGATGCCGCGAGGAACAGGGCCACTGCCGACTTGGCCGCGCCCGTTTCCGACCTTCTCGGAAAGGTCGCTACTGTATGCAAACCTCTGACGGTCGCATCGCCGGAATGGGCGCTTCGCTATGTCGCCATTGTTCGCGAGGAGATCGATGGCGCCAGTCAGGCGCTGGACGAAGCTCGCGAAGCGCAGCGCCTATACGAGGCCGGTGTCTCGGCCAGGAGCAACGAAAGCCAAGCGAGGGGCCAAGCTCAAGCGGCCCGAGATGCTGTGACCGCTGCGCCCGCCGATGAGGCCGCGAAGGAAAAGCTCACCAAGGCGACCGAGGCTGAGGAAATCGCGATGCAGGCGAGGCAGATTGCGGAGGATGCGGCGGTTGCCGCCGCCAAGAAGCTGCCAACGGGGCATCATGCAGACAAGGCATTGGGCGAGGCATTTTCCGCGGTTGAGGCCACCGTCAAGCGGCGGATTGTAGCTGACATGTCCTACGTCGAAGGGGTGCGGGCGGCGGTTGTCCGGTATGGATTGACGGCTGGCGAGCAGGGCGCAACCGCCGCACAGGTTGTTCAGGGGCAGAGCGCCACGGCCGGCGTTCTTGCAGACGGCGATCCGGTGATCGTAGCCATGATTGCCGCCGCCAGGACCGTGGCTGAAAACCCGGGGCTGGCTCAGAATGGCCTTATGGCGGCGCGAGCCGCCCAAGCGCAGGCACAGGTCCTGAGCAACTACGCAGGCCCCTAGGAAAAGTCGGGAGGGCCCCAAGCTTCCCTCGTGCCCTTGTGCAGGGCTAATGTGCGGCAAAGATACGAGGGAACCCCGCCATGCTGAAGCTGACCCGTCCCGAGGGGTCCGAGCCGCGCGACTTCGATCTGTCCCGCCGCGCCCTGCCGGGGCTGTTTTTCGCCGGCTACGCCGCCGCCGCCGTGTCGGCGAAGGCCGAGCCGATCAAGACCGACATGAGCGGGCTGATCGCCGAGACAGTGATGATCCCGGCCGGCGATCGCGACGTTCCCGCCTACATCGCCCGGCCCGACGGTCGTGGAAAACGGCCGGTGGTCGTGGTGGTGTCGGAAGTCTTCGGCATTCACGAGTATATCCGCGACACCTGTCGGCGGCTGGCCAAGCTCGGCTATGTGGCCATCGCGCCGGACTTCTTTGTCCGCCACGGCGACCCGGCCCCCCTGGTCGATTTCACCCAGATTCGCAACATCGTCGCGGCCGCCTCCGACGCCCAGGTGATGGGCGACATCAAGGCCACGGTCGACTGGCTCGCGGATCAGGCCTTCGTCAACAAGCGCAAACAGGCGGTCACCGGCTTCTGCTGGGGCGGGGCCCAGGCCTGGCTGGCCTGCCAGCGGTTCCGCGCCTTCAAATGCGGCGTGGCCTGGTACGGTCGCCTGTCACGCCCGGCCGCCGGCCAGTTTCTCTCCGAGCCGGAGCGGCAATGGCCGCTTGAGTTGGCGGGTTCGCTCAAGTCGCCGGTGCTTGGCCTCTACGGTGGCAAGGACCTGGGCATCCCCCTGGCGGACGTGGAGGCTATGCGCTCGGCGCTGAGGGCCACGCGCAAGACCGGCTCGGACCTGATCGTCTATCCCGACGCCCAGCACGGCTTCCACGCCGACTACCGCGCCAGTTATGACGCGGCCGCGGCCCAGGACGGCTGGCGCAGGATGATCGACTACTTCCACCGTTACGGGGTGAAGCCGTAGGTTTGCAGAACCCCTCGTGCGTCCTTCGAGACGCGGACCCGAGGGTCCGCTCCTCAGGATGACGCAGAGGGTTGGGCCGCAAAGCGGTTCGTCATGGTGAGGAGCGATCCCTCAGGATCGCGTCTCGAACCACGCAACTACCCCCGCAGCTTGCGCGTCAGCGCTTCCAGATCCCGCGACAGCTGGGGATCGTCGGCCTTCAGGGCCTCGATGCGGCGGATCGCATGCAGGACGGTGGTGTGGTCGCGGCCGCCGAAGCGCCGGCCGATGTCGGGCAGCGATCGGGTCGTCAGCTGCTTGGCCAGCCACATGGCCGCCTGACGCGGCCGGGCGACCGAGCGGTTGCGGCGCTCGGAGACCAGGTCCGCCTGGCGCAGGCCGAAATGCTCGGACGTGGCCTTCTGGATGTCGTCGATGGTGATGCGTTTCTCCGCCCCCCGCAGGTGCGGGCGGAGGATCGCCTGGGCCTCGTCCAGCGACAGGGCGCTGACCTGGACGCCCATCCGGGCCACCAGGGTGTTGAGAGCGCCCTCGAGCTCCCGCACGCTGTCGGTGAAGCGGTCGGCGAGGAACTGCAGCACCTCGGGGCGGGCCGTGGCGTTGAAACCGCCCTGGCGACCCAGCGCGACCAGCTTGCGCTCAAGGATGCCGAGGCGCAGCGCGCCGTCGGCCGGCTCGATGCCGCAGACGAGGCCGGCGGACAGGTGGCTGCGCAGGCGGGCGTCCATCTCGGTGATCTGGGCCGGCGGCCGGTCGGCGGAAAACACCACCCGACGGCCGTCCTCCATCAGGGCGGTCAGGGTGTGGAACAGCTCTTCCTGGGTCGATTGCTTGCCGGCGACGAAATGGACGTCATCGATCAGCAGCAGGTCGGCCGTGCGCAGCTCTTCCTTGAACAGGGCGGTGGAGCGATCCATCACCGAGCGCACGAAGGTCGACAGGAAACGCTCGGCGCTCAGATAGACCACGCGTTTTTCGGGCGCGGCGCGCATGGCCTCCCAGGCCATGGCGTTGAGCAGGTGGGTCTTCCCGAAGCCGTAGGAGCTGTGGAACACGACCGGATTGAAGTGGCCGTCCGCCCAGCTGGCGACCCGTCGCGCCACGGCGTGGGCGAATTCGTTGGCCGGGCCGGGCACGAAGCTGTCGAAGGTGAAGCGCTCCTGCAGGCCGGCGACGCGGCCGGTGCGGGATCCGGGCGTCGGGGCGATGGCCGGAGCGTCGGTGGCGACGGGGTCCATCACCTCGATGGCCTCGGCGATGATGTCCAGGCCGCCGGTGTCCGTCTCGAACTCCATGCGGGATTTCAGGTCCAGGCTCCGGCCCTGAGGATCATGTTCGGCCCACAGCTCACCGATGCGGCGCCAGGCGTTGCGGCGGATCCAGTCGCGGGCGACGCCGGTGGGGGTGACCAGAACAATGCGGCCGTCCGCGATTTCGCGCAGGGCGGCCTGGGCCAGCCACGATCCGAAGGCGGCCTCGCCCAGCTCCCGACGCAAGGCCAGGCAGGCCTTGGTCCAGACGGCGCCAGCAGGTGTTTGCGACGGCATCGTTCGCCCGCCCAAAGAGTTCATAAGCCCCACCCGTTCCGTTTCTTTTCCGAACCCGCGACACCCCTCCGCCCCCACGGTGGAGAAGTCAGAATATTCAACACAGACAGTCTCTTAGCCGGCGGACGCAGGGCGTCCGCCGCCGCCAATCTCACACCCATAAAGGAAGAGGACCAAGCGTCGAAGGCCTCACACTAGCGGCCTGAAAATCGGTGGGTCAAACCGGAAATTTGAGTCCGGACGCGGATATTTTGTTGACTCACGAGCCCCCCTTGCCCGGCAAGGGAATTCGTTAATGCCCCTCCGGGGAGGTGTGGGAATTCGCCGCACACGCGAAGTGCGCACGTGAAAAACCGGCCGGCGCAGAGGCGCCTGCCGGTTGCTCAAACTGCTGAAATTTCAGGCGAACGGTGTCTGCGACCCCGCTCCGGGCGAACCCGAAGTCAGGCTGCGGTCGACAGTTTCTTCAGCTGGGCGTTCAGGCGCGAAACCTTGCGCGAGCCGGTGTTCTTGTGAACGACGCCCTTGGACACCGCGCGCATCAGTTCCGATTGCGCGATGATGAAGGCGGCCTTGGCGGCGGCGGCGTCGCCGGCGGCCAGGGCTTCATCGAACTTGCGGAGGAAGGTGCGCACCCGCGAACGACGCGCCTTGTTCACTTCCGTGCGGCGCTCGATCTTGCGGATCGCCTTCTTGGCGCCGGGATTATTGGCCATGAGCTTGTAGAACCTCAGAACGGACAGACGGACGCGAAAGGCCGCGGACGCCGGATAAATCGAAGGGCGGGCAAATACAGGAAGGCCCCCACCCGGTCAATGCGAGTCTGGCGCTTCGACGCCGACGTTGTAGGCTGATCGCATGGACCGTCGGATTTTCTTGCTCTCGGGTTTCGCCCTGGCCGGCTGCGGCGGCGCGTCGGAAGGGCAGGTGGTGATCTGTGATCCGCGCCTTGCCGGTCCGCTCGGGCGGGCTCTGGCGGGTCAGGATGCCGTCGCTCCCATCATTCTTCCCCGGGCTTCGCCGCAGGCGCTGCTGGAGCCCGCCGAGCAGCACCGGTCGGCGCTGGTCGTGACGCACTACAGCCTGATCGCCAACCGCCTGCAGCGGCTGGGCTACGTGCGGCTGGAACATCGCTGGCAGGCGCAGATTGACGGACAGACCGTGCAGGTCGCCGTGACGCGAGGCGGCGGCGCGGCGCAAAGGCGAGCCTTGCGGCTGGCCAGATGGCTGGTGAGCGAGGACGCCGCGCCGCTGCTGAAAGGTGCTTCTACCGCCCCTTGAAGTCGGGCTTCCGCTTTTCCACGAAGGCGGCCATGCCTTCTTTCTGGTCCTCGAAGGCGAACAGGCTGTGGAACAGTCGACGCTCCAGCGCCACGCCGGTGGCCAGGGTGGTCTCGAAGGCCGCCTCGACCAGTTCCTTGTTCATCATCACCGCGAGGGGCGAATGGCCGGCGATCTTGCCGGCGGCCTCCAGGGCGGTCTCAAGCAGCTTGTCGACCGGGACCACGCGGGAGACGAGCCCGGCGCGTTCGGCCTCGGCGGCGTCCATCATCCGGGCGGTCAGGATCATATCCATGGCCTTGGCCTTGCCGACGAAGCGGGTCAGACGCTGGGTCCCGCCGATGCCGGGCGCCACGCCCAGATTGATCTCGGGCTGGCCGAACTTCGCCGTCTCGGAGGCGATGATGAAGTCGCACATCATCGCCAGTTCGCAGCCGCCGCCCAGGGCGTAGCCGCTGACCGCCGCGATCACCGGCTTGCGGAACTGTTCCAGCTTGCGGGCGGCGGCGGTGAAGAAGTCCAGCTTCATCATCTCGGCGTAGGACTTGTCCGACATCTCCTTGATGTCGGCGCCGGCGGCGAAGGCCCGGTCGGAACCGGTCAGAACGACACAGCGGACGGCGTCATCGGCCGCCGCGACGTCCAGCGCCTCGCCAAGCTCGCCGAGCAGCTGGCTGTTGAGGGCGTTGAGCGCCTCGGGGCGGTTCAACCGGATGAGGGTCACGCCGTCGGAGGGGGTTTCAAGGATCAGGGTCTGATAGGTCATGCGCCGGTTGTGCCCCCGGCCCGTGGTTCGCTCAAGTCTCTTTGGTCAGGGGCCGTCCACGGCGTAGCCGCGCGCGCGCAGCATGGCCGGCACACTGTCGGGACCGACCAGATGGCCTACCCCGACGACGACGACTGTGCGACCGCTGCCGCTCATCCGCCCGGCGATCGTGTCGACCCAGCGCCGGTTCCGCTGAACGATCAGCTGATCGTAGAGATGAACCGAGATCTGCTTCATCGGTGTGAGGCCGAGCGTCTCAATCGCCCGGGTGTCGCCCATCGCCCAGGCGTTGATCAGCCGGTTGTAGACGTCGGGGTCCTCGTCGAGCTGCCGAAGCGTGTCCTCCAGCGAGGCGAGCTGGTCGGCCATCGGCGCGTCGGCGAAGAAGGCGATCTGCTGGCCGGGCGTCTCGAACGCTCGCCGCTGCGCCTGCGGGGCGGCATCGGCGAGGGTCCGCTCGACGCCGGTGGTCACCGTCGCGCCCTGTCGCATCAGGGTGACGACGCCAAGCGTGATGTCGGCGTACCAGGGCGCCAGCCGCTCCATCCCGGCCGGGGCCAGGCCGAGCCGGCCGCTGACCCGGTCAAGGCGGGCCCGGCCGTCGGCGGTCAGCAGGGACGACAGGCTCTGGCCGGCGGGCAGATAGCCCCGGGCCGTCGCGGCCTGGGCTGCCTCAGCGTCGCTGGCCTGACCGACGGGCGTCTCGAACCAGAGGTCGTCCGCCGTCGCCAGGGCCGCGTCGAGCTGGTCGGGACGCCAGTCGAGGTCTGCCGGCAGCACATGGACAGAGCCGAACAGGATGATCGTCGAGTCCGCGTCCCGCACGGTCCAGACCGGCGGCTCGGCGGCGGCCGGACTGGCGAGGAGCGGCAGGGTCGCGAGCAGCGCCGCCAGAACCCGGAACTTCATGCTGGTCCCCCTGAGCGACGGCTTCCGCGTCTCGCTGCCAGCTTCATCGCTGACATTTCGGGCAGTAAAACGTCGACCGCCCGCCCTGGACGATCCGCGCGATGGTCCCGCCGCAGCCTGGCCTAAGGCAGGGCTCGCCCTCGCGGCCATAGGCCTGGAAGCGGTGCTGGAAGTAGCCGAGCGCCCCGTCGGCGGCCGAGAAGTCGCGCAGGGTCGAACCGCCGGCCTCGATGGCCTCTTCCAGCACCGCGCGGATCACGGCGACCAGTCCGGGCAGGGCCTTGCGCGGGATCTTCCCGGCCGGTTTCACTGGCGACAGACCGGACCGGTGCAGCGCCTCGCAGACATAGATGTTGCCCAGGCCCGCGATGATCCGCTGGTCCAGCAGCAGCACCTTGGCGTTCTGCTTGCGCCCGGCGAAGGCCGCTTCCAGCAATGCGGGGGTGAAATCCGGGCCAAGCGGCTCCGGCCCCATGCCGGCGAACCAGGGATGGGTGACGAGCTCGCCGGCCGGGATCAGGCCCATGAAGCCGAACCGGCGCGGGTCGGAATAGGTCACCCGACCGCCGCGCTCGGTCTCGAACATGACGTGCGCGTGCTTCGGGTCGGGCGGGCTGGCGTAGACGAACTCGCCCGGCCGCACGCTTCCTTCGGCCGCCTCGATCTCGAACCGGCCGCTCATGCCCAGATGCATGACCAGCACATCGCCCCGGTCGAGATGGCCGAGCAGGTATTTCGCCCGCCGGTCCAGCCGCTGGATGGTCGCGCCCGTCAGCCGCTGGACGAAGCCCTCGGGAAACGGAAAGCGCAGGTCCGGCCGCCGCTGCTCGACACGGGTCAGCCGCGCGCCCTCGAGCACGGGCGCAAGGCCGCGACGGACGGTTTCGACTTCAGGAAGCTCGGGCATGGGGTCTTGGCTAGCCGAGGACGGCGGCGTGGTCCATGCGCGACGCGCCGTATACTGACGCCGCAGGCGCTCACGGCGGAGTTCGACCTGATGTCTTGATGAGCATTCTCGCTCCGGCGGGACCTTCGTCTAGGACGAGGCCGAAGGCCTCGCCGCTGCGCGGCCGCGAAGCGCTCCTTGACCAAGGTCGCCGTCCGGAGCGGACCATTCCATCAAGGCCTTCAGGGCGTATCAGCATCAGACGCCTTCAGGGCGATAGCTCACCGGCTAGCCGACCTGCCCGCGCGGGTCTATGGAGCAGGGCATGAGCCAGAGCAGCGCCACCTTCGGCTATCGCGACGTCGATCCGACCGAGAAGCCCGGCCTCGTGCGCGGGGTCTTCGACCGCGTCGCCAGCCGCTACGACCTGATGAACGACCTGATGAGCGCCGGCGTTCATCGCATCTGGAAGGACGCCACGGCGGCCCGCCTCAATCCGCAGCCAGGCGAGGTGATCCTCGACGTGGCCGGCGGCACCGGCGACATGGCCCGGCGCTATGCGAAACTGGCCCGCGGCGCCCAGGAGCGGCGCGGCGGCGAGGACGCGACGATCCACATCATCGACTACAACGCCGAGATGATCGCGGCGGGCCGGGAAAAGGGCGCGCCGCCCGAGATCTGCTGGGCCGTCGGCGACGCGCAACGCCTGCCGCTGCCGGACGCCAGCGCCGACGCCTATTCGATCGCCTTCGGGATCCGCAATGTGACCGACGTCCAGGCTGCGCTGCAGGAGGCTCGCCGCGTGCTGAAGCCGGGTGGTCGGTTCGTCTGCCTCGAGTTCAGCAAGCCCACGGGCATGGCTCTGCGCGCCGCCTATGACGCCTGGTCGTTCAAGGCGATCCCGCAGATCGGCGAATGGGTCGCCGGCGACCGCGACTCCTACCAGTACCTGGTCGAGAGCATCCGCCGCTTCCCGGACCAGAAGACCTTCGCCGGGATGATGGAAAAGGCCGGCTTCGCGCGGGTCAATTTCACCAACTTCACCGGCGGCGTGGCGGCCCTCCATGCGGGGCGGGTTCTCTAGGACCATGGGCGCCTTTTTCCGCTTGCTGGCCGCCGGCTGGACGCTGGTTCGCGCCGACGCGCTGATCCCGCGAGAGCTTGACGCCGTGCTGCCGGGCGGGGTGCGGACGCTCGCGCGCGGACTGCGGCTGTTCGCCGGCCGCCAGGCGCGGCAGGGGCGGCCCGGCGAGCGGCTGGCGCGGTCGCTCGAGGGCCTGGGACCCGTGGCGATCAAGCTGGGCCAGGTGCTGTCGACCCGCGCGGACATCTTCGGATCGGTGTTCGCCACGGATCTGGCCCGCCTCAAGGACGCCCTGCCGCCGTTTCCACTTGAGCAGGCGAAGGCGGAGGTCGAGCGCGAGCTGGGCAAGCCGCTGGCGGAGATCTTCCCGGTGTTCGGCGCGGTGGTCGGGGCGGCCTCCCTGGCCCAGGCGCACCGGGCGACTTTGGCCGACGGGCGCGAAGTCGCGGTCAAGGTCCTGCGGCCGGGCATCGAGCGGCGGGTGGCGCAGGACAGCGCGACCCTCCTGATGGCCGGCGAACTGATCGAGACGCTGTTCCCGCTCGCGCGCCGGCTGGAGCCGGTGGCGTTCGCCCAGACCGTCATCCGCTCGCTGCAGCTGGAACTGGACATGCGGTTTGAGGCCGCCGGCGCCGCCGAACTGGCCGAGGTCATGGCCCGCGACAGCTGGATGCGCGCGCCGACGGTGGTCTGGGACGGCGTGGCGAAACGGGTGCTGACGCTGGAGTGGGCGGGCGGCCTGCCGCTCTCCGATCCGGCGACGCTCGACGCGGCCGGCCTTGATCGCAAGGCCGTGGCCGACAACCTGATCCGCGCCTTTCTGGCGCAGGCGCTCGACCACGGCGTTTTTCATGCCGACCTGCATGAGGGGAATCTGTTCGTCGTCCCGCCGACAGGCATCGTGGCGGTCGATTTCGGGATCGTCGGCCGGCTGGCCCCCGAGACCCGACGGTACCTGGCCGAAATTCTCTACGGCTTCCTGACCCGCGACTATCCGCGCGTCGCCCGGGCGCACTTCGATGCAGGCTACGTGCCCGCGCATCATGACGCCGACGCCTTCGCCCAGGCCCTGCGGGCCGTCGGCGAGCCGGTGTTCGGCCGGGCCGCCAGCGAGCTGTCGATGAGCCGTCTGCTGGCGCTGCTGTTCGAGATCACCGCCCTGTTCGACATGCGGCTGCGGCCCGAACTGGTGCTGCTGCAGAAGACCATGGTGACGGTCGAGGGCGTCGCCCGTCGTCTCTGGCCCGACCACGACCTCTGGGCGGCCGCCGATCCCGTCGTCCGCCGCTGGATCGCCCGTGAACTCTCGCCGACCGCCCGGGTCAGGGACTTCGCGGACGACGCTGTTCGGGCCTTGCGCGCCATCGCCCGCATGGCCGAGGCCGGCGCCGCGCCGCCGGCCGTCATCGAACCGGCGCCGGAGACGTCAGGCATGGCCTGGCTCGCCGCCGGGGCCGCGATTGCCGGCGCGGCCTTCCTGCTGGCGCGGTTGCTGGGGTAGCGTTCCCCGGTCAGCCCTCGTCCCGCGACCGCTTCGGCCTCGCGCCGCCTTGCGCCTCGCGCGCCTTGACCTTGTCCCAGTAGGCCGGGCCCTCGTCCGGCTTGAACATCGTGCGCGGCGCGCCCTCCCGGGTGGCGACGGCGAAGACGTTGCTGGCCGGGTCATAGATCAGGGTGTCGCCGTTCGACCGCGTCAGGGTCTGGGCGCCTCGCGGCGGTCTGTTGACGAAGGCGTGCGCCTTGGCGACGAAGGCCTCCCGTGTCGCCGCCCCGAAAGCGGCGCCATTGCGCTGGAAGCTGCGTTCCGCGTTCTCCTCGGCGGTGAAGCGCCGGCTCGCCGACCACATCGGCTTGCCGTCAATGCGCCGCACCGGCTCGGCCCGGGCCACCGCCGCCCGGTAGGGCTCCGCCGTGGTCTCGGCCGCCGGCTCCGTTGAAGCCCGGTGCACCGGCACGGCCGAGGCCCCGCTGTCGCAACCCGCAGCAAGGGCGGCCAGGGCCAGCCCCAAGGAAACTCTGATCAATCCCACCATGTCCAGACTCCCGATGCTCGTTTGACGGGTGTTTGAACATAGCAAGAACATGGGTTTCGCGTTTGGTCAAGCGTCCGCGCCGTCGTATGCAGCGTCAGGATTTGGCGGCTCTGACGGAGACTGGGGTTTGAGCGAACGGCGCGTTCTGCTGATCGTCGGGGGCGGGATCGCCGCCTACAAGGCGCTGGAGCTCACGCGGCTTCTGCGCAAGGCCGGGGTGGCCGTGCGACCGATCCTGACCGCCGCGGGCGCGCAGTTCGTCACCCCGCTGTCCCTTTCAGCCCTCGCCGAGGACAAGGTCTACAGCGAGCTCTTCTCCCTGACCGACGAGGCGGAGATGGGCCACATCGAGCTCAGCCGTTCGGCGGATCTGGTCGTTGTCGCGCCCGCGACGGCGGACCTGATGGCCAAGGCGGCGCACGGTCTGGCCGGTGATCTGGCCTCGACCACCCTGCTGGCCACGGACAAGCCGGTGCTGATGGCGCCGGCGATGAATGTGCGCATGTGGGAGCATCCCGCCACGCGGCGAAACCTCGCGACCCTCAAGGGCGACGGCGTGTCGTTCGTCGGACCGGACGAGGGGGCGATGGCCTGCGGCGAGTTCGGCTTTGGCCGGATGGCCGAGCCGGAGGCGATCTTCAACGCGATCATGGGTCTGCTGGAGGGACCTGCCGCCCGCCCTTTAGCCGGTAAGCATGTGCTGGTGACCGCTGGGCCGACGGCCGAGGCGCTCGATCCGGTGCGGCTGCTGACCAACCGCTCGAGCGGCCGGCAGGGCTACGCCATCGCCGAGGCCCTGGCGGCGCTGGGCGCGCGGGTGACGCTGGTGTCCGGTCCGGTGGCGCTGCAGACGCCCGCGGGCGTCGACCGGGTGGATGTGGAATCGGCGCGCGAGATGCTGGCGGCCAGCACCGCGGCCCTGCCGGCGGATGCGGCGGTCTGCGTCGCGGCGGTGGCCGACTGGCGGCCGGACGAGGCCTTCGGCGTGAAGCTGAAGAAGGGCAAGGATGCCCCGCCGACCCTGACCCTGGTCGAGAACCCCGACATTCTGGCCACCCTGTCGGCCACCGGCCCGGCGCGGCCGGCGCTGGTTGTCGGGTTCGCCGCCGAGACCAACGATGTCGAGGCCCATGCGAAGGCCAAGCTGGCCCGCAAGGGCTGCGACTGGATCATCGCCAATGACGTGACCCAGCCGGGCGTGATGGGCGGCGAGGAAAACGCGGTGCTGCTGATCACCCGCGAGGGCGTCGAGCGCTGGGACCGCGCCCACAAGGACTCCGTGGCCGCCGATCTGGCCGCCCGTATCGCAAAGGCCCTGACGTGACCCCGACGATCCCTGTCGTTCAACTGGCCCATGCGGAGGGCCTGCCGCTGCCGGCCTATGAGACGCCGCTGGCGGCGGGGATGGATCTGCGGGCCGCGGTGGATGACGACGCGCCTCTGACCCTGAAGCCGATGTCCCGCGCGACGGTCCCGACGGGCCTCGCCTTCGCGGTTCCGGCCGGCTTCGAGGCGCAGGTCCGGCCGCGCTCCGGCCTGGCGGCCAAGGCGGGGATCACCTGTCTCAACACGCCCGGCACCATCGACGCGGACTACCGCGGCGAGGTGAAGGTCATTCTGATCAATCTGGGGGAAGAGGACTTCGTCATCCGGCGGGGCGACCGCATCGCCCAGCTGGTGATCGCGCCGGTCGCGAGCGCGACCTGGCGGCCCGTCGAAAGCCTGGACGAGACGGCGCGCGGCGCCGGCGGGTTCGGCTCTACCGGCGCCGCCTAGGCGGGAATACCGTACAAACCAACGTAGGCGAGGAAGCCGGTCGCGAAACCGAGCACCGCGACCCAAAGGAAGGGCTTGAGGACATCGTACGGATGATCAACTGCGGCGCGCATGACGCTGAGGTCCTTTCGGGGCCGGGCATTCAACTGTTGAACACTTGGCGCCGCATACGGTTGCAGGCGTCGTCTGAACCGAGCATGACGTGATTCGCGTCTCAGTCGAATCCGTGGCCGAACAGGTCGCCCGGCAGTTGAATCGGGCCGGGGGAAGGGTCTTCATCCCGACTTCGGCGAGCGAGCCGCTGGCCCTGCTTGAGGTCTACCGACGTAGACCCGACCTCGCGGCGAACCTGACCTTCGTCGGCGCCCCGGTGCCGGGCATCAACCGCAACGACTGGTCGGCGCTGCACGAGACCGCGCGGGCCGAGGGGACGTTCATGTCCGGAGACTGGCGCGCCAGTTTCGAGGCCGGACGCTACGATCTGCGGCCGATGACCTGGTATCAGGCCTACGGCTGGCTGGGGGACACCCCGCTCGATGCGGCGGTGTTCCACGTCAGTGAGCCCGATGCGGCCGGCAATGTCTCGCTGGGGATAGCCAGCGACCTCGCCCCGGCAGTGATCGGGCGGGATATTTTCAGGATCGCGCTGGTCAATCCGGCGATGCCCCGGGTGCGGGGCGCGGTGTACCCGCTCGACGGCTTCGATCTGGTCGCAGACGCGCCTCATGACTTGCTGACCTATGACACCGGCGCCCTCGATCCGGCGTTCGACGCGATCAAGCGGCATCTGCAGGGGCTGATCCCGCAAGGCGCCAGCGTCCAGTTCGGAGTCGGCAAGGCCGGCATCGCCGCGCTCGCGGCGCTGGAGGGGATGAAGGGCCTGCGGATTCATTCCGGCATGGTCACCGATCCTCTGTTGCCGGTGCTGGACTCCGGGGCGTTGACCGAGGTGGTGACCGGGCTCGCGGCCGGATCACGGGCGCTCTACGACCGTTGCGGCAGCGACAGCCGGATCCGGTTCGAACCCTCCGGCTACACGCACGACATCCGGGTGCTGGCGGAGATTCCGCGGCTGGTCGCGGTCAACTCGGCCATCGAGATCGACCTGTTCGGCCAGGCCAACGCCGAGTTCCAGGACGGCCGCCAGATTTCGGGCGTCGGCGGGCTCACCGATTTCCTGAGAGGCGCGCGTCTGTCGAAGGGCGGGCTGCCGATCCTCGCGCTGCCGGCGAGCGCCCGGCGCGGCGAGATCAGCCGCATTGTGCCGCGCCTGCCGCCGACCGCCGTCTCCGTACCGCGCGCGGATGTCGGGCTGGTGATCACCGAGCACGGCGTCGCGGACCTGCGCGGGCTGACGCTGGACGGCCGCGCCGAGGCGCTGATCGGCGTGGCGGATCCCGGGCATCGGGACCGACTGGCCGCGGCGTGGGTGGAGATCCGGCGGGGCGTTTGATCCCACCAGCCCGGTGACACTTGCCCCTTGGCCTTCAAGACATCAGGGCAGGTACGCCAAAAGGCTTCCACCGCCCGGGGCAAGAAGATCAGGAATCCGCCGGCCGGTTCAGATTGGCGAACGCCGCCTCGTCCTCGAACATCACCTCGACCGCCCCGATGTCGGCGAGGAAGGCCCGAACAGCCGGGTGACCGCGCGCCAGCGCCGCCTCCAGCGAGACCAGCAGGTCGATGCTCCACAGGGCGCAGAGCGGATGCGGGCCGTCGGGCGTGACCGCGAATGCGGCGAAGGCCTCACCCCGCGCCGCCGTCAGGCGCGGGATCAGATCGGCCGGCGCATGGGGCATGTCGCAGGGCAGGGTGGCGAGATATTCCGCGCCCTGACTGCTCGCCCAGCGAAGGCCGGCGGCGATGCCCGACAGCGGCCCATCGGGGGCATTGGCGCCATCCACAATCACCGGAAGGTCGAGCCGGGCGGCCAGCTCCGCGGCGCCTGACCCTGGACGGGCGCTGACCGCAATCGGTCCACAGTGGGGCCTGAGCGCCGCGAGCGCCCATTCCATCAAGGTGCGATCACCGAGAGGCGCGATGGCCTTCTCGCTGCCGAAGCGCGTCGACCGGCCGGCGGCGAGGACCAGCCCGGCGATCATCGGGCGGGCGACAGCCGGACCGGCATGGCCTTGTAGGCCGGCGTGCCGCTGCGGCTGTCCCGCTCGCTGAGCGGCAGCAGCGGATTGGCCTCCGGGTAGTAGGCTGCCAGGCAGCCGCGCGGCAGGTCGCGGGCCACGGCGGTGAAGCCGCGCACCGACCGGTCGGCCGCGTCCTCCGGAAAGGCCGCCGTCAGGTCGACGCGGTCGCCGTCGGCCAGACCGCGCGCCGCAAGATCATCGGCATGGGCGAAGACCACGTCCCGGCGGCCCTTCACGCCGCGATAGCGGTCGTTCAGGCCGTAGATGGTGGTGTTGTACTGGTCGTGACTGCGCACCGTGGTCAGGATCAGCACGTCCGGATCGCCTCGGGCCGCGTCGGGTGTGGCCGGATCATCATGCCGGAAGGGGATCAGGTCGGCCTTGCCGCTGGCTGTCTGCCAGACCCGGTCAGCGGAGGGCACGGGCAGGCGGAAGCCGCCCGGCGTCGTAATCCGCGCGTTGAAGTCGGCGAAACTGTCGGGGAAGGTCGCCGCGATGCCGTCACGGATGCGGCTGTAGTCGCCGGCAAGGCCCATCCAGTCGACGCCGCTGTCGGGACCGAGCGCCGCCCGAGCCAGCGCCGCGACGATCCAGGGCTCCGAGCGCAGGTGCTCCGAAGCCGGCGCGTTCATGCCGCGCGAGGCGTGCACCATCGACATGGAATCCTCGACGGTGATCGATTGGCGACCCGTCGCCTGGAGATCGATCTCGGTCCGGCCGAGGCACGGCAGGATGTAGCTCTCCTCGCCCGCCAGCAGGTGGGTACGGTTGAGCTTGGTTGCGATGTGAACCGTCAGGGCGTTGCGTCGCAGGGCCGGGAAGGTGGCGACAGGATCCGGCGCGGCGACCGCGAAGTTGCCGCCGAGGCCGATGAACACGGTCGCCGTCCCGGCCTGCATCGCCTCGATGGCCTCGACGACCGTGTGGCCGTGCCGCGTGGGCGGGGTGAAGCCGAAGGTTTGGCCCAGGGCGTCGAGAAATGGAGCAGACGGCTTTTCCGTCAGGCCGACCGTGCGGGCGCCCTGAACGTTGGAATGACCGCGCAGGGGACAGACGCCGGCGCCCGGCCGGCCCATGTGCCCGCCCAACAGCAACAGGTTGACCAGTTGCTGTACGGCGCTGGACGCCGAGCGGTGCTGGGTGACGCCCATGCCGTAGCAGAGGATCACCCTCTTGCTGGCGGCGAAGATGGCGGCGGCCTCCTCGATCTGCGTCCGGGTCAGGCCGCTCTCGGCTTCGAGCGCCGGCCAGTCGCGGGTGGCGAGATGCGCCGCCAGCGCTTCGAATCCCGCCGTGTGCGCGGTGATGAAGGGATGATCGAGGTGGTCGCCGCCGATCAGCGTCTTCATCATGCCCTCGACGACCGCCACGTCGCCGCCGATGCGCGGCTGGTAGTAGCGGTGGGCGATGTCGGTCCCGCCGAGGGTCGCCATCTCGACCGGATCCTGCGGCGAGGCGAACTTCTCCAGCGCCCGCTCCTTCAGCGGGTTGAACACCACGATCGGCGCGCCGCGGCGGGCGACCTCGCGCAGGGTGGCCATCATCCGCGGATGATTGGTGCCGGGGTTGTGGCCGAAGCTGAACACCGCATCGCAGAGGTCGAAGTCCTCCAGCGAGACCGTGCCCTTGCCGATGCCCAGCTGTTCGGCGAGGCCGACGCTGGTCGGCTCGTGACACATGTTCGAGCAGTCGGGGAAGTTGTTGGTTCCGAACTTCCGGCCCAGCAGCTGGAACAGGAAGGCCGCCTCGTTCGACGCGCGGCCGGAGGCGTAGAACTCGGCCATGTCCGGATCAGGCAGGGCCGCCATCACCGCGCCGATGCGGGCCAGGGCCGCGTCCCACGTCGTCCTGACATAGGTGTCCGTGGCGCGGTCGTAGCGCAGCGGGTCGGTCAGCCGGCCGAGGTCCTCCAGCGCGTGGTCGGACCAGGTCATCAGCGTGCTGACCGTCTGGGCGGAGATGACTTCAGGCGTCGCCCGCTTGCCCGTCGCCTCCCAGGCCACCGCCTTGGCGCCGTTCTCACAGAATTCGAACGAGGCGGTGTGTTTCGGGTCCGGCCAGGCGCAGCCGGGACAGTCGAAGCCGTCCGGCTGGTTGGCGGACAGGAGGGAGCGGCCTCCTTCGACCACGGTCTCCTGGTCGGTCAGGGCGTCGGCCACCGCGCGCAGGGCGCCCCAGCCGCCGGCGGGCTTGCGATAGTCGCTGACGCCCTTCGCCTTGCTCATGGGACGATCCTGTCCGGCCGGGTGAAGACCGTGCAGCCGTCGGCGCGAGCCAGCGCCACCAGCGTCATGCCGCATTCCTCGGCCTTGCGGATGGCCAGAGCCGTGGGCGCGGAAATCGCCACCAGCAGCGCGAACCCGGCGACAGCCGCCTTTTCGACCATTTCGTAGGAACAGCGGCTGGTGATCACGACGAAGCCGGTCGCCGGGTCGTAACCCGACCTAGCCGCACCGCCGATCAGCTTGTCCAGCGCGTTGTGCCGGCCGACATCCTCGCGGACCAGCACGAGCGCGCCCGCTGTGTCGGCGAAGGCGGCGGCATGCATGGCCCGGGTCAGGCGGCCCAGCGCCTGCTCGTGTTCAAGCGCGTCGAGCGCGGCTTCAACGGCTCCTCGGCTGATCGCCTGTCCGTCGCGAAGGGGAGAGAGGGGCCTTACGGCCTGGGCCAGTCGCGTCACCCCGCAGAGTCCGCAGCTGGACCGCCCCTCCATCGACCGCGACCGCGCCGCCGCCCGGCCCTTGCGGCCTTGCGCGGTCAGGCGGACATCGACCTGCAGGCCCTCGTCCAGCGCCTCGACCGTCACCGTCGAGATGTCGGCCCATCCGGCGACGCGCTCCGACAGGGTAAAGCCTATGGCGAGGTCCTCGACCTCAGCCGGCGTCGCCATCAGCACCACATGCGGGCAGCCGTCGTAGAGCAAACCCACCGGTGTCTCGTCGGCCAGCGCCCGGTCGATGGCCACATCGCCGGCCTCGCCGCGCCGCCACTGGCGGGCAGAGCGGGTTTCGACAGGGTGGAGACCAGCCTTCATGGCGAGAGCCTAGCCCAAGAGTTCGTCCGTGTGTTCGCCCAGTTTCGGCGATCGCGTTCCGGGCATCCGGCGACCGTCGATCTTCACCGGCGCCGCCAGCATGTGCAGGCCTTGCGGACGGTCGGGGTGCTCGACGACATCGCGCATGCCGACCTCGACGACGAAGGGGTTGTCCAGCGCCTGGAACAGGTCGTTGACCGGACCGAACGGCACGCGGCCCGCGAACAGGGCGCTCCAGTGCGCGGTCGGCTGCGCGGCAAAGACGGCGTCGAGCGCTTCGGTCAGGGCCGGCAGGTTGCGCGCCCGGTCAGCAAGGGTGGCGAAGCGCGGGTCGGCGGCCAGATCCGGGCGGACGATGAGCGCGCACAGTTCGGCCCAGAACTTCTCGTTCATGCACATCAACTGGCCGTAGCCGTCGGCTGTCTTGACCCGCTGCACGGGGGCCAGCGACGGGTGGGCGCCGTTGGGCATCCGCTGCGTCGGATGGCGCTCGTTCATCGCCCAGACCGCCGGATAGCTGAGCTGGTGCAGGGCGACATCGAACAGCGAGACATCGACATCGCAACCCTCGCCCGTGGCCCGGGCAGACAGAATGGCGCTGACCACGCCGAAGGCGAAAGTCGCCCCGCTCATGAAGTCGATGATCGAGACACCCATCCGGGCGGGTGGTCCGTCTGGCTCGCCGGTCAGGCTCATCAGGCCGCACTCGGCCTGCATCGGATAGTCGTAGCCGGGCCAGCCCTCGCGGCTGTTGTTTCGGCCATAGGCCGACAGGTGGCCGCAGACGATCGCCGGATTGACCGCCTTCAGGGCGTCGAACGTCAGCCCCAGCTTCACCGGCTGGTCGCCGCGCAGGTTGTTGACCACCGCCTCGGCGGAGCGGACCAGCCGTTCGAAGTCCTCGCGGCCCTCCGGCGTCTTGAGCTCGATGGCCGCCGACTTCTTGCCGCGCGAAAAGGTCTGGAAATACTGGCTGTCGTTCTCGCCCAGCAGGAACGGGCCGGTGGGGCGGGAGGCGTCGCCGCCCATCGACGGGGCCTCGATCTTGATCACCTCGGCGCCCAGTTCGGCCATCAGCAGGGTGGCGTAGGGACCGGCGCCGTAGTGTTCGATCGTCAGGACCCTGACGCCCTCAAGGGGTCGTCTCACCAGTAGGTCTCCATGATCTCGCCGGCCCAGGCCGGCTCCCGCACATCGCCGCGCGGCAGGAAGCCGCTCAGCACGGGTTTGATGTCGACCACCGGGGTGCCGTCGATGGCGTCCAGGCCCTCGACTTCGAGAGTCAGGCCGTCCACCGCGACGATCCGGCAGACAGAGACGCCGAGGCGGTTGGGCCGGTTGCGGCCGCGCTGGGCGAAGATGCCGACCAGCGGCCAGTCCTCCCGGCCCCGCGGGCGACGCGCGCCGGTGACGATTTCCGCTTCGGTGATGCGGTCGAAGATGAAGATGACCTCGGCGTGGGAGAAGTCGGTCAGGCCGAACAGCGCCTCCGGACCAAACCGCTCCGGGTCGAGGTCGATCCGCGCCCGGCTGGGACCCCAGTCGTCGTCGATCGCTTCCGCGCGCCCGCCGCGCACATGCCCGATAGCGTCGATCGTGAATGTCATGGCCGCCTCCCTGATGCCGCGTCGGGCTAGGCCCGGGCCGCCGGGCGGTCAAGCGGACGACTTGCATTTGAGAAACATTCGCATTACGCGCTGATGGCCCTTCCTGCTCCGGAGCTCTCGCTTGACCCAGTCCGCGCTCGGCCGCCTTCGCCGCTTCTGGCTCGATGTCCACCTGTGGCTCGGCGTCGGCCTGTTCGTGGTGCTCGTGCCGCTGGGCGTGTCTGGCGCCTTCCTGGTCTGGCATGACCAGATCGACGCCGCGATCCACCCGCACCGGTTCGCGGTGTCGGAGGGCGACACGACCCTGGCCGCATCGGCCTATCTCGACGCGGCGCGCAAGGCCTACGGCGACCGCGCGGTGGTCACGCAGTTGCGGCTGCCGCAGGAGGCCGGCGATCCGGTCATCGCCAGCGGCCGGGTCAAGGGCCCGCCGCCGGCGGCCGGTCAGCGTCCCCGGTCCCTGACTGCCTGGATTGACCCGGCCACGGGCAAGGTTCTCGACGTCGCCGACACCCGCGACGAGGTGATCAACATCATGCACCGGCTGCACGGCAGCCTGCTGATCACGGCGCCGGGTCTGGGCCGCAAGATCGTCGGCTGGCTTGGCTGGGCCATGTCGCTCTCATGCCTGACCGGTCTGTGGCTCTGGTGGCCGCGCAACAACAGGGTCGTGAAGGGCCTGCGCTGGCGGCGGTCGCCCTCGACCATGAACAACCTGCACCACATGTTCGGCTTCTGGGTGCTGATCCCGCTGCTGCTGGTCTCCCTGACCGGCGTCTACATCTCCTTCCCGGAAACCAGCCGGAAGGTGTTCGGCGTGGCGCCGCGGGTGGAAAGTCCTGCGCGAGGCGGTCAGCCGAAGGGCGCCCCGCGCGGCCCGAACAACGCGTCGCCGCTGGCTGCGCCCAACCTGCCCATCGACATGGCCGTCGCCGCGGCGATGGCCGAGAAGCCCGGCGCCCGTCTGAGCGCGATCAGTCTGCCGACGGAAGGCAAGCGGCCGTCCTGGCGGATCCAGTTCGCCGGCGAGGGCCATGTTCTGCCGGTCAGCGTTCAGGTCAGCGATGCGGACGGCGCGATCGTCAGCGGCCGGGGCGGGCCGGGCCAGCCCGATCCGGTCTCCCGCTGGATGCGCAAGACCCACGATGCCCAGGACACGCCGTTCATCTGGCAGGTCCTCGTGTTCCTGACCGGTGTCGCCCCGCTCCTGCTGGGCGTTACCGGCACGGTGATGTGGCTGCGCCGCCGGTCGCGCCGCGCCCATCTCAAGGCCCTGCAATCCGGAACCGCGGGTTAATTTGCATTTGAGAATGATTCTCATTGCGACCCTGAAACACTAAATGTAAGAACGCTTCGCAATCGCAGCGCCGTGGGGCGACGCAGCAGCTTTCTTTTGGGGACAAGTCTCATGCGCAAGTTCACCGCCGCCGGCGTCACCTCGCGGGCCAAGGGCGCTCTCGGAGCCGCCGTGGTCGCCGGGGCCGCCGGCCTGTCGCTCTCGCCCGCCCTGGCCGCCGAGCACGCCGCGGGCCTCGAGATGTCGGCCGCCGCCGACATGAGCGCCCCGACCGATGTGACGGGCGTTGATATTGTGGGCGATCGTCCCAACCAGCAGAACTCGACCAAAGTCGTTACACCGGCCGTCGATACGCCGCAGACGGTGACGGTGGTGTCCGAGCGGACCATCCGCGACCAGAACCTGCTGACCCTGCGCGACATTCTGCAGACCGTTCCCGGGATCACCTTCGGGGCCGGCGAGGGCGGCGGCGGCTACGGCGACAGCATCAACCTGCGCGGCTACTCGGCCAACAACGACATCACCACCGACGGCCTGAGGGACAGCGCCCAGTACAGCCGCACAGATCCGTTCAACGTGCAGCAGATCGAGGTGATCAACGGGGCGAACTCGGTCTACGCCGGCGCCGGCTCGGTCGGCGGATCGATCAATCTGGTCAGCAAGGCGCCGCGGATGTCCGACAGCACCCTGATCAGCGTTGGCGCGGGGACGGATGGCTACGGCCGTGTGACGCTCGACACCAACCAGGTCATCGGCGACTCGACCGCGTTCCGCGTCAACCTGATGGTCCACAAGAACGACGTGCCGGGCCGCGACGTCGAGACGTTCAGCCGCTGGGGCGTCGCGCCCTCGATCGCCTTCGGGATCGGCGCCTCGACCCAGTTGACCCTGTCGTACGTTCACCAGGAAGACGAGAACACGCCACAGTACGGCGTGCCCTACGCCTCGAACGCCTTTCTCAACGGGCCGCTGCCCGGCGTGAAGCCATCGAACTACTATGGCTACCGTAACGTCGACACCCAGGAGATCGGCGTCGACAGCCTCGCGCTCAAGCTCGTCCACACCTTCAGCGACACGCTGAAGGTGACCAACACCACGCGCTGGCAGCAGGTCACCCAGCTGACGATCGTAAACCCGCCGCAGGGCGCGTGGTGTCTCGCCAGCGGCTTCAACGCCCAGACAGGCGTGGCGTGCGCGACGCCCGGCCTCTACGCGCTGAGCGGCCCGCGCGGAAACCTGCGTGACACGACCAACACCCAGCTGGTCAGTCAGACCGACTTCAACCTGACGTTCGCCACGGGCGGCTGGGACCATGATCTGGTGCTGGGTTTCTCGCTGTCGAACGAGACCTACGACCTGCGGACCGGCAACGTTCAGCGCAACGCCAACTCTTCGACGCCGGCCTATCCCGCGATGGACATCGCCAACCCGGTCAACCTCTACAGCGGCCCGCGGAACTTCTTCGCCAGCGCGATCAGCGACGGCGAACTGGCCAACCAGGCGATCTATGTGTTCGACAATGTCGAGCTGGGCGAGCAGTGGCAGTTCAACGTCGGCGCCCGGGTCGAACGCAACGAAGGCGAGTTCTTCTCGACGCCCTACACCTATCTCGTCGGCACGCCGCCCACCACGGTCGCCGGCGCGAGCACCACGGCGCGCAGCGAGGAGACGCTCGTCTCCTATCGGGTCGGCCTGGTGTTCAAGCCGGCGCCGAACGCCAGCCTCTACATCGCCTACGGCAACACCGAGACGCCATCCCAGGCCACGGTCAACGGCGGCTGCTCGACCACCGGGGTCAACCAGAACTGCAATGTCGCGCCGGAAGAGGGAAAGGTGCTGGAAATCGGCGCAAAATGGGACGCCCTTGACGGCCGTCTCGCCCTGACGGCCGCCCTGTTCCAGAACGAGCGGACAAATATCCGCCTGAACTCGAACGATCCGGCGATCCCGGTGCAGCAGCTCGACGGCGCCTCGCGCGTCCGCGGCCTGGCGCTGGGTGTCGCCGGCCAGCTGACCGAGCGCTGGACGGTTCTGGCCAACTACACCTGGCTGGACAGCGAGATCCTGCAGAACATCGCTTCGACGGCGCTGCCGCCCAACAATGTCGACTTCACCAAGGGCGACCCGCTGCCGATCACGCCCGAGCACGCCTTCAACATCTGGTCGACGTACATGGTCACCGACAGCCTGATGGTCGGCTATGGCGCCACCTACGCCGGCGAGTACGCCTTCACCCGCGCCGACGCGACCGCGCCGCTCTTGTTCTCCGACGCCTACTGGCTGCACAACGCCGCCGTGACCTGGACGGTCAACGACGACGTCAGCCTGCAGCTGAACATCAAGAACCTGACCGACGGGGCCTACTACAACCGTATCCGCTCCAGCCGCGGCTTCGGTTGGGCGACGCCGGGTGACGCACGGTCCGCCCAGGTCAGTCTGAACTACCGGTTCTGAGATCCCCGGTCGGGTATAAGGTCATCCCGTCATGATGCTGCAGATTCCCAATGTGCTGACCCCGGACGCTGTCGCCCGGCTGCGCGCCGCGATCGACGCGGCCGACTGGACGGACGGCAATGCGACCTCCGGCTTCCAGTCGGCGCTGGCCAAGCAGAACCGGCAGCTTCCGGAAAACTCGACGGCCGCCCGTGAGGCCGGCGCGATGATCCTCGCGGCGCTGGAGCGCAATCCGCTGTTCATCGCCGCCGCCCTGCCGGCGCGAATCTATCCGCCGCTGTTCAACCGGTACGGCGTCGGCGACGGCTTTGGCGACCACATCGACAATGCGATCCGCCAGACGCCCGATGGCGGGCGTGTCCGCACCGACCTGTCGGCGACCCTGTTCCTGACCGATCCCGACGACTACGACGGCGGCGAGCTGACCATCGACGACACCTATGGCGTCCATCAGGTAAAGCTCGGGGCCGGCGACCTGATCCTGTACCCGGCCTCCAGTCTGCACCGGGTCGAGGCGATCACCCGGGGGGCGCGGGTGTCGTCCTTCTTCTGGATCCAGAGTCTGGTGCGCGACGACGCGCGCCGCGCGCTGCTGTTCGACATGGATATGGCCATTCAGCGCGCGGGCGCGACCCTCGGCCAGGGCGATGCCTCGATCGTGTCGCTGACCGGCGCCTATCACAACCTGCTGCGGATGTGGGCTCAGGTCTGACGTCGCGCCGGGCTGGCCCGAAATGGGTGAAAACCCAAAGTTTACGTGTCCGTCCGCATGGTCCTCTGATCAACGGGCGGAAACCACGGCATGGCCGGCGCAAAGACCGGAAAGCGAAAGACCAGCCGCAAGGCGCCGGCTTCGGCGGCCGCCCGCTGGTTCTTCGACAACTCCCTGGACATGTTCGCCGTCGTCAATCGCGACGGCGTCTTCACCGACATCAACGACGCCTGGGAGCGGATCGCCGGCTGGCGGCGCGAGGACCTGGTCGGCAAGACCATCTTCGAGTTCCTGCACGAAGATTGCTACGAAGAGGCGCGCGACTCCCGCCGGCGCATGAAGCGCGACGGCCACACGGTCAACCAGCTGAAGATCCGTCGCAAGTCAGGCGAGTGGATGTGGATCCAGGGGCGGTCGCGTCTCGACCCGAACGGCGACATGGTCGGTACGCTGCACGACATCACCGAAACCGTCCATCAGCGCGCGGAGCTTGAGGCGGCGCGCCGCACCAGTTCGATGCTGTCCGAGGCCGCCGGCATCGGAACCTGGAGCTACGAGCCGCGCGGCGACCGGATCGAGTGGTCCGACGACATCCTCGCCCTTTGCGGTTGGGCGGCCGAAGACATCGACACGACGGCCAAGTTCCATGCCGTTGTCGCGCCGGAGGATCTGCCGGCGGTCGATGCAGTCTTTACCCGTGGCGTAACGACCGGCGAAGGCGCCACGCTTGAGCATCGCCTGGTGACCGCCGACGGCCGCTGGCTGACCATGCGGGCGACGTTCCGCACCGAGCCGCGCGGCAGGGTGTTCGCCCTGAAAGGCATATCGCAGGACGTCAGTGCGCTGGCCGAGGCCCGCGACGCAGCCCGTGAGGGCGAGCGGCGCGTCCAGACTCTGATGGAACAGGCGCGGATGGATGCCTGGCGCCAGGAACTGGCCCTCGGGGCCGCCGACGCCGGGGCCTTCGAGATCGATCATCGCGCCGGCGCCTTCTGGGCCAGCGAAGCGTTCTTCCGGCTGGTTGGGCGCCGGATGACCTACCAGGAGATCGCCCAGCCCGTCTGGCCGTTCGTCCATCCCGACGACAAGGCTCTGGTGCAGGACACCAACCGGCGCTGGGCCAGCGGGGCCGAAAACGTCTCGATGGAGTTCCGTATTCTGCTGCCCGACGGCCAGGAACGCTGGGTGCGGACCTTCTACCGGCTCGACCGGCCGACCCGGAAGGGCGTCGGGCTGGTGCTCGATATCGACGCCCGCAAGCGTCAGGAGCTGGATCTGGTCGAGGCGCAGCGGGCCGCCGAGGCCGCCGCCGAGGCAAAGGCGAGCTTCCTGGCCAATATGAGCCATGAGATCCGCACGCCGATGAACGGCGTGCTCGGCGTCCTGCATCTGCTCAAGAGCGAGTCCATCAGCGACTCCGGGCAGCGCCTGCTCGACGAGGCGCTCAGCTGCGGCGAGATGCTCTCCACCCTGCTCGATGACGTCATCGACTTCGAGCGGATCGAGGCGGGCCGCCTTGAGCTGAACGACGAGCCCGTCGACGCCGGGGAACTGGCCCGCAGCGTCTTCCGGCTGCTCGAACCCCAGGCCCAGGCCAAGGGTCTGACCCTGGCGCTCGAGGGCGCCGAGGGTCTGGGATGGGTGCGGACAGACCCGGTGCGGCTGCGCCAGTGCCTGTTCAACCTGATGGGCAACGCGGTGAAGTTCACCCTGACGGGCGGGGTCACCCTCAGCTGTGAGCGCCCCGCCGACGGGCGGCTGGCCTTCACCGTGCGGGACACCGGCATCGGTATTCCGCTGGAAGCCCAGGACCGGCTGTTCGAAAGATTCCACCAGGCCGACGCCTCGACCACCCGCCGGTTTGGCGGGTCGGGCCTCGGCCTGACCATCACCCGCAAGCTTGCCGAGATGATGGGCGGAGCGGTCTCGTTCGAGTCGCGGCCCGGCGTCGGCTCGACCTTCCGGATGGAGATCGCCGCCGCCGACGCCGTCGCCACCGCGTCGGCGCCGGTGCTCGACGGCGCGCCGCTGGACGGCCTGCGCGTGCTGGTCGTCGAGGACAACGCCACCAACCGGATGATCGCCGTCAAGCTGCTGGAAAGTCTGGGCGCCTCGGCCCAGACCGCCGTTGACGGCGCCTCCGGTGTCGCGGCGGCCGGCGTGGGCGCCTTCGACCTGATCCTGATGGACATCCAGATGCCCGATATGGACGGGCTTGAGGCCTGCCGCCGGATCCGCAGCCAGGGCGGTCCCTGCGCCGAAGCGCCGATCATCGCCCTGACCGCCAACGTCCTGGCCCATCAGCGCGACACTTACCTCGCCGCCGGTATGGACGGGGTGGTCGGCAAGCCCATCTCGCCCGCCGCCCTGCTGGCGGAGATTTCCCGTCTTGCCGGGAGCCCGGCCCTGCCGGGCGCCGACCTGTCCGCCGTCGCCTGACGTCTTCCCCGCGCCGCCTGGCGTGCTAGACCTGCGCCGTCATCTGGGGAGGACGGCATGACCGATACAGCGACGGGCCAAGACAAGCCCACATCGATGCGCACCGTGGTTCTGGCCTCGTCGGCCGGCACGGCGTTCGAGTGGTATGACTTCTTCGTCTTCGGCACCCTGGCCACGGTCATCGGCAAGAACTTCTTCGCTGAGCTCGGCGACACCGCCGGGACCCTGGCGGCGCTGGGCCTGTTCGGCGCCGGGTTCTTCTTCCGGCCGCTGGGCGCGCTGATCTTCGGCCGCATCGGCGACAAGGCCGGCCGCAAGGGCGCGTTCCTGATCACCGTCATCCTGATGGGCGCGGCGACCTTCGCCATCGGCCTGCTGCCGACCTACGCACAGGCCGGATGGGTCGCGCCCCTGCTGCTGATCCTGATGCGGATCATCCAGGGCACGGCGCTCGGCGGCGAGTATGGCGGCGCGGCGATCTATGTCGCCGAACACGCCCCGGACAACCAGCGCGGCGCCATGACCGGCTGGATCCAGACCTCGGCGGCGTTCGGACTGCTGGGCGCCCTGCTGGTGATCCTCGCGGCCCGCACGATCCTCGGCGAGGACGCGTTCGTCGCCTGGGGCTGGCGGATCCCGTTCCTCGTCTCGGTCGGCCTGCTGGGGGTGTCGATCTGGATGCGCCTGAAGCTGTCCGAAAGCCCCTCGTTCAAGAAGCTCAAGGACGCCGGCGAGGAGTCAAAGCACCCCTTCCGTGAAGCCTTCGGTCAGTGGAAGAACCTCAAGCTGGTGCTGCTGGCGCTGGTGGCCCTGATGTTCGCCCAGGGGGCGGTCTGGTACACGACCTTCTTCTATCTGCCGGTGTTCCTCGAACGGTTCCTCAAGGTCGAACCAAAGACGGTCAACATGCTGGTGATGACCGCTACCGCCGTCAGCGCACCCCTGTACGTCTTCTTCGGCTGGCTGTCGGACAAGGTCGGCCGCAAGTGGGTGCTGTGGTTCGGCATGACCCTGGCGCTGGTCGCCTTCTTCCCGGCCTTCCACCAGATGGCGAGGTTCGCCAACCCGGCGCTGGCCGAGGCCGAGCAGCGGATGCCGGTGACGGTGATCGCCGATCCTGCCGCCTGCAATCTGCAGTTCGATCCGGTCGGCAAGGCGGTGTTCACCTCGTCCTGCGACATCGCCAAGAGCGCCCTGGCGAACGCCGGGGTCTCCTATGTCAACAAGGCGGGCCCGGCCGGCGCGGTGGCGCGGGTCGAGGTCGGCTCGGCCCAGGTGCCGTCCATCGAAGGCGGCGCGCTCGACAAGGCCGCGCTGAAGGCCGCCAAGACCGACTTCGAGACCCGGCTGAAGTCGGCGCTGGCCGCAGCGGACTACCCGGCGAAGGCCGATCCTGCCCGGATGAACCTCGCCGGCGTGTTCGCCGTGCTGATGATCTTCGTGATCGGGGCGACGGCCCTCTATGGGCCGCAGGCGTCAGCCCTGGTCGAACTGTTCCCGACCCGGGTTCGCTACACGGCCCTGTCGCTGCCCTACCATGTGGGCACCGGCTGGGTCGGCGGGTTCGTCCCGTTCACCGCCTTCGCCATCGTGACGGCGACCGGGGATATCTACGCCGGGCTCTGGTACCCGTTCGTCTTCACCCTGATCAGTGTGGTGGCGACGCTGTTCCTCTGGCCGGAGACACGGGGAAGGTCGCTGGACGACTGATTGGCGGTCAGCCGCGCCCGCCCGGTCGTTCCACGGCGCGACCCAGCGCGTTCGAGGCGATCACCGCCAGGACGGCGATAATCGTCGCCACGACGCACAGCGTCAGGGCGCGGCTCTCGCCGCCGGGCTGCTGGACCGCCTGATAGATGGCCGTGGGCAGGGTCAGGGTCTCGCCGGGAATGGCGGCGGCGAAGGTGATCGTCGCGCCGAACTCGCCGAGCGCCTTGGCGAAGCCGAGCACCGCCCCGGCGATCAGGCCGGGCCCGGCCAGCGGAAGGGTGATCCGCAACAGTCGTATCAGGGGTCTGGCTCCCAGGGTCATGGCGACCTCATCGACTTCCGGATCGATCGCCTCGATGGCGAGGCGGATGGGGCGGACCATCAGCGGAAAGGCCATCACAGCGGCGGCCAGCGCCGCGCCGGTCCAGTCGAAGGCGAACACGATCCCGATCTTTGCCAGAAACGCGCCCAGCGGGCCGTTGCGACCGAGCAGGATCAGCAACGCATAGCCCGTCGCCACGGGCGGCAGGACCAGCGGCAGATGAACCAGCGCGTCCAGCAGCGAGCGGCCCGGGAACCGCCCGCGCGCCAGCAGCAATGCGACACCGAACGCAACGGGCATGGAGAACAGCATCGCCGCCGCCGCCACCTTCAGGGACAGGGCGACCGCGGCCAGATCGTCGGGCGTCAGGGGGCTCACCCGGCCGGCGCGGCGAGCAGGACCTCGACCGCCACTCCGGCCTCGGCCAGCGCCCTGATCTCGCGCGGATCGATCGGGCCCGTGACCAGCCGCACGACCTGCCGGCCGGCGCGGGCCAGCGCGATCAGATGTTCGGCGCCGGCGTCGCCCAGGGTCAGGCGGCCGGCGTCGCGACGGGCCATGGCGAGGATCGCCGGCTCCACGCCGTCCGGAACGACAAGGCAATCAGCTTCGGACAGGACCCGCGCCGCGCGCACGGTCAGCAGGTCAGACGGACCCTTGCCGGCGACGAACCGGACCAGGCCGCGCGGCTGGACGCCCCGGACCAGCGCCTCCTTCAGCAGGGCCGAAGCCCGTTCCATGTCGCCGTCCAGCGCCGCCTGCGACGTCGGGCTGGAGAGAATTTCCCGCAGGAAGGCGCGCCGCGCCGTCGGGTCGGGCAGGGCCTCGCGCACCTCGCCCTGATGCTGGCGCAGCAAGGCGGCGACGCGGCCCGAACCTTCCGGAATGCGGGTCTCGATTGCGTTGCGGATCAGCGCCGCGAGCATCGGCGCGCCGCCGCCGGTGCCGACCGCCGCCACGACCTCGCCCCGGTCGATCAGGGCCGGGGTGAAGAAATCCGACAACTCCGGCCGGTCGACCACATTGACCAGGGCCCGCGCCGCTCGCGCCGCGCCGGCCGCCGCCTGCACGAACAGGTCGTCGCCGGCGATAAAGGCGAGGATCGCGCCGGAATAGGCGCCCGCGAGGAAGGCGCTGGGTCCCTCCAGGCGCACGATCACGGCCGGCGAGCCCTCGAACAGCCGCGCTTTCGCCTCGGCGGCCTCGCCGACGCCGGCGATGACCACCTTGCGGCCCGTCAGGGGGAAGAAGGCGGGGAAAGCGTCCACGCGCTTCGCTCAGCCCGCTTTGCAGTTGGCGTACGGCCCGCCGGGGAAGCCGGACAAAAGGGCGCCGTCGCCCTTGCCCCAGATCTCGTAGTCGCCCGCGGCGTAGCGGGCGCCGGAGGCCGAGCGCGCCGCGGGCAGGCTTTTCGTCATGCCGCCGGCCGACACCCGGACCTTGTCGCCCGGCTGGTTCCAGGCCGCCGTGAATCCCTTGCCGCCGTTGCACCGATAGTGGATCGCGCCGCTGTCCGTGCCCGGCGACGGCGCGGTGGCGCAGCCGGCGAGGGTCAGGCCCAGAAGGACGACGAGGGGCAGGCGGCGCATGCGGCGGTCCTAGTTCAGGCTCTTCAGATAAACGATGATCGCCGCGCGCGCCTGCGGTTGCGCCACACGCGCGAACATCCGGGTGCCGGGGGCGAAAGTCGATGGGGCGGCCAGGTAGGCGTCGAGGCTGGCGTCGGTCCAGGTTCCCCCCTTGGCCTTCAGCCCGGAGGAGAATGCGAAGCCAGGCGCTGCAGCGATCTTGCGACCGGCGATTCCCTTGAGGCTCGGGCCGGCAGGGCTGCTGACGCCTGTGACGGTGTGACACGTCTTGCATTGGGCGTTGTAGAGCGCCTGGCCGTCCTGGGCGGCTGCGGGGAGGCCGGTCGCCAGGGCGAGGGCGGTGGCGAGGACGAGACGCATGATCTTGCTCCGGCTGGGGTTTTCAAGCCTAGCGCAGCCCGGCGAAAAATTCACTGGCGCGCTGCGGCCTTAACAGCGTTAAGATAGAGCCGGCCGTGGGACTTGCCAGACCTGCGGTGAGAACAGAACGCAGACTGGGGAACGTTCACAGATGGCCACCACCTTCGACATCAACGGCAAGTCAGTCAGCATCAAGGCGGCGGACGACACGCCCCTGCTGTGGGTTCTTCGCGACGAACTCGGTCTGACCGGCACGAAATACGGCTGCGGCATCGCCCAGTGCGGGGCCTGCACGGTCCACATCGACGGCCAGCCGGCGCGGTCCTGCCAGACACCCGTCAGCGCCGTCGCCGGCCTGAAGGTCACGACCATCGAGGGCCTCGGCGGCCACCATCCGGTGCAGCAGGCCTGGGTCGCGGCGGACGTGCCACAGTGCGGCTACTGCCAGTCGGGCCAGATCATGAGCGCCGCGGCGCTGCTCACCGAGAAGAAGCGCCCGACCGACGCCGACATCGACGCCGCGATGAGCGGCAACATCTGTCGCTGCGGCGCCTACCAGCGCATCCGCTCGGCGATCAAGGACGCGGCAGGCATCGCCGCCGCCCTGCCGGCCAAGGCGTGAGGGACGCAACGATGAACGCGCACAGCAAGACGATTGAACCCTCCCGCCGCGACCTCGTCGTCGGCGCCAGCCTGGTCGGCGGCGCCCTTCTGGTCGGCTGCTCGCCCGCCGATCTGCTGGCGGCAGGCGCCAAGACCGAGGTCGGCGCCTTCGGCCCCTTCATCAAGATCGCCGCCGACGGCTCGGTGACGGTGATTTCCAAACACATCGAGTTCGGCCAGGGCAACCATGCCGGGCTGGCGGCCATCGTCGCCGAGGAACTGGACGCCGACTGGACCCGGGTCCTCGTCGAACAGGCGCCCGCCAACGCCAAACTCTACGCCAACACCGGCATGGGCGCGCAGGGCACCGGCGGCTCGACGGCGATCGCCAACAGCTGGGACCAGCTGCGCAAGGCCGGCGCCGGCGCACGGGCGATGTTCGTCCAGGCCGCCGCGGGCAAATGGAAGGTTCCGGCGACCGAGATCACCGTCAAGGACGGCGTCCTCAGCCACAAGAGCGGCAAGTCCGCCGGCTTCGGCGACCTGCTGGCCGACGCCGCCAAGGTCACGCCGCCCGAGGCCGTGACTCTGAAGGATCCCAGGACCTTCACCCTGATCGGCACCGATCGCGTGCGTCGCAAGGACAGTCTGGCCAAGAGCACCGGGACCGCGCGCTTCACGCTGGATGTCCAGGAACCCGACCTGCTGGTGGCCATGGTCGCCCATGCGCCGAAGTTCGGCGCCAAGGTGAAGAGCTTCGACGCCACGGCGGCGAAAGCCGTGCCTGGCGTTGTGGCGGTCTACGAGATTCCGACCGGTGTGGCGGTGGTCGCCAACGACACCTGGTCCGCCAGCAAGGGCCGCGACGCCCTGAAGGTCGTGTGGGACGAGTCGAAGGTCGAGACCCGCAGCTCCGACCAGATCATGGCCGAGTTCCAGGCGGCCGGCGCCGGCAAGGGACCCAAGGACCTCAAGTGGGTTCCGTTCGATTCCAAGGGCGATGCGAGCAAGGCCACGGACGGCGAGGTGTTCGAGGCGACCTACGACTTCCCCTATCTCGCCCACGCGACCATGGAGCCGATGAATGCGGTCGCCCGGGTCAAGGGCAACAGCGTGTCGATGACCTTCGGCTCGCAGATCCCGACCATCGACCAGCTCAACGCGGCCAAGATCGTCGGCACCCTGCCCGGCGCCGTGAAGATCGAGACCCTGTTCGCCGGCGGCTCGTTCGGCCGGCGTGGCAACTTCCAGTCCGACTACTCGGCCGAGTGCGTGCATATCGCCAAGAAGGTCGGCGGCGGACGGCCGGTGAAACTGGTCTGGACCCGCGAGGACGACATGCGGGCCGGCTACTTCCGGCCGATCGTCCACCACAGCGTCAGGATCACGCTCGACAAGGACGGCTATCCGGCTACCTGGCGGCAGCGGGTGGTCACCCAGACCCTGATGAAGGGCTCACCCATGCCGTCCTCGGGCGATCTCGACGCCACGGCGGTCGAGGGCGCGCTCGGCTCGCCCTATCTGAAGGCTACGCCCGTGGTCGACGCCCAGTTGGCGCTGCCCGATATCGGCGTGCCGGTGCTGTGGTGGCGATCGGTGGGCGCGACCCACACCGCCTTTGTGATGGAGCACACCATCGACCAGCTGGCCCGCAAGGCCGGCAAGGATCCGATCGAATACCGCCGCACCCTCTACACCCGCGCCGGCGCCAAGCGACATCTGGCGGTGATGGACCTGGCGATCGCCAAGGCCGGCCCGGCGCCCGCCGGTCTCGCCCGCGGCATCGCGGTGCATGAATCGTTCGGCTCGGTGGTCGCCCAGATCGCCGATGTGGACCTCAGCGGCGCCGAGCCCCGCGTGGGCCGGGTGGTCACCGCGATCGACTGCGGCACGGCGATCGCACCGAACCAGGTCGCCGCCCAGATGGAAGGCGGCACCTGCTACGGCCTGTCGGCGGCCCTCTACGGCGAGGTCACGCTGAAGGACGGCGCGGTCCAGCAGACCAACTTCGACACCTACCGCGTCCTGCGGATGAGCGAGTCGCCGACGGTCGAGACCCATATCCTGCCGTCCGGCAACGCGCCGACCGGCGCGGGCGAGCCCGGCACGCCGGTCATCGCTCCGGCCGTCGCCAACGCCATCCTCGGCGCCGGCAAGCCCGCGACCTACCGGCTGCCGTTCGTCCGGAGCGTTTAGCGCTCGATCGATCCTCCCCGCTTTGCGGGGAGGGGGACCACGCGAAGCGTGGTGGAGGGGAGTCGGTGCACGGACTCCCCCTCAGTCACGCTCCGCGTGACAGCTCCCCACCAGGGTGGGGAGCATCGTCGTGGGCTGTCTATTTCTCATCCACATCGAACAGCACGCCGTCATCCTCGGTGGGGGTCAGCGTCAGGCCGTGGGTCATGGCGTTGAGCAGCCAGCCGGCGCCCCGGTCTCCGGCGAGGGACAGCAGGGCGGGGAACAGCTCGGCCGAAAACAGCGCCGGGTGTCCGCGCCGGTCTCGGCACACCGGCGCGGCGGCGCGGGCGCCGGCCGCCAGGGCTTGGGCCAGCTTCGGCGCGATGTCGTGCGGAATGCGCGGCATGTCGCCCAGGAACACGAATGCGCCGGCGGCATCGGGCGGCAGGGCGCCGACAGCTGTTCGCAGCGAGGCGCCCATGCCCTCGGCGTGCAGGCTGTTGTGAACCAGATGCAGCCGGGCGGACTGGCCGCTTCGGTCTGCGTGGCGGCTGGCCGCCCGCACCACCGCCTCGTCGGCGCCCCAGATCACCGTCACGGATCGCACCGGTGCGGCGAAGGCGGCGTCCAGCGCGGCGTCCAGCAGCAGGCCGTCGCCCCACGGCGCGGTCAGCTTGCCGCCGCCGAAGCGGGTACCCGCCCCCGCCGCCAGCACGATCGCCTCCAGAGGCCCTGTATCCGGTAGCAATGGCGTCACGCCCGTCTCCGCCCTATTGTATGCAGCCTATGACGACCACGACCGCCCGTCCCGCCCTGATCGACGGCTTTGGCCGCACCGTGACCTATCTGCGGGTCTCGGTGACGGACAGGTGCGACCTGCGCTGCGTCTACTGCATGGCCGAGAAGATGGTCTTCCTGCCCAAGGCGGAAGTACTGACGCTCGAGGAGCTGGACCGGATCAGCAGCGCCTTCATCAGCCTTGGCGTGCGAAAACTGCGGCTGACGGGCGGCGAGCCGCTGGTGCGCAAGGGCTTCATGAGCCTTGTCGAAAGCCTGTCCCGCCATCTGAAGTCGGGCGCGCTGGACGAGCTGACCCTGACCACCAACGGCACCCGGCTGGCGGAACTCGCCGCCGATCTGGCCCGGCTGGGCGTGCAGCGGGTCAATGTGTCGATGGACACCCTCAAACCGGACCTGTTCCGCACCCTGACCCGCGGCGGCGACCTGGCGAAAGTCATCACCGGGATCGAGGCGGCCCAGGCCGCCGGCATCGCGGTCAAGATCAACGCGGTCGCCCTGGCGCAGGACAACGCCGCCGAGATCCCCCAGCTGATCCAGTGGGCGCATGGCAGGGGCCTCGACATGACCCTGATCGAGACGATGCCGCTGGGCGAGGTCGAGGCGGACCGCACCGACCAGTTCCTCTCGCTGGAGCAGGTCCGGCGCGAGCTTTCGAGCTACTGGACCCTGACCGACCTGCCGCTGAACACCGGCGGCCCGGCGCGCTATGTGCGGGTCGAGGAGACCGGTGGCCGGCTGGGCCTGATCACGCCGCTGAGCCATAATTTCTGCGAGGCCTGCAACCGGGTGCGGCTGACCTGCACCGGGACCCTGCACACCTGCCTCGGCCGCGAGGACGCCTCCGACCTGCGGGCGGTGCTGCGCGCCGGCGCCGACGACGAGGACCTGATCGAGGCGATCCGGCATGCCGTCGACGCAAAGCCCCAGGGCCACGATTTCCAGATCGCGCGCGGCGAGGCGCCGGCCACCCGCCGCCACATGTCCACGACGGGCGGCTGAGATGGCGCGGGTCCTGCTGTTCGGCCGTCTTGCGGACATCGCCGGCTGGCGCGACGCCATGATCGACGCGACAAGCCTCACCGGTCTGCGAGACACCCTGACCGCCACGGATGCAGCCTTGGGCGAAGCGTTGGCCGGGCCAGGCGTTCAGGCCGCCGTCGACAAGGCGATCGTCCGCGGCGACGTCGCCCTGTCCGCCGCATCCGAGGTCGCCTTCCTGCCGCCGATGAGCGGCGGATGAGTGTTCGCCTTCAGTCCGAACCGTTCGAACCGGGCGACCTGCTGACCGCCTTCAGCGCGGGACGGGGTGAAACGGGCGCCGTGGTCAGCTTCACAGGCCTGACGCGCGCGGAGCAGGGCCGGACCACCACGCTGGAACTGGAGGCCTACCCCGGCTTCACCGACGGCGAGATCACCCGCATCGGCGAGGCGGCGGCGGCGCGCTGGGGCCTGCAGGACTGGCTGGTCGTGCACCGGGTCGGACCGATCGCGCCGGGCGAGGCGGTGGTGTTTGTAGCCACGGCGTCGGCGCACCGGCGCGAAGCCTTCGAGGCCTGCGATCACCTGATGGACTACCTCAAGAGCCGCGCGCCCTTCTGGAAGAAGGAGCACGGCCCGGACGGCGCCCGCTGGATCGAGCCGACCGATCGTGACAGGACAGACGCTGAACGCTGGGAGACCTGAATGACCTCGCCCTTCCCCATCGGCGGCAAGATCGACGAGAGCCTGGCGGTGACGCCGGTGCGCGTGGCCGTCCTGACCGTCTCCGACACCCGCGACGAGGAGAGCGACACCTCCGGCCACCTGCTGGCCGAGCGGGTGAAGAGCGCCGGACACGAGCTCGCCGACAAGCGCATGGTCCGCGATGACGTCGCGCAGATCCGCCAGCAGATCGAGGCCTGGGTGGCGTCCGGTTCGGTCGACGCGATCGTCACGACCGGCGGCACCGGCCTGACCGGCCGCGACGTGACGCCGGAAGCGGTGCGTCCGCTGTTCGACAAGGAGATCGACGGCTTCTCGGTGATCTTCCATCTGGTCAGCTACCAGTCGGTGGGCCTCTCGACGCTGCAGTCGCGGGCCCTGGCGGGGCTGGTGAAGGGCGTGTTCGTCTTCTGCCTGCCCGGCTCCAACGGCGCGGTGAAGGACGGCTGGGACAAGGTCATCGCCGCCCAGCTCGACAGCCGTCACCGGCCCTGCAACATGGTCGAGCTGATGCCCCGGCTGCTCGAGCAATGAGCAAGCTGACCCACATCGACGCCGAGGGCCGCGCCCGAATGGTCGACGTCTCCGACAAGCCGTCGACGGCCCGCGAGGCGGTGGCGACGGGTCTGGTGCGGATGGATACGGCGACCCGCGACCTCGCCCTCTCGGGCGACGCGAAGAAGGGCGATGTCCGGGCCACGGCCGAGATCGCTGGCGTGATGGCGGCCAAGAAGACCAGCGACCTGATCCCGCTCTGTCATCCGCTGGCCCTGTCGAAGGTCGAGGTGTCGGTGACGCCGCACGAGGACGGCCTGGCGGTGACGGCGCGCGTCAAGACCACCGGCCCGACCGGGGTCGAGATGGAGGCGCTGACCGCCGTCTCGGTCGCCTGCCTGACGATCTACGACATGCTCAAGGCCGCCGACAAAGGCATGGTCATCGAGGCCGTGCGGCTGGAGCTGAAGACCGGCGGCAAGTCGGGTGAGTGGAAGCGGCTGCATACGCTGTAGTCCTCACCGGCTCCCGACCAACCATTCCCGCGGGCTCGCGGCAGACCCGCTCTCATGTCTTGAAGGCCAGTGTTGCTCCGGCGGACGGCCTGCTCAAGGACCGCTTCGCGGCCGCGCAGCGGCGAGCCCGAAGGGCTCGTCCTTGACCAGGACGACCGTCCGGAGCGCATCATTCCATCAAGGCCAAAGGGCGAGTGTCATCGGTTCGGGTGTGGAGGTCAGAGCGTATCCTGATCACCTCCCCAATCGTCGCCACCGCCACCTCCCATGGAGCCTTGCCGCCGAGGTCGAGACCGATCGGGGCCCTGAGCTTCGCGATCGCCGCCTCCGTGACCCCATCGCGCCTCAGCAGCGCCAGCCGCTCCGCCAGCCGCTTCCGCGCGCCCAGCAAGCCTACATATGGCGCGGCCGACGGCAGGGCGGCCAAGAGCGCCGCATGGTCGATCTCCAGGTCGTGGCTGCAGACAGCGACGGCAGTCCAGGCGTCGAGCCCGCTGGCCGCCAGCGCCGTCGCGGGATCATCCCGGTTGTAGGCCACCCCTGGCAGCGGCGGCGGGCTCGCCGGGCCGCGGGGTCGCACCAGCGTCGTGTCGAACCCCGACAGTGCGCCCAGCTTCGCGATGGCCAGGGCCGTGGGATCGCCGCCGATCACTGCCAGCCGCCAGACCGGATCGTGCCGCCTGACCAGCGCGCCCGGCCAGACCTCCGCCGCTTCGGCGCAAATCCTGCGCTCGCCGTCCGATACCCAGACGGCGGGCCGCCGCGCGTCCATCAGCCGGAAGAGATCCGCCGCCGCCGTGTCGTTCGGCTCGATCCGCTCGATCAGGATCTCGATCCGCGCGCCGCAGAGCAGGCGGATGTCCGGCCAGGGACTGCCCTCGCCATAGACCAGCCGGCGCGGCGCCCCATCGGCCAGACAGGCGCGGGCGTGTCCCGCGACATCGCCTTCGACACAGCCGCCGGACAGGAAGCCGGAGACCAGCCCTTCGGCGAACACCATCTGGGTGCCGACCGGACGCGGACCGCCGTCGCCGAGCGCGGCGATGGTCGCCAGTACGGCCGGCTTGCCCGCCGCGAGGGCGGTGCGCAGGGCGGGTCTCTGGTCATCGGTCAGGCCGTAGTCCGGCCAGTCGGGAAGCGGGGTGTCCATCGGCGCGACATTAACCCCCGCTAAACGCTCTCGATACCGCTTCCTTAAGGGGTTGGCGCGCATGGTTACGGCTGACTTCACCACGAAGCCGGGAAGGAACCCCGATGGGGCGCGCCGCCTTCATACCCGCTCCGCCCGCCCCGAAAGGGGGTCCGCGCCTGCGCGCGGCCGGCTGCCGGCTGTGGGACAGCGACGGCGACGAGCGCATCGACTTCGACATGGCCGGGGGCTCGGCCCTGCTCGGCCACGCCCATCCCGCGATCGAATCCGCCATTGCCGACGGCCCGCCCGCCGAGGGCGTAGTCGAGGCCGCCCTGTCCCGGCTGCTGCCCGGTTCCAGCGCCGTCCGCTTCTGCGCCGAGGAGTCCCAGGCCCTGCCTGCGGCGATCGATGCGGCCCGGCGGGCGACCGGCCGTCGCCGCGCCGCCGTCTGGGAGGTCGAGGCCGGCGTCTATGGCGGCGTCGATGACCTGGCCGCGATCATCGTCGACCCGCTCGGCGCCGCGCCCGGCGACCTGGCCGCCGTCCGTCGCGCCGCCGACGTCGCCGGGGCCGTGCTGATCTTCGACGAGGGCGCCTCCGCCTTCCGCGTGCATGAGAACGGCGCCCAGGGGCTGACCGGCGTGTCGCCTGACCTGGCCGTATTCGGCTCGGCGCTCGCAAACGGTCGATCCATCGGCGCCATCGCCGGCCGCATTGACCTGATCTTCGCCCTTGATCCCGAGGACCTGCCCGCTCCGTCGCCGGCTGCGTTGGCCGCCACCGGCGCGACGCTCAGATTGCTGGCCGTCGACCCGGTCGCGCCGCGCCTGCGGGTGCTGGGCGCCGAACTGCAGGCCGAGGTCGCCGAACTCACGCGCGCCGCCGGCGCCGAAAGGCTGTTCGCCCTCGGCGGCGATCCGTCACTGCCGACTCCGCTGTTCGCCCGCCCGCAGATCGAGGGCCTGTGGCTGCGCGGCATGGCCGACCGGGGCTTCGCCGTGGTCGGGCCGCACGCCCTGTCCGCCGCGCATGGCGAGCCGGAAGTCGCCGCCCTGATCGCCGCCTACGCCGATCTGCTGCCGAAATTCACCGAGGAAGGCCGCCGTCTGGGTCCGATCCCGCGTGCAGCCTTTGTTTACGACGTCCGTCCAGAAGGACACGCATGAACCCTCTGCTCTCCAAGCTTGGTCTGGGCTCGGCCCAGTTCGTTCCCGGCGCGTCGATGCCGGCGCGCGGCCGCACGCCTGAAGTCGAGGCGCGGGACATCCTGACGATCGCCGCCCGGGGCGGCCTGTCGGTGTTCGATGCGTCCGGCTGCTGGGGGCGGTCCGAAACCCTGCTCGGCGACCTGATGCCGCGTCCGCTGCCGTTCCGGCTGGTGATCGCCACGGTCCGTCCCGACAGGGGTCCCGATTTCGTCGAAGGCGAGCTGCGCGCGAGCCTCGCCCGCCTGGCCGTGTCCCACGCGGACGCCGTCGTCGTGCCGCTGGCCGGCGATCTGTTCGGCCCGCACGGCATGGCCATGTGGACCCGCCTGCAACAGCTGCGCGACAGCGGCCTGATCGGCAAGATCGGCATCTCGCTGCATTCCACAGACGATCCCGTCGGGGTCGTGCGCCGCTTCAAGCCGGATCTGATCCAGGCGCCCGCCTCCCTGCTCGACCAGCGCATGCTGGCCGACGGCACGCTCGAGCGGATCGCCGGCATGGGCGTTGAGGTGCAGCTGCGCTCGATCTTCCTCAATGGTCTGTTGTTCCTGCCGCTCGATCGCATTCCGACGCCGCTGAAGGCTGCGTCCGGTTCGCTGTCGCGCGTGCGGCGCATGATTGCCGAAGGCCGCAGCGACCCGCTGCAGGCCGCGCTCGGCTTCGCCCTGTCGCGTCCCGAGGCCAGCACGGTGCTGGTCAATGTCACCACCGCCGCGGAGCTGTCGGCTGTCATCGCCGCCGCCGCCAGCCCGCCTCCCGATCTCGACTGGAACGAGATGGCCATCGACGACCCGGTGGCCCTCGATCCCCGCAGGTGGGCGGCCGCATAAGGCCGCCAAGCCGGCAACGCTCAGAAGGAGCACGCCAATGACCCTCGCCATCGTCCAGGCCCGGATGGGCTCCAAGCGGCTCCCCGGCAAGGCGCTCGCCCCGCTCGACGGCCAGCCGATGATCTGGCGTCAGCTCGAGCGCCTCAAGGCCGCCCGCACCCTGACGCGGATCGTCGTCGCGACCAGCTGCGAACCGGGCGACGACGCCCTGGCCGCCTGGCTGGTGTCGCAGGGCCAGGCCGTGTTCCGCGGCGCGCCCAGCGACCTGCTCGACCGGTTCTCGCGCTGCGCGGTCTCGGCCTGTCCCGCCAGCCACATCGTGCGGATCAAGGGCGACGCGCCCTTCGTCGACCCGCGGATCATCGACGAAGCGGTCCGCATGGCGGTCGTCAGCGGCGCCGACTACGTCTCCAACCGCGAACCCGCCAGCTATCCGCGCGGGCTCGAGGTCGAGGTGATCGCCGCGCCGGCGCTTATGGCCGCGGCCGCCGAGCCGCGCGAGGTGAAGGCGCGGGTCTCGCCCACCGCCTTCATCCGCGCCAACCCGGGCCGGTTCTCACAGGCCAGCTTCAGCAACGCGCGCGACCTGTCCGCCCTCGACTGGCGGGTAAAGACCTCCGCCGACCTCGCCTTCGCCCGCTCGATCTACGGCGCCCTGTACGCCGCCGACCCGGGGTTCGGCATGGCCGATGTGCTGGATATCGTCGGCGGACGTCAGGACCTGGCCAGGCTCAGTTACGCAGCCTGAAGCCGACGAACAGGCCCCGGCCCGCCTCGCCGTAGCCGAGCGACTGCTGGTAGTCCTGGTCGGTCAGATTCACGATGCGGGCGGTCAGGTCCAGGCCGTCCGTCAGCGCCCAGCTGCCTGACAGATCGGCGGCGGTGAACCCGTCCCGTCGCGCCGCCGAGAAGGTCGAGGGATCGGAGTCAGCCTGTTCGCCTTCCGCCCGGACGGTCAGGGCCGCCTTCAAACGATCCCCGGTCCAGAGCAGGGTGACCGATCCGGCATTCTCGGGCGCGCGGATCAGTTCCGCGCCGGTCGTCACATCCACCGCGTCCGTGAAGGCGTAGGCGGCCTTCACGTGGAAGCGGCCTGTCAGCTCCGCCTCGACCTCGGCCTCGACGCCGGTGGTCAGGGTGCGGTCGATGTTCACATAGCGACCGACGCCGTAGCTGATCTGGTCCTCAACCTCGAGCCGGTAGCCGGTGACCCGCACGAACAGCCGGTCATCGTCCGAACGCCAGGCGACGCCCAGGTCCCAGCCTTCGGCGGTCTCCGGCGTCAGGCCGGTCGAGGGTCCCGCGGGGAAGCAGAAGTCGCAGACTGTCTGGCTGATGGTCGGGGTCTTGAACCCCTGGCCGAAGCTCGCCGAGAGGGTGACGCCCCCGTCGAGCGCGATCACGCCCGCGAGGCGGACGGTCGTCCGGGCGTCGTACGCGTCCGGTGCGTCGTGGCGCAGACTGGCGGTCACCGAGACACGATCCACAGGGGCGAACCGGAGCACCCCGAAGGCGGAGCCGGCGCCCAGGCCGGCCGTGGCGCCGGTGCTGATCGAGGCCTCTGTGTCGTCGCGCTCGATCCCGACCAGGAAGGCGAACGGGTCGCGGGCTGCGCCGCGCCCGGCGGTCCAGCGCAGGGTTGTGCGCCGCGCGTCATAGCTGGAGCTGAAGGCCGAGATGTTGTCGCGGGTCAGGTCATAGAGGCTGACGTCGAACACCTGGTCGAGGCCCAGGAGGTCGTCGGCCGTGAGCCGGGCGAACCCGGTCCAGCTGCGGCTCTCCGACCGGTCTGCGGTGTCGCCGAAAGTGAAGAAGGCGTCATAGCCGTCGATGTCGGCCTTGGCCTCGTTGTACCGGAGGCGACCGTCGAGCCGCAGCTTGTCGCCGAGGCTCAGGCGGCCGCTGGCGCCGACCGTCCAGCTGGAGAAGCCGTCTTCCTCGGTTCCGTTGGCCGCCTTGGAGACGCCGTCGCTGGAATAGGCCGATGCGGAAAGGCCGACCGCGCGGCGATCATCGGAAACGCCGAACGCCGCGGCGCCCCGCACCGTGCCGAAAGACCCCGCTTCCGCCGAGGCGCGCCAGCCGTCGAGCTCGCGGGTGGTGAAGGCGATGGCGCCGCCGATGGCGTCCGAACCCCAGAGCGATCCCTGCGGCCCGGACAGGACCTCGATCCGGTCGACGTCGCCCAGGTCGAGGCTGGAGAAGTCATAGCCGCCGTTGGGGCTGGACGGGTCGTTCTGCACCACCCCGTCGATCAGCAGCAGGGTCTTGTCGGCGCTGGCGCCGCGCATGCGCACATAGGTGACGCCGCCGAAGTCGCCGTTTCGGCTCAGGGACAGGCCCGGGACGGTTTCCAGGATGTCCCCCGCGAAGGTCGCCTGGCGGTCGGCGATGTCCTCGGCGGTAATCACGCGGACGCCCGGGGCGTCGCCGATCCGGCTTTCCAGCCTGGTGGCGGTGACGATCAGCTCGCCGACGTCGGTCGGGTTTGCGGTCTCGGCGCGCGCGGTGGTGGTCAGGGCCAGCATGGCCGCCGTGCTCAGGAGTAGGCGCATCATGGCGCAGGGTCCTTGTTCAAGGAGCCCGCGCGGCGTCGCGTGGCGGAGGTGGGTCCAAAGCGAACGCCCGCACGCCGGCGGACGGTCGCTTCGACGGGAAGGCATGCCTTCCCCGCGCCATCAGCCTGGACCCGGGCTGCGGACGAGCGACGGCGGCGGCAGGTCTCCTGGCTCGCGGATCACCGGGCCTCGTCCCGCCTTCCCGGTTTCCCAGTGGCGCCGTTCGCACGGATGGACGCGGCCCTAACCGCTGACAGTTGCGGGCACAGCCGGGGACTCACACCCCGTTCCCTCTTGGCCCCCCGGAAGGGGAACCGCCTGTGCCCGTTATGGGGGATGGACGGGTGCGGTGCAACATCGCCATCCCTCCCCTTCATGGGGAGGGTGGTCCCGGAGGGGCCGGGTGGGGGAGTCGGATTCCGGGCCGGAGATATCCAGCACGGCCTTTCATTTCCCCACCCTGTCGGCTTCGCCGACGTCCCTCCCCATAAAGGGGAGGGAGGGTTGAAGCCCTACCCCCACGCTCCGTAGGCATCCACGAACGGCTTGCCGAGCGCCTCGGCCACAGCGGGGTGGGTCAGCTCGCCTTTCAGCACGTTGAGCCCCTTGGCCAAGTGCTTGTCGCGCTTCAGGGCGTCCAGACCGTGGTCGGCGAGGGCCAGGCCGAAGGGCAGGGTGGCGTTGCCGAGGGCCTCGGACGAGGTGCGCGGCGCGGCGCCGGGCATGTTGGCCACGCAGTAGTGCACCACGCCGTCGACGACATAGGTCGGCTCGGCATGGGTCGTCGGGTGGCTGGTCTCGAAGCAGCCGCCCTGGTCGATGGAAACGTCCACCAGCACCGAGCCCGGCTTCATGCGGGAGAGGTGCTCGCGTCGGACCAGCTTGGGGGCCGCCGCGCCGGCGGTCAGCACCGCGCCGATGACGACGTCGGCCTTGAGGATCTCGTCCTCGACCGCGTCGAGCGTGGAATAGCGGGTCAGAACCCGGCCCATGAAGATGTCGTCCAGCTCCCGCATACGCGGGATTGACCGCTCGAGGACCACGACCTCGGCATTCAGGCCCATGGCCATGCGGGCGGCGTTCATGCCGACCACGCCGCCGCCGAGCACGGCGACGCGCGCCGGCGGCACGCCCGGAACGCCGCAGAGCAGCAGACCCATGCCGCCATTGTGCTTGAGCAGGGTTTCGGCGGCGGAGAAGACGGCGATCCGGCCGGCCACTTCAGACATCGGCGCCAGCAGCGGCAGGCCGCCCCGGGCGTCGGTGACGGTCTCGTAGGCGATCGCCGCGCAGCCGGACTTGATCAGCCCCTCGGTCTGGGCGGGATCGGGGGCCAGGTGCAGGTAGGTGAACAGGATGTGGCGCGGCTCCAGCCGCTCCCACTCGACCTTCTGCGGTTCCTTGACCTTCACGATCATGTCCGCGCCCGCGAACACCGCGTCGGCGTCGGCGACGATGGCCGCGCCGGCGCGACGGAAGGCGTCGTCGGCATAGCCCGCGCCCTGCCCGGCGCCGGCCTCGACGATCACCTGGTGGCCGTGGGCGACGTACTCGCGAACGGCGGTGGGGGTCAGACCCACCCGATGTTCGCCGGGCTTGATCTCCGCCGGAACTCCAACGCGCATGGTCATTTCCTTCCCAGGGTATTTGGCGCGGGAAATGTCCCGCAAATGCCGCAAGGTCAAGCACGTTATTGCCAGAGCTCGCCTGAGACGGGAGCCGACTCGTGTGCGGATTGACCCGCTGGCAGGCTTGGGCTCACATCGTTCAATCAAGAACACTCAAGGCCCGGGAAGGGCTCCCATGACACCGTCCGACAATACCCCGAAAGAACCCGCCGCCGGACCCGCGACAGAGTCGCATGAACCGCTGGCCCTGGACCGATCCGGAGCGAAGCGACCGATCTGGGCGAACTGGCATCTGCCGGTCGGCGCGATCGCGGCGATCGCTCTGGCGGCGGGATTCGGCGGGGGTCTGGTGACGGCCACCGTGCTGGGTGGCGGCCTTGGCGGCGGTGGCGGGTCGGGCCCCTCCAGTTCGGTGGCCTCCGGCCCGACGGAGAAACCCTCGCTGTGGTCGATGTTCGGCAAGCCCCGCGCGGCGGGCGCCCCGCGGCGCGGCATTCCCAAACCTGACGGCTTTGCGGTCTGGAAGACCCGTCTCGACACCAGCAAGACCGAGCCGCTGGCCTGTATCGAGATGACCAAGCTGCTCGATCCGGGAAAGGCCTACGCCGACTTCGTGCTGGTGTCGCCTGATCTGGGCGGAACGCCTGCCGTCAGCGTCAATCAATCCAACAAGGCCGAGCTCTGTATCGGCGGCCTCGGCCTGACCGAGCGCCGCGTGACCCTGCTCAAGGGCCTGCCCGGCGCGGGCGGCCAGACGCTGGCGACCAACGCCGACGTCGACTTCACCTTCGGCGAGAAGCCCGCCTATGTCGGATTCGCTGGCGACGGCGTGATCCTGCCGCGCGAGGACGCCGACGGCGTGGGCATCGAGACGGTCAACGTCACCCGCCTGTCGATCGAGGTCTGGCGCGTCGCCGACCGAAACCTGGTCCGCACCTCGATCAGCGCGCCCGATCCCACGGGCGAGGGCGACTGGCCCGGCGACTACGGCGACGACAGCCCCAATGACGAGGGCCGCGTGATCTGGAAGGGCGACATCGCGGTTCGCGGCGGCGCCGGCGAGCGCGTCACCACGGTCTTCCCGCTCGGCGCGGTGCTCAAGGAGATGCAGGCCGGCGGCTATGTGATCAAGGCGCGCGACGCCTCGTCCAAACCGACCGCCGCCGATGATCAGGATGACGAGGGCGAAGGCACGCAGCCCGCCCAGGCCCGCCGCTGGATTGTCTTCACCGACATGGCGATGGTCGCCTACGACGGCGCCGAGTCGCTCGATGTGGTGGTGCGCTCGCTCAAGTCGGCCAAGGTCCTGCCCGGCACGCGCGTGGCGCTGGTGGCCAGGAATGGCGAGACGCTCGCCGAGGCGCGCGCCGACAGTTCCGGCCGGGTCCGCTTCCTGCGGCCGCTGCTGGAAGGCGACGGCGCCATGCATCCGAAGATGGTCATGGCCTATGGCGGCCAGGGCGACCTGGCGGTGCTCGATCTTGGCCGCTCGCCGGTCGATCTGTCGAAGCAAGGCATGGGCGGCCGCAACGCGCCTGCCGGTGACGACGAGACCGGCGGCCGGACTCCCGGCGGCGAGATTGACAGCTACATCTACGCCGATCGCGGCATCTATCGACCTGGCGAGACGGTGCACCTGTCGGCGCTGATCCGCGACCTGCAGTCGCGCGCGGTCAAGGATCGCAAGGGTGTGCTGATCATCAGCCGTCCCTCGGGCGTCGAGTTCAAGCGGGTCGCGTTCGACCGTGCGCCGACCGGCGCCGTCACGGCCGACATCGCCCTGCCCAAGAGCGCGCCGCGCGGCCGCTGGCGGGTGAGTCTGCAGGTCGAGGGCATCAAGGCCGCCGCCGGCGCCATGTCGTTCTCGGTCGAGGATTTCGCGCCGCAACGGCTGGCCGTCAGCACGGACGGACGGGAGACGACCCCCGTGGCCGCAGGCGAAACTCGTCAGGTCTCGGTCATCGCCCGCTTCCTCTACGGCGCCGCCGGCGCGGGTCTGCAGACCCAGGGCGAGGCGCGGATCATGGCCGATCCGAACCCCTTCCCGGCCTTCAAGGACTATGAGTGGGGCGACCAGCAGAACGGCTTCGACGAGAAGTTCATTGAGCTCGGCTCGTCGGTCACCGACGGTGACGGCAAGGCGATCCTGTCGCTCGGCACGGGCGATGTCGGCGAGACCTCCGCGCCGCTGAAGGCCACGGTGACCGCCTCGGTGTTCGAGCCCGGCGGCCGGCCGGTGCGCGAAAGCCTGTTCCTCAAGGTCCGCACCAAGCCCGTCTATCTGGGCGTCAAGGTCGAGCAGGGCGACGCCAGCAACGGCAACGCCGCGCCGGTGGCGCTGAACTTCATCGCCGTGAATGCAAAGGGCGAACGCATCGCTGCGCCGGGCGCGACCTACAGCCTGATCGCCGAAAACTGGGATTACGACTGGTTCCAGCAGAACGGCCGCTGGCAATGGCGCCGCACGAGCCGCGACGTGGTGGTCCAGAAGGGCAGCCTGAGCATCGGCGCCGGCGGGGCCGCGCGGATCGCGCGCCGGCTCGGCTGGGGTGACTACCGCGTGGTGGTCGAGGCGCCTGGCGGTGTGAAGAGCGTCATCCGCTTCGCCGCCGGCTGGGGCGCGCCGGCCAAGGACGCCGAGGCGCCGGACTTCGTCCGGATCACAGCCGGAACGGGCGTTCATGCACAGGGTGACTCCGTCACCCTGACGATCAAAGCGCCCTATGCCGGCGAGGCCCAGGTGGCCGTCGCGACGGATCGTGTCATCGAATTCAAGACCTTCTCGGTCGGGCCCAACGGCGGCTCGGTGACGCTGAAGACCGACGCGTCCTGGGGCGGCGGCGCCTATGTGCTGGTCAGCGTGATCCAGCCGCGCGATCCGTCAGCGACGCCCAGGCCGCGCCGCGCACTGGGCCTGATGTACGTGCCGCTCGACCCGAAGGGCCGCAAGCTGGCGGTCGAACTGGGCACGCCGGTGAAGCTGAACAGCCGCGCGCCGGTCGAGGTGCCCGTCACCGTCAAGGGACTCAGCGTCGGTCAGCGCGCCCGTATCACCGTCGCGGCGGTCGACGAGGGCATCCTGCGTCTGACCAAGTTCGACACGCCGGATCCAGTGAAATGGTACTTCGGCAAGCGCGCCCTGACGCTCGACTACCGCGACGACTACGGCCGCCTGCTGGACCCGAACCTCGGCGCCCCGGCCAACGTCAACTTCGGCGCCGACCAGATCGGCGGCGAGGGCCTGACGGTGACGCCGATCAAGTCGGTGGCCCTGTGGTCCGGCGTGGTGGAGACCGGCCTCGACGGCAAGGCGCGGGTCAAACTGCCCGCCGCAGAGTTCAACGGCGAACTGCGGGTGATGGCCGTGGCCTGGACCGACGAAGCCGTCGGCTCGACCGCCAAGGCCATGACCGTCCGCGAGGCCGTCGTGGCTGACCTCAACCTGCCGCGCTTCCTGGCGCCAGGCGACCGGCCGTTCGCGACGCTCGAACTGCACAATGTCGAGGGTGCGGCGGGCGGCTACACGGCCGAGACCCGCTCGTCGGGCGGCGTCGTGATGACGTTCAAGAAGCTGTTCCAGCTGGCGCTCGGCCAGCGGGTCGCCGAACGGATCGCGTTTGACGCCCCGACCCGGTCGGGCATCGGCAAGGTCGGCTTCTCGGTCTTCGGCCCAGGCTTCTCGACGTCGAAGGACTATCCGATCCAGACCCGTCTGGGCTGGAGCCCGATCACCCGCACGACCATCGATCTGCAGAAGCCCGGCGAGGCCTTCACCCCGTCGGCCCAGCTGCTGTCGGGCCTGGCGGCGGGCGACGTCAGCCTGCAGGTCAGCTACTCGCCGTTCCGCGGTTTCGACCCCGGACCGATCGCGGTGTCGCTGTCGCGCTACCCGTACGGCTGCACCGAACAGGTGGTGTCGGTCGGCTATCCGCTGCTCTACGCCCGCGAGATGGCCGCCGATCCGAAGAAGCGCTCGTCCTCGGCGGGGCTCAACGATGCGGTCGGCCGTCTGCTGGATCGCCAGACCCTCGACGGGGCCTTCGGCCTCTGGCGGGTCGGCGACGGCGAGGCGGACGCCTGGCTCGGCGCCTATGCGACGGACTTCCTCTGGGAGGCCAAGCTGCGCGGCGCCCCTGTGCCGGAAGCAGCCATGGATCGCGCCCTGTCGGCGATGCGGCAGATCAGCCGTCCGGACGGCTGGGCCAGCGTCTCCTACCGGCTCGAATACCCTGAGTGGTGGTACCGCAATCCGGCCGACTCGAAGAAGGCCACTGAACGGATGCGCAGCCGCGCCTCGGCCTATGCCCTCTATGTGCTGGCCAAGGCCGGCCGGGGCGATCTGGCCCGGCTGCGCTGGTGGCACGACGTCCATATGAAGGACGACGACTCGCCGCTCGCCCGCGCCCAGATCGGCGCTGGCCTGGCCCTGATGGGCGACAAGGCGCGCGCCCGCTCGTCCTTCAAGCGGGCGGTCGCTTCGCTCGGTTATCGCGACGAGGCCGACTGGTACCAGAGCCAGCTGCGCGACCTCGCCGCGATCATCGCCCTCGCCTACGAAGCCGACCAGGGCGACATCGCCCGCGGCCTGCAGGGGCGGCTGGAGAACGCGGTGCGCGACCCCGATTCGCTGAACACCCAGGAGCAGGCCCGCCTGCTGCAGGCGGCGTCCTTCATGCTGAGGGCGGCCGGGGTGATGCGGATTGACGCGACCGGCGCCACGGCGCTCACCTCGGCGGGAGGCGCGACGCGCTGGTCCGTCGGACGTCTCGCCGACGCGGTGTTCACCAACAAGGGCTCCGGCGCCCTGTGGCGGACGATCACCGTGCGGGGCACGACGGTCGATGCGCCGGGTGCGGAAGGCAACGGCCTGTCGGTCGACAAGCGGTTCTTCACCATGCAGGGCGGAGCGGTGAATCTCTCGTCCCTGCGCCAGGGAGATCGTGTGATCGTGCTGGTCTCCGGCCGGTCCGGCCAGGGACGCACCGTACCGCTGGTCGTCGACGACGCCCTGCCGGCCGGCTGGGAGATCGAGACCGTGCTCAATCCCGAGGACGCCAAGACGGGGCCGTTCAAGTTCCTCGGCGAACTGTCGGGAGCGGACGTGCAGGAGGCGCGCGACGACCGCTACATCGCCGCCCTCGACCTCGCGGGCTCGCGGCCCTTCGCCATGGCCTATGTAGCCAGGGCCGTCACGCCGGGAGACTTCTTCCTGCCGGCGCCAGAAGCGCGCGACATGTACCGTCCGAGCGTCAACGCGCGCGGCTCGGCGAGCCGTACGACGATCGCGCCGGGGAGCTGAAGGCCTTCTCCCGACGGGAGAAGGAGGGGCCCGCCCTGTGCAGCAGGGCGGGAGGTTGAGGGGTTACGGTGGAGGCGGACGAAGCGTTGTCGAACGAGAAAGCTGGTCGGCGGCGTAACCCCTCACCCTCCCGTTCGCCCGAAGACCGGGCTCCGGGCCCCTCCCTCTCCCTCCGGGAGAGGGGCATTGTTCTCGGCCTCATCGCGTTCCTGACGCTCCAGGTCGCGGCGCTGACGCTCGATACCCTGCTCCCACCCGACCCTTCGCGGGGAGAGCGGTCCTCGCCGGTCGTTCTGGATCGAAAGGGCGCGTGGCTGCGCGCGCTGCCGGTCGAGGACGGTCGCTGGCGGATCCGCGCGGACCTGACGCGGACGGACAAGACGTTCCAGAAGCGTCTGATCGCCATCGAGGACGAGCGCTTCTGGCGACATGACGGCGTGGATCCGGCGGCCGTGGTCCGGGCTGCGGGCTCGGCGCTGTTGCGCGGCCGGATCGTCTCCGGCGCCTCGACCCTGACCATGCAGACCGCCCGCCTGCTGGAGCCGCGGCCGCGCACGCTCGGCGCCAAGCTGATCGAGATGGTCCGCGCCGTGCAGCTGGAGGTCCGCTACAGCAAGCGCGAAATCCTCGCCCTCTATCTGACGCTCGCCCCCTATGGCGGCAATCTGGAAGGGGTGCGGGCGGCCAGCCTGTCCTACTTCGGCCATGAGCCCGAAACCCTGACGCTCGGGGAGCAGGCGCTGCTGATCGCGCTGCCGCAGTCGCCGGAGGCGCGACGGCCGGACCGGCGACCCGCCGCCGCGCGTGACGCCCGCCGCCTGCTCTTGCAGAGGATGGTCCGCGCCGGCCTCGCGACGCAGGCTGAAGCCGACGAGGCTGATGCCGAGCCGCTGCCTGGCCGCGCGCCGTTTCCGGCCCTGGCCTGGCACGCGTCCGGCGAACTGGCGCGCGCCGCGCCGAAGGACCAGGCCACCGTCGTCAGCACCCTCGACGCTACGCTGCAGGCGCGCCTGGAGCCGCTGGCCGCCGCCTACGCCCGCGACCAGGGCGCGGACGCCACGGCGGCGATCCTGGTGGTCGAGATCGAGGGGCGGGCGGTGCGGGCGCTGGTCGGATCCGGCGGGCTCGACCGGTCAGGCGGCTGGATCGACATGACGCGCGCGTTGCGTTCGCCCGGCTCCGCCCTCAAGCCGTTCATCTATGCCTTCGCCTTTGACGACGGGATCGCCGCGCCCGACACCGAGATGCAGGACGTCCAGACCCGGTTCAACGACTACCAGCCGGAGGACTTTGACCGGGTTTTCCGCGGCAAGGTGACGGCGGGCGAGGCGCTGTCCCATTCGCTCAACGTCCCGGCCGTGGCGATGATGGAACGGATCGGACCGGCGCACTTCCTCGCCCGCATAGAGTCCGCCGGGGTGCGGCTGCATCTGCCCGATTCCGAGACCCGCGCGCCGGGCCTGGCGCTGGCGCTGGGCGGCGAGGGGGTGACCCTGCGCGATGTCGCGGTGCTCTACTGTGCGCTCGGCGACGAGGGTGTCGCCAAGCCGCTGGCCTGGACCGAGGCGGACGCGGCGAAGCGCGTGCGCAGCCGGGGCGGGCGGCTGATCCGGCCGGACGCTGCGCGGCAGGTGCTCGACATCCTGCGCGAGGCCCCGGCGCCGAAGGGCCGGATCCCCAATGCCCTGACGCTCGGCGGGCCGGGCATGGCCTACAAGACCGGCACCTCCTACGGCTTCCGGGACGCCGTCGCGGCCGGCGTGGTTGGCGGCTATGTGATTATCGTCTGGACGGGCCGCGCGGACGGCGGCGCGCGGGGCGGATTCACCGGCCGCGAGGCGGCCCTGCCGATGTTGTTCGACGCCGCCGACATCCTGTCCGCGCCCCGGACCGCGCCGCCGCGCATCGCGCCGAAGGCCGCGCCGGGCGCCCTGACGACGCTGGAGCGGCCCGACCGCGGCCCCAACCTGATCTTCCCGCCCGACGGGGCGACCGTGCAGGTCGAGGCCCTGGGCCCCGCGTCACGCGGTCTGGTGCTGGCGGCGGTCGGCGACGGCCTGAGCTGGTACGTCGGCGGCCAGCCGTTGCCGTCGGACCCTGTCAGCGGTCGGACGATCTGGCGACCCGCCGCCGCGGGCTTCTACGAGGTGACGGTCGTCGACCGGCAGGGCCGCGAGGCGCGCGCCAAGGTGCGGATCAAGGGCTAGCCTGACCCCCGGGACTCACCCCTGCTTCAGTTCCTCGGCCTCGTCCGGGTTGGTCACTGTCACGCCCAGGTCGTTGATCAGTCCGTTGGACAGGCGATAGCACCAGCCGTGCACCGAGACGCTCTGGCCCCGGGCCCAGGCGTCCTGGACAAAGACGTCCGAGGCGACGTTCTGCACCTGGCGGATGACGTTGAGTTCGCAGAGGCGATCCCAGCGTTCCTTCTCCTCCATCGCTTCAAGTTCCTGCTTGTGCTCGGTGTAGACCTCGCGGATCGGATGCAGCCAGTGGTCCACGAGGCCACGCCGCACGCCGTCGACCGCCGCCCGCACGCCGCCGCAGCCGTAGTGGCCGACGACCATCACGTGCTTCACCTTGATCACGTCGATCGCGAACTGCAGTACGCTGAGGTAGTTGGCGTCCTGCGGCGGCGCGAGGTTGGCGACATTGCGGTGGACGAACAACTCGCCGGGATCGAGTCCGACGATCTCGTTGGCCGGTACGCGGCTGTCGGAGCAGCCGATCCACAGATACTCCGGGCTCTGCTGGTTCTCGAGCCGCTTGAAAAAGTCGGGATCGACCTCGGTCTTGCGATGCGACCAGTTGCGGTTGTTGTCCTTGAGATCTTCGAGCACGGGCGTCCCTCAGACTTTGGCGTCAGGCTGGTTGTTCGGATGGGCGGCGGCGATGGCCGGATGCAGCACGGCCGCGTCGGCGGCGGCGACCAGCGCCGGGAACGGGGCCAGGTCAACCTTGAAGCGGCGGGCGTTATAGACCTGTGGCGCCAGCAGGCAGTCGGCCATCGTCGGCGTCGCGCCGAAGGCGTAGCCGGCGCCATGCCGGGCGATCATCGGCTCCAGGGCGGCGAAGCCGTCGCTGATCCAGCCGTGCACCCAGGCGTCAACGTCCGGCTGCGGCACGTTCAACCGCGCCAGGGTCTTGAGGATCCGCAGGTTGTTCAGCGGGTGAATGTCGCAGGCGATGATGTCGCACATCGCCCGGACGATCTGCCGGTCAAACGGGTCCTTCGGCAGAAGGGGCGGCTCCGGATGGGTCTCCTCCAGCCATTCGAGGATCGACAGAGACTGGGTCAGGACGTGGCCGTCGACCTCCAGCGCCGGAACCAGATGCTGGCCGTTGACCGCGCCGTAGGCGTCCCCGCGCTGCTCGCCGGTGACCAGGTCCACCGGGGCGTAGTCGTAGGCCAGTCCCTTGAGATTCAGGCCGATGCGCACCCGATAGGGGGCCGAGGCGCGCCAGGCGCTATGCAGCAGCAGGTTGGCCATCAGACAATCCTGAACGACAGGGCGCCGACGCCCTCGACGGAGCCCTCGACGAGGTCGCCCCGGATGAGCGGGCCGACGCCTTCAGGCGTGCCGGTGAAGATCAGGTCGCCGGCTTCGAGCTTCCAGAGTTTGCCGGCCTCGACGAGGATTTCCTCGACCGACCAGATCATGTCGGCCACCTCGCCCGCCTGCTTCGTCTCGCCGTTGACGCTCAGGGCGATGCGGCCCTGGGGGATGACGCCGGCATTTCGGACAATGGCCGAGATCGGCGCGCTGGCGTCGAAACCCTTGGCGGCGTCCCAGGGCTGGCCCTTGGCCTTGAAGCCGTTCTGCAGGTCGCGGCGGGTCAGGTCGACGCCGACCGCGAAGCCGAAGATCGCGCCGCCATCGCCGATCGCCACCACAAGCTCGATCTCGTGGTGCAGGTCGCTGGTCGCGCTCGGGTAGGGGACGTCCGCGCCGGGCAGGACCACGGCGTCAGCGGGTTTGCTGAAGAAGAACGGCGGATCGCGGTCATCGCCGCCCATCTCGCGACGGTGGGCGGCGTAGTTTCGGCCCACGCACAGGATGCGTCGCACGGGAAACGGCCGGTCTGATCCCTGCACGGGAACGGTCGGCTGCGGGCGGATCGTCACGGCGAAATCGGTCATGGCGTGTTCCTAGCCGAGGGCGCGGGTCCTGTCTCGTTCGGGAAACTTGAAACGGACGGTCAGTTAAACTAAGTCTAGATGACTAAGTTGAGGATGGCCCATGCGCACGGTCAATATCCATGAAGCGAAAACCCATCTGTCGCGTCTGATCGAGGATGCGATGGGCGGAGAAGCCTTTGTCATCGCGAAGGCAGGAAAGCCCATGGTGAAGGTGACGCGGATCGATGCGCCAGCGCCGGAAAAGGTCCGTCGGCTGGGCTTCATGGCCGGCCAGATTCTCGTACCCGACGACTTCGACCGGATGGGTGGCGATGTCGTCGAGGCGCTCTTTGATGGCGCGTCCGAGTGATCCTGCTGCTGGACACGCATCTGCTGCTGTGGGCGGTCGGCGATCCCGGCCGCCTGTCCCGTGAGGCGCGATCGCTTCTGGAGGACCTTGAAAACCAATTGGTCTTCAGCGTTGCGAGTCTCTGGGAAATCGCCATCAAGCGCGGCCTGGGCCGGACCGACTTTCAGGTCGACCCCCGTCTGATGCGACGCGGTTTGACCGACAACGGCTATCGGGAGCTCGCTATTACCGCCGAGCATGCACTCCATGTCGACAGCCTGCCGCCCATCCACAAGGACCCTTTCGACCGGATGCTGGTCGCCCAGGCGACGGTCGAGGGCATCGCACTACTGACGTCCGACGATGTGGTTGCCCGTTATGCCGGGCCCGTGCGGCGGCTCTGACGCTAAAGCTTGAACACCTTGCGCAGGAATAGCGTCTCCGCCTCGCGCTGGGCGTCGACGTTCTGCTTCTTGCGGAAGCCGTGACCTTCGTCGGCGGCGAGCATGTACCAGACCTCGACGCCCCGGGCGCGGACCTTGGCGACGATCTGTTCGGCCTCCGTCCACGGCACGCGGGGGTCGTTGCGGCCCTGGATGACGAACAGCGGTTTGGTCATCCTGTCGGTCAGGTTCAGCGGCGAAATCCGGTCAAACACCGCCCTCATCGCCGGGATCCGCTCGTCGCCGTACTCGACCCGGCGCAGATCGCGCCGGTAGCCCTCGGTGTTCTGCAGGAAGGTGGTGAAGCTGGAGACGCCGACGATGTCGATCGCGCCCGCCAGCCGGTCGTTGTAGGCGGCCAGCGCGGCCAGCACCATGAACCCGCCGTAGGAGCCGCCGTAGACCACGACCCGCTTCGCATCGAGCTCCGGCTGGGTGGCGATCCAGTCGAGCAGGGCGCCGATATCCTTGACGCTGTCCTGGCGTTTGGCGGCGTTGTCGAGCGACAGGTAGGTCTTGCCGTAGCCGTCGGAGCCGCGAACGTTCGGCGCGATCACGGTCGCGCCCAGCTCGTTGGTCCAGTACTGGCGACGGGTGTTGAAGCCCGGGCGATCCTGGCTTTCCGGCCCGCCGTGGATGTCGATGATCACCGGCGCGGCGCCCTTGATGGACTTCGGCCGATAGACCCAGGCCGGGACCTGCAGGCCGTCGAACGACCGCACCTCGATCAGGGTCGGATCGACCATCGCCGCTGGATCCAGCCCGCCGCTCTCGCTCGTCGTCCAGCGGGTCAGTTCGCCCTCGGCGATGTCCCAGCTCCAGACATCCGCCGGCGAGGTCGCGGTGTTGAGTCCGATGGCGAGGGACTTGAGATCCGGCGAAAATTCCAGACCCGTCAGCACGCCGACCGGCAGGGTCGGCTGCGGCAACGCCCGGCGGGTGCGGAAGTCGCGGATGACGACCTTTGAGCGGCCGCCCTCGTTGATCGACCAGGCCAGGACCCGCCCGTCGTCCGACAACTCGAACGCCTCGACGTCCCAGCTGAGATCGCCCGCCGTGACCGGCGTGATCTTGCCGCTCGCCAGATTGATCTCGACCAGCCGCTTGAACTCGTAGTCCTGGTCGGAAATCACCAGGATGGACTTGCCGTCCGGGGTGAACACGCCGCCGTCATAGGCGATTGGATGATCGGAGGGATTGATCTCCTGCAGCGCTCCGCCCGCGGCCGGCTTCCACAGGTACAGCTTGCTCGACGCGGCGGAGATGGTGCGGCTGAGCAGAACCTGCTTGCCGTCCGGCGAGATGGCCCGGGGCGAGGTTGCGCCGGTGGTCTTGAGCGAAAGACCCGCTTCGATCTCGCCATCCTTGCCAACCGTCGCGAGACGCACGCGATAATCAGGATCGCCCTTGCCGACTTCAGCCCAGGCCAGGGTCCTGCCGTCCTTCGAGAAGACGGCGGCCTGGTTTCGCGTGCCGGGCGTGGTGAAGGCGCGCTCCGCACCGGTCAGGCCGGCGAGGTAGAGCTGGTAGTACTCGTCGCCGCCGGTGTCCTTGCTGAAGATGAAGCGGTTGTCCGACCCCGGAATGGCCGTCGCCCCGGCGACCGGTTCGTCGAAGAAGGTCAGCTGGGAGCGAACAGATCCCGGCGCGGCGATATGATGGAGCTGGCCCGTCTGGCCGAACCGCGTGGTGATCAGCATCGAGCCGTCCGGCAACCAGTCCTGGAAGGCGGCGCTGCGGGCGTTCTGATAGCGGCGCAGGGCCTCACGGACATCGGCCGGCGTCTCGGGGACATTCTCGAGGGTCAGCGAGCCCTGCTGACGCCGCAGCACGGGCGGCATGGCGCGCGCCACGGCAGTGGTGGCGAACAACGACGCGGCGGCGGTCGCGAGAAAGGCGCGGCGGATCATGGCGAAGTCCCCAAAACTCGGATGGTGTCAGACCGGGTCGAACTCGCTGACCAGATGGCCGGGCGCGACTTCTTCGAGGGCCGGTCGATAAACTGGCGCGGTCGGATCGGAAGGCAATTTCGACGGCAGGAAACGCAGGGCGGCCAGCGGGTCCATCGGCGAGGGCGGTTCGCCCGACAGCCGGACCCGCTTGCGGGAGCGTTCGATCTTCGGGTCGGGGATCGGCGCCGCCGACAGCAGGGCGCGCGTATAGGGATGGCGCGGATCCTCGTAGAGCTGCTCGCGGCTGGCCAGTTCCATGACCCGGCCGAGATAGAGCACCATCACCCGGTGACTGATCTCACGCACGACGGCCAGATCGTGACTGATGAACATCATCGCCATGCCCAGCTGCCGCTGCAGGTCGATCAGCAGGTCGATGATCTGGGCCCGGATCGACACGTCCAGCGCGCTGACCGCTTCGTCGCAGATGACCAGCTTCGGTTCGAGGATCATCGCCCGGGCGATGCCGACGCGCTGGTTCTGGCCGCCGCTCAGTTCGTGCGGGTAGCGGTTTACGAGCTCGGGCGCGAGACCGCAGCGAACCATCATCGCCGCCGCGGCGGCCCGCCGGTCGTCCCGACTGAGACCCGGCCGGAAAACCTGCAGCGGCTCGGCGATGGAATCGCCGATGGGCATGCGCGGGTCGAGGCTCGCCAGCGGGTCCTGGAAGACGATCTGAAGGTCCTTGCGCGCGGCGCGCATGGTTTCGCGGTCGGCGTCGGTGATGTCGCGGCCGAGCACGGTCACGGTTCCGCCAAGTTCGCCACCCCCGGGCGGCAGGAGGTTCAGGACGGCCCGTGAAAGGGTCGATTTTCCGCAGCCGCTTTCGCCGACGACTCCCAGGGTCTCGCCCTGGCGGATCTCTAAGCTCACACCGTCGACCGCGCGCAACGGGCGGGGTTTGCCGAACAGGCCCTGGCTGATCGGGAACCAGACCTTCACGTCCTGGCCCCGCACGATGACCGGCGCCTCCGGCGCGACCGCCGCCGGGACGGGCCGGCCGCCCCGATCCACGCGATCCAGCCGGGGAATGGCCGCCAGAAGGGCGCGCGTATAGTCGGTCTTCGGGTGATCGAAGACCGCTTCGACCGGCCCCTCCTCGACATAGGCCCCGTCCTTCATCACGCAGACGCGGTCGGCCAGGCGGGCGATGACGCCCATGTCGTGGGTTACCAGCACCATGCCCGAGCCCGTCTCGCGCATCAGTTCCGCCATCAGGTCGAGGATCTCGGCCTGGACGGTCACGTCCAGCGCCGTGGTCGGCTCATCGGCGATCAGCAGGCGCGGACCGCAGGCCATCGCCCCGGCGATCATCACCCGTTGGCGCATGCCGCCGCTCAGCTCGTGCGGATACTGCGTCATCCGCCGCCCGGCCTCGGGAATGCGGACCCGCTCCAGCCACTGCAGCGCCTGCTTCCGCGCGGCGTCGCCGGACAGGCCCAGATGCAGCCGCAGCGGCTCGGCGATCTGTTCGCCGATCTTCACATGCGGCGTCAGGGCGGTGAGGGGGTCCTGGAAGATCATCGTCATCTTCGAGCCGCGGATGCGGTTGAGCGCCGCAGGCCGAAGACCAAGCAACTCCTGTCCGTCGAACCGGACCGAGCCGCTCGCCTGGCCGTTCCGGGCGAGCAGGCCCATCACCGTCATGAAGGTCTGGCTCTTGCCGGAACCGCTTTCGCCGACGACGCCCAGGCATTCGCCCGCGGCGACCGACAGGGAGACGCCACGCACCGCCTCGACCTGCCCGTCATGGGTTTCGAAACTGACCTTCAGGTCGTCGACGGCAAGGACGGGGGAGGACAAGGGGCGGGCTCACACTGGCGGCTGGGCCGCCGACCTTAGCCGTTGCTGGCCGACGCGCAATCGAACGCGGGCGACCGGGGAGGAAATCCTGGCGAAGCGGCGGACCGCGATCAGCCCTTCTCCGGCGACGCCGGACAGGCCGGGTCGCCGCCCAGCCATGGTGCTGCGGGCGGGCGGATCAGTTGCGGCGCGGGAAGGCGGCCCAGAACTTGTTGAAGGCGCTGGCATAGCTGGGGCGTGCGAAGGTCACGGCCTTGTGGACATGATCCAGTAGCGGTGTGGACTGCATGGTTGAAACCGCGTCATCGACGCCGGTCGCATCGGAACGTTCTATGAAACGATAGAGGGCGGCGTCGAACCGGTCGGCTTCCGACCCTTCGGAAAGGCGAAACTCAAGTGTGACCACGGAAGTCCCCTTCGTTAACGCTGACTTAATTTTGCACTGCAGCAAAGACGAAGCAATCGAGAAAAGCGGATCTCCGCGCAATCCCGTTCGCGCGACGTGCGGCTGCGTCCCAACCTGTTGTCGCCTGCCGGATGCCGGTTGTTGACTTGAGACAAGCCAACCCGGACGCTGGATGGCGTCTGACGGATCGCCCGCGGCCTGTCCTTTCGAGGGGGAAGATTTGACTATTTGGCGACCGCCTGCGCCCGCAAGGCCCGCGCCTGCGGCGGAAGGGAAGAGCCCACCCGCTACGGTCCCGCCGAGGATCATCGTGGTGGCCAACGAAAAGGGTGGCGCCGGGAAATCGACCGTGGCCGCGCTGCTTTCGACGGCCATGTTGTATCAGGGCGTTCGTGTCGCCGTCATGGATGTCGATCTGCGCCAGCAGACGCTGAGCAACTTCCTCGCCAACCGCCGTCGCTGGCTTCCCGCCGCGAAGGTCTCAGCCCCTGTCCCGCTGGAGTTCAAGCTGGCCGACGACCCGGCGGACCTCGCCGAGGCTGATCCGGCCCGGGTGGTGGCCCTGTTCCACAAGGCGCTGGTCCTGGCGACGGGCTCCGCTGATATCGTGGTCATCGACACGCCCGGAGGGGATACGCCCCTGTCGCGAGCCGCCCATCTGCAGGCGGACATCGTCGTCACGCCCATGAACGACAGCTTTGTCGATTTCGACATGCTGGGAAAGATCGACCCGATCACCCTCAAGCTTGTCCGGCCCAGCCTCTATGCCAGGGTCGTTCACGATGCCCGCCGCACCCGCGCCGGCTACGGCCGAAAACTGGACTGGGTCGTGTTGCGCAATCGCATGGCTCTGACCGACGGGCGCAATCGCCAGCGGGTGACGGTCAATCTGGAACAACTGGCCGATCAGGTTGGATTCCGGCTTGGCCCCCCGCTTCGGGAACGGATCGCCTATCGGGAAATGTTCCCGTTCGGGCTGACGCTGGCCGACCTTTCCGCCAATCTCAGGCCCGCCGAGATTTCCACACCGCGCAAGGCCGCGCGCGAGGAGCTCAATGCGTTGCTCGTCGCGCTCAATCTCATCGACCAGTCGGAGCCCTGACCGGGGCTGGCGAGCCGCGCTCGGGTCGGTTGCGTCGGCTGACCACAAGGGCTTCGCGGGACGATAAGGGGGGATAGCGCCGCTGGCCCCCGCGAACCGGTCAGGGTAGAAAGCGCTGATATGTCCAAGCCCGCCGCCACGCGACCGCCTTTCAATTCCCCTTACCGTCACGGTTTCGTGCGGCTTGCGGCTTGCGTACCAAAGATCACGCTGGCCGATCCCCGCGCCAATACCGACGAAACCCTGGCGCTGCTCCGGCGTGGCCACGATCAGAGCATCGCCCTGATGGTCTTTCCGGAACTTGGCCTCTCGGCCTATTCCATTGACGACCTGATCCAGCAGGACGTCTTGCTGGATGCGGTGGAGGCGGGGATCGCCCGCCTCGTCGAGGCGAGCAGGGACCTCTATCCGGCCTTTGCCGTCGGCGCGCCGCTTCGCTTCGAAGGCCGCCTGTTCAACACGGCGGTGATCATTCACGGCGGGCGTATCCTGGGCGTTACGCCGAAGTCCTTCCTGCCCAATTACCGCGAGTATTACGAGCGCCGGTGGTTCGCCAGCGGCCTCGGCGTGACAGGGCGAACCCTTCGGGTGGCGGGGCGGGACGTTCCGTTCGGGACCGATCTGCTGTTCAGATCGGAAGGCACCGCGCCGTTCACATTTCACGCAGAGATCTGCGAAGACGTCTGGACTCCCGAGCCGCCGTCGACGCGCGCGGCCCTTGCCGGCGCTGAGATTCTGCTCAATCTGTCGGCAAGCAACATCGTCATCGGCAAGGCCGAGGCGCGACGGTTGCTGTGCGCCTCGCAGTCCATGCGTTGCCAGGCGGTCTACGCCTATTCGGCCGCCGGGGTCGGGGAGTCGACCACCGACAACGCCTGGGATGGCCAGGCCTCGATCTTCGAACTTGGCGAACTCCTGGCCGAGAGTGACCGTTTCCCCGTCGACTCAACCATGGCCGTGGTCGACGTGGACCTGGGTCGGGTGCGGCAGGAGCGAATGCGCACCGGATCCTTCGGCGACAATGTCGCCTGGCGACAGGGGCAGGGAGAGGCGCCCTTTCGGGTGCTAACCTTCGCCCTCGACGCGCCCGCGGTCCCATTGGTCCTTGAGCGGACGGTTCCGCGCTTTCCGTTCGTGCCGGACGATCCGACCCGCCTGGCGGAACAGTGTCATGAGGCCTACAATATTCAGGTTCAGGGCCTGGCCCAGCGCTTGAAGGCCACCGGGCTCGAACGCCTGGTCATCGGGGTTTCCGGCGGGCTGGATTCGACCCAGGCGCTGCTCGTGTGTTGCAAGGTCATGGACCTGCTTGGTCTTCCGCGCACCGGGATTCTGGCCTTCACCATGCCCGGGTTCGGCACCAGTGAGCGGACCCGGTCAAACGCCCTGGCCCTGATGTCCGCGTTTGGCGTGGAGGCGGCCGAGCTTGATATCCGGCCGGCGGCGAAACAGATGCTGGCGGACCTGGGCCATCCCTTCGCGCGCGGTGAACCGGTTCATGATGTGACCTTCGAAAACGTCCAGGCCGGACTGCGGACAGACTACCTGTTCCGCATCGCCAACCAGCGGGGAGGGCTGGTGGTGGGCACCGGCGACCTGTCGGAACTCGCCCTTGGATGGTGCACCTACGGCGTCGGCGATCATATGAGCCACTACAACCCCAACGGGTCGGTGCCCAAGACCCTGATCCAGCACCTCATCCGGTTCGTGGCCGATACGGCGGAGTTTGAAGGCGCGGGGGCCGACGTTCTGCGTGACGTCCTCGATACGGAGATTTCTCCCGAACTGGTGCCGGCCGCCGCCGATGGCCGGGGTCAGGCCACCCAGGACTTTGTCGGGCCCTACGCCCTGCAGGACTTCAACCTGTTTCATCTGACGCGGTTTGGCATGGCGCCCTCGAAGATCGCCTACCTGGCCATGACCGCATGGGGCGATGCTTCTGCCGGCGCCTGGCCCGCGGGACTCCCCCTCGAAGACCGTCGCGCCTACAGTCCCGCCGAAATCAAGACGTGGCTGGCGCTGTTCCTGCGGCGCTTCTTCGCCAACCAGTTCAAGCGGTCAGCCCTGCCGAACGGCCCGAAGATCTCGTCCGGCGGCGCCTTGTCGCCACGCGGCGACTGGCGCGCGCCCTCCGACGCCGGGGCGGGGGCGTGGCTGGCCGAGCTTGACGTCAACGGCCCGGAAATCGCCGGTTGAGGCTTTGGGGCCATATCTGCCGAACAACGGTTGGTCAAGCGCTGGATATTCGTGCCGGACTGACGTAAGGAATATTGGACTGCGGGTCAGTGCGCTTGGCTTTATTGCGCCAGTGCGCGGAACCCGTCTTCAGTCTAGGCGTTAGTGGCTTGGGCTGAAGGGCGTCCACATGTTCGTCGGGGGTTGGCTTTTCAATCCGCTGACAGCCTGTGGTGGTCCGTCATTCCGGGATCGGCGTCGGCGATCGGCGCTCGAGTTTGAAATTTAGAGCGAGGGGCTCATCGTGAAGAAAAAAGCACTTTTGCTGGGCACAATGCTCGGCGCGATGGCGTTGGCGCCTCAGGCGTTCGCGCAGTCCGGTGGGCCGTATGTAGCCTTCGACCTTGGCTATCATAAACCCGAGAATGTGACGGTCACTTCGACCTTGCTGGGCGTAACGTCGGACGTCGGCATGGAAAGTGACTGGGCCGGCTTCAGCCGTCTCGGCTATCGGTTCTTGCCGAACTGGCGCGTCGAGTTCGAAGTCGGCTCCCGCCCGGGTGATATCGACGAGCCGGGCGTCAATGGAAATTTCAGTGCGCTGTCGTTCATGGGCAACGTGCTCTACGACTTTACGCCGGACAGCTCTTTCAGCCCGTTCATCGGTCTTGGCGTCGGGGCGGTTCAAGGGCGCCTTGAAGCCTTCTCTTGGCCGACCGTGGACGCGGCGAACGACGATACCGCTTTCGCCTACCAGGCCCTGGCCGGGTTGGCGGCGCCTGTCTCTGACCGGCTCACGCTGGATCTGACGTATCGCTACATCAAGACGTCGGATTTCGTGTTTGAGAACCACTTCCTCGCGGGCCCGCTGAAGGTGGGCTACGATGACCAGTCGGTGACGTTCGGTCTGCGCTACAGCTTCCACGAAGAAGCTGCTCCGCCCCCGCCTCCCCCGCCGCCTCCGCCCCCGCCCCCGCCGCCTCCCCC
>JAIOXZ010000014.1 GCA_021741355.1 Caulobacter sp.
CGCAAGGCATCCGAACGCACCCGAGACAATCTCTGGGACAGGATCGGCCAAGTCCTCGACGCCTTCACACCCCAGGAATGCGCCAACTACTTCCAACATGCCGGCTATGCACCAACTTAACCGTCGAACGCTCTAGGCCGGGCTGACGGCCGACAGATCGGGGCCGGCTCCTTCGGGGGTCGGCCCTTTGTCGTTACTGGCTGGCCCAGAGAATGCGGGCGATCCAGGCGACGTCCTTCCGCTCGAGGGTCCGGCCGGGATAGTCCGGATTGAGCGATTTCAGCTCGATCGAACGCGCCGAGATGCGGGCGACCTCCTTGGCCAGCACTTCGCCCCCGACTGTCTTGACCACCACCCGGTCGCCCCGCCGCGGCTCGGAGCCGGCGGGATCGACGACGATGCGGTCGCCCTCGCGATAGACCGGGGCCATGGAGTCGCCGCTGATCTCCAGCGCATAGACCCCTTCGCGGGCGAGGCCGGGGAAGTCGATCTCGTCCCAGCCCTGACCCACGGGGAAGCCGGCGTCATCGAAGAAGCCGTCGTCGCCGGCCTGGGCGAATCCGATCAGCGGCACGCCACGAACCGCCGCCGGCCCGCCGCCCTCCGCCAGGGTCGCGAACTCGGCAAAGGAGACGCCGGTCGCTTCGAGCACCTTCGACAGGCTCTCGGTCGACGGCCAGCGCGGCCGGGCCTCCGCGTCGCTGGACACCCGTTTGGACCGGTTGAAGCTGGTGGGATCAAGCCCGGCCAGCTTCGCCAGCGCCGAGGCGGTCATGTCGAACCGCGCCGCCAGCAGGTCGATCGCATGCCAGATCTGGGAATGAGATGGGCGCATGGGTGGGAAAATAATCCGTCCAATAGGAAAGTAAATCTATTTTCGATGCGTCCTTGGGGGAGCCCAGGCGCCGATGGCGAACGCGCAGATCGCCGCGAAGCGCAAGGCAGCCAACAGGGGCAGATGCAGGTCCGCATGCAGATCCTGGCGGACCCAGGGTACGATGCCCCCGGTCACGACCAGCAAATGCAGACCGCTGGCATAGACCGGCCAGGGTCTGGGCGAACGCCAGACGAGCCCGATCAGCGCGAACAGGACCGTCGCATCGATCACCCACACCCAGACCCCGGGCGCCGTCTCTCCCGAGGCCCATTCCGCCGCCAGCCAGACCACCCATGCCGAGCAGAACAGGGCCGCGCCCTGGCGCTCAACGGATCCGCCGCGCGCGACCGCGCCGACGGTCGCGACGCCGAGCAGTGCGAGAAAGGCCCAGTGGATCATGACCCGCGAAGAATGCGAGAGTACCGCCAGAAATACAACCTCACGTAATCTTCACGTAAACGCGACTGTTGACGTTGACGTAAAGGGCATATACGGCTCGACAAAACAAAAATGGTGGCACGGGAGGAAAACATGCCAACCGAACTGCGTCGTCCTGAGCGTACTTTCACCATCCGGCAGCTCTGCACCGAGTTCAAAGCCACGCCTCGCGCGCTGCGCTTCTACGAGGACAAGGGCCTGCTGACCCCCGCCCGTGACGGGATGAACCGGGTCTATTCCTACAAGGACCGCGCCCGGCTGATCCTGATCCTGCGCGGCAAGCGCGTGGGCCTGTCGCTGCAGGAAATACGCGAGATCCTCGAGCTCTACGGCGAGCACGACGAGGCCATGCAGCAGAACGCCCACTCCCTGAAGAAATTCAAGGAGAAGATCGTCGACCTCGAGCAGCAGCGCGAGGACATCGAAGGCGCGATCAACGAGCTTCGCGCCGCCTGCGACAGGATCGAGAAGCACCTGGCCGACAAGCGCCCGGACCTGCTGCCGAAGGCCGCCGACTACGACCAGATGCTGCGCGCCCGTCTCGACGGCCACGGCGAGATGGTCGGCGCCAAGTAGTCTGACCGCCTGACAAGAACCCCGATCCAACGGAGCGCCCATGGCCTATCAGCCGCCGGCTCGTGAGCACGTGTTTCTCCTGCGTGATGTGCTGGAGATCGACCGCTACGCCGATCTGCCCGCCTTCGCCGACGCCTCGATGGATGTGGTCGAGCAGATCATCGAGGAGGCGGCCAGATTCACCGGCGAGGTTCTGGCGCCGCTGAATTCGGTCGGAGACAAACAGGGCTGCCAATGGAGCCCGGACTTTACGGTCAAGACGCCGACGGGGTTCAAGGAAGCCTACAAGCAGCTCTGCGCCGGCGGCTGGACGGGCCTGGGCTCTGATCCCGCCTATGGCGGCCAGGGTCTGCCGCATGTCGTGAACCTGTCCTTCAGCGAGATGTCGAGTTCGGCCAACATGGCCTTCTCGATGTATCCCGGTCTGGCGCACGGGGCCTATTCGGCCATCCACACGGGCGGCAGCGACGCCCAGAAGGATACCTATCTGCCCAAGATGGTCTCCGGCGAATGGACCGGCACCATGAATCTGACCGAGCCGCATTGCGGCACGGATCTGGGCCTCCTGCGCACCAAGGCTGTCCCCCAGGCGGACGGCAGCTATCGCATCACGGGCCAGAAGATCTGGATCAGCGCCGGCGAGCATGACATGGCGGACAACATCGTCCACCTGGTGCTGGCGCGCATCGAGGGCGCTCCGGCCGGGGTGAAGGGCATCAGCCTGTTCATCGTGCCCAAGCACCTGCCCAACCCCGACGGCTCGGTCGGTCCGCGCAACGAGGGCGTCAAGTGCGTCGGCCTCGAAGAGAAGATGGGCATCCACGGCAACGCCACCTGCGTGATGCAGTACGAGGACGCCGAGGGCTATCTGATCGGCGAGGAGAACAGCGGCCTGCGCATCATGTTCGTGATGATGAACGAGGCCCGCATCGGCGTCGGCCTGCAGGGCGTCGCCCAGGGCGAGGCGGCCTATCAGGCGGCGCGCGACTTCGCCAAGGACCGGCTGCAGGGTCGCTCCCTGACAGGGCCGAAGAACCCCGACGGTCCGGCTGATCCGATCATTGTCCATCCCGACGTCCGCCGCATGCTGCTCGACAGCCGCGCGGTCATCGAGGGCGGGCGCGCCTTCCTGTTCTGGACCGCCCTGCACGGGGATCTGGCCCATGCCCACGCCGACGAGGCGGTGCGGCAGAAGGCCAACGACTACATGGGTCTGCTGACCCCGGTGCTGAAGGGCTACCTGACCGACAAGGGCTTCAAGGCCTGCGTCGACGGCATGCAGGTGCACGGCGGAAGCGGCTTCACCGAGCACTTCCCGGCCAGCCAGTACCTGCGCGACTGCCGCATCGCCCTGATTTACGAGGGCACCAACGGCGTCCAGGCGCTGGACCTCGTCGGCCGCAAGCTGGCCGCCAACGGTGGGCGGGCCGTGATGAGCTTCTTCGCCGAGATCGACGCCTTCGTCGACGAGAACGCCGCCGATCCGAAGCTGAAGCCGTTCCTCGACGGCCTGGCCTCGTCCAAGGCGCAGCTGCAGGACGGCACAATGTGGCTGATGCAGAACGGCCTGCAGAACCCCGACAACGCCGGCGCCGCCTCGACCGACTACATGCACCTCTTCGGCATCACCGGCCTCGCCTACATGTGGGCGCTGATGGCCAGGGTCTCGCTGGCAAAAATCGCGGCGGGGGACACCGATCCCTTTTACGCCAGCAAGATTTCCGTCGGTCAGTACTTCCTCGAACGCATCCTGCCGGACGCGGGCGCCCACCTGACCAAGCTGAAGGCCGGCTCGGCCAACATGATGTCCATTCCCGCGGAGGCCTTTTGATGGGTGTTCTCAATCTCGACCGCACGCCCTCCCTGGCCGAGGAAGAGCTCGTCATCTTCAACGACTCTGTCGCCCGGTTCTTCGACGAGAAGGCTCCGGAATCGCGCGTGGCCAAATGGCGTGAGGCCGGGGTGGTCGAGCGCGCCTTCTGGACCGAGTCCGCGGAAGCCGGCCTCTCCTGCCTGTCGATTCCGGAGGAATACGGCGGCATGGGCGGCGACTACCGCCATGAGGTGATCCTCATGGAGCAGCTGGGCGCCAAGGGCGTCGACGGCTTCGGCCTGTCGCTGCACAACGCCATCGTCGCCCACTACTTCCTCAACTACGGAACGGAAGAGCAGAAGCAGCGCTGGCTGCCGAAGATGGCGACCTGCGAACTGATCAGCGCCATCGCCATGACCGAGCCCGGCGCCGGGTCCGATTTGCAGGGCATCAAGACGACGGCGAAGCTGGACGGCGACTCGTACGTCATCAACGGCTCCAAGACCTTCATCACCAACGGCCAGACAGCCAATCTGGTGGTGGTGGTCTGCAAGACCGACCCGACCCAGGGCGCCCGCGGCACCTCGCTGCTGGTGGTCGAGACCGACAACGCGCCGGGCTTCGAGCGCGGCCGCAACCTCGACAAGCTGGGCATGGAGGCGGCCGATACGTCGGAGCTGTTCTTCAACGACGTGCGGGTGCCGGTCGCCAATCTGCTGGGCGAGGGCGAAGGCCACGGCTTCTTCCAGCTGATGGGCCAGCTGCCGCAGGAGCGGCTGAACATCGCCATCCAGGGCATCGCCACGATCGAGCGGGCGCTGGAGTTGACCATCGACTACGTCAAGCAGCGCGGCGCCTTCGGCAAGAAGGTCATCGACTTCCAGAACACCCAGTTCGTGCTGGCGGAGTGCAAGACCGAGGCGACCATCGCCCGGGTGTTCGTCGACCACTGCATCGAGCAGCACCTGAAGGGCAAGCTGGACGCCTCGACGGCCTCGATGGCGAAGTACTGGGTCACCGATCTCGAGAACAAGATCATCGACCGCTGTCTGCAGCTCTACGGCGGCTTCGGCTATATGTCGGAGTACCCGATCGCGCGGATGTACCGCGACAGCCGGGTTCAGCGGATCTACGGCGGCACCAACGAGATCATGAAGGTGCTGATCGCCCGCACGCTTTGAGGGCCAGGCCGGGGAGTTCGAATGATCGACCACCTGTCCATCGCGGTCAGCGACCTGAAGCGGAGCGCCGGTTTCTACGAGGCCGTGCTCGGCGCGCTGGGTTTCAGCCGGCTGGTGGAACGGCCGGGGACGGTCGGGTTCGGCAAGCGCTATCCCGAAATCTGGATCAATCATCGGCCGGGGATGACCCGCGCTGACCCTGACACCGGCCACCACGTCTGCCTGAGGGCGTCCAGCGACGAGGCGGTCCGAGCCTTCCACGCCGCAGCCCTCGCCAACGGCGGCGCCGATGCAGGCGCGCCGGGCCCGCGCCAGGCGGCGATGACGACCTACATCGGGGCCTTCATTCTCGACCCCGACGGCGCCAAACTGGAAGCCGCCTGTTTCCCGAGACCTGAATAATGGCCGGCTATACCGCGACGATCGACTGGACACTCAAGCCCGGCGAGGACTTCGTCGCCGGCCGTTACTCCCGCGGGCACACCATCGCCTTCGATGGCGGGATCACGATCCCCGCCTCCTCCTCGCCCAGCGTGGTGCCGCTGCCCTGGTCGGTGGCCGAGGCGGTGGACCCGGAGGAGATGCTGGTGGCGGCGCTCAGCAACTGTCACATGCTGACCTTCCTGCACAAGGCGCGCGAGGCCGGCTGGGTGGTCACCGCCTATCGTGACGAAGCCCATGGCGTCATGCGCAAGACCGCCGAGGGCAAGATCGCCCTGACGAAGGTCACGCTGCGCCCGGACATCCGCTTCGACGGCGCCGGGCCGACGGCGGAACAGCTCGACGCCCTGCACCACGCGGCGCACGAGGACTGTTTCATTGCCAGTTCGGTGAAGACCGAAGTGGTGGTCGAGGCGCCCATTTCAGGCGCCTAGGCGGACGTTTCCCCGGTTAACCATCTCAAAGAGCGACGTTCTTTCACTGAGTCTTAGGGAGAGCGGGTCCATCCTCTCCTGAAGACCGGGGAAACAACGGCGTGACGACAACGATGGAAGTGACGGACAAGTTCGGCATTCTGGCCTCCAGCAAAGCCCGGCGGCGCCATGTCGCCCTGCGCCTGGCGACGGCGGTCATCGTGGGCGGCCTGCTGCATGTCACGCTCGGCTGGTGGATGACCTGGTTCTGGTCGGCCGCCTATGTCGGAACCCAGTTGCTCGAAGCCTGGGCGGCGCCCCGTCTGCTCCGCAAACCCGTTGAGACGCCCGCCGAGGCCGCCAATATCGCCGTGGCCCTGTTCTTCCCCGGCTCGCTGGTGTTCGGCGGCCTGGCCGTAGCGCTGTGGATCAGCGTGCCGGGCTATGGTCCGGCCCTGGGCGTGGCGGTGATCGCCAGCGCCATGATCAACCTGATCGCGCTGAGCCGGGGATCGCGCCTGTCGTTCGCCGCGTCGGCGACGCCCTACGGTCTGTACCTGCTGGTCATGCCGATGCTCGACTACGGTCGCGTCGCCGGCCCGCTGCTGACCACGATGATGATCGCCATCGGGCTGATCATGCTCAACATCATCGGCGCCTGGATCAGCACCGAGGAGGCCCGCCGCGCCCAGACGCGAGCCAATGAGGAGGCCGACCGCCGTCGCGTCGAGGCCGAGGCGGCCGTCGAGGCAAAGTCCGCCTATCTGGCGATGATCAGCCACGAACTGCGCACCCCGATCAGCGCCATTCTCGCCGGCGCGACCGAACTGGAGCGCACCTCGCCCGGACAGGGCCGCGCCCAGGCCCGTCTGATCAAGGGCGCCGGCCAGATGATGCGCGGCCTGCTCGATGATCTGCTGGACCTGTCGAAGATCGAGGTCGGGCGGATGGAGGTCGAGAGCGCGCCATTCCACCTGCGGGCGGTCATCAGCGATGCCGTGCGCATGTGGCGGCCGGAGGCGCGCGGCAAGGGGCTGCGCCTGCGTGTCGAGGGTGCGCGCAGCCTGCCGGAGTGGGTCGAGGGCGACCCGACCCGTATCCGTCAGGTGCTCAACAACCTGATTTCCAACGCCCTGAAGTTCACCGTCGAGGGATCGATCACCCTGCGTCTGTCGGCCCAGCGCGCGGCCGGCGACGAATGGGCGCTGCAGGTCGCCGTGGCCGACACCGGTCCGGGCATGACGCCGGACCAGGTGGCGCGGCTGTTTACCCCGTTCGACCAGCTCGACGCCGGCACGGCCCGCAAGCATGGCGGCTCGGGCCTTGGCCTGGCCATCAGCCGGGAACTCGCGCGCCTGATGGGCGGTGACCTGACCGCGGCGAGCGCGCCCGGCGAAGGCGCGGTGTTCACGCTCGGCCTGACCCTGGCCGCCGCCGAGACCCCCGCGGCCGCCCAGGCGCCTGATGCCGTCGAGGCGCGGGTGCTGGTGGTCGACGACCATGCCGTGAACCGCCAGGCGATCGCGCTCGTGCTGGCCCCGCTGGGCATCGTGCCGGAAACCGCGGCCTCGGCCGAAGAGGGTCTGGAACGGCTGGCGCACGAGGTGTTCGACGTCGTCCTGATGGACGTCTACATGCCGGATATGGACGGTCGGGAAGCCACCCGACGCCTGCGCGCCGCCGTAGGGCCGAACCAGACCGTGCCGGTGATCGCGATCACCGCCTCGGCCACCGAACGGGACTGGGAGGCCTGCCGCGCCGCCGGCATGACCGGCCATGTCGCCAAGCCGATCGACCCGGCCCAGCTGTACGCGGCGCTCGATGCGGCGCTGGCGGGTGTCGAGGCGGCGCGAAGGGCGGCTTAGCGTCGTAGGGGACATGTACCAAAGGTACGTGTCCCCGATATCAGCGAAGTCCGGGGACACGTACCTTCGGTACATGTCCCCGTCAGGCCAGCATCCCGGCCAACCGCTCTTGCAGGGCGGCCTCGTCGTTCAGTTCGCACTCCCAGATCACCTCGACGCGCCAGCCCGCGGCCTCCAGCGCCGCCCGGCTGGCGACGTCGCGTTCGCGATTGCGGCCGACCTTCGCCAGCCAGTAGTCGCGGTTGGCCTTCGGGACACGGGCGCCGCGGGCGCAGCCGTGGCCGTGCCAGAAGCAGCCATGGACGAAGATCGCCAGCCGGCGGCCGGCCATGACGATGTCCGGCTTGCCGGGCAGCTCCTTGCGGTGAAGGCGGTAGCGCGATCCAAGGCCGGTCAGCAGACGGCGGACGGTCTTTTCCGGCCCGGTGTCGCGCCCCTTGACCCGTCGCATGACAGCGGAACGCTTCGCCGGATCGAAGACGTCGCTCACGGCCGGGTGGCGTCCGGCCAGCGGCCCAGCCTCGCCGTGCCGGTCAGGATCGCCGCGCCAAGCTGACGGATGCCCGGCGTCCGCGAGAGGGGCGTGAACAGCCATCGCCGCACGCCGGCCCAGAAACCGCCGTGCGACTGGAACAGCGGCGTCATGGCCCAGGAGACGAACTGGTAGATCATCACATGCCGCCGTCGGTCGGCCTCGTAGGCGGCCGCTGTGACCGTGACGGAGGTCGTTGCGCCATTGAAGCGTTCGCCCAGTTCGACGGCGTCGACCAGCGCCAGGTTGGCCCCCTGGCCGAGCTGTGGGCTGGTGCCGTGCGCGGCGTCGCCGATCAGCAACGTGGCCTGCGCATTCCAGCGGCCCACCCAGACATCACGATAGACGGCGCGCGCCATGCCCTGCGCGTCGGGCAGGGTTTCCAGCAGCGGCGCGATCGCCGGCCAGACGGTCCGGACCCGCGTTTTCCAGGCGTCGAAGTCGCCGGCGTAGAAGGCGTCCATATCGGCGACGGGCAGGGACCAGAACAGGCTGACCAGCCGCTCACCACTATCGGGTCCGCGGCCGACGGGCAGGACCCCCACCATCACCTCCGCCCGGTCGTAGATCTGACTGAGCGCGCCGTTCCACACCCCGTCCGGATCGGGGGCGTTGGCCCAGACCGCGCCCCAGGGATAGGGCCGTGCGCGCGACCCGGGTTTCAGCGCCTGGCGCAGGCCCGACGCCGAGCCGTCGGCCACCACCGCCAGGTCGAAGGGGCCGTGAGCCCGGCCCGACTCGTCGTGCAGGACGGGGCGGCGGGTATCCTCGATCCGGGTGATCCGGGCGCCGGTGATCACGGTCACCCCCGCCGGCCCCAGCGCCGCGTGCAGGGCGTCGAACAGGGTGGCGCGGTGGATGCCGATCCCGTGGCCGTCCTTGCGCCAGTCGGAATAGTTGACGTCCAGCACCTTGCGGCCGGTCAGGTCGCGGCCGTCCAGCCGCTCGATCGGGGCGCCGGAGGCGCGGATGGCGTCCCCAAGCCCCAGCGTCGCCAGGGCCTTCAGGCCCGTGGGTTGCAGCAGCAGGCCCGAGCCGACAGGTCGGGGCGCCGCGAAGGCCTCCAGCAGCGTCACCTCATGGCCGCGCCGGGCCAGGGCCAGGGCCGCCCCCATGCCTCCGACCCCGCACCCGACGACCCCGACTTTCACGGGCGGCTACAGACCTTCGAACAGGGCGGTCGACAGGTAGCGTTCGGCGAAGCTGGGGATGATGGTGACGATCACCTTGCCCGCGTACTCCGGCCGCGACGCCAGGTCGAAGGCGGCGGTCAGGGCCGCGCCGGACGAGATGCCGACCGGGATGCCTTCCACCGCCGCGCACTTGCGGGCCATGGCGATGGCGTCGTCGTTGCTGACCTTGACGATGTCGTCGATCACGCCGCGATCGAGGATGCCGGGCACGAAGCCCGCGCCGATGCCCTGGATCTTGTGGGCGCCCGGCGCGCCGCCGGACAGGACCGGCGAGGCCTCCGGCTCGACCGCGACCATCTTCAGCGACGGCTTGCGCGCCTTCAGCACCTGGCCGACCCCGGTGATCGTGCCGCCGGTGCCGACGCCGGACACCACGGCGTCGACCGAGCCGGCGGTGTCGTTCCAGATCTCCTCGGCGGTCGAGACGCGGTGGATCAGCGGATTGGCCTCATTCTCGAACTGCTGCGGCATCACCGAGCCGGGGATCTCCTCAAGGATCTCCTGGGCCCGCGCCACGGCGCCGCGCATGCCCTTTTCGGCCGGGGTGAGCTCCAGCCGGGCGCCCAGGATCAGCAGCATCTTGCGCCGTTCCATCGACATGCTTTCCGGCATCACCAGGGTGATGCGGTAGCCCTTGGCGGCGGCCACGAAGGCGAGGGCGATGCCGGTGTTGCCGCTGGTCGGCTCGACGATCATGCCGCCGGGCTTCAGATGACCCTGCGCCTCCAGCCACTCGATCATCGCCACGCCGATGCGGTCCTTGACCGAGTTCATCGGGTTGAAGAACTCCAGCTTGCCCAGCACCGTCGCCTTCGGCTGCAGTTCGGCCGTCAGGTTGGGCAGGCGCACCAGCGGCGTGTCGCCGACGGTGTCCAGGATGGAGTCGAAAATCCTGCCGCGACCGGCGCGCTTGTAGCGGGCGGCGTCATACGTACTCATGGGGAGATCTCCGGAGGTCAGGCGCCCTTATGCGGGGAAAACTATAGCCCGGCCGCCGGGTTGTCAGCGTTCATTCTGCGGCGAGGACGCCGGCATGCTCGCCGGTCATCAGCGGTTCCAGCAGTTGGGTCGCGAGCCAGCGCACAACTGGAACGGCCACGCCGTCGCCGATCACATGAAACGCAGCCGTGCCGCCCGCCGGCAGCCGGTAGGTCTCGGGCAGCCCCATCAGTCTGGCGCCTTCGCGAGGCGTCACCAGGCGGGAGCGCGTTTCGCCGCTGCCGGCAACGATGATTGACTGCCGCGACGAGCCGCCGCGCGCGGTCCGCAGGCAGCCGGCCAGACCGTCCGTCCTGACCTCGGCCTGCGGCACGCCGCCCCGGGTCCGGCGATAGACCGCGCCCACCGTGCGCCCCGCGTCGGTCTGAAGCCTGGCGCGGTTGAGCGGCGTCATCTGGTCGAGCAGCCTGCCGGTCTGGGCCTCCGACCGCCAGGCGACCTCACTGTCGGCGTCCAGCAGAGCGGCGAGATCGGTATTGCGCGCCGGCGGCTCAGGCAGGTCCCACCAGAGCCACTGCGGCCGGAGATCGGCGGGCAGGCGGGCGTGGGCTTGTTCGATGGCCTTTGTGTGGAACGCGCAACGCCCGACGCGCGCGCCGGCGGCGTCGCGGGTGGCGATCACGAACACGCGCGGACGGCTCTGTGGCGTGAACCGCGCCGCGTCGATCTCCAGCGCGCCGAAGCGGTAGCCCTGGTCCGTCAGGGCGCGGCAGAGCGCCGTGAAATCCGCGCCGCCGTGCGAGGTGAGCAGGCCGACGACATTTTCGATCACGATCGTTCGCGGCGCGCGGCCTTCGGCATTCAGCGCCTCGACCAGTCGCCAGAAGCCGAAGAAGGCCGAAGACCGGCCGCCTTCCAGCCCCTTGCGGTTCCCCGCAAGGCTGAAGTCCTGGCAGGGGCTGGAGGCCCAGGCGAGGTCGGCGCGGCCGGGCAGGTCCGACGGCTTCACCTGCCAGACATCACCCTCGCGGAAGTGCCGATCGGCGTCGGGGAAGTTGGCGCGATAGGTGGCGGCCTTCACCGGGTCGAAGTCGTTGGCGTAGAGGCACGACCAGGCCTCGCCCAGGCCGAGCCGGGCCATCCCGCCGCCGGCGAAGAATTCGTAGAATCCGAGAGGGGCGTTCCGACTCATGCAAAGCGAGCGTAACCTGTTCCGGCCCCGTCGAGGAGAAGCCGTCATGCGCCGCATCGTCACCCTGTCCGCCGTCGCGTTGTTGCTTGCCGCCTGTGCTCCGGAAGCGCCCGGCGGCGGCGAGAGCGCGCCGCCCGCCGACGCGCCGGTCGAGGCGCCGCCGCCGGCGGCGGACGCCGGCGCTGCGTTCCGGGTCGACTTCAGCGCCCGGGGGACCGAGCCGTTCTGGGGCGTGGACATCAAGGGGACGGACATCGTCCTTACCCGCCCCGACGCGGGGCCGGCGACCGCCGCCAATGCCGGCCTGGCCGCCACGGACGGTCAGGCGATCTGGACCGCTCAGGCGGGCGCGACGCCGGTCACGGTCACCGTGACGAAGGGCGACTGTTCAGACGGAATGAGCGATCTGAAGTACGGCTACACGGCCGAGGTCGTCTGGGGCGCGGAAACGCTGAAGGGCTGTGGTTTCCCGACGGCGGAGCAGCCCCGCGAAGGGCAGTAGGGCTCTAGCCCCGGCCCACGTCCATTGTCGGAATCGACGACGTCCGGGCTTCCGAGCGGTTGTCCGGGAGCGGGATCAGCATCGCGATGGCGACGGCCAGGGCGGTTGCGGCGGCGAAGACGGCCTTGATGGCCATGGGTCGGTCCTCCTGTAGGCGCGACGGGGCCACATTTACGCCTTCAGCATTAACCGCCGATGAACCGGACGGTTCCGGTCCAATACAGAACGGCCCCCGGGAGGTCCCGGGGGCCGCTGCGCCAAGCAGAGCAAGGCATAGACAAGATCATCCCGGCAACCGCGCCGGGACGTCCAAGGTCACGATCAGCTGTAGATCTCGAACAGGCCTGCGCCGCCCTGACCACCGCCGATGCACATGGTCACAACGCCCCACTTGGCCTTGCGGCGACGGCCTTCCTGCAGCAGGTGGCCCGTGCAGCGCGCGCCGGTCATGCCGAAGGGGTGGCCGATCGAGATCGAGCCGCCGTTGACGTTGTACTTGGCCGGGTCGATGCCGAGCTTGTCGCGGCTGTAGAGGCACTGGCTGGCGAAGGCTTCGTTCAGTTCCCAGATGTCGATGTCGTCGACCTTCAGGCCCTGACGGGCGAGCAGCTTGGGCACGGCGTAGACCGGGCCGATGCCCATTTCGTCGGGTTCGCAGCCGGCGGCGGCCCACGACACGAAGCGGCCCATGGGCTCCAGGCCGCGGCGCTCGGCTTCCTTGGCTTCCATCATCACCACGGCGGCGGCGCCGTCGCTGAGCTGGCTGGCGTTGCCGGCGGTGACGAAGTTGCCTTCGCCCTTGACCGGCTGCAGCTTGGCCAGGCCTTCGAGGGTGGTTTCGGGACGGTTGCACTCGTCCTTGTCCACCACGTAGTCGACCATGGTCTCTTCCTTGGTCTCCTTGTTGACCAGCTTCATCTTCGTCGCCATCGGAACGATTTCATCGGCGAACAGGTTCGCGGCCTGGGCCGCGGCCATGCGCTGCTGGGACTGCAGGCTGTACTCGTCCTGGTATTCGCGGCTGATGTTGTAGCGCTTGGCGACGATGTCGGCGGTGTCGATCATGGCCATGAAGATCGCCGGGGCGATCTCCATCAGCTTCGGGTCGACCGTGCCCGAACCGCCCATGCCGCCGCCCGGGATGGAGATGCTCTCCACGCCGCCGGCCACGACGCAGTCGCCGCCGCTGGCGCGGATGTAGTCGGCGCCCATGGCGATGGCCTGCAGGCCCGAGGAGCAGAAGCGGTTGATGGTCACGCCGCCGGTGTTGACCGGCATGCCGGCCAGCAGGGCCGCCAGACGGCCGATGTTCGCGGCGCCGTGGGCGTTGTTGCCCAGGTAGCAGTCCTCGACGAAATCGAGCTCGACGCCCGACTTGGCCACGGCGTGCTTGATGGCGTGCGCGGCCATCGACATCGGCGGGGTGGCGTTGAACCCACCCCGACCCGCCTTCGCGAGGCCGGTGCGGGCATAGGACACGATTACGGCTTCACGCATGGCGTTTTCCCTTTGCTCTCAAACAACAGTTTGAATTGTCGGCGGCGACCCTAGGCGAACCTGACGCAAAGGAAAAGTTCACGCGCGCGTAAACCGACCGGCGGGGCTTGGCCGCCGCCCGGCTCTGTGGTCCCTTTCATCAGGGAGGACGCCATGCGAACCATCTGTGCAGTGCTGATTCTGGCTGCGGGGCTGACCGGTCCGGCGCTGGCCGCCGAGACGCCGGCGGGCGGGGCCTGGCTGGACTGTTCGGTGGCGACGATCGGCGCCTACCGCGATCGCGTGACCGTGTCCTGCGCCGCTTCGACACTGCGGGGCGGCGTCGACGCGCCTCGGGAGTTCGCCATCGAGGCCATGGACCCGCTGACCGATCCGGTGCTGCGGCTGGCCATGGCGGCCAAGAGCGGCGCCCGGCCTCTGGCCATCCTCTATGTGAAGGACCCGGCCGCCAATCCGCCGGGCTGCGCCGCCGACCGTTGCCGCCGGATCGCCGCCGTCGAGCTGAAATAGACCATCGTCGCTTGACGCGCGCGTCACCCGGCCCGACCATCCTGATCAACGATTAGGGATGGAAATCATGGCCGAGCGGGCATTCGACCTCGTTATCCGGGGCGGCAGCGTCATCGATGGATCGGGCGCGGCGGCCTTCACGGCGGACGTCGGGGTCCGGAACGGCCTGATCGCCGCCATCGGCCCGAACCTGCCGGCCGGCGCGGCGGACATCGACGCCACGGGTCATATCGTGACGCCCGGCTTCGTCGACATCCACACCCACTACGACGGCCAGGCGACCTGGGACGAGCGGCTGCAGCCCTCGTCCTGGCACGGCGTGACCACGGCGGTGATGGGCAACTGCGGCGTCGGCTTCGCGCCCTGCAAGCCGGAGGATCACGACCGGCTGATCCGGCTGATGGAGGGGGTCGAGGACATTCCCTTCCCGGTGCTGACCGAGGGGCTGCCCTGGAACTGGGAGAGCTTCCCGCAGTATCTCGACGCCGTCGGCCAGCGCCGGTTCGACATCGATATCGCCGCCCAGCTGCCGCACGCCGCCCTGCGCGTCTATGTGATGGGCGAGCGCGGCGCCAACCGCGAGCCGGCGACGCCGGAGGATATCGCGGCCATGGCGGCCATCGCCCGGGCGGCCGTCGAGGCCGGGGCGCTCGGCTTTTCCACCTCCCGCACGCTCAACCACCGCACCAGCGACGGCCAGCCGACCCCGACCCTCAACGCCGGCGAGGACGAGCTGACCGGCATCGCGCTCGGTCTCAAGGCCGCCGGCAAGGGCGTCCTGCAGTTGGTTTCCGACTTCCAGAACCCGGGCGAGGAATTCGCGATGTTCCGCCGTCTGGTGGAGGCGTCGGGCCGGCCGCTGAGCTTCACCCTGGCCCAGAGCGCGCGGGGCAAGGACGGCTGGAAGCTGCTGCTCGCGGCGCTGTCCGACGCGGTCGACGCCGGCCTGCCGATGAAGGCCCAGGTCGCGGGCCGGCCGGTCGGGGTGTTGTTCGGGCTGGAGCTGACCCTCAACCCGTTCAGCCAGCACGCCACCTACAAGGAGATCGCCCACCTGCCGCTGGCCGAACGGGTGGCGCAGCTGTCCGACCCGGCCTTCCGCGCGCGGCTGCTGAGCGAAGAGATCGATCCCAAGGGACCGTTCGCGGGCAGCGCCCTGCGCGCCTGGGACAACATGTTCCTGATGACCGACCAGCCGGACTACGAGCCGACCGAGGACGACACGGTCCGGGCGCTGGCCGCCGGCCGCGGGCTGTGGCCCGACGAGGTGGCGCTCGACCACATGCTGACGGGCGGCGGGCGGGGCATGCTCTACCACCCGTTCCTCAACTACGCCGACGGCTCGCTGGACCCCAGCTTCGCCATGCTCAGCCATCGCGACACGGTGCCGGGCCTGTCGGACGGCGGCGCCCATGTGGGGATGATCTGCGACGGCAGCTTCCCGACTTCGAACCTGACCCACTGGACCCGCGACCGCACGCGGGGTCCGAAGCTGGGCCTGGAGGCGGTCGTCCGCATGCAGACTCGCGACACCGCCGAGACGGTGGGGCTGCTGGATCGCGGCCAGATCGCCGTGGGCCTGCGCGCCGACCTCAATGTCATCGACTATGACGGACTGACGCTGCACGCGCCGGGCGTCGCCTACGACCTGCCGGCCGGCGGGCGGCGGCTGGTGCAGCGGGCGGACGGCTATATTGCGACGATCGTGGCGGGGGAGATCACCTACCGCGACGGCGAACCTACCGGCGCCCTGCCGGGCCGGCTGGTGCGCGGGGCCCGTGGCGCGCCGATGGCGATGGCGGCGGAGTAACCGGGGACATGTACCGCAAGGTACGTGTCCCCTAATCAGGATTCACGCGTCGCTCGATTAGGGGACACGTACCTCGCGGTACATGTCCCCTTCTACTCCCCGAATCCCTCGCCCAGCTCCGTGAACGGCGCCATGCGGATCAGGCGGCTGTCCTCGACGGCGGCCTGGCGGTGCTTGACGTGTTCGCGATAGCCGGGGTCGGTGACCATGGCGAGAAACGCGCCGCCGCCGGGGTATTCGGCGATGAAGGCGATGTCCCAGCGCTCGTCGGTCGGACCGGTCAGCACCACGTCCGGCCGGCCCGCCCAGACCTGCTTGCCGCCGACGCGTTTGAACACCTCGGCGCTGTCGCGGCCGTAGGCGCGGTAGGCTTCAAGGCCCGTCATGCCCCTGCCGTGGTTCGGGTGGTCCGCCGGATAGTCGGCCAGGGGCCTCAGCCGGACCAGGTTGAGCATATGGATCGGTTCGTCGCGGGGCAGGCCCTTGAAGGCGTCGAACTGCGGGCGGGTAGGGTCGATGGAGCCGGTCATGGGGGCACTCTGACACAAACCCGCTGGTGCGGAAGCCACCCCTGAACTGTCATCCCGGCCGCAGCGCAGCGGAGAGCCGGGACCCAGATTCGGCTTCAGGCACATCTTCTGGGATATAATCTGGGTCCCGGATCGTCCCTTCGGGCCGTCCGGGATGACAGTTATTCTGGCGTCTTCGCCATCCAGATGGTGTGCCGCGCGCCCCTGCCGCGATGGGCGCGGACGCCGATTTCCTCGACCGCGTAGCCGGCCCGCTTCAGGCGGTTGGTGAAGCCGTGGTCGGACGACGAGGACCAGACGCCGAGCACGCCGCCAGGCTTAAGTGCGGCCTTCGTGACGCCGAGGCCGCCGAAGCTGTAGAGCCCGTCGTTGCCGGCGCGGCTCAGGCCCTGGGGGCCGTTGTCGACGTCGAGCAGGATGGCGTCCCAGCCGCCCTCGGCGATCAGGACGGCGACGTCGGCCTCGCGGATCTCGCCGCGTCGATCGGCGAGGCTGTCACCATAGAGCCCCGCCAGTGGCCCGCTGGCCCAGGCGATGACCGCCGGGACGAGTTCGGCCACCACGATCTGCGCCTTCGGCCCGAAGGCGGCCAGGGTCGCGCGCAGGGTGAAGCCCATGCCCAGCCCGCCGATCAGCACGCGTGGCGCGGCGACACCGGCCAGCCGTTCATGGGCCAGGGTCGCCAGCGCTTCTTCCGATCCGCTGAGGCGACTGTTCATCAGCTCGATCGGCCCAGCCATGATCGAATATTCGGCGCCGCGACGCATCAGCCGCAACTCGCCGCCGTCGCCGGGGACGACAGCGGACGCAAGATGCTCCCACCGGATCACGCCTTGCCGGGACCCGGCAGCTCGACCAGGCGGTCGGGCAACTCGTTCGGATTGTCGGCGCCCGGCGGGACGTGGGCGGCGAGGATGCGACCTGACAGCTCGACCGCGGCGACGAAGCCGTCGGCGGTCTTGCGCTTCTTCAGGCCCTTGATCAGCAGGTCGACGACCTCGTCCCAGACGGCCGGGTCGGTGACCTTGTAGATACCTTCGTCCGCAACGACCTCTGCCCGGTGCTCGGCGAGCGAGGCGAACAGCAGCACGCCGGTGCGGTCGCGGGTCGCATGCAGGCCGTGGCTGAGGAACTGTTCCATCGCGGCGCGATGCACGCGCTCGGCCTTGAGGCTGGCCGGGGTCAGGGCGCGGCGCACGGGCGGGATCGCCACCACCAGCGCCGCGACGATGAACACCGCCGCCTGCAGGGCGACATAGGTGGTCAGGGCCGCCAGGATGGTCGCGTCGGTCGCCGCCGAGTGGCCGACGGTCCAGCCGCCGAACCAGCGCGTCAGGCTCTGCGGCTCGAAGCCGAGCAACAGTGCGCCGGCCGGCAGGATCAACGCGGCCGCGGTCGCCCAGGCCAGCGGCGTCTCGCGATAGTCGGACACCGCCGGCGAGAGGACGCAGTAGATTTCGCCGGCCGTCTTCGACTCGGCTGCGGCCACCGCTGCGACGATGCGGTCGTGATCGGATTCGGTCATCGCCATGTCACCAGCCCCCAGAGGAGCCGCCGCCCCCGAATGATCCGCCGCCGCCGGAGAAGCCGCCGCCACCGCCGCCGCCACTCCAGCCGCCCCCGCCGCCACGGCCGTCGCCGAGGCCGCCGAGGATGATCCAGGGCAGGGCCGAGGCTAGGCCGCCACGGCGGCTGCCGCGAAGGGACACGACGATGATCCAGAACACGACGATCAGGATGATGAAGGGAATCGGCGGCCCGCCGCTCTTTTCCTTGGCCCGGGATGTCGCGGCCGCCACGTTGGCTTTGGCCTGGTCGTCCGGCAGGCTGAGCTGCTGCACCAGCGCGTCAGTCCCGGCGACAACGCCGGCCTCCATGTCGCCGGCCTTGAACTTCGGCAGGATGGCGCTCTGGATGATCACGCTGGACAGGGCGTCGGTCATCACGCCCTCGAGACCGTAGCCGACCTCGATGCGGACCTTGCGCTCGTTGGGCGCGACGATCAGCAGGGCGCCGTCGTCGCGGGTCTTGTCGCCGATCTGCCAGGCGCGGCCCAGCTGATAGCCGTAGTCCTCGATCTCGAGGCCCTGCAGCGTGGGCAGGGTGACCACGACCAGCTGGTGGCCGGAAGCGGTCTCCAGGCCGGCCAGCTTTTCTGTCAGCGAGGCCTCGACGGCCGGAGACAGGATGTTGGCGTTGTCGACCACCCGTCCCGTGAGCGGCGGGAAGGTCGGGGCGGCCATCGCCGGAACAGCGATCAGCAGGAGGCTGAGCGCCGTCAGGGCGGCGACAATCCTCCCCGCCTTCGCGGGGAGGAAGGAGCGGAAAGCGCCCAAGTTACTTGGTCGCCGGTGCAGCAGCCGGCGCAGCGGCCGGAGCCGGGGCGTCGAAGCTGACGGTCGGCGCGGTCTGGGCGGTGACGGCGGCCTCGAACGGCAGGGCCGGCTTCTGGCCGCTGTACATCGTCTTGGCCCAGATCACCGTCGGAAAGGTCCGCAGCGAGGTGTTATAAAGCCGGACCTGCTCGTTGTAGTCCTTGCGGGCCACGGCGATGCGGTTCTCGGTCCCTTCCAGCTGCGACTGCAGCGCCAGGAAGTTGGTGTTGGACTTCAGGTCCGGATAGTTCTCCTGGATCATCATCAGGCGGCCGAGCACGCCGCTCAGCTTGTCCTGGGCCGCCGCGTACTGCTGGAACTGGGCGGGGTTGGTGATGGTCGAGGCGTCGACGCGAACCTGGGTCGCGCTGGCGCGGGCTTCTGTCACCGCGATCAGGACGTCCTTTTCCTGGGCGGCGTAGCCCTTCACCGTGTTGACGAGATTGGGGATCAGGTCAGCCCGGCGCTGATACTGGTTCTGCACATCGGCCCACGAGGCCTTCACGGCTTCATCGCGGGTGGGAATGGTGTTGATGCCGCAGCCCGACAGGATCGCCGCGACGGCGAGCACCGGGACAAGGCGGACAAGGCGCGAAATCATGGTCATGGATGGCCCCTTCAATCGGCCGCCCGAGCGGCCGTGAAGGAACATATAGGAGAGATCACAGGCGAGCGGGAGGACTCCCGCTAGCCCGGATTTTTCGGAAAGGCCGGAACGCCCGCCGGAATGGTCGTGCAGGCCATGGCGCTCTCGGTCCAGATGTGGATCTGCGGTTTGACCCAGCTGGCGTCGTCAAGCGTGCCGGCCTTGATGAACACCAGCTCGGGCCGGGCCGGCGCGTCGGAGAAGAGCGGCGACCCGCACTCCGGGCAGAAGTGCCGATCCACGGTTCCGCCGCTGTCGCCCTTGTCGTGGAAGGTCTTCAGCGTCCCGGTCACCGTCAGCGCCCCGCGGGGGACACCGACGATCACCGAATAGGCCGTCCCGGCCTGCTTCTGGCAGTTCTTGCAGTGGCAGGCCGCCTGGAACAGCGGCTCGGCGTCGCCCCGATAGCGCACCTGGCCGCACAGGCAGCCGCCTTCGATATGGGTCACGACGTTTTCTCCCTACATGCCCAGTTCGCGGTCGTTCTTGCCGGCGGCGCGGCCCGCCGCCCACTCTTCTTCCAGCGCCTTGAACTCCTGACGCCTGGGACCGAGGTAGCCGAACAGGAAGGCCGCGACCTTGCGCTGCTGGATTTCCTCCGAGCCCTCGGTGATGCGGTAGCGGCGGTGGTGGCGATAGATGTGCTCGAAGGCCTTGTGCCGGGAATAGCCCATGCCGCCATGAACCTGCATGGCCCGGTCGGCGGCCTCGCAGCAGAGACGATTGCCCCAGTAGTTGCAGATCGAGACCTTGTCGGAGATCTCTCGCTCGATGGTCTTGTGGTCCATCGTGTCCATCTGCCAGGCGGTCTGGCGGATCAGCAGCCGCAGCATCTCGGCCTGGGCGTGCAGCTCGACGAGCGGGAACTGGATCGCCTGGTTGTCGCTCAGCGCCTTGCCGAACGGCTTGCGCATGCGGGCGTACTTGACGCTTTCGTTGATGCAGTAGACCGCCGCGCCCAGCGACGAGGCCGCCTGGCGGATGCGGTTCTGGTGCACGAACGACTGGCCCAGACCCAGGCCGCGATCGATCACACCCCAGTAGCTGTCCTCGGGGATCCAGGTGTCAAAGGAGATGCGCGGGTGATCGGTGGGCATGTTGAAGGTCCACATCCACTCCTCGATCTTGATCTGCTCGCGCGGGACCAGGAAGCAGGTGATGCCCAGAGCGTCGCCGTCCTTGCCGCTGGTGCGGGCGAAGACCATGACGTGGCTGACCACGTGCATGCCCGTGGTCCACATCTTCTCGCCCTTGATCCGCCAGCCGGGCTTGCCGTCCTTCTCCTCGCGGACCCCCGTGGTTTCCATGAAGGTGGCGTCGCTGCCGTGGTTGGGTTCGGTCAGGCCGAAGGCGGCGCGAATCTCACCCTTCAGCAGCGCGTCGCCGTCGCGGGCGACCTGCTCGGGCGTGGCGAACTCCTTGAACATCAGCACGAAGGGATTGTTGCCGACGATCGAGTGCTCGTTCTGCAGATCGTTGAACAGGCCCAGACCCTTGGCGGCCAGGTGTTCGCGGATCACCGCCATCCACAGCTGGCTGCCGTCCTTGCCGCCCATCTCCTTGGGCCAGGCGAAGCGGTAGTGGCCGGCGTCATCGGCCAGCTTGCGCGCCTTGCCCAACAGTTCTTCCCACTCGTGGCGGGGCAGGCCGTTGTTGTCCCAGTCGGTGCGGGCGTGTTCGCGGCGGTGATCGAAGAACCGCTCGTTGTCGTCCTGCGCCTGCAGCGGCTTGATCGTGGTCTCGATGAACTCGTCGAGTTCGGCGAGGTAGGCGACCAGCTTCGGGTCGAGGGCAAAATCCATGGAGCGCTCCCGTCAATCTTTATAGGTTTTCGCCAGTATGCGCCGCCTTCCGTGCGCGGCAACCGTGACCCGACGTCAGGTTTCCGTTGCGACACGGGTTGGTGAGGAGAAAATTCACCAACATCGTGGATTTTGCCGCGCATGATCCTGATCATCGCCGCCGCGATCCTGGGTGCAGCCGTTGGTCTGTTCGTTCAGCCACGCCTGTTCGCCATCGCTGTCGGGCTGTCGTTGTCGGGCGCGTCGCACCTGGTGCTGAGCTTCCTGGCCAAGCTCGCGGCCAAATCGCCGAATCGGCAGGTCCTCGCCGAGCAACTCACCCTGGTCACCAGCACCGACGTCCACGGCATCTGGCCGGTGATGGCGGCGGGCGGGGCGGGATCAATTCTGGCGGCGATCCTCTGGTCCCTGACCCAGAGGCAGTCGACCGCCGTGTTCTGGTTCCTGCCCGACGAGGGGGACCGGCGGAACGGCGTCCGCTCGATGGCGCTGGTCGAGAACCGCGAGGACGTCCACGACGAAGCCAGGCGGCGCCTGGACTCGCTGCTCGACCGCTGAGAGCCGTTCGCAGAAAAATCTAAGCACTGTGAAGATTCTGCTTGCGCCCGATTTGTTATCATTGATATCTAAGCAATGCTTAGTTCGTTTCGCGGCCTCGGTGGGGATACCGGAGCCAGATTGGCGGAGCGGACGAGGCCAGTATCTGTCCAAGCCTGATCTCTCGATCACCACCCCGACTACGCCGGAGGGCGAACCCATGAAAATCCGTATGCTGACGGCTGCCGCCGTTCTTTCCCTGTCCTTCGCCGGCGTCGCGTTCGCCGATGCCAAGGTGACCGCCTCGCTCGCCACGCCCGTGGCCGCCAAGACCAAGGTCGTCGCCGCCGGCGCGTTGTTCACCTGCGAAGGCTCCACCTGCGTCGCCAACTCGGCCATCGCGCGCACCGTCACGGTCGCCGGCTGCAAGGAACTGGTGAAGGTGGTCGGCCCCGTCACCACCCTGACCAACGGCAAGCGCACCATCGAAGGCCAGGACCTGGCCACCTGCAACGCCGTCGCCAACTAAGTCTCTACCCGGGCGCTTTGGGTCCGGTTTGTTTCCTCGAGCAACTCGCCAGTGGCGCAGGGCGGCGGTTTCAACCGCCGCCCTTTTTCTTCGTCGCGGGCGGGCGTAAGGCAGCCGCCGACATGACACAGAATCTTTCCCTCGCCGGCGTGCTCGAGCGCGCCCTGACCGACACGGCGGCCGATGGCCGCGAGGTCGCGGCCGTCTCCCTGACCCTGGACTACGGCGCTGTCGGCGACCCGGCGACCGTCGCGGTGTCGACACATGTGGAGCGGGCGACGCGCAGTCTCGTCTTCGTCCATGGCGAGGCCCTGCTGCCGGACGGGCGCCGCGCCGCGACCGCATCCGGCGTGTTTCGGGTGGTCATGGCCTGACCGAACCACCGCCCGCGCCGTTGCGATGCAGCAGAACGCATGCTATCAGGCGCGCGGCTTCGGGCCGGAGGACTTTCACGGCCCGCTGGCTCTCGTGCTTTTCCAAGCACTTTCAAGACTTTAGCGCCGCGCCTGGGGGCATACCCGGGACGCGGTGCGCGACGCACCGGACGGTTGAACAAGTGGCGGACGACACCAAGGCGACGGAAGTGGGTCAGCGCTATGCGCGCGCCCTGTTTGAACTGGCCGAAGAGGCCGGTGCGACCGCTGCGGTCGAGGCGGATCTGGTGAGCCTGAAGAAGGCCTGGACCGAGAGCGCGGACCTGCGCCGGCTGCTCGCTTCGCCGACGTATTCCGCCGAGGACAAGGGCGCGGGCCTCGCGGCCATCGCGACCAAGGCCAAACTGCACGCCGTCACCCGCAAGTTCATCGGCCTGCTGTCGGCCAACCGCCGGACCGGCGCGCTGGTCCAGGTCATCGACGGCTTCCGCAAGCTGTCGGCCGAGAAGCGCGGCGTCGTCGCCGCCGAGGTGGTCACGGCCCTGCCGATGTCCGCCGCCCAGAGCAAGGGCGTCGCCGCCGCCCTGCGTCAGGCCCTGGGCAAGGATCCTGAAATCTCGACCCGCGTCGATCCCGCCATCCTCGGCGGTATCAAGGTGCGCGTCGGTTCCCGCCTGTTCGATGCTTCGCTGAAGTCGAAGCTCGATTCCCTGAAATTCGCCCTCAAGAGAGCGTAAGACCTATGGATATCCGCGCCGCCGAAATTTCGGCCATCCTCAAGTCGCAAATCGCCAGCTTCGGCGAGGAAGCCGATGTGTCCGACGTTGGCTCCGTGCTGAGCGTCGGCGACGGCATCGCCCGCGTCTACGGTCTGGACAAGGTCCAGGCCGGTGAAATGGTCGAGTTCCCGAAAGCCGGTGTGAAGGGCATGGCCCTGAACCTTGAGCGCGACAACGTCGGGATCGTGATCTTCGGCCAGGACCAGCAGATCAGCGAAGGCGACGAAGTCCGGCGCCTCGGCGAGATCGTGGACGTGCCGGTCGGCCGCGGCCTGCTCGGCCGCGTCGTCAACCCGCTGGGCGAGCCGATCGACGGCAAGGGTCCGATCACCAACGTGGCCGAGCGCCGCCGCGTGGACGTGAAGGCCCCGGGCATCATCCCGCGCAAGTCGGTGCACGAGCCCGTGCAGACCGGCCTGAAGGCCATCGACACCCTGATCCCGATCGGCCGCGGCCAGCGCGAGCTGATCATTGGCGACCGTCAGACGGGCAAGACCGCCGTCGCGATCGACACCATCCTTAACCAGAAGGCGATCAACGCCGGCACGGACGAGAGCGCCAAGCTCTACTGCATCTACGTGGCCATCGGTCAGAAGCGCTCGACCGTCGCCCAGATCGTCAAGACCCTCGAGGAGCACGGCGCCCTCGACTACACCATCGTCGTCGCCGCCACGGCGTCGGAGCCGGCGCCGCTGCAGTTCCTGGCCCCGTTCTCGGGCTGCGCCATGGGCGAGTGGTTCCGCGACAACGGCATGCACGCCGTCATCATCTATGACGACCTTTCCAAGCAGGCCGTCGCCTATCGCCAGATGTCCCTGCTGCTGCGCCGTCCGCCGGGCCGCGAAGCCTATCCGGGCGACGTGTTCTATCTGCACAGCCGCCTGCTCGAGCGGGCCGCCAAGCTGAACGAGGACAACGGCTCCGGCTCGCTGACCGCCCTGCCGGTCATCGAAACCCAGGCCAACGACGTCTCGGCCTACATTCCGACCAACGTGATCTCGATCACCGACGGCCAGATCTTCCTCGAGACCGACCTGTTCTTCCAGGGCATCCGCCCGGCCGTGAACGTCGGCATCTCGGTGTCGCGCGTGGGCTCCTCTGCCCAGATCAAGGCCATGAAGACCGTCGCCGGCCCGATCAAGGGCGAGCTCGCCCAGTACCGGGAAATGGCCGCCTTCGCGAAGTTCGGTTCGGACCTCGACGCCGCCACCCAGCGCCAGCTGGCGCGGGGCGAACGCCTCACCGAGCTGCTGAAGCAGCCGCAGTACAGCCCGCAGTCGGTCGAAGAGCAGGTCTGCGTGATCTACGCCGGCACGCGCGGCTACCTCGACGCGATCCCGACCGCCCAGGTCGGCCGGTTCGAGCGTGAGTTCCTGGCCCGCCTGCACAGCAAGCACCAGGACCTGCTGGACGCGATCCGTACGACCAAGGCGCTCAGCTCCGATCTTGAGGACACCCTCAAGAAGGCGCTCGAGAGCTTCACCGCGACGTTCGCGTAAGACCGGCCGAGAGCGGAGAGAGTAGCCCTCGATGGCCAGCCTCAAGGACATGCGTGTTCGGATCTCGAGCGTAAAAGCCACGCAGAAGATCACGAAGGCCATGCAGATGGTCGCCGCCGCCAAGCTGCGCCGCAGCCAGGACGCCGCGCAAAACGCGCGTCCCTATGCGAGCCGGATGGCCGCTGTGATCGCCAACCTCGCCGCCGGCGTCAGCGGCGACGGCGCCCCCCGGCTTCTGGCCGGGACCGGTAGCGACAAGCGCCACCTGATCGTCGTCGCCGCCGCTGATCGCGGTCTGGCCGGCGGCTTCTCCTCGTCCATCGTCCGGGCGGCCCGCGATCGCATCGCGGCGCTACTGGCCGAAGGCAAGGACGTGAAGATCATCACGGTCGGCAAGAAGGCGCTCCCGCCCCTGCGCCGCCTGTATGGCGACCGGATCATCCAGTCGTTCGACCTGTCGGCCGAGCGCACCCTGACCCTGTCGGTGGCCAAGCCGATCGCGGACCACATCATCTCGCTCTACGAAGCGGGCGACGTGGACGTGGTCACGCTGTTCTTCAGCCGCTTCAAGTCGGTGGTCAGCCAGACCCCGGTCGGCCAGCAGCTGATCCCGGCCCAGGTCCAGGGCGCGCCCGTCACCGATCTGCAGGGCGCCACCTACGAGTACGAGCCCTCTGAAGAGGCGATCCTCGAAACCCTTCTGCCGCGCAACATCACCGTTCAGGTGCTGTCTGCCCTGCTCGAGAACATGGCCGGCTTCTACGCCAGCCAGATGACGGCCATGGACAACGCCACGCGCAACGCGGGCGACATGATCAAGGGCCTCACCGTCCAGTACAACCGAACCCGCCAGGCGCAGATCACCAAGGAGCTGATCGAGATCATCTCCGGCGCCGAAGCTCTCTGACCGCATAAAGACCGCACGGAAGACCAGACCAATGGCCACCGCCCCCAAGAAGCCCGCCGCCGCCAAGGCCCCCAAGGCCGCCGCCGCGCCCAAGGCCCCCGCCGCCACCAAGGCCGCCGCGCCCAAGGCCGTGAAGCCGACGGCGATCGTCGCGACCGGCAAGATCGTCCAGGTCATCGGCGCCGTCGTCGACGTGGAGTTCGTGGGTCACCTGCCGGCGATCATGAACGCCTTGGAGACCACCAACCTCGACCAGAAGACCGGCGAGCCGTTCCGCCTGGTCCTGGAAGTCGCCCAGCACCTGGGTGAAAACACCGTCCGCACGATCGCCATGGACACCACCGAGGGCCTGACGCGCGGCCAGGACGTCGCCGACACGGGCAAGGGCATCACCGTTCCCGTCGGCCCCGCCACGCTCGGCCGCATCATGAACGTCATCGGCGAGCCGATCGACGAAGCCGGCCCGATCGTCACCCCGCACTACAACGTCATCCACCGCGAGGCCCCGAGCTTCGCGGAGCAGTCGACCTCGGCCGAAGTCCTGGTCACGGGCATCAAGGTCATCGACCTGATGTGCCCCTACACCAAGGGCGGCAAGATCGGCCTGTTCGGCGGCGCCGGCGTGGGCAAGACCGTGACCATGCAGGAACTGATCAACAACATCGCCAAGGCCTACGGCGGTTACTCGGTTCTGGCCGGCGTGGGTGAGCGCACCCGCGAGGGCAACGACCTCTATCACGAGATGATCGAGTCCAACGTGAACGTGGACCCGAAGAAGAACGGCGGCTCCACCGAAGGCTCCAAGTGCGCCCTGGTCTACGGCCAGATGAACGAGCCTCCGGGCGCCCGCGCCCGCGTCGCCCTGACCGGCCTGACCCAGGCCGAGTACTTCCGCGACGTGGAAGGCAAGGACGTGCTGCTGTTCATCGACAACATCTTCCGCTTCACCCAGGCCGGCTCGGAAGTGTCGGCGCTGCTGGGCCGCATTCCCTCGGCCGTGGGCTATCAGCCCACCCTGGCCACGGAGATGGGCAACCTGCAGGAGCGCATCACCTCGACCAACAAGGGTTCGATCACCTCGGTCCAGGCCATCTACGTTCCCGCCGACGACCTGACCGACCCCGCGCCCGCCGCCTCGTTCGCCCACCTGGACGCGACCACCGTGCTGAGCCGCGACATCGCCGCCCAGGCCATCTTCCCCGCCGTGGACCCGCTGGACTCCACCAGCCGGATCATGGACCCGCTGGTCATCGGTGAAGAGCACTACGGCGTCGCCCGCCGCGTTCAGGAGATCCTGCAGCAGTACAAGCAGCTGAAGGATATCATCGCCATCCTGGGCATGGACGAGCTGTCGGAAGAGGACAAGCTGACCGTGGCCCGCGCCCGCAAGATCAGCCGCTTCCTGAGCCAGCCGTTCTTTGTGGCCGAGCAGTTCACCGGCCAGGACGGCAAGTTCGTCGAACTGGCCGACACGATCCGCTCGTTCAAGGCCATCTGCGAAGGCGAATACGACCACCTGCCGGAAGGCGCCTTCTACATGGTCGGCGCCATCGAGGAGGCCGTCGCCAAGGCCGAGAAGATGGCCATGGAAGCCGCCTGATGGCTGACAAGCTCCACTTCTCCCTGGTCGCGCCCGAGCGTGAGGTGTTCTCCGGCGACGTCGACCGCGTCGATGCGCCGGGCGCCGAGGGCGACATCGGCGTCCTTGCCGGTCATGCCCCGTTCATGACCGCCCTGCGAGAAGGCGTGGTGGTGGTTCACGACGGATCCGCCAGCCGCACCTTCGAGATCCACGGCGGCTTCGCCGACGTAAACGCCCAAGGGTTGACCATCCTCGCCGAGCACGCGGTCGAGCGCTAGGGTCAAGCCTAACCTCCGCCGCAAAGCCGCACGAAGATGGCTTGCGAGGGAACGCACTGCGGTCTTCTATGGCCGCTGACCAGAGAAAAGGACCTGTCGACATGCGCCGTCTTGCGCTCCTCAGCCTGACCGCCGCCGGCCTCATCGCCGGCTCCGCCATCGCCCAGGAACAACCGGCGCCCCCGGTCGCCCCGGAAGCGCCCGCCGCTCCCGCGCCGATGGAAGCCGCTCCCGCGCCCATGGAACCCGCTCCGGCTCCGATGGAAGCTGCGCCCGCGCCCGAAGTGGCGCCCGAGCCGGAAGCGCCCCCGCCGCCTCCGCCGGAGCCGACCGACATCACCTCCCTGGCCGTGATCAACACCATCGAGCGCGTTTGCAGCCCGATGGTCCGCGGCACCCCGATCGCCAAGGTCGCCCCCTCGCTCGGCTTCAAGAAGAAGCGCGATGTCTGGGTGTGGGTCTACGCCAAGGGCTACCAGGTTTCGATCCAGCCCTCCTCGACCAACCCGACGGTCTGCACCATCGACGTGAACCATCCGGTCGAGTCGGTGGCGCCTGCGGCGACGCTGGCCACCGATCTGCACTACTGGGCGGTCCGTCAGGGCGGCGGCTGGTTCCTCGCCCGCTTCGACAAGTACGTCACGGACATGGAACGCACGACCCGCTCCTGGGAGCGGGAAGGCGACGCCGAGGGTGAAGCCCTGGTGCTGATGACCGAGCGCAAGATCACGGGCGCCCCGGTCAACGCCAAGTACGACCACACCCAGGTCCTGTTCCGCATCCGTCCGAACTGATCGGCCAGATGACCTGGACCGACGCCGTCGGGGTGATCGGGGTCGCGATGATCCTGATCGCCTACGCCGGCGCGGCGCTGGGCCGGCTTGACGTCAAGGGCGCGCTGTCGCTGTTCGCCAACTTCCTCGGCGCGTCCCTGATCCTGCTGTCGCTGGCGGTCGATTTCAACCTGTCGGCGTTGCTGATGGAGGGCAGCTGGGCGCTGGTTTCCCTGGCGGGCCTGATCCGGCTGCTGGTGCTCAGGCTGCGGCGCGCCGCCCCTCATTGATCCATCCCAGACAGAGCGTCGCGACATCGTCCCAGCCCGGCTCGCCCGGCAGCCAGTGGCTCATGTCCCGCAGAACCTCGAACCGCGCCGCGAGGCGATCGGCTGTCTGTTTCACGGTGGCCGGCGGGTGGATCACGTCGCGGCCCCCGGCGATCACCAGGGCGGGCGCGTCCACCCGGCCCGACGGGATCGAGGTGGTCATGAACGGATCCAGCCACCAGTTCAGCGTCTGCCAAAGGGCCAGGCCGCTTTCGGGGACCATGCGCGAGAACACCGCCTTGCGGTCGGCCTTCTCCATCCGGTCGAGGCTGTAGAGCTTGGCCAGGGCATAGTCGGGGTCGATGGCCTGCATCCAGAACGGTCCCAGCGCATAGAGGCTCACCGCCGAGATGGCCTCTTCCATGCTGGCGCCGGGCACGCCCCAGGGCGGCGACGGGGCCAGCAGGATCAGGCCGCCGACATTGGCGCGCGCCGCCGCCAGGTGCGCCACCAGCCCGCCCATCGAGTGGCCGATCAGGATCGGCGGCTCGGCGCTGGCCTTGCACAGCTTTGCGACATGGTCGGCATAGTCGCTCATCGATCGGTTCGCGGGCGATCCGCCGGCCGAATGGCCCGGCAGATCGGGCGTCAGCACCTGATGGCCGGCGGACTCGAACGGCTCACGAAAGCGCTCGAAGACCCAGCCGCCGCAGAAAGCGCCATGCACCATGATCACGGGTGCGGGCATAAGTTCCCCTTTTCATTCCCGGCGGCGCGCCTGCTTTGGGCATGCCTGTCCGGACCGGGAGACCTTACGTTGATTTCGCTTTGCGAACAGGTGTTTTGGCCTTCGGCGTCGCTTTGGCCGCAGGTTTCGCCTTTGCGGCCGGGGGTTTGACGGCTGCCGCCTTTGCGGGAGCAGCTCCGGCCTTCGATGCAGCCTTCGCCGGCGTGGCTTTCGTCTTCGCCGCGGGCTTTGCCGCCTTTACCGACGTCGCCGGCGCGGCCCGGGCGGCGGATTTCGGCCCGGCCGTTGCGGGTGAAACGCCTTTGGACGCCAGCCAGGTTTCGATATCGGAGATCACCTGGTCCGTGCCCGGCTCGTCGAGGATCCAGTGGGCGTTGTCCGGATACTCCAGATAGTCGCCACCGATCCGCGAGTATTTCTCTGCGGTCAGACGCACGTCGCCGATAGGCACGGCCCGATCCTTGACCGCGCCCAGCGTCAGCACCGGCGCTGTGATCTTCGTCTCGTCGACAAAGGCGATCCGTTCAGGGTCGCGGTCCGGATAGGCGATGTCGTTGTAGACGCCGCCGCTGTCGTAGACCGTGCCGGCGAAAATGCCCGCGTGCTTGGCCCTGGGCACCCGGTTCAGGACGCCCCAGGAAAAGCCCCAACGCCAGATCTTGTGACTCTTGCCCGCGACATCGCCGCTGAACAGGATGTTGGCGAAAGTCACCGCCTGGGCCAGATCGCGGGCGCCGCGGCAGTCGCCGGGGGAGGCGGGCGTGATCAGCACGCCGGCGCGGCCGACGCCCCGCTCAAGCACCTTCTGCACGATCAGTCCGCCCATCGAATGGCCGAACAGCACCGGCGCGACCCCGGTCTCGGCTTCCAGCGCGCGCGCCATCGCCTCGATGTCGGCCACATAGTCGCGGAACCGCAGCTTCGGCAGGTCGGCGGGTGGATTCTCCGCGACGCGGCTGTCCGGCCGCAGGGTCGGGGTTTCGACGCGCCAGCCCTTGTCCCGGAACGCCGGGGCCAGCCGTGAAAACGCGTCGGCGGTGCCGCCCACGCCATGCACCATCAGGATAACGCCGCTCATGTCAGGTTCCTTGCCGGCGGTCAGCGCGCGAAGCGCTGGAACGCGGTCGCCACGGTTTCATAGGTTGATCGCTTGAAGGGTACGATCAGTCCCGGCGCCTCGTCGAGCCGCGCCCAGCGCCAGGCGTCGAACTCGATCTGGTGATGGGCGTCCAGTCTGATCTCGGAGTCGTCGCCCTCGAAGCGGAAGGCGAACCAGATCTGCTTCTGGCCCTTCCACTTGCCGCCGCGCGCGAGGACCTCGGGCGGGAAGTCATAGACGACCCAGTCGCCTGTCCGATCCAGCAGGGACACGGTGGTAACGCCGGTCTCTTCATCGAGCTCGCGCAGGGCGGCCTCGTGCAGGTCCTCTCCGGGATCGACGCCGCCCTGCGGGAACTGCCAGTTCCACGGCGCGGGAGTGTGGGTGCGGCGGCCGAGCCAGACCAGGCCCTCGGTGTTGAACAGCACGACGCCGACGTTCGGCCGATGCCTGGGATAGTCGTCGGTCTTCACTTGCGGGCCAGGGCCGAGGCCGGGGCCAGCTGGAAGCCGCGGGCCGCCAGGCCCCGCGCCCAGATGGCGGCCTGGTCGACCGTCACCGGATAGGCGAAGCCCGAGCCCAGCGCCTGACCACGCGTCCGGGCGGCGGCCTCAAGCGCGGCGAGCTGCTGGTTGATGGCGTCGGCGGACAGGTCGTCGTCGATCACGCGATTGGCGGAGGCGCGCAGTGGTCCCGCGCCCTTTCCGGCCGCGGCGCCGTCATCGATGAACGCCAGGCCCCGGGCCTTCAGCGCGCCGGAGAAGGCCGTCATGGCCCCGGGCGTCGCGACGAAGCGCGAACCGAGATAGTTGGTCAGGCCGAAATAGCCGGTGGCCCGCGACAGCAGCCACTCCAGCTTGCGCACCGTCTCCGGCGGGGCGCTGGCGGCGAGCAGGGTCATCGGGCCGGGGTCGTTGGACGGATAGTCGGTCGGTTCCATCGGCGCTTCGAGCAGCACCTCATGGCCGTTGGCGCGCGCCAGGTCGATCCAGCCCTGAAGGCCCTCGGCATAGGGGGCGAATGACAGGGTGATCTCGGGCGGCAGGGTCTCGATGGCCCTGCGGGTGAGGGCGGCGTTGAGGCCGAGCCCCCTGACCACCAGCGCCGCGCGCGGCTTGCCGTTGGCTGTGAACGGGCGGGCGTAGGCTTCGGCCGGCGTGCGGCCGCCCGCGCCGATGATCGGCAGCGGCGCGCCGCCGGGTCCCGGTTCGGTCAGGCCGGCGAGGGGCGAAGCGGGCAGGGCCGCAGCCGGCGCGTCGGTGCTGTCGCCACCTTCCGGAAGGGTGATGAAGGCGGAACCCGCGATCGGCCCGGCCTCGGCGATCTGGATCGGACCCTCCGACAGGTCATAGACGCCCGTGGTCAGGGGCGCTTCGGCGGATTCGGGCGCGAGCGCCTCACGCCAGCCCGGCACCGCCGCGCCGCTGGCGGCGGCCTGGGCCAGGGATATGCGCACGCTCGGCGCGCCGGCCTTCGGATCGCTGGTGATCGCCACCAGCGTCGCCAGGGTCAGCACGAACAGGAAACCCGCTCCGCCCGCGCTGATCCAGGGGTTCTGGATCGCTGTCAGGGCGGCGGCGCGTGCGGAGGCGAACCGGCCGGACCCGGCGGCGTTGCTCACGGCATAGGCGGGGGCTGGCTTCTTCGAGAACATGATCGGGTGACGGAAACTGAGCCCCGCCACCCTCGCCGGTTATGGTTAATGAAGCCCTATTTCGGCTTGCTGTCAGAGGCCGCCGGCGGGATCACGCGGCCATCCACGACCGAGGCCACGCGCGGGGCCGGCTTGGGCAGCTTGGGCGTTGCGGCGACCGAGCCATAGCGCAGCACATCCAGCGCCCGCTGCAGCTGGAAGTCGCAGCGCAGCTCGAGCGTATTCGACGGCGGGCGCTTCTTGCAGCCCTCCTCGTCGAAGGTCATCGGCGGCGCCTCGGCGGGGGCGTGGGCTCCGCGACGCACCGCGCCGGACTCGGAGTCGAGCGCGCCGCGCAGGGAGGCTTCACTGAACTGGAACGAGCGGGTGGCGATCAGTTCGGCCTGTTCACGGCTCGAGGCGACCTCGAGGTTCGGCTCGATGCCGGTGCGCTGGATCGAGCGGCCCGAGGGGGTGAAGTAGCGCGCCGTCGTCAGCTTGAGCGCGCCATCGGCGCCGCCGCGCAGCGGGATCACGGTCTGGACCGAGCCCTTGCCGAAGCTGGTCAGTCCGACGACCTCGGCGCGCTTGCGGTCCTGCAGGGCGCCGGCGACGATCTCCGCGGCCGAGGCCGAGCCGGAGTTCACCAGCACCACGACCGGCAGGCCGTTCAGCATGTCGCCCGCACGGGCGTTGTAGCGTTCGATATCGCGCGGATCACGGCCACGCTGGCTGACCACTTCGCCGCCGTCGAGGAACACGTCCGAGACGCCGACCGCCTGGTCGAGCAGGCCGCCCGGATTGTTGCGCAGGTCGAAGACCAGGCCCTTCATCTTCGGGTTCTGGGTCTGCAGCAGACGGATCGCCGCGACGACTTCGTCGGTGGCCTTCTCGTTGAAGCCCGACAGCCGGACATAGCCGTAGTCGCCTTCCATGCGGGCGGTGACCGACTTGGGCTTGATGACTTCGCGGATCAGGGTGACGTCGAAGCCGTCGGTCTTCTCGCGGGCGATGGTCAGGGTGACCTTCTCGCCGGCCGGGCCGCGCATCAGCTTGACGGCCTCGTTGGTCGGCAGACCCACGACGCTCTCGCCGTTGACCGCTGTGATGTAGTCACCCGGCTGCAGACCGGCGCGCGACGCGGGCGTGCCGTCCATCGGGGAGATGATCTTGACCACCCCGTCTTCGCTGGTGATCTCGATGCCCAGGCCGCCGTATTCGCCGCGGGTTGAGTCCTGCATGTCCTCAAAGCTCGCCGGAGCGAGGTAGCCGGAGTGCGGGTCCAGCGACGAGACCATGCCTCCGAGCGCGGCCTCGATCAGTTTTCGGTCGTCGACCTCGACGACATACTGGTTCTGGACGATGTCGAGGACGTCGCCGAACAGCTCGAGCATCTTGTACGTCTGGGCCCGCGGCTGGGCCGTGGCCTCCGCCTTCTGGCCGACGTAGGCCATCGATCCGGCGCCGAGAACAAAGGCGCAAGCGCCGATCAGGAGGTTCTTCTTCAACATAGCCTGGCTGGAGGCTCCCTGTGCGGCCCTACGCGCCGCGTGATGACTTAAAGCCCCGCGAGAGGCCGAAATTGTGTCCTACCCCGGCGTTGCCGATGCAACTCCGGCGCCGTTCGTCCTGAGCCAGGGCGCCGGATCGACCGGTGTCCCCGAACGCCTGAGCTCCAGATAGAGCTCCGGCTCTCCATTCCCCGTTCCGCCGCCCCTCGCCATGCGTCCGATCGGCGCGCCGGCGGCGATGGTCTGACCCGGGGCCACCGTAACCTCCCCGAGCCCGGCAAGCACCAGATGATAGGCCCCGCTTGTCCGGACAATGAGAATGACGCCCCAGCCTGTCACCGGCCCAGCGAATTCAACCAAGCCTTGAGCCGGACTGGCCACGGCGGCGCCGGCCTTGAGCCGGAACGAGACCCCCTCGGCGGCCCCGCCGAAGTCGCGAACCTGTGTCGCCCCGACGGGACGCAACAGGCGGCCCGGCCCGCTGTCAGGGCCGGTCAGACGGGGGAAGCTGTCGGCCAGCTGTCCCGGACTGCCCACCGCGCGACCGGCGGCGACAGCCTCATCGCTGAACTGGCGCTCGATCTCGGCCTGGCGGGTCAGCAGTCTCTCGACATCGCCCCGGCGGTCGGCGGCGAGGCTCTCTGTGGTGAACAGGGTCTCGTTGGCGGCGGCCGCCTGACGGCGCAGGCCGGCGATTTCGCGCGCCTCGGCGCCATAGGCGCGGGCGCGGCGTTCCAGCGCCGGCGTCATGGCGCGGATCAGGATGGCGGCCCGCACGGCATCGCGGGCGTCCTCGGGCCGAACCAGGAGCGCCGGCGGCGGCTCGCGGCGGAACAGTTGCAGGGCGCCCAGAAGCCGCGCCAGCCGGTTGCGGTCACGGCCCAGCTCGGCGGTCAGCGAGGTTTCGCGCACATTCAGCATCTGCAGCCGCGCGCGGGCGTTGGCGACGTCGCGACCGCTCTGGGCCTGACGGGACGCCAGCCGGCGAAGCTCCTCGCGGAGGGTCTCGATCTGGCGGCGGGCCTCGGCGCTTCCGGAAGCGCCGGCGGCGCCCGGCTGCACCGCATAGACCTCCATCAGCCGGGGCGAGGGGGCGTCAGCCGGCTCCTGCGCCGCGCTGCGGGCGGCGACGGCGCAGAGGGTGATGACGGCAAGGGTGGCCAGGCGGCGACGCATGAAACGCTGATAGCAGACGCCGCGGCGTCAGTCGCGGTGGTAGGGGCTTCCGGCGAGGATCGTGACGGCGCGATAGACCTGCTCGGCCAGCATCGCGCGGGCCAGGGCGTGCGGCCAGGTCTGTGGTCCGAACGCCAGCTTCGCGTCGGCGGCGGCGAGGATCGACGGGTCCAGGCCGTCCGCGCCGCCGATCAGGAACACCAGCCGCCGTACGCCGTCGTCCCGCAGCCGGCCGATCTGGCCGGCGAAGTCCCGGGACGGCCGCACCGCGCCATGTTCGTCGCAGGCGATGACGTGTGCGTCCTTCAGGTGCGGCAGCAGAACCTCGGCCTCGGCGGCCTTGCCCGGCTTGCGCGCCTCGACCTCGAGGATCTCCACCGGGCCGAGACCGAGCGAGCGGCCGCTGGCGGTGGCGCGTTCGACATAGTCCTTCGCCAGAAGCGCCTCGGGGGCGCGGCCCAGCCTGCCGATGGTGAGGATGGTGATCTTCATGGGTGCGCGGTTCGAGACGCGATCCCGAGGGATCGCTCCTCACCATGACGAGTGTTCGTCTTCGTCATCCTGAGGAGCGAGCCTCAAGCGAGCGTCTCGAAGGATCAGTTCGCCGGCGTGATGTGCGGCGAGTCGACCGCCCAGATCTTCTCGATGTTGTAGAAGCTGCGCACCTCGGGACGGAACAGGTGGACGACGACGTCGCCCGCGTCAATCAGCACCCAGTCGCAGTGCGGCAGGCCCTCGACCCGCGCCTTGCCGTGACCGGCTTCCTTGAGCGCGCGCATGACATGGTCGGCCAGCGCGCCGACATGGCGATGCGACCGGCCGGACGCCACGATCATGGAGTCAGCCATGGGGCTCTTGCCCCGCAGATCGATGTGAACGATCTCTTCCGCCTTGTCGTCATCAAGACGGCTCAAAATCAGGTCTTCGAGCGAACCGAAACTTTGTCGGGGTTCGTCGGATGAAGTCCCCGAAAGGACCTCGTGCGCCTCGGGCGCCAACTCGCGATTCAGCGGAATGCTCCTCTATTCGCCTCGCCAAGCGGCACCCCATAGCACGTCCTGGCCCGAACGTCAGCGAATCAGTGTCGCGCTATGTCCCGGGAGTCCCGCGTTGCCGGTCGCGGATCGCGGTAGAGCTGGCGAAGTTGAACGGGCCACGCAGATAGACCCAGGCCGGGGCCTTCATCGTCGCCAGCAGAGGCCCCTCGCGGGCCGGGCGCCGGGCGTGGCTGAACCGCTTGGCCGCCGGCGAGGTGCGCGCCTTGAGCGCCGCCCACGGACGCGACACGATGGCCACCGGCAGCTCGCGCATGATCTGGGTCCAGCCGCGCCAGCGGTGGAAGCCGGCCAGGCTGTCGGCGCCCATGATCCAGACGAAATGCACGCCGGGAAAGCGCGCCTTGAGCACCCGCACCGTATCGATCGTGTAGAGCGAGCCGATCCGGGTCTCGGCGTCGGAGATGATCATCGCCGGTCCGCCCGCGCGGGCGCGCACCCCGGCCATGCGCTCGGCCAGCGGAGCGGTGTCCTGCCGTGATTTCAGCGGGTTCTGCGGGGAGACCAGCCAGACGACGCGGTCCAGACGCAGGTTCTTCAGCGCCGTCTCGGCGACGTGGACATGGCCGTCATGCACGGGATTGAACGAGCCGCCATAGAGTCCCACCCGCATGCCGGGCTTCAGGTCGAAGCCGAGGCGCAGGGTGCGGGGCCTCCCGGCCTCAGGGACGAGTCTGGCCGGTCCCGCGAACCACATACTTGTACGTTGTCAATTGCTCGGCCCCGACCGGACCGCGGGCGTGAAGTTTGTCAGTGGCGATGCCGATCTCGGCGCCGAAGCCGAACTCGCCGCCGTCGGCGAACTGGGTCGAGGCGTTGACCAGCACGATGGCCGAGTCGACCAGGGCGATGAACCGCTCCGCCGCCGCGGCGTCCTCGGTGACGATGGCATCGGTATGGCCCGAGCCGCAGGCGGCGATATGGGCGGCGGCGCCTTCGACTCCATCGACTACGGCCACGTTGAGGATCGGCGCCAGGTGTTCGGTGGTCCAGTCGTCGCTGGAGGCCTGTTTCATCGTCGGTTCGATGGCCCGGGCGGCGGCGTCGCCGCGCATCTCGCAGCGTTCGCGGATCAGGGCGTCGGCGATCGGGGGCAGCAGCCGTTCGGCCGCCGCGCGGTCGATCAGCAGCGTCTCGGCCGAGCCGCAGACCGAGACCCGGCGCAGCTTGGCGTTGACGACGATGTCGCGGGCCTTGGCGATGTCCGCGTCCGCGTGGACGAACACGTGGCAGAGCCCTTCGAGATGGCCCAGCACCGGCGCCCGCGCCTCCGCCTGCACCCGGGCGACCAGGCTCTTGCCGCCACGCGGGATGATCAGGTCGATGTGCCGGTCGAGGCCCGACAGGATCGCGCCCACGGCCGCGCGGTCGGTCGTGCGGACCTGCTGGATACAGCTGGCGGGCAGGCCGGCCTTCACCAGCCCCTTCACCATCGCCGCATGCAGGGCGAGGTTGCTGCGCAGGCATTCGGAGCCGCCGCGCAGGATCGCCGCGTTGCCCGAGCGGATGCACAGGGCCGCCGCGTCGGCGGTCACGTTCGGGCGGCTCTCGTAGATGATGGCGATCACGCCGATCGGGGTGCGGACGCGGGCGATGTCCAGGCCGTTGGGCCGGATCCAGCGGGCGATCTCCGCGTCGAGCGGGTCGGGGATGGCGGCGATCTGCGCAACCGCGTCGGCGATAGCCGCGAGGCGGGCCTCGTCCAGCATCATCCGGTCGAGCATGGGCGCGGAAAGGCCGGCGGCCTTCGCTGCGGCGAAGTCGGCGGCATTGGCGGCGAGGATGGTCGCGGCGCTGTCGCGGATCGCTTCGGCGGCGGCGAGAATGGCCGTGGAGCGCTGCTGCGGCGTCGACAGACGCAGGGCGCGCGCGCCCTCGCGGGCGGCCCGACCGGTCGCCAGCATCGTCGCCTGCAGTGATGCCCCCGCGTCGTCCACGGATCAAAGCCCTGTTTTGCTCAGACTGAGCCTTAGCGGCTTTCCGGCGACCCGACCAGCGCCAGGTCATCGGCGTGGATCAGCGGGCCGGCCGTGTAGCCGAGCGCCGCCTCGATCGCGTCCGAGCGCAATCCGGCGATCTTGCGCGCGTCGGCGGCGTCGTAACGGGCGAGGCCGCGGCCGATCTCGCCGTTCGGCCCGCGCACCAGCACCGCGTCGCCCTTGCCGAAGCGGCCCTCGACCGACGTGACTCCGGCCGCCAGCAGGCTCTTGCCGCCGCGCAGGGCGGTCGCAGCGCCGGCGTCGACGGTCAGGGTCCCGGCCGGGGCCAGGGAGCCGGCGATCCAGCTCTTGTAGGCGGCGGCGGAACTGACGCCGGCCTCGATGATCGTCGCGGCGGCGCCGTCCTCGACCGCCTGCAGCGGGTCAGGGCGGCCGCCCAGGGTGATGATCGTCGCGCAGCCGGCCGCGCGGGCGATGCGGGCGGCGGCCAGCTTGGTCGCCATGCCGCCCGTACCGACGCCGGCGCCGGCGTTGGCGCCGCCGGCCATGGCCTCGATCTCCGGCGTGATCTCGCGGACCCGCTCGAGCCGCGTTGCGGACGGATTGCGGCGCGGGTCGGCGGTGTAGAGGCCGTCGATGTCGCTGAGCAGCACCAGCACATCGGCGCCGATCATCTGCGCCACGCGCGCCGCCAGGCGGTCGTTGTCGCCGTAGCGGATTTCCTCGGTGACCACCGTGTCGTTCTCGTTGACCACCGGCACGACGTTCAGGGCCAGCAAGGTGTCGACCGTGGCGCGGGCGTTCAGCCAGCGGCGGCGGACCTCGGTGTCGTCGCGGGTCAGCAGCACCTGGGCGACGGCCTGGCCGTGCGGCTCGAAGGCTTCCTCCCAGGCTCGCATCAGCAGCGACTGTCCCGCGGCGGCGGCGGCCTGCTTTTCCGGCAGGGTGAGGGCCTTGCGCTTCAGCCCGAGCCGGCGACGGCCGAGCGCCACCGCGCCGGAGGAGACCACGAGCAGTTGCTGGCCGCGCGCGCGCAGGCGGGCGGCGTCGGCGGCGAAGGCCGCCAGCCAGGCGCGGGCGGGAAGGCCGGTGTCAGCCTCAACGACCAGGGCCGAGCCGACCTTGATCACGACCCGGCGAGCCGTCGTCAGTTCCGACGACGAGCCGGTCATCAGGGCGCCTTCAGCAGGTCGACGAAGCCGCGGCAGACCTCCGGCGCGCCGGTTACGGCCCAGGCCTTGACGATGCCGGCCGTGTCGAACGCCATGGCGAGGCGGCACTGCAGGGGATCAGCACGCAGGCAGCGCATCGCGCCGCTGGCCGGATCCACGCCGCAGTTCATCTCCTGCTGGACGTTGATCATCCAGAACACGACCTCGCCATCGCTGGCCTTCCGAGTCCCGGCCGAGAAGCCGAGCTTGCCGCGCAGCCGGTTGCCGGACTTGCCGCGATAGGGCTCGATCAGGGCGTTGATCTCGGCGGTGACCGGATTGACCGGGGCGACCGCCGGGGCGGCCGGAGTCGCTGCCACAGCGGGCGCGGTCGCTGCGGGAGCCGGTGCGGGCGGCGCGGCCGCGACGGGCGCTTCGGCGAACAGCAGCATCAGGACAGCGATCATCGGACTGAGCATGCTGGCGCTCCTAGACCGGCGACCAGCCGGGGGCCTGGGCCGGCGTATCGACCAATGCGGCCGCCGCTTCGGCTTCGCCGGCGCGGTGTCGCTTGACGGCCTGGAACACCGCCCGCAGTACATCCTGCACGCCCTCGCCGGACACGCCGGAGATCAGATGCGGCGCAACGCCGGCGGCCTTCTTGAGCGCCTTGGCCTTGGCCTTGCGCTCATCCGGGCCGAGCGCGTCGACCTTGTTCAGCGCCAGGATCTCGGGCCGGTCGGCGAGACCTTCGCCATAGGCCTCGAGTTCTCCGCGAACCGTGCGCCAGGCTTCGACGACGTCATCCTGCGTCGCGTCGACCAGATGGATCAGCGCGCCCGCCCGCTCGACGTGACCGAGGAACCGCACGCCGAGGCCCGCGCCTTCCGAGGCGCCCTCGATCAGGCCGGGGATGTCGGCGATGACGAACCGCTCTTCCGAGGACAGGTCGACGATGCCGAGGTTCGGCACCAGGGTGGTGAAGGGATAGTCGGCGATCTTGGGCTTGGCGGCGCTGACCGCGGCCAGGAAGGTCGACTTGCCGGCGTTGGGCAGCCCCACCAGACCGGCGTCGGCGATCAGCTTGAGCCGCATCCACAGCCAGCGCTCCTCGCCGGGCAGGCCCGGGTTGGCGTGTTTGGGCGCCTGGTTGACCGGTCCCTTGAAGCGGTCGTTGCCCCAGCCGCCGTTGCCGCCCTTGGCCAGCAGGACGCGCTTGCCGGGGACGTCGAGGTCGGCGACCAGGGTTTCCTTGTCGTCCTCGAGCACCTGGGTCCCGACCGGAACCTTGAGCACGATGTCCTCGCCCGCCGCGCCGTGGCGGTTGCGGCCCATGCCGTGGACGCCGGTCCCGGCCTTGAAGTGTTGCTGGTAGCGGAAGTCGATCAGGGTGTTCAGCCCGTCGACGGCCTCGATCCAGACGTCGCCGCCGCGTCCGCCGTCGCCGCCGTCCGGGCCGCCGTATTCGATATACTTCTCGCGCCGGAACGACACGGCGCCGCCGCCGCCGTCGCCGGAGCGGATGTAGATCTTGCACTGGTCGAGAAACTTCATCGCGCCCTTATGGGCCAAGGCGGGCCCTGCGAAAAGGGCGCGGCGCCGTCAGGCCGGTCGCAAAGATGCCAGGATCGCCGCATACCAGCGCTATCGAGACCCTGGGGAAGGACCGGATGCGCACCCTGCTGAGACTGCTTGTCGGGCTGACGGCCCTGATGCTGCTGCCGGCAGCCTCGATGGCGGCCCGACCGGCCGTACGCGCCGACGACATGACGCTGGGCAATGCGAAGGCGAAGGTCGTGGTGGTGGAATACGCCTCGCTCAGCTGCCCGCACTGCGCGAAGTTCCACAACGACGTCTTCCCGGCCTTCCGCAAGAAGTACATCGACACCGGCAAGGTGCAGTTCGTCTATCGCGAATACATCACCGGCCCGGCCGAGATCGCCGTGCCGGCGACCATGCTGGCCCGCTGCGCCGGCAAGGACCGCTATTTCCAGGTGATCAGCCGGGTCTTCGCCACCCAGGATGAGATGTACCGGGGCGGCACGGTCCGCGGCGTTCACGAGATCCTGCGGCGAGAGGCGGCGGCTCTTGGGATCGACGCGGCGGCCTATGAGGCCTGCATCAGCGACGAGGCGGCGTTCGAGGCGCTGAAGGTCCGCCTCACCCGCGCCGACGAGGTCGACAAGGTCACCGGCACGCCGACGTTCGACGTCAACGGCGTGCGGGTGGAGCCCCCGCTGGGCAAGGAGATCGATCTGGCCATCCTCGACGCCGCCATCGCCGCGGCGCTGAAGCGGAAGTAGGCGGGCGGCTAAGCCAGCCAGATCATCCGGCGCGACGGCGCAGGCGCCGGACGGCCCAGCGAGGTCTGCATGACCACATCGCCGGTGTAGAGGAACCCCGCGCGGCAGAGGACCACGCCCGAGGCCGGGTTGTCCGAGAAATGGCCGGCCGCGACCACCCGGCGCCGCCAGTCCCGCGCCGCCCAGGCCATGGCGCCGACCAGCGCCTCGCTGGCGATGCCGCGACCGCGGAACGGCGCGCCGATCCAGTAGCCGACCTCGATGGGGCCGTCGCCCTTCGTATGGAAGCCCAGGCCGCCGACCACGCCGACATCGTCCAGATCGATGAGGAACGGCGCGTGCTGGCGCGGGTTCGCCGCCGCGCATCGATCGATGAAGGCGTCGGCGTCTTCCCGGCGATAGGGCGAGGGCATGGTCGCGGTCATCCGCGCGATGTCAGGATCGTTGCAGAGCTCGGCCAGGCGCGCGGCGTCCTGATGGCCGGGTGACCGCAAGGTCAGCCGTCTGGTCTCGATCCGGGGCGTGGTCTCGATCACGCTCATGGGGTGGTCCTCCCGGCCCTTCTGCGAGGGCCTGAACATGCAAAAGCGGGGAGCCCGGCGTCCGGACTCCCCGCTTGAGGAATTGCATGTCCGGATCGCCTGTATCGGGCGATCCGGAGAAGGTCGGGTCGCCTATTCGGCGGCCTGGGCGACCTCGGCCGGAACGACCGTCGCGTAGGTGCGATTGTTGCGCTTGGTCACAAACTTCACCGCGCCGTGTACGAGCGCGAAGAGGGTGTGGTCCTTGCCGATGCCGACGTTCGTGCCCGGCCAGAACTTCGTGCCGCGCTGACGAATGATGATGTTGCCGGCGAGGACCTTCTCGCCGCCGTACTTCTTCACGCCGAGGCGACGGCCGGCGGAGTCGCGACCGTTGCTCGAGGAGCCGCCTGATTTCTTGTGAGCCATTGTGCTCTCCTGTCTCTCTGGAGGCGCCGCCGCTTAGGCGTCGCCGTCCTTCTTGGCGGCCGGCTTCTTGGCAGCGGCCTTCTTGGCGGGGGCGGCGTCGCCGTCGGCCTTGGCGGCCTTCGGAGCAGCGGCTTTCTTCGGCGCGGCGGCCTTGGCTTCGACCGGAGCGGTGTCAGCGGCCTTGGGGGCCGGAGCAGCCTTCTTCGCCGGAGCGGCCTTGGCGGCCGGAGCCGCCTTTTCCGCCTTGGGGGTCGCGCCGCCGAGCGGCTGGAAGGCCAGGCCACGGGCGCGGGCGTCGAGCTCGCGCTTGGTGGTCAGGCTGACTTCGCCGTCCCACTTGTCGGTCTTGCCGGCGGCGGCGACGGAGGTCACGCGCAGCACGGTCTCGTGCTGGCGGTGGCCCTTCGTGCGGCGATAGCCCTGACGGCGGATCTTCTTGAAGATCTTCACCTTGTCGCCCTTGCGGGTCTCGATCAGGGTCGCGTTGACGGTCGCGCCGTCGACCAGCGGAGCGCCGATCGTGACCGCGTCGCCATCGCCGACCAGCAGCACATCGCCAAAGGCGACGTCCGCGCCGGGTTCACCGGCCAGCTTTTCGACCACGAGCAGATCGCCTGCCTGGACCCGGTATTGCTTGCCGCCGGTTTTGATCACCGCGTACATGGTGTTCGCCTTGAAAATCTTGAGTTCGCAAAATAGATCGCGCCCGCGAGGTGTCCCGCGGGCGAGGGAGCGGTCTTATACAGCCGGCGACTTCTGAGTCAACGCCGCGAGGCCCCGCAAAGCATGATCGTCAGGCGGTTCGTGACGATTGACCGCCGGCGACCGCCCGGACCGGGCAAACACTCTGGCGTGTTACTTTGTAACAGGCTATAGGCCGGGAGTGACTTCGCCCTTCTTCCTGTCCTTCGCGGCGGCCGGTTTCGGCGTGGCCCTGGTGCATGTGGCCATCCCCACGCACTGGCTTCCGTTCGTGCTGGTCGGCCGGGCCCAGGGCTGGCCGCTGCGGCGCGTGCTGACGGCGGCGGGCGCGGCGGCCGTGGGCCATATCCTGACAACCTCCATCGTCGGCGTGCTGATCCTCACCGCCGGCCGTTTCGTTGAGCAGTGGATCCAGGGCGTGCTGCATTACGCCGCCGCGGCGCTGCTGCTGGGGTTCGGACTCTATTACCTGACGCGCGCCTTCCAGCGCCGCGTGGCGCTGGCGGGGCTGGAGGAGTCCGCGCTCGCCGCGCCGCCCCGCGTTGACGACCGCGCCGCCTGGTGGGGCGTCGTCGGGGCGCTGGCCCTGTCGCCGGGCGAGGTGCTGCTCTCTTTCTATCTTACAGGGGATACGCACGGCTGGCCCGGCCTGGTCCTGCTCAGCCTGGTGTTCCTCGTCGGCACGATGGCCGGGATGGCCGCCCTGATCACCCTGACCTGGGCCGGGATGGCGCATTTCCGCATGGACCGGCTGGCCCGCTATGAATCAGCGATCCTCGGGGCGGTTCTGGTGACTCTGGCCATCGTGGTGGTGGTTTTCACGCCCTGAGCCGCCTATCTAGCCGGTCATGACCGACGCTTCCCCCGCCCGCATTCCCGTCACCGTGCTCACCGGCTACCTCGGCGCCGGCAAGACCACCCTGCTCAACCGCATCCTCACCGAGGATCACGGCAAGCGCTACGCCGTGATCGTCAACGAGTTCGGCGAGATCGGCATCGACAACGACCTGGTCGTCGGCGCCGACGAGGAAGTGTTCGAGATGAACAACGGCTGCGTCTGCTGCACGGTGCGCGGCGACCTGATCCGGGTGGTCTCGGGCCTGATGAAGCGCAAGGGCGGCTTCGATGCGATCATCGTCGAGACCACCGGCCTGGCCGACCCCGGCCCGGTGGCCCAGACCTTCTTCGTCGATGATGACGTCCGGGCCCGCACGAAGCTGGACTCGGTGACGACCGTCGTCGACGCCCTGCACCTGCCGCTGCGGCTGGCGGACAGCCGCGAGGCGGTCGAGCAGATCGCCTTCGCCGACCAGATCCTGCTGAACAAGACCGACCTGGTGACGCCAGAGCAGCTGGCCTCGGTCGAGGCCCAGATCCGGCGGATCAATCCGCTGGCCCCGATCCACCGCACCCAGCGCTCGGCCGTGCCGCTGGACGCGATTCTCGGCCGGGGCGGCTTCGACCTCGACCGCATCACCGAGCTGGAGCCGGAGTTCCTCAATCCGGCGCACGGCGAGGCGGGGCATGTGCATGACGAGCACTGTGATGACCACGTGCACGACCATCACCACCACGACCATGATCACGGCCACCACGACCACGCCGCCCACGATCACGTGGCCGAGGCGGGCATCCGCGGCGTCTCGCTGACCTTCGAAAAGCCGCTCGACGGCATCAAGGTGACCAACTGGCTGAACCAGCTGTTGCAGGACAAGGGGCCCGACATCCTGCGCGCCAAGGGCATCCTCGATGTGAAGGGCGAAAGCCGCCGCCTGGTGTTCCAGGCCGTGCACATGATCCTCGAGGGCGACTTCCAGCGCGACTGGAAGGACGGCGAGCATCGCTATAGCCGGATGGTGTTCATCGGGCGGGATCTCGACGAGGCGATGCTGAAGGCGGGCTTTGAGGGGTGCGTGGCGTAGGAACTTGATGATCCTCCCCGCAAAGCGGGGAGGGGGACCACGCGGAGCGTGGTGGAGGGGAGTCGGTGCACGGACTCCCCTCCACCGCCTCCGGCGGTCCCCCTCCCCAACTGCGTTGGGGAGGAATAATCAGTCCCCAAAAGCAAAAAGGCCGGTGTTTCCACCGGCCTTTCGCATGTCTGGCTGTAAGTCCGACCTATTCGATGTCTTCGTTGATCAGGCCGATCTTGAAGTAGCCGTTGGCCTGCAGGACGTTCAGCACGGCCATGAACTGCTCGTACATCACGTCGGCGTCGGCGCGCACGAACACGCGCTCCTCGGTGAAGTTGCCGGTGACGCCTTCCTTCTGCATGGCGACGGGAATGTCGGCCGGCAGGTTGACGAGGCTGGACTGGACCGCTTCGCCCACGAAAATGGCGCCGGTCTTCTGGATCGAGATGAAGACGGGCTTCTTGGGCTTGGGATCGTCAGCCTTGGGCGGAACCGCCGGCGGCAGGTCGAGCGCAATCGAGACGGTCGCCATCGGCGCCGCCACCATGAAGATGATCAGCAGCACGAGCATGACGTCCACGAACGGCGTGACGTTAATCTCGCTGTTCTGGCCAAGATCGTACTTGCCGCCGCCGCTTCCGCCCAGTTTCGCCGCCATTCCGACACTCCCTTACGCGGGCAAACGCGTGCCGCCCGCTGTCATTCGTCAAACCCATTACGCGACTGAAGGCGCTTGTAAAGCCTGTCTCGCTTGGCAGGCGAAAAGGAACGGCCGCTGGGCAAGGCCAAGCCTGCGTTATAAACGCGCCACCATGACCTTCGATTTCGACGCCTATGTGACCGCCGCGCTTTTCGACCGTTCCGGACGAACATTGTTCGCTCTGGGTGATGGAACCGTGCGCGCCGTGACGGGAGACGGGTTCGTCACCGTCGAGGCCCACCAGGGGGCCGTGCTGTCCGCCTGCGTCCATCCCTCCGGCGTGGGCATCCTGACCGGCGGCGACGACGGCCGGGTGGTCTGGACCCGGCTGGAGGGGGGCGAGATCGCCGCCGATCTGGTCGGGGAGGTGAAGGGCCGATGGATCGATTCCGTCGCCGCCAGCGCCGAATCGGGCCTGATCGCCTTCACCGCCGGCCGCGAGCTGCACGTGCGCGATTCGAAGGACCCGGCCTTCAGCCGCGTGTTCACCCATGAGAAGTCCGCCGCCGACGTGGCGTTCGACCCCAAGGGCCGGCGGCTGGCCGTGGCGACCTACAACGGCGCGGCGCTCTGGTATGCGCGGATCGCCGACCAGAAGCCGCAAATCCTGAAATGGGCGGGCAGCCATGTGCTGGTCGCCTGGAGCCCGGACGGCCGGTTCCTGATGAGCGCCATGCAGGAGAACCAGCTGCACGGCTGGAAGGTCGCCGACGACAAGAATCTGCGCATGGGCGGCTACCCGGGCAAGGTGAAGAGCATGAGCTTCCTGTCGAACGGGCTGATGATGGCAACATCAGGCTCGAACGGCGCGGTGGTCTGGCCGTTCGCCGGCGCGACCGGCCCGATGGGCAAGGACGCGGCCGAGATCGGCTACGACCAGTCGGCCATGGTCGCGCGGGTGGCCGGCACGCCGAACGCCTCGGTCCTCGCCGCCGGCCTCGACGACGGGCGCGTCTGGGCGGCTGACCTGAAGAGCGGCAAGATCGAGCATCTGAAGGCGGAGAAGGGCGCGGCCATCAGCGCCCTGGCCATCAGCCTCGACGGCTCGCGGGTCGCCTGGGGTGACGAGGACGGCGCGGCGGGTGTGCTGGAGACGGGGCTGTAGGGCTCCGTGCGTCCTTCGAGACGCTCGCTTGAGGCTCGCTCCTCAGGATGACGTAGAGGTGCAGGCTTCAAGGAGGTTCGTCATGGTGAGGAGCGAGGCGTCAGCCGAGCGTCTCGAACCACGCAACCTGCCTACTCAAATCCCCTCATCTCCGCCCACACATCAAACGGATCCCGCCTTGTCCGCAGGCTGTTGATCGGCGCGCTGTCGTCCGGCCAGCCCAGCGCCATGCCGGAGAACAGCAGGTGGTCGTCGGGCAGTCCGAGGTGTTCGGCGACCGTCTTCGGATAGCGGGCCCAGAACTCCTGGGCGCAGGTGGCCAGGCCGCGTTCGGTCGCCAGCAGCATCAGGGTCTGCATGTACATGCCGACGTCCGACCACTGGGGCGGGCCCAGCTTGCGGTCGAGGCTGAAGAACAGGCCTACGGGCGCGCCGAACAGCTGGGTGTTCTTGAACAGCTGCTGCAGCCGGGCCGGCTTGTCCTCGCGCGGGATGCCGATGGTCGCGTAGAGATCCTCGCCGCACTGAAAGCGCCGCGTGCGGAACGGATCCCAGAGGTCGGCCGGATAGACGTCGTACTCGGGGGTCTCGCCGGCGAGGTTAGCGGCGACCTTCGCCTTCAGCCCCTCCAGCGCCGCGCCGGTCAGGGCGTGAACCCGCCAGGGCTGGAGGTTGCCGCCCGAGGGCGCGCGCTGGGCGGCCAGCAGCAGCTCCCGCACGGTCTCGCCGGAGACCGGCTTGTCCAGATAGGCGCGGACGGAGACGCGACGATCAACGGCTTCGGAGACGTTCATGACGGATGCTTTCGGCCAGCGACAGATGCGACGCCAGTGGCTAGCATCCGTCCGCCGCGTCAAGGCAAGGGGAGGCGGGATTGAGCCACGAACCGCCGGAAGAACCGGAAGACGGCATCCCGTCCGAAGACGAGGGGGTGACGGAGTCCGACTCGCCGACCGTCGCTGAGCCTGAGCCTGAGCCTGAGCCTGAGCCTGAGCCTGAGCCTGAGCCTGAGCCTGAGCCTGAGCCTGAGCCTGAGCCTGAGCCTTACGTCGCGCCGCCGCCTCCATCGCCCCCGCCTCCGCCGCAAGCGCCCCGGCGACCCGGCGGGTTCGGCCGGCTCGTTCGCGCGGTGTTCATCTGGGGCTTCGTGCTGACCGTCGTGCTGCCCGTCGGGGTGACGCTGCTGTACCGGTTCGTGCCGCCGCCGGTGACGATCCTGATGGTTCAGCGATTGTTCGAGGGCAAAGGGCTCGACTACCGCTGGCGCTCGCTGAAGCGCATGTCGCCCGCGCTGGTGCAGGCGGCGATCGCGTCGGAGGACGCCAAGTTCTGCGCCCATAACGGCTTCGACTTCGAGGCGATCCAGAAGGCCGCGGCGTCCAACAAGCGGCGCCCGGGCAAGATCCGTGGCGGCTCGACGATCAGCCAGCAGACCGCCAAGAACGTCTTCCTCTGGCCGCAGCGGTCGTATCTGCGCAAGGGGCTGGAGGCCTACTACACCGTCCTGATCGAGACGCTCTGGGGCAAGCGGCGGATCATGGAGGTCTATCTCAACGTCGCCGAAATGGGCGCCGGGACCTATGGCGCCGAGGCGGCCGCGCAGCGGTATTTCGGCGTCAGCGCCGACCAGCTGACGCGGGCCCAGGCGGCGCGGCTGGCGGCCATCCTGCCCAATCCGCTGAAGTACAAGGCCGTGAATCCGGGCAAATATGTCGCCCGGCGCTCCCGCCGCATCGGGGCGGCGGCCGGCACGGTGCGCAGCGACGGCCTGTCGGCCTGTGTCGGCGACCTGCGCGCCGCCACCCGGGCGGAACGGGCGGAACCGGCGCCGGAACGCAAGCCCGCCGCCCGGCAGCCCGCGCCTGAGCGGAAGACCGATCCCCTGCCGCCGCCGCCGCCGCTGATCCCTGAACCGGTCCCGGTGGAGCCCGCGCCCGTGGATAATCCGGCGCCGCCTGAGCCGGAGTTCAAGACCACGGACTGACCCCGTCTCCTCACTATCTCGCAGCGTCATGGCCCGGCTTGTCCGGGCCACCCAAGGACACCGCACTCGCTGATCTCGCTCCCGGCTCGTTTTCTTCCTGCGGGCAGCCCACGCTTGGGTGGCCCGGACAAGCCGGGCCATGACGCAGTATTGGGGACGGGCTCTTCAACCCGCCGCTTGACGGAACCCGCGCTCGCCCTTCCCATGCCGCGCAATAAATTCCCCTGTGAGGATGCGTCCCATGTTGAAGACCAAACTTCTGGCCGCCGGCGCGGCCCTGGCGATCGTGGCCGGGATCGGCGGCGTTGCGGTCGTGGCCCAGGCCCAGACCCCCGCCGCCGCGCCGACCCCCGCCGCTCCGACCACGGCTGACGCCGTGGCCTTTATCGCCAAGGCCGAGACCGATCTGGCCGCGCTGTCGCAGTATGTGAACCGGGCCTCGTGGGTCCGCGCGACCTACATCACCGAGGACACCCAGTGGCTGGAGGCCAAGGCCGGGTCGGAGATCACCGACCTCGCCACCCGTCTGGCCATCCAGGCGGCGCAGTACGACAAGGTCGCGGTCGACCCGGTCACCCGCCGCAAGCTCGATATCCTCAAGCGCGCCCTGGTCGCGCCGGCGCCGCAGCGTCCGGGCGCGGCCGACGAGATGGCGACCATCGCCTCGCGTCTGGACTCGACCTACTCGACCGGCAAGTTCACCTACAAGGGCAAGACCCTGACGCTGAACGACGCCGAGGACATCCTCGCCACGAGCACCGACCCTGAGGAGCTCAAGGCCGTCTGGGAGGGCTGGCACTCGATCTCGCCCGGCATGGTGACCGACTATTCCCGCCTCGTGGCGCTGTCCAACGAGGGCTCGCTGGCGCTGGGCTACAAGGACACCGGCGCCCTGTGGCGCTCGGGCTACGACATGGACCCCGACGCCTTCGCCGCCGAGACCGACCGGCTGTGGAAGCAGCTGGAGCCGTTCTACAAGAACCTGCACTGCTATGTGCGGGCGCGCCTGAACGAGAAGTACGGCGATGCGGTCCAGCCGCGCACCGGCCCGATCCGCGCCGACCTGCTCGGCAACATGTGGGCCCAGCAGTGGGGCAACATCTATCCGATCGTCGCGCCCAAGAGCACGACCCCGTCCTACAATCTCGACGAACTGCTGGTGAACGCCGGCTATGATGCGACGAAGATGGTCAAGACCGGTGAGGCCTTCTACGTCTCGATGGGCCTGGCGCCGCTGCCGGAGACCTTCTGGACACGCTCGCAGATCACCCGCCCGCGCGACCGCGAAGTCGTCTGCCACGCCTCGGCCTGGGACCTGGATGACGCCGACGATATCCGCATCAAGATGTGCACCAAGGTCAACGGCGAGGACTTCTACACGGTCCACCACGAGCTGGGTCACAACTACTACCAGCGCGCCTACAAGGCCCAGCCCTACATCTTCAAGAACGGCGCGAACGACGGCTTCCACGAGGCGATCGGCGACTTCGTCGGCCTGTCGGCCCTGACCCCGACCTATCTGCAGCAGATCGGTCTGCTGAAGGACGCGCCCGGGCCGGACGGCGACATCCCGTTCCTGCTGAAGATGGCGCTCGACAAGATCGCCTTCATGCCGTTCGGCCTGATGGTCGACCGCTGGCGCTGGGAGGTGTTCTCCGGCCAGCTGACCCCGGCGCAGTACAATGACGGCTGGTGGGCGCTGCGGACCAAGTACCAGGGCATCACCCCGCCGGCGACGCGCCCCACGGACGCCTTCGATCCGGGCGCAAAGTACCACGTGCCGGGCAACGTTCCGTACACGCGCTACTTCCTGGCCCACGTCTACCAGTTCCAGTTCCAGCGGGCCGCCTGCAAGCAGGCCGGCTGGACGGGCCCGCTGCACCGCTGCTCGACCTACGGCAACAAGGAGGTCGGGGCGAAGTTCAACGCGATGATGGAGATGGGCGCCTCGCGGCCGTGGCCTGAAGCGCTGGAGGCCTTCACCGGGGAGACCCGCACCGACGCCAGCGCGGTGGCCGACTATTTCAAGCCGCTGAACGTCTGGCTGGTGAAGCAGAACAAGGGCGAGAAGTGCGGCTGGTAAGCCGGCTTACATCCTGACCGGAACGGGGGAGGCGAAGCGATCCGCCTCCCCTTTTTTCGTCCCGCCACAAGGCCAACGTGGTTTCCCGACTTTCACCCTGCCTGGTGGCCCAAGCGTTTACCGCGATGTCGCCATCATCCCCCGTTGATCGCAATTCTGTCGGGGCAGGGCGATGAAGACGGGTCTGAAGAGTCTGGTTCTGGCGCGCCGTATTCTGGACGGCTGGCGCCGTGATGACGGTGCGGTGGCGATCCAGTTCGCCGTCGCGATCGTGCCGATGGCCGTGATGGTCTTCGGCGCGCTCGACGTAAGCCGGGCGTCCGGCGAGAAGTCGCGATTGCAGGACGCGCTCGATTCCGCCGCGCTCGCCGCCGCCCGGTCCACGGAGACCACGGACGCCGGTCTGAAACTGGTCGGCGACAAGGTCCTGGTCGCCAATCTCGCGGCGTCGAAGGCGACCCTCGGCGGCTCGACCTTCCGCCTGGAAGGCTCGAAGATCATCGCCACCGCCCAGGCGTCGATGGCGACCACGGTCGCAGGCCTGTGGATGGACGGCGACATGACCATCGGCGCGGAGTCGGAGGTCACGCGGTCGTCGAACAATGTCGAGGTGGCGCTCGCGCTCGACGTCACGGGCTCGATGTCCGGACAGAAGATCACCGACCTGAAGGCCGCCGCCAAGGATCTGGTCGACCTCGTCGTCCAGGACCAGCAGACGCCCTACTACACCAAGCTGGCGCTGGCGCCGTACTCGGCCGCCGTGAACGTCGGACCCTACGCCGCCGACATCCGCGGGACCTACAGCGGCGGGACCTGCACGACGCCGGGCTGCGCCAGCTACAAGTTCACCAACGCCCAGGGTAACCTGAAGACCTTCGCCATCAGCACCTGCGCCACCGAGCGGACCGGGTCGGACGCCTTCACCGACGCGGCGCCGGGCTCCAGCCCGCTGGGCCGCAACTATTCCAGCAGCGCGAACGGCTGTCTGGCCAGCACCATCACGCCGCTGTCCACCGATCGGACCGCCCTGAAGAGTCAGATCGAGGGCCTGACCGCCGCCGGCTCGACCGCCGGGCATCTGGGCCTGGCCTGGGGCTGGTATCTGGTGTCGCCCAACTTCGCCTCGCTCTGGCCCTCCGCCAGCCAGCCGGCGGCCTATGGGACCGACAAGCTGCTCAAGGTCGTGGTCCTGATGACCGACGGCGCCTTCAACACCACCTACTGCAAGGGCGTGATCAGCAAGGACTCAGGGTCCGGCAGCGGCTCGTCGTCTGATCACATCAACTGCAACGCGCCGAACGGCGGCGCCTTCGCCCAGGCCCAGGCCCTCTGTTCGAACATGAAGGCGCAGGGCGTCATCATCTATACCGTGGGCTTCGACGTCGCCGACGACGAGAACGCGCAGGACATCGTCCGCGAATGCGCCACCGACGCGGACCACGTCTACATGCCGTCCACCGGGGCCGCGCTGAAGACGGCGTTCCGCGCGATCGGCGAGGACATCTCCCGGCTGCGGATATCCCGATAGGGCCGCGGATCGTAACGCCCGATTCACCAAGGCTGTTGGGGGTTTTCTTACCCTCATGCGCGATGATCGCCGGCTCAAGGGGTGATCATCCATGAACCGTGCCACGAAACGGCCCGCCAGCGGGCTCCTCGCGCCCATCGGACGTTTTCTCCGGCGCTTCCGCAGCGAGCGCGGCGCCGTGGCCATCTGGTTCGCCGTCATGGCCCTGCCGACCGCCGTGCTGGCCTTCGGCCTGATCGATGTCAGCCGCGCCAGCGTCGAGAAGCGCCAGCTGCAGGACGCGCTCGATGCGGCGACCCTGATGGCCGCCCGCTCGACGTCTACGACCGACGGCCAGATGCAGGCCATCGGCGCACCGGCCCTGGCGGCCCAGCTCTCGGGCGTCAGCGACGCCACGATCCAGAGCTCCAGCTTCAAGATCGTCGGCACCAAGGTGACCGGCACTGCGACGGCCTCGGTCGTTCCCGTCATCGCCAACCTCTGGCTCCAGGGCAACATGACCGTCGGCGCGGAGTCGGAGGTGGCCCGGTCCTCGACCAACCTTGAGGTGTCGATCGTGCTCGACATCACCGGGTCGATGAGGGGGCAAAAGCTCACCGATCTGAAGGCCGCCGCCAAGGACCTGATCGACCTGATCGTGTCGGACGTCCAGACGCCCTTCTATTCCAAGGCCGCCCTTGTGCCGTTCGAGGTGGGGGTAAACTTGGGCAGCTATGCCGACAGCGCCCGGGGCGCGGTCGAAAACGCCAAGACGATCACGGCGGCCTCCTGGTCGACTGGCTCGCCCAAGGCGATCAGCGGTGTGTCCAAAAGCAATCCGGCAAAAGTGACGGCGACGGCGCACGGGTTCAACAACGGTGACGTGGTCTGGATCACCGGCGTGAAGGGCATGACCAATATCAACAACCGGGCCTTCGTCGTCGCCAACAAGACGGCCAATACGTTCGAACTCGCTGGCGTCAACAGCGGGAGCTACAAGAAATACAAGTCGGCCGGAACCGCGACCAAGTGCACATTGGCCGATTGTTCGATCGTGCTGACCTCGAACGGGCATGGGTTTGACAACGGAGACAGCGTCTACATCACCGGCGTTGGCGGTATGACGCAGATCAACAACGAGGTTTTCACAGTCGCCAGCAAGACCGCCAACACCTTCTCGTTGTCCGGTGTGAACGGCGCCGGCTATGGGACGTTTACGTCGGGCGGCGCGATCTGGTGTCTGGTCGCGGGGTGCAAATACTACCAGCTGACCGACAATGACGGCGACGAGCGACTGTTCGAGATCACCACCTGCGCGACCGAGCGCGTCGGGACGGACGCCTATCTGGACACCGAGCCCGGCGGCTCGCCCGTGGGCAAGATGTACACCCCCGACGGAGACGGCTGCCCCTCGGCCACCATCTTCCCCCTCTCGACCGACAAGACGGCGCTGAAGGCGGCGATCACCGACCTCGACGACGGCGGTGCGACCGCCGGCCAGATCGGTGCTGCCTGGGGCTGGTACATGCTGTCGCCGAACTTCGCCTCGTTGTGGCCGACCGCCAGTCAGCCGGCCGCCTATACCGCCACCGACGTGCTGAAGGTCCTGATCATCATGACCGACGGCGACTTCAACACGGCCTACTGCAACAACGTGCTCAGCAAGGATTCCAACGGCCGCGACGACGAGCAGATCAACTGCAACGCCACCAACGGCAACCCGACGACACAGGCCCAGGCGATCTGTACGGCGGCCAAGGCCAAGGGCGTGGTGATCTATACCGTCGGCTTCCAGGTCGGCGCCGGCTCTACGGCGGAGGCCTTCATCAAGGCCTGCGCGACGGATGCGGACCACGTCTACCTGCCGTCGAGCGGCTCGCTGTTGAAAGACGCCTTCGCGGCCATCGGCCGCGACATCACCAAGCTGAGGCTGTCCCGCTAGACCGGCAGGCCTCGTCCGGAAGCGGGCGGGGCCGAGCGGCCGGTCGCGACAACGATAAGGATCAGGCGCTGAGCGCCTCGTCTTCCGGCATGGCCCGGGCGCAGGCTTCGGCCAGCGCCCCGAACAGCGCCTCGGCCGAGACCGGCTTGCTCAGATGACCATCCGCGCCGGCGGCCATCGACGCCGCCACATGCTCGGGCAAGGCGTTGGCGGACAGGGCCCAGATCGGCGTCGGGAGCCCGCCGCCCGCGACCTCCGCCGCGCGGATCGTGCGGATGGCGGTCAGGCCGTCCATCACCGGCATCTGCATGTCCATCAGGATCAGATCGAATGACGCGCCGGCGGCGGCCTCGACCGCCTCGGCGCCGTTCTCGACACAGGTCAGCTCGACGCCCGAGCCGTCAAACAGCAGCTCGACGACCTTGCGATTGACCACGTGGTCCTCGGCCAGCAGCACGCGCGGCGCGCGACCGTCAGAGGGCTCGAAGGCAGCGACCTGGGCGCTTTCGGTGAGATCGCCCGACCAGCGTTCGAGATCGACCGTGAGCACGAAGCGCGACCCTTCGCCCGGGGTCGACTGCGCTTCCAGCGTCCCGCCCATGGCCTCGGCCAGCGCGCGGGAGATGGCGAGGCCCAGGCCCGTGCCGCCGAACCGGCGGGTGATCGAACCGTCGGCCTGCTCGAAGCGCTCGAACAGGCGATCCCGCACATCCGCGCCGAAGCCGATCCCGCTGTCGACGACCGCAATGACCAGCCGACCGTCGGGACCCGTCGCCGCTTCAAGACTGACACCGCCGTGGCGGGTGAACTTGATCGCGTTGGACAGCAGATTGCACAGGATCTGGCGCAGCCGCACCGCGTCGCCGATGAAGGCGCCGTCCGCGCTGGCGCCGATCGCCAGGGTAAAGTTCAGGTTCTTCTCCGCCGCGCTCGGGCGGAACAGGGATGCGGCCGACCGCAGGCAGGCGCCGAGATCAAAGGGTTCGGGCTTGAGCTCGAGCCGGCCGGACTCGATGCGCGCGATGTCCAGAACGTCGGCCAGAATCGCTTCAAGCGTCTGGCCCGAGGTCTCGATCAGGCTGACCATCTCGGTCTGGGCCGGGTTGAGGTCCGTCCGCGCCAGCGCGGAGGCCACGCCCATCACGCCGTTCAGGGGCGTGCGGATCTCGTGGCTCATGTTGGCCAGGAATTCGCTCTTGGCGCGGTTGGCCGCCTCGGCCAGGTCGCGCGCCCGGACGGTGGCCTCCTCGACATGCTTGCGGCTGGTGATGTTCTTCAGAACCCCGAGTACGCCGTCGACGCGGCCGTCTTCGCCGAGCAGCAACTCGGAGGCCGAGAAGGCCCAGACCTCCCGGCCATCGGGCCGGTTCATGCGGTATTCGGTGCGGAACGGCTCGCCGGTCGCGATGCAGTCGTTCCAGTGCGCCTGCGCTTCCTCGCGGTCGTCGGGATGCACCGTCACCCAGATATCGCGCGAGACATCGTCGTAGGTGAGGCCGCCCTCGAAGAAGGTGTCGGCCGCGCCGTCCACCTTCAGGGTCTTGTCGCGATAGTTGACCTCGTAGACCAGCACCTCGGCGATCTCGAGCGCGAGCTTCAGGCGACTCTCCGACCGCTGGGCGCGCTGGACCGTTTCGACCACGTCGCTGATGTCGTGGCTCATGGTGATGATGCCGCCGATCTCCCCGTCGCTGTCGCGCCAGGGGCAAACCGTCGCCCGCAGCCAGCGATCCGGACGCCGCGCGCTCGGCACCAGGATCCGGTCCGAGGTGATGGTCTCGCCCGCCAGGCAGGCGTTGTAGAAGTGCTCCAGCTGCGGGAACGACTTCGGGAACAGGTCCGCCATGGTCTGGCCGACAGCCTCGTCAGCCGGGATGCCCTTTTCCGCCGCCCACTGCTCGTTGACGTAGACATAGCGCAGGTGGCGGTCGGAGATGCCCAACGCGACCGGCGAGGAGTGCATCACGGCGTCCTTCAGCGCCGTCGCGGCGCGGGACTCGATCTGGGCCAGTTCGGCCCGGTGGCCGGCCCGCAGACGCTCGATCGCTTCGGCCAGCAGAGCGGCCAGATCGACCAGCGTGGCGATGACCGCTTCGTCGCGCCCACGCGGTTCGGTGAACACCAGGCAGAGCGCGCCCAGCTTGACGCCGTTGGCCAGCACCACCGGCGCGTTGGCGTAGCCGCGGATGTAGGGGAAGCCCTTCACCCAGTCATGGCTGGCCCATTCCCCGGCCACGTCGGGGTTCCACAGGGGCTCAAAGTCATCCAGGTGACGCGCCGTCGCGGACTCGGACCGCGCGGCCAGGTGTTCGGGAAGGCCGTCAAAGCCGGAATGCCAGACGTGGTCTTCCTCGACCAGGACGACATAGGCATAGGGAGCGTCAGCCGCCCGGCGGGCCAGCCGCGTGACCCGGTCGATGACCGGGCGCAGCGCGTTGACGTCCAGGGACCTGATCTCCGCCACCCGCTCGGCGTCTGAAGGCGCCATGCCGTTCCCCCCGCTTCCTTGCGCGTCATGGTGAAAGCGCAGGGTTAATGTGGGGTGACCTCAGGCCGGGCTCAGAGCAGCTTTATCTCCTTCAACCGCTGCATCAGGAATTCATCTGCGGTCAGGGGTTCGGGATAGCGGTCCGGATTATCGGGCGTCGCGCAGCCGGGCAGGGTGCGGATCTCGTAGTCCGGCGCGAAATGCAGGAAGAACGGCGTCGAATAGCGGGCGAAGCCCCGCCGTTCCGGCGGCGGGTTGACCACCTGGTGGATCGTCGAGGGCAGGACGTGGTTGGTGGCCCGCTCCAGCATGTCGCCGATATTGCAGACCAGGCAGCCCGGCGGCGGATTGATCGGCAGCCACTGGCCGTCGCGGTCCTTGACCTGCAGGCCGCCTTCCTCGGCGCCCAGCAGCAGGGTGATGGCGTTGATGTCGCCGTGCGCGCCGGCCCGTACGCCGGTCGCGTCGGCCGGGATCGGCGGGTAGTGCAGCAGGCGCAGGATGCTGTTGCCGAACTCGACGGCGCCGTCGAACTGGTGGCGCGGCAGGCCCAGATAGTGGGCGATCGCCTGCAGCACCTTCACGCCCATGCTGTCGAGGGCGTTGTAGAGCCAGGCGACCTTCTCGTGGAAATCGGCGATCTCGGCCGGCCAGACGTTCGGCGGCATCTGCGGCTCGTAGCGATGGCCGGGCGGCAGGTCGCGGCCCATGTGCCAGAACTCTTTCAGGTCGTAATGAGTCGCGCCCTTGGCGGTTTCGATCCCGAACGGAATGTAGCCGCGCTGGCCGCCCTTGCCGACGGCGTACTGCGTCTTCACCGCGTCCGGCAGGGCGAAGAAGCGCTTGGCCGCGTCGATGGCGGCGTCGATTTTCGCCTGGTCGAGGTCGTAGTTGCTGATCGCGGCGAAGCCGTAGCGACGGAAACTGTCGCCGAGCGCCTTCGAGAAGGCCTCGAAGTCGGTGTCGTAGAGCGAGAACGAGACGGGCTCGATCGCGGATCGGGTCTGCGCGGTGTCGGTCATGGCGGCCCTTTTACACCCGCCGCGACGCCCGCGCACCTGACCTGAATCAAGCGCGGGCGGGCGATGGCGGAACCGCTGCGGGCGCGGGGCGTTTGGGCCGCACAATCTCACCGGAGCCACCCATGTTGAAAACCTCGGCGCTTGCCGCCTGCCTGCTCGCCGCCACCGCCCTGGGCGCCTGCACGACCATCGACCCGAACACCGGCGAGACGGTCCGCAACAACGCCGGCACCGGCGCGATCGCCGGCGCTGTCGGCGGCGCCCTGCTGGGTTACCTGACCAACACCAGCGATGGCGAGCAGGGCCGCAAGAACGCGCTGCTCGGCGCCGGCATCGGCGCGCTCGGCGGCGCGGCCGTCGGCAGCTACATGGACCGCCAGCAGGCGGAGCTCCGGCAGGAGCTGCAGGGCACCGGCGTCAGCGTCACCCGCGACGGCGACAACCTCGTGCTGAACATGCCGAGCGACGTGACGTTCGGCGTCGATCGCTCCGACATCCAGCCGCAGTTCGTGCGGGTGCTCGACGGCGTGGCGACCATCCTGAACCGCTACCCGCAGACGCTGGTCGATGTGATCGGTCACGCCGATTCCACCGGTGACGACAGCTACAACCAGGCGCTTTCCGAGCGGCGCGCCAGTTCGGTGGCGATGTTCCTGACCGACCGCAGCCGCGTGCTGCCGGGTCGTCTGTTCGTGCAGGGGCGCGGCGAAAGCCAGCCTGTGGCCAGCAACGAGACCGCCGAAGGCCGCGCCGTGAACCGTCGCGTCGAGATCGTGCTGCGGCCGTTCCGCGGCTGATGCGTCAGGCAGGCCGGGCAGGACCGTCCTGCTCGGCCGCCTCGCGCTGGTCCTCGTCGCGGCCGCTGGGATCCCAGCCGTCCGCGGCGCCGGGCTTCATTGTCGCCAGGTCGGCGGCCAGCAGGCGGTCCATGGTCTGGGCCGCGTCGCGCGACGCCAGCATGTAGGCCTCGGTCTGGCCCCACATCGGCCGCAGCTCCTCGAACGTGCGCAGGTCGTGCCGGCGGAAGTAGTCGGCCGCCCGGTGCGCGCGGTGCGCGCGGAAGCCGAGCGACTTGAGCGCCGTGACGCCCATCGCCAGCGCGCCTTCGAAGGTCTCGCGTTCCACGGCGTCGGCCCCGTTGGCCAGCATGTCGTAGGCGTGCCGCCGGTCGAAGGCGCGGGCCAGGATCGTCAGGTGCGGGAAGGCCTCGCGCGCACGCTCGACCAGTTCGGCCGCCTTCTCCTGGTCGTCGATCGCCACGATCAGCATCCGGGCCCGCTCGGCGCCGGCCTGCCGCAGCAGGTCCAGACGCGTGGCGTCGCCGTAGTGCACCCGCCTGCCGAAGCGCCGCAGCAGGTCGATCATCTCGATATCGGCGTCCAGCACGGTCGACTTGAAGCCGTTGGCCATCAGCAGGCGTCCCGTGACCTGACCGAACCGGCCGAAGCCGGCGATGATGATGTCCGGCTCGGCGTCTTCTTCCTCGAAGGTCGGGTCGGCGATGCTCTCGGTCGGGTTCTTGCGGTCGAGGAAAGTCAGGATCTTCTCGTAGACGATCACCGTCAGCGGGGTCATGGCCATCGAGACAGCCACCACGGCGGTCAGCAGGTCCGCCAGCGGCTGGCTGATCACCCCCGCGCCGACCGTGAAGGTCAGCAGCACGAAGGCGAACTCGCCGCCCTGGGCCAGGGCCACGGCCACGGTCGCCGCCAGCCGGTTGGACGCCCCGCCGACCCGCGCCAGGGCGAACAGCACGACGAACTTCAACGCCATCAGTCCCAGCACCAGCCCGATCAGCAGCAACGGCTCGCGCAGGATCAGACCGAAGTCGATGGTCGCGCCGACGGTGATGAAGAACAGGCCGAGCAGCAGGCCGCGGAACGGCTCGATGTCGGTTTCCAGCTCGCGCCGGAACTCACTTTCGGCCAGCACCACCCCGGCCAGGAAGGCGCCGAGCGCGGGCGACAGGCCGACGATCTGCATCAGCAGGGCCACGCCGACGACGATCAGCAGCGAGGTGGCGGTGAAGATCTCGCGCAGGCGCGACTGGGCGATGAAGCGGAACACCGGCCGCACCACGAACCGGCCGCCGCCGACGACCGCCCCCACCGCCGCCAGCACCGCCAGCGCCTGCATCCAGGCGGGCAGGTCGGCGACCAGGCTGGTGGAATGGGTGTCCGAGGTCAGCTGCACCGGTCCGGTGGCCAGCAGCGGCAGCAGGGCGAACAGCGGGATGATCGCCAGATCCTGCAACAGCAGCACGCCGAAGGCCGCCCGGCCGACGGGCCCCTGTCGCAGCCCCTTCTCGTCGAGGGTCTGCAGGACGATCGCCGTCGAGGACATCGCCAGCACGAGGCCGGCCGCCAGCGCCGTCGGCCAGGGCAGGCCGAAGATCATGCTGGCGCCGGCGATGGCCAGGGCCGTGGCCACGACCTGCGCCCCGCCAAGGCCGAAGATGGTCTTGCGCATCGACCAGAGCAGGGCGGGCCGGACCTCCAGCCCGATCAGGAACAGCAGGATGACCACGCCGAACTCGGCGAACGCCATCACGTCCTCCGGATCGCCGGTCAGGTTCAGCGCGAAGGGACCGATCAGGGCGCCGGCGATCAGGTAGCCGAGCACCGAGCCGAGCCCGAGCTTCTTGGCCGCCGCCACCGTCACGACGCCCGCGGCCAGATAGACCAGCGCCTGGGTCAGGAAGTCGCCGTGCATCAGACCGTCTCCCGCGCGCCGGCCGCCAGGCCCTCGAGGCGCGCCCGGTAGCGGTCGGCCTCGCCCTGGATGTGGGCGCTGTCCTTCAGGCGCGCGCCGTGGACGACGTAGGGATTCTCCCAGGTCATGCCGCAGAGAGCTGCGGTCTGCTCCAGCGGGCGCAGGAACTCCTCCATCGTAAAGCGGTTGTAGCCACGCTTGTGGTAGGCCTGCGCCGGGCCGCCGGTGGTGCAGGCGACGAACAGCTGCTTGCCTTCCAGCCTGTCGCCGCCCTTGCCGTAGGCGAAGCCGTGCAGCCAGACGAGGTCCAGCCACTCCTTCATCAGGGCAGGCGTCGAGTACCAGTACATCGGGAACTGCAGGGCGATCACCTGATGCGCCAGAAGCTTCCGCTGCTCGGCTTCCACATCGATCACGAAGTCCGGGTAGGTCTCGTAGAGATCATGGAACCGCACGCCGGCGGCGTCCCGCGCCGCGTCCGCCAGCACCGTGTTGGCGCGCGAGCGCTCCAGCGCCGGATGGGCGAAGACAACCAGCACCGAGGGTTCGCGGCCTTCAGGCTCCATGATAGCGTTCCGGACTGGATCTCATTTTATTCACCAAGGGTTGAATTTCTCGCCGGATCGGGCGAGAGGGGCCGACCTTTTCGAGCGGAGCGATCATGGCGGACAAGGTTGCCAAGGACGCCGTCGAGGCCCTGTCGGGGCTTCTCTTCGACGGCATGACGATCATGGCCGGGGGCTTCGGGCTCTGCGGCATCCCCGAAAACCTGATCGCGGCGATCCGCGAGAGCGGGGTCAAGGACCTCACGGTCGTCTCCAACAATTGCGGCGTCGACGGGTTCGGCCTCGGCATCCTGCTGGAGTCCCGCCAGATCCGGAAGATGATCAGCTCCTATGTGGGGGAGAACAAGCTGTTCGAACAGCTCTACCTCTCCGGCGAGCTGGAACTGGAGTTCAATCCCCAGGGCACCCTGGCCGAGCGCATCCGCGCCGGCGGCGCGGGGATCCCGGCCTTCTTCACCAAGACTGGCGTCGGCACGCTGGTGGCCGAGGGCAAGGAAGTCCGCGAGTTCGACGGCGAGGTCTATGTGATGGAGCGTGGCCTCGTCGCGGACCTGTCTATCGTCAAGGCCTGGAAGGGTGATGCCGAGGGCAACCTCGTCTATCGAAAGACCGCGCGGAACTTCAATCCGATGATGGCCACCGCCGGCAAGGCGACCGTGGTCGAGGTCGAGGAGATGGTCGCCATCGGCGCGCTCGACAAGGACAACATCCATACGCCCGGCATCTACGTCGACCGCCTGTTCAAGGGCGCCGTCTTCGAGAAGCGCATCGAGCGCGTCACCACCCGCGTGAAGGAAGCCGTCTGATGGCCTGGACCCGCGAAGACATGGCCGCCCGCGCGGCCCGCGAGCTGCGCGACGGCTTCTACGTCAACCTGGGCATCGGCATCCCGACCCTGGTGGCCAACTACATCCCCGAGGGGATGCATGTGACCCTGCAGAGCGAGAACGGCATGCTCGGCATGGGCCCCTTCCCCTACGAGGGCGAGGCGGACGCAGACCTGATCAATGCCGGCAAGCAGACCATCACCGAGCTCGATTCCAGCTCCTATTTCTCGTCCGCCGACAGCTTCGCCATGATCCGCGGCGGGCATATCGCCCTGTCGATCCTGGGCGGGATGCAGGTTGCCGAGAACGGCGACCTGGCCAACTGGATGGTGCCCGGCAAGATGGTCAAGGGCATGGGCGGGGCGATGGACCTCGTCGCCGGCGTCAAGCGCGTGGTGGTGGTCATGGATCACTGCGAAAAGACCGGCGCGCCCAAGCTGCTGCACCGCTGCAACCTGCCCCTGACCGGGGCCGGTGTGGTCGACCTGCTGATCACCGAGCTGGGTGTCTTCGAGATCAACCGCGGCAAGACACCGGTGCGTCTCATCGAGCTCGCGCCGGGCGTGACGGTGGACGAGGTGAAGGCGAAGACCGAGGCCGCGTTCACGGTCGCCGTCTAGTTCCTTCACGGGCAGTTGTGCGACGGTGACTTGCCCCTGCGCCGGGGTGCGCCATCTTGCAGCGCATGAACATTATGCGCTTTCTGGCGGTCATCACCGCATCGTTCGCCCTGACCGCCGCCACCGGCGCCGCCCGGGCCGCGCCGACTCTCGAAACCGCCTGGTTCGCCGGCGGCTGTTTCTGGTGCCTCGAACACGACATGGCCAAGATCCCCGGCGTCGTCGACGCCGTGTCCGGCTATGCCGGCGGTGATCTGCAGAACCCGACCTACGAGAACCACGAGGGCCATCGCGAGGCGGTGCGGGTGACCTATGATCCCGCGCGGATCAGCTATCGGCAGCTGGTCGACCGCTTCTGGCCGCTGGTCGACGTGACCGACGCGGGTGGCCAGTTCTGTGACCGGGGTCCGCAGTATTCGACCGCCGTCTGGGTCGCGACCGAGGCGCAGCGGCAGGCGGCCGAGGCCTCGAAGGCCGCCGCCGCCACCCGGCTGAAGGGCCGGACGATCGTCACGCCGATCCTGCGCTACACCTCGTTCTGGAAGGCCGAGGGCTATCACCAGGACTACGCGGCGAAGAACCCGGTGCGCTACGCCTACTATCGGGCGTCCTGTGGCCGCGACGCGCGGGTGAAGGCGGTCTGGGGCAGGTAGGCCCGCTGCCGAGGTCCAATCGACTTTCAACCCTAGCCGACGTCATGGCCCGACTTGTTCGGGCCATCCAAGCGCGGTGAGGCCAGAAATTGTCCCGCGAAGGTCAGCGGTTGCCCATCTGAGCGACCGTGTTCTTGGGTGGCCCGAACAAGTCGGGCCATGACGGGTTCAATAATTCCACCAAACGTCCGGCATCAACCGTTGCAGGGCTGAATGTCGACGGGCCTAGTCCCGGTCCGCCACCGGCCTCAGCCCCTCGCCGAGAATCAGCGTCTGGCGACGTCTGCAGCGGTGGGCGTAGGCCTTTTCGTCGTCGCGGTAACGCACGGCGCATTTGATGCTGAGGATCTGGTGCAGGATCCCGGCGGTCTGGCTCCTGTCGAAGTCGGCGATGATCCGCTCCGCCTGCAGACCTTCCAGGCTGACCACCAGCACCCGCCGGCCGAGCGCCGGCGTCAGCGGCGCGGTCGCCTCGGCCTGGTTGCCCGCATGACTGCGCCGCAGCCAGATGGTCAGCGGCGGGGCGTCCGGCGTGCCGATGTAGTCGCGGCCATAGTAGGACAGGGCGTTGAACAGGAAGCGGTCGTCCACCGCGATCGACGACAGCCCGCCGTTGAGGGCCTCGAGCTGCGCCCGCTGGTTCACCTGGCGGGCCATCTGCTCCCAGCCGCGGACGCGCTTGATGTCGTTGGACCGGCCCAGGGCGTCGACGATCTCGGGTCTTGCGACCGCCACCAGCATGAAGGCCGCCAGCACCGCCTGCGCGCCGAGCCCGCCGATCACCCACCATTTCGCCCGCCAGCGCATCAGCAGGGCCGCTGTCAGCACGGCCCCGGCGACATAGGCGCTGGCCGCCCAGTTATCGTTGGCCCGCGACAGCAGCGCGCCGAGTGTCACCACCGCCAGCGGCGGGACGACGAAACACAGCAGCAGCAGATCCTGCGGCAACAGCTTTCGGCGCCAGGCCAGCACCGCCGCGCCGCCGATCAGGACGCCGAACGGCACAGGCCCGAAGACGCCGAACTGGCCGCCGATGAAGCTCAGCATCTCCTCGGGATTGAACAGCTCGCCGCCGAGGTTGGCGTTGGACGCCGTGTGTCCGACCGTGGCGAATCCGTGGTTGGCGTTCCAGATCAGGTTGGGCGTCAGGACCAGGACGAACGCGCCCAGGGCGAGGGCGGCGGTCTTCAGATCCCAGGCCCGGCGTGCGTCCCTCGACAGCGCGAGATGCAGGCCGATGGCGATCAGGGCGTAGATGGCCGCGTACTTCGACAGCATGGCCAGGCCGAGCGCCGCACCGAGGGCCGCCGCCGGGGCCAGCCTGCGCTCGCCCGGCTGCAGCGAGACGTAGGCCAGCAGCGCGAGCGACAGGAAGCAGAGCAGAGGCGCGTCCGTCGCCATGATGAAGGAGGACAGGGCGACGCCGGGCATCAGCAGGTAGACGGCCGCCGCCAGCACGCCCGTCCATGCGTCGAACAGCCTGCGGCCGACGGCGAAAAGCGCGAAGCCGGCGACGCCGTGGAACAGCGGCGCGGAGAACCGGACCCACGGCTCGGCGTCGCCACCGACGGCGGTGGTCGCCCAGATCGCCCAGGCGATCATCGGCGGCTTGGAGAAGTAGCCGAAGTCGAGCGTGCGCGACCACAGCCAGTACTGCGCCTCCTCCGGGTTAAGTTCCAGCGGGCTGGCGAAGAGGGCCGCCAGACGCAGAACCGTCAGCACAAGGACAAGCGTCACGGCCACCCGCAGGGGGCGGCGGCTGTCCGGGAGGGGCGCGGGTTCGGCGGAGGCGTTCAGGGTCATGGGCGGGGGGGACGCTGGCCCGCGCCATGGACCCTGTAAAGGCGATCCATGCCCAAAGGTGTCGCAATCTTGCGACAAACCGGCCCAAAAACGCCACGATACTTAACGTCGCCTTGCTTCACCGGGACTCCGCTCTATTCTGCCAAACAGGCGTTCAAGACTCATTCCGGGCATCGTCACCTTAGCTTCGCATTGGCGCGCTATCTCGTGTGGCCGTTACCCGGGCCGGGTCTTTTTTCAGGTTTCAAACCGGCGTCGGGATGAGAGGGGATACTCACACTATGACCAAGAACAAGCTCGCCTTTGTGGCGACGTCCGCGCTCGTGGGCAGCATGATGCTGGCCTCGACCGCCTATGCGCAATCCACCGGCACCACCGAAGTTGAAGCCGTCGTCATCACCGCGACCGCCGGCCAACCGAACATCGACGGCATTATCACCGCCGAATCGGCCCCCAAGGCCAAGGCCACGATCGACCAGGAGTTCATCGCGACCCAGCCGACCGGTCAGACGATCCTTCAGTCGCTGAACCTGACGCCGGGCCTGAACTTCACCAACAACGACCCGTACGGCTCGTCGGGCGGCAACATCCGTCTCCGCGGTTTTGATGGTCCGCGCGTCTCGCTGACGTTCGACGGCATCCCGCTGAACGACACCGGCAACTACGCGATCTACACCAACCAGCAGCTCGACCCGGAACTGATCTCCAAGGCCAGCGTCAACATGGGCACCACGGACGTGGACAGCCCGACGGCCTCGGCGACGGGCGGCACGATCAACTACACCAGCCGCAAGCCCGGCAATGACATGGGCCTGATGCTCAACGGCGCCGTCGGCAGCTTCAACTATCGTCGCGTGTTCGGCCTGGTCGACACCGGCGAGATCGGTCCGTGGGGCACCACCGCCTACCTGGGCGCCTCGTACCAGAAGTACGACAAGTTCAAGGGCCCGGGCGACCTCGAGAAGTGGCAGATCAACGGCAAGATCTATCAGCCGCTGGGCGACAACGGCGACTTCGTCTCGCTGGCGATCCACTACAATCAGAACCGCAACAACTTCTACCGCACGACCACGATCGCCAACTTCGAGACGTTCGGTCGCGACTACGACAACAACGAAACCTATCTGCCGATCGTCTCGACGCCCGCCGTCCTGCCGAACACCGGCGACGTTGACGCCGATCCGTCCGCCAACTCGAACTTCTACGGTCTGCGGATCAACCCGTCGAACACCGGCAACATCCGTCAGCAAGCCAAGTTCACGCTCAGCGACACCCTGACCCTCACGCTCGACTCCGCCTTCCAGTACGTCCTGGCCAACGGCGGCGGCAGCACGACCCTGAGCGAAGTGGCCAGCGCGGTCGGTGACCAGAACCGCGTCACCGGCTCGACCGGCGCCGTGGCCTGCGGCGCGACGGGTGGCATCGGCTTCGACCTGAACGGCGACGGCGACTGCCGCGACACGTTCGTTCGCTACCACTCGCCGAGCAACACCAACACCCGCCGCTACACGGTGGCCGGCTCGCTGATCTGGGAACCGAACGACAACAACACCTTCCGCGTCGCCTACACCTTCGACCGCGGACGTCACCGCCAGACCGGCGAGTTCGGCAACATCTCGGCCAGCGGTGATCCGCTCGACGTGTTCGGCGGCAAGGACGGCAACGGCGCCAAGGTGCTGAACGCCGACGGCTACTTCTTCCGCAGCCGTGACCGCCTGTCCTACGCCATCCTCAACCAGATCTCGGCGGACTGGCGCGGCAACTTCATGGACGACAATCTGTTCGTGACGGTCGGCCTGCGGGCGCCTATCTTCAAGCGCGAGCTGAACCAGTACTGCCTGACGCAGAACAACGGCTTCTCGGTGCTCTGCACCAGCCAGACGCTGTACGCCAACGTCGACGGTGATCCGCTCACCGCCGGCGTCCAGCCCAGCGCGAACCTGGTCACGCTGAACGTCGCCGGCACGGGCACCCGCTACATCCGCCCGTTCGCGGCCGAGGTGGAGTACAAGGACGTGCTGCCCAACGTCGGCGCGTCCTACGTGCTGGCGCCTGGCCACACCGTCTTCGTCAGCTACGCCGAAGGCCTCTCCGCGCCGCGTACAGACAACCTGTACACGGCCGGCGTTCCGACCACCTCGACGACCGCCGCCGTGGTTCTGTCGGACGTGGATCCGGAAACCAGCCAGGCCTGGGACGTGGGCTACCGCTTCCGCTCGCCGTCGATCATCATCTCGACGGCCCTGTGGTCGAACAACTTCCAGAACCGCATCGTCTCGGCCTTTGATCCGGACCTCGGCTACAGCGTCGACCGCAACGTCGGCGACGTGAAGCTCTGGGGTATCGACGCCCAGGCCGGCTGGACCCCCAGCGACACGTTCAGCCTGTACGCCTCGGTCAGCTACACCAACAGCGAACTGCAGGATAACCTTCAGCTGGGCCTGTCTCCGGCCCTGACCCCGACCTACCTGCCCACCAAGGGCAAGTCGCTGGTCGAGACGCCGGAGTGGATGTTCACGGGCCGCGCCCAATGGCGCGTGACCGAGACCTTCACCGTCGGCTTCCAGGGCAAGCACGTCGGCGACCGTTTCACCACGGACGTCAACGACGAGCAGTCGCCGGGCTACAACGTGTTCGACATGGACCTGCGCTACGCGCTGCCCTTCGGCGCTGAAGGCACGTCGCTGCAGCTCAACGTCACGAACATCTTCGACGAAGAGTACTACGCCAACATCAGCTCGGGCACGAACGCGAAGGTTGTCACGCGTATCAACCCGGAACTGACCCAGGCGGCGATCTCGCGTAACCCCAACACGGCTTTTGTCAGCATCGGCGCCCCGCGCACGATCCAGCTGAGCCTGCGTACCCGCTTCTAGTTCGAAGCAACCACGACTAAACGGAAGGGGCGGCCTGAGCGATCAGGCCGCCCCTTTTCGTTTGGGCGACACTTGACGCAACTCCCGGTCAGGGCCACTTCCCCCGCCTCATGAGCACCCCTCTCGTTCCCGCTGAATGGTCTCCGCACCGCGCCATGTGGCTCGGCTTCCCCAGCCATGCCGATCTGTGGCGCGAGAACCTCGAAGGCGCCCAGGACGAGGTCGCCGCCCTGGCCCGCGCCCTGGCCGGTCCTGGCGAGGAGCGGGTGCGGTTGATGGTCTGCGGCGATGACGCCGAGGCCGCCGCCCGCGCGCGGCTGGGCGACGTCGCCGGCGTTGAGATCGTCCGGGCGCTGTTCGGCGATATCTGGGTGCGCGACACCGGCCCGATCTTTCGCAGCGACGGCCGCGCCGCCGGCTTCCGCTTCAACGGCTGGGGCGGCAAGTACGAGCTCGAGGGCGACGACCAGGTCGCCGCCCAGATCGCCGCTGCCTCCGGCGCGCCGCTGGACGCCAACGGCTTCATCCTCGAGGGCGGGGCCGTCGAGCACGATGGCCTGGGCACCCTGCTGACGACTCGCCAGTGCGTGCTGAACGCCAACCGCAACGCCGGCTGGACCGAAGACGCCGCCGGCGCGGCGCTCGGCAAGGCCCTCGGCGCCCGCAAGGTGCTGTGGCTGGGCGACGGCCTGCGCAACGACCACACCGACGGCCATGTCGACAATCTGGCGCGGTTCGTCGCGCCGGGCGTGGTCGCCTGTCCGATCGCCTGGGGCAAGGCCGACCCCAACGCCAACCTCTACGACCAGACCGCCCGCGACCTGTCGCAGATGACCGATGCGCGCGGCGGCCAGCTGCAGGTCATGCGCATTCCCTCCCCCGGCTGGATCGACGGCGACGGCGGCCCCGCGCCGGCCAGCCACATGAACTTCATCATCGCCAACGGCGCGGTGATCGTGCCGCTCTATGACGACGCCAGGGCCGGCGCCTTCGCCGTCGACGCGGTGCAGAGTCTGTTCCCCGAGCGCAAGGCCATCGGCCTGCCGTCCACCGCGATCCTGACCGGCGGCGGCTCGTTCCACTGCATCACCCAGCAGGAGCCTGCGTAGGGGCGGGCGACTGCGAGTTACTGTGGAGCTGCGGTCCGGCACGCTGCGACGGAAATGCAATCCGCCCACGCTTCGTCCGCCAACAGGGCCAAGAGATCGAGTTCATCGCTGCTGTATCGGCGCACCGCCACGTAGGAGTCGAGCTTCGGCTTCGGCTCGTTGACGATCCGAAAGGCCTGACCAAAACGAATGCCGGCCGCCTTTATCGTTGCAACATTGCCGACCGCAAAACCCCCGGTTTCACGGACTACCAATGGTGATGCATCGTAGTCGTTCACTGCTGCCGCGAAGCGCTCCGACCGCGTACCCGTATAGAAATCCAACCAGCCTGCCGACAGATATGCCTCGTTTGGGCGAAGGCTGAAGGCTGCGGGCAGAACGCCAACCACGTTATTGTCCCCGTCACGCCGGAGCCTAGCTGGCGAGACGTAGCGGATGATGGTGTGGTCGTCGGGGATCGGTCTTACTGGAGCGCGAGCCATCGTGCGGGCTCAAAAGCGGCTAGGACGGTCGGCAATCTGGCGACTTTTGTCTTTCCGGCAGCCGAGTCTCGTTCTCCATCGACGGTATAACTCACGATCCAACGCACGACGTCGTTCGGGCGGCATTCTATCGTCAAGCGATCCGCTCCCTCTGTCCAGGCGAGGACGATGTTGCCCTCAATATCGAAGCCAAGGCCGGGTCGCTTCACGTGGCCGAGAAGGATTATTAGTCGAAGGGCCGTACGATAGGATTCGGGCGCAGGGATCGGATCCACCGCTTCCCAATTCTCCTCGCACATAAGATAGTCGAGCTGCGCAAAGAGTCCGGCTCTCCACTCACTCTCTAGGTGCATCGCAAACTGAGCCGTGAGCGTCTTCAATTCGAAGAGGCGGCCAGCTAAGCGTGATGCTAGCGGATCATTCGCAACGGTGCGCCATGCAAGCTGCTTCTGTCGTTGTCGATTCAGTGACCGAACGAAGAGTGCTTGGGGTACAGCAGCTCCCATGGCCGTCTGGCTCAGAGCCGGCCCTGCTGGACTCAAGATGTGGTCCCAAATGCCCCACTTCTTGGCGAAGTCGAACGTCGGATTTGGTGCGCCGCCAGCATAGGGGGCGACAGCGGTGCCGGTCATTGGAATAACTCGCGCGCGCGGTCTCGGATCATGCCTTCGAACACTGCGTTCTTCACATCTCGAATTGCCGCCAGCTCATCGCCGAGACGGGAGAGTTGGGCCTCGGTCTCAGCGTAGATGTCGATGTCTACGATCAAACCAACATGGTTGATGATCGGAGATGGCTGTTTCGAGACTGTCACGTTGGCGAAATAGTCACCAATGGGCACGCGCGCAACTATAGCCGTAAAGTCTCCCGCGGGAGCCGACAGGATCGCAGGGCGAGGAGGCACACAAAGAACGTAGTCGGCCGGGTCGAAGGCTGCGTCGGTGACTGGCACATCGATCCGATTGATGTAGCGAACGCCAAGACGCGTGCGCACGGTTCCACCCCAACCGATCTTTTGGAACCGTGCCAGTTCGTCGAGAGCGCGGCCAGATAGATCTCCCCAACCCGTATAGGGTGCCAGACGGCTCACGGCATACCCCTGACGACGAACAACCAGAATCTCTGTCGCGTCGGCACTGCGGTAGCGGTACGATGTCGGCGAACCTTCGGCGACTACAGGAGTGGCTCCGTCGAAGCGGATTTCGACTTCAGATTCCTCCTCTTCGACGGCGAACCTCGAGACCGCTTGGGCGCGAATCCGCTGCAACAATTTGTCAGAGAGGGCATTGGACCAGCGAACCTCAATGATCCCTTCTGTGACCGGCGGTTTGGCGTAGGGCGCGCTCACGTCATCTCCGGGATGCGTCGCTAGCTCGGCAAGAACTGACCATTGTTGCCTTGTGCCTGCGAAAGGCTTGCAAGGCTAGTGCCAGCCCTCAATGCAGCAGCGTACTGCTTCGATGCAATTTTCTCAGGATTGAATTGCCGTACGAGGCCGCTCGAATGCGGTTCATAGGATCGGGCCTTTGCATTCGGCCGGGCGTTCCTATATCGGCGCGCCGAGTTTGTTCATCCCTAGGAGCCTGCCTGATCATGGCCCGGACCCTCAGCCTCGCGGCGATCCAGACCAGCTACGGCATGGATCTGGACGCCAATATCAAAAAGACCGAGGGCTTCATCCGTCAGGCCGCGGCGGCCGGGGCGCAGGTGATCCTGCCGTCGGAACTGTTCCAGGGGCCCTACTTCTGCGTCGCGCAGGAGGAACGCTGGTTTGCCGAGGCCCATCCCTGGCGCGAGCATCCTTGCGTCAAGGCTCTGGCGCCGCTGGCCGGCGAGCTGGGCGTGGTCATCCCGATCTCGATCTTCGAGAAGGAGGGGCCGCACTACTTCAACAGCCTGGTGATGGCCGACGCCGACGGCGCGCTGCTGGGCGTCTATCGCAAGAGCCACATCCCTGACGGCCCTGGCTATCAGGAGAAGTACTACTTCCGGCCGGGCGATACGGGCTTCCGCGTCTGGGACACCCGGCACGGCCGGATCGGCGTCGGCATCTGCTGGGACCAGTGGTACCCCGAGTGCGCGCGGGCCATGGCGCTGATGGGCGCCGAGGCGCTGCTCTATCCCACCGCCATCGGCAGTGAGCCGCATGACGCCAGCCTCGACACGGCCCTGCCCTGGCGGCGGGCGATGCAGGGGCACGCGGTCAGCAATGTCATTCCGGTGGTCGGCGCCAACCGCATCGGCTTCGAGCCCTGGGACGGCTATCCGAACGGCGGCCAGCGCTTCTATGGCTCCTCCTTCATCGCCGATCATCGCGGCGACCTGGTCTCGGAACTGGGCCGCGACGACGAGGGGCTGGTGCAGACCACCGTCGATCTGGACTTCCTGGCCACCCATCGCGCCGCCTGGGGCTTCTTCCGCGACCGCCGGCCGGACCTCTACGGCGCGCTGGCCAGCTCCCGCCCGGCCTAAGCTCCCTTCCTCCTCGATGGAGGAAGGGTCGGGGATGGAGGTGTGGCTACGGTGTGCGGGCAAGAGCCGATCGGGCGCCGGCGCCTTGCGGAGCCCTTCGCCCAGCTTGGGCGGTCACACCACCACCCAACCCTCCTCCATCGAGGAGGAGGGCTTTTCCGAGGGTCGCATCGTATAGTCGAGACGCGTCACATTCCCGGAACGGCTCGGACGGGGCGCCGATTGTCAGGAGTGCGGATGCTTGAAACAGAACGCCTCGTTCTTCGCGCCTGGCGCGAGGAGGACCTTGAGCCGTTCGCCGCGCTGAACGCCGATCCGGAGGTCATGCGGCATTTCCCCTCGACGCTCTCGCGGACCGAAAGCGACGCCCTGGCGGCCCGGTACCAGTCCCACATCGACGAGCACGGTTTCGGCCGGTGGGCGGTTGAACGCCGCGAGGACGGCGTCCTGCTGGGCCATTCCGGACCGATGCAGATGACGCCGCCCCACCCTTTGGCGCCGGGCGCCGAGATGGGCTGGCGACTGGCGCGCGCGGCCTGGGGGCAGGGCTACGCCACCGAGGCGTCGCGGGCGGCGATGGCCTACTGCTTCGAGCAAATCGGCCTGGAGCAGATCTTCGCCTTCACATCAGCGACCAACCTGCCCTCGCAGGCCGTGATGGAGCGGCTGGGCATGACGCGCCGCCCGGACCTCGACTTCGACCACCTGATGTTTCCTGAAGGCCATGATCTGCGGCGGGCCGTGGTCTGGTCGTCCTAACCCCCGCAGCCCTGCGGGGCCGGGGCGGCCGCCAGCTCGGCGCGGGCGGTTTCGAGGTCCTTCAGGAACTCCGGATTGGCGTGCAGCGCCGCCACGGTCGCCGAGGCCATGGTCTGGCCGGCGGTGATATCGCTGGCGTAGTGCAGGCCGCAGATGACGCGGTTGTCGCCAAACTCGCGGCCCCGGACCAGCACCGATGAGGCCTTCGCCGGCTGCAGCTCGGCCAGCACCAGCGCCCAGGCCCAGCCGGCGGCGGCGTTGCTGGAGGCGTAGGAACTGTTGGTCTTCATCCAGTCCTCGCGGGCGACGCACAGCGGCGCGTCGTCGTGGCCGACAATCGGCCGGGGCCGGCTGAAGGTGGCCTTCAGCGCCGCGACGCTTCTGGCCGCGTCCATGACCATCCGGTCCAGCATGCGCGACAGGGTCGGGGTGTCCTGCACCGTGATGGCCTTGTCGATCGCGCAGGCGAAACTGGCGTGGGCGACATCGCCGAACAGGTCTGCGTCGAGGGCGGCCTGCTTCCAGCGGGGCGAGCCTTCGAGGGCGCGGCTCGACAGGAACCAGGCGCGTTCGGCGGCGGCTTCGGGCGAGTCCTCGGCCGGCGGGCCGCCGACAATCACCAGCGGATCGGGCACGGCCTCCGGGACCAGATAGCCCGTCGGGCGCGGCTCCTGCGCCGTGGCGGTGAGCGCCAGGGCGAGGGTGACGAGGGCGCCCGCCGCCAGGGTCCGAATGCCGATCATCTTGAGCCTCCAGCGCACAGGGGTGTCCACCGCAGTCGGGGATCACCCGATCATCGTCAAGGTGAAAACGCCGCGCCACCCTTGACGACTCGATATGTTATTTCATAACACTTCGGGACTGCCGATTTCCCCGGGGTTCCGCGATGTCCTGCCGTCTTCTCCTGCTTTCCGCCGCCAGCGGCCTGACCCTGTTCGCCGCGACACAGGCCGGCGCGACGGAGGACGATCCGAACACCGTCGCCGAGGTGACCGTAACGGCCGCGCCCTATGCCGTGTCGCTCGACTCGGTCGCCACCAGCGTCAACGTGGTCGGCCGCGATGAGCTCGATCGCGCGCCTGCGGTCGGGCTGGGCGACATTCTCAACGGTCTGCCCGGGCTGCGGTCGACCTTCTATGGCCCCGGCGCCAGCCGTCCGGTGATCCGGGGACTCTCCGGTCCGCGGGTGCTGATCCTGCAGAACGGCGTGGGGCTCGTGGACGCCAGTTCCCTGTCGCCTGATCACGCCGTGGCCTCGGAGCCGGGCGAGGCATCGCGGATCGAGGTGCTGCGCGGGCCCTCGACGCTTGCCTATGGCGGTTCGGCGATCGGCGGCGTGGTCAATGTGATCGACGACCGCATCCCCGCCCGTCCGGCGTCGGATGGTCCGGAAGGGCGGATCGCCGCCGCCGTCGGGTCCGGCGACGACAGCTATTCCCTGTCCGCCAGCCTCAAGGCCGGCGCCGGGCCCTGGGTCTTCGCGGCCGACGCGGTGAAGCGCGAAAGCGGCGACTACAGCGTCCCGGTGAACCCCGTGTCCGACCGCCTCGCCGCGGCCGAGGGCGTGACGCCCCTGGCCGACCGGGAGGTCAGGAACACCGACGTGTCGATGCTGGCCTATGGCGCGGGCGTCTCCTGGATCGGTGACGACGGCTACGTCGGGGTCTCCGCCAAGCGCACCGAGACGCAGTACGGCGTGCCGTACGAACAGATCGTCATCGTCGGCCCGCCGCCGGCGGAGGGCCCGGTCTACATCGACCTGAAGCAGACCCGTCTCGACGCGCGCGGCGAGTCGGGGGTGTCCCTTGGGCTGTTCGACCGGGCGCGGTTTTCCGTCGGATACGCGGACTATGAGCATGCGGAGATCGAGGTCGCCACCGGCGCTGTCGGCACGCGCTTCCTGTCAAAGGGGACAGAAGGCCGGGTCGAGCTGGTCCAGGCCGAGCGCAACGGCTGGCAGGGCGCCGTCGGCGTCCAGGGTCTGGTGCGCAGCTTCGAGGCCATCGGCGACGAGGCCTTCATCCCGCCGACCGACATCGACGAGATCGGCGTCTTCGTGCTGCAGCGGCTGGATCGCGACGCCTGGGGCGTCGAGGGCGGCCTGCGGCTGGACCGTCGCGGCCTCGACGCCGGCCTGACCGGGCGTCCGACCAGCGACGCGGCGACCGCCTACGGCCTCGACTGGTCGACGACGGCTGCCAGCCAGGACTTCACAAACGTCTCGGCCTCGGCGGCGGTGTTCTGGCGGCCGGCGGCCGACTGGTTCGTCGGCTTCAGCGTTTCGCGCAACGGCCGGGCGCCGACCGAGTTCGAACTGTTCGCCGACGGCCCGCATGCCGGCACCGCCTCCTACGAGGTCGGGGATCCGACCCTGGAATCCGAGAAGGTCACCTCCTACGAGGTCACCCTGCGCTGGACCGGCTCGGGGCGGGCGGAACTGCACCTGTTCACCGCCCGCTATGACGGCTTCATCCAGGAGTTGCCGACCGGGCTGCTGGCCGAGGATGACGGTACGATCAGCCTGACCGGCGAGCTGCCTGTGTTCCGCTACAGCCAGACAGACGCGACCTTCACCGGGATCGAGTTCGAGGCCTCGCACGACCTCTGGCGCGACGGCGGGCGGTCGTTGTCCGTCGAGGGCGTGTTCGACACGGTGCGCGGCAAGACCGGCCTTGGGACGCCCGCCCGAATTCCGTCCTGGTCGGCGACGGCCCGGCTGGTGTGGAAAGGCGAGCGCACCGACGGTCAGATCGAGCTGCGCCAGATCGGCGACCAGGACCGTGTCGCCGCCTTCGAGCTGCCGACCGACGGCTATACGATGGTCAACGTCCAGGCGGGCTTCAAGCCGTTCGAGGACCGGGACGTCACCCTGTTTGTCGAAGGTCGCAATCTGGGTGACGTCGAGGCGCGAGAGCACACCTCGTTCCTGAAGGATATCGCGCCCCTGCCGGGTCGGACGATCCGCGCCGGGCTGAGCTGGGCGTTCTAGGCTGAAGGGGACACGTACCTTCGGTACATGTCCCCGGCGACGCTACCCCAGAACCGTCTTGCCGTTCTTGACCACGGTGACGCCGCGCGACTTCACGCGCGCCTCGAACGAGACGACGTCGCCGTCCTTCCACATGTCGACGGTGATCGTCTCGCCGGGGAAGACCGGGCTGGAGAACCGCACCTGGTGGCTTTTGATCTTCGCCGGGTCGAAGCCGCAGTATTCCTGCAGCACCGCCCGGCAGGTGACGCCGTAGGTGCAGAGGCCATGCAGGATCGGGCGCGGGAAGCCGGCCGCCGCGGCGATCTTCGGGTCTGAGTGCAGCGGATTGCGGTCGCCGCTAAGCCGGTAGATCAGCGCCTGGTCCGGCCGGGTGGGGATATCGACCGACAGGTCCGGCGCGCGCGTCGGGACCTCATGCGGCTCGGGCGCGCCGTCCGACGGCCCGCCGAAGTTGCCGTCGCCGCGGGCGAAGGTCGATCCCGTCAGAGTGGCGATCTTCTCGCCGGTCTTCGCATCCGCCAGCACGGTCTCGTTGTAGATCACCGCGCCCTTGTCGCCCTTGTCATAGGCGCCGACGACCCGGCTGGTGGCCAGGATCGAGGCTTCGGTCGGCAGGGGCTTGTGGAACTCGACCTTCTGCTCGCCATGGACGACCAGCAGGAAGTTGATGCCCATCTTGCCGATGCCCGGGCCGGCGCCCCAGGCGACGGTGGTGGCCTGGGTCGGCACGGCCTTGAGACCGCTTTCGTAGACAAACGGGAGCTCGTCCGCGTTCATGGGGTCCGACCCCATGCCGATGCCCAGTGCGTAGAGCATCGTGTCCTTCTCGGTCCAGGCGAACGGCTGGGGCTCGCTGGTCAGCGCCAGAATCTCGGGGTAGGCGATAGGCATGGACGTCTCCCGGGGTTTTCTTCTTGCTGTGATTGAAGCGCGTTGACGTTGGGGACCGCAAGACGGGAGGTCGCATTGCCGGGTTCCGTTTGATCAGCTAGAAGCGCCCGCTCATCTTCATCGCAGTCGCAAGCCGGCCGCAGCTTCAAGAGTCCCGAATGGAAAAGACCCAGGACGTCATCGGCCCGATCAGCGGCAACATCCTTTTCTACACGACGCCCGAGCCGCTCAGCAAAGACCTGCATGGCAGCCTGGGCGTGCAGCGGATGGAAAAGCCGTTCGGCTTCGCGACGAAGGGCCATGTCGTGCCGCTGACCGTCGCCGAGTTCACCTTCGCCGCGATCAGCTACCCGATCATCTTCGCCGGCCCGGAAAACATGCCGCTGGCGGTCATGGGCATCAACACCGACGAGAACCTCTTCATCAATGAAGACGGTTCGTTCGTCGTGGGCGGCTATGTGCCGGCCTACATCCGCCGCTATCCCTTCGTGCTGGCCGCCGACGAAGCGCAACAGCGCATGGTCGTCTGCATCGAGCGCAACGCCTCGATCTTCACCGACCGCAAGAAGGCCGAGCTGCCGCTGTTCGACGACGCGGGCGAGCCGTCGGAATACACCCAGAACGCCATCAAGTTCTGCGAGGACTTCGAGGGTGAACGCCGCCGCACGGACTCGTTCGTCAAGCTGCTGAAGGACCTCGATCTGTTCGAGCAGCGCGAGTCGGTCTTCAACATGCCGAAGGAAGACGGCACGTTCGAGCCGGTGAAGCTGGCCGAGTACTTCGCCGTGTCGGAAGCCAAGCTGAACGCCCTGTCGGGCGAGCAACTGGCCCAGCTGCGCGACAACGGCGCGCTGGAAAAGATCTACAACCACCTCACGTCGCTGATCGGCTGGGACCGTCTGGTCGCCATCGCCAGCGAACGCGCCCTCAAGCGGGACCAGGCCGCCGCCTGATCCCGCACAGGCCGCGGCCGCCCCGGCGGTCGCGGCCGGGCGCCCTGACTACCGCGCGAAGACGCTTCGCGTGAGACAGGAGAAGACGAGGCGCCCGGCCTCGTCGAGCAGATCGTGCTGGGCGATGACGATACCCTTGTTGTCGCCCACCGCATCCTTGCCCATCACCGTCATCCGCCCCCGCAGCAGTTCGCCGACCGGGGGATTGCGCGCCCAGCGCAGCGCGTCGACGCCCAGCCGCTTGGTCTGCGGCCAGTCTGACGAGGCATGTTCCTCGAGCCGCGACCACAGGGCGTAGACCATCGCCTCGGGCGCGCCGCGCTCGACGCCCCAGCCGGGCGCGAAGGCGCGGATGAAGGCCTCCAGCGCCTGGGCGTCGACCGCCACGGCGCCGAGGTTGACCACCTGGCCGATCGAGATTTCGTCAAAGCTGGAGGGCATCAGGCGGCGGGCTCCGGAGAGATGCGGATGAGCAGCTTGCCGTCGTGGTCGCCGGTGAACAGCCGCTTCACCGCCTCGGCCGCGTTTTCCAGTCCGTCCACGGCGTGGGCCTTCCACTTGATCTGGCCGCCGAGCACCCAGGGCGCCAGTTCGGCCAGGGCTTCGCCGGCGCGGGGGATGTAGTCGATGACGATGAAGCCCTTGATCAGGATCCGTCGCATCAGCACCCGGGCGAAGTCGCTGGGGCCGGGCACGTCGCCGATGGCGTTGTAGGTGCTGATCATGCCGCACAGGGGCATGCGGCTGAAGTTGTTCATCCGGGCGATCACCGCGTCCATGATCGCGCCGCCGACGTTCTCGAAGTTCACGTCGATGCCGTTCGGGCAGAGCCGGTCCAGCGCCGCGCCGACGTCCTCGTTCTTGTAGTCGATGGCCCCGTCGAACCCGAGGTCGCGGGTCAGCCAGGCGCATTTCTCCGGTCCGCCGGCGATGCCGATGACCCGGGCGCCTTTCAGCTTGGCGATCTGGCCGGCGATGGAGCCCACGGCGCCGGCGGCGGCGGACACCACCACCGTCTCGCCCGGCTGCGGCTTGCCGATGTCGACCATGCCGAACCAGGCGGTCAGGCCGGTTGCGCCGAGCACGCTCATGAACGCGGTCAGCGGCACGCCCGGCAGCATCGGCACCGGATTGACCCCGCCCTCGTGGGCGATCGAGTAGCTCTGCCAGCCCGACAGGCCGGCGTTGACCACCGTTCCGACAGGGAAGCGATCGGAGCGGCTGACCTCGACCACGCCGATGGTCCCGCCGCGCATCACGTCGCCCACCTCGACCGGCGGCAGATACTGGTCCTGGTCGCTCATCCAGATGCGGTTGGTCGGATCGAGCGAAAGGTAGATGTTGCGGATCAGCAGCTCGCCGGGCTCCAGGTCGCGGAGCGGCCGTTCAACGAACTCCAGGTCGCCCGGCGCGATGTCGCCCACAGGCCGCTTCTTCAGAATCCAGGCGCGATTGACCGGCATCTCATCCCTCATTGACTGGCCTCGATCATGGCGGCCCCGCCGCCGTTGTCGAGGGGGCCCTCAGGGCCATATAGCTGGATCATGCGACTGACCACGTTTCTTGCCGTTCTGCTGGCCCTGACCGCCGCGCCTGCCATGGCCGCGCCGGTGAATACCGGTCACATCGAGGCCGAGCTGGTCGCCCAGGAAGCCGCTGTACCCGGTGGGACGGTCTATGTCGCCGTGCGGCAGAAGATCGAGAAGGGCTGGCACACCTACTGGCGCAATCCGGGCGATTCGGGCGAGCCGACACGGGTCACATGGACGCTTCCGGCCGGCTGGAAGGCCGGGGAGATCGTCTGGCCGACGCCGACCCGCCAGGCGATCGGCCCGCTGATGAACTTCGGCTACAGCGGCGAGGTGCTGCTGCCCACGCCGATCGAGGTTCCGGCCTCGGCGAAGCCCGGGCAGACGGTGAAGGTGTCCGCGCAGGTCTTGTTCCTCGTCTGCGCCGATATCTGCATCCCCGAGGAAGCGGTGCTGACCCTCGACCTGCCGGTCGCCGCGACCCCGCAGCCGGATGCGGTCTGGAGCGGGCGTATCGCAAGGGTGCTCGCGGATGCGCCGAAGCCGGCCGGGCTTTCCGCGACCTTCTCGGTCGAGGGTCCGAAGATCTCCCTCGCGGTAACAGGGACGCCGCTGGAGGGCGCGGACGTCTCCGGCGCCTGGTTCTTCCCGTTCAGCGGCACGGCGATCGAGCACGCCAGACCCCAGATCATCGAGCGCGGGCCGCGCGGCCTGACCCTTGCTCTGCCGGCGGGCGTCGACTTCGCCGAGGGCCGGGCTCCGACGACCCTTGCGGGCGTGCTGGCGCTCTCCGGCGTGGCCTACGAGATCAGCGCGACGGCGGGCGTCGCGCCTAAGGACGCGTCCGGCCTTGGGCCGCCGGTGGGCGCCGCGTCGGGTGAAGGGAGGCCGGGCCTGGCCGTCGCCATCCTGTTCGCTCTGCTCGGCGGATTGCTCCTGAACCTGATGCCCTGCGTCTTCCCGGTCCTGTCGATGAAGGCGGCGGCGCTCGCCGGCCATGCCCACGAGGCGGGGGCCGCGCGCCGGCAGGGGCTGGCCTACCTGGCCGGCGTTCTGGTGACCTTCCTGGCCCTGGCCGGCGCGCTGATCGCGCTGAAGGCCGCCGGCGCGGCGATCGGCTGGGGCTTCCAGCTGCAGTCCCCCGTCGCGGTGGCGGCCCTGGCGACGGTCATGCTGCTGGTGGCGCTGAACCTCTCCGGCGTGTTCGAGGTCGGCGCCGCGCTGCAGGGCGTCGGCGGCAAGTTGGCGGACGGCCGGCGCGGCCTGACCGGCAGCTTCATGACCGGGGTGCTGGCGGTCGTGGTGGCGGCGCCCTGCACCGCCCCCTTCATGGGCCCGGCCATGGGTTTCGCCCTGACCCAGAGCGCCGCGGTCTCGCTGCTGATCTTCGCGGCCCTCGGCCTGGGGCTTGCGGCGCCGTTCGTGGCCCTGTCCTTCGCGCCGCCGCTGCTCCGGCTGCTGCCCCGGCCGGGCGCGTGGATGGAGACGCTGCGCAACCTGCTGGCCTTCCCGATGTACGGGACCGCGGCCTGGCTGGTCTGGGTGCTGGCCCAGCAGACGGGGCAGGCGGGACTGGCGCTCGGTCTCGCCGCCGCGGTGGTCACCGCCTTCGCCGCCTGGCTGTTCGGCCGGGCCCAGCGGCGTGAGCGGGCGCCGGTGACGCGCTGGATCGCGGCGGGGATGCTGCTGGCGGCCGGCGGCCTGATCTACGGCCTGGTGCTGGTTCCCCCGCCTGCGCCGGCCGCCGGACCCGCGCCGCAGTCGAACCGTTCGGCGGCCGCCGATCTGCCGTCAGAGGTCTGGTCGCCCGAGCGGGTCGCCGCCCTGCGCGCCGAGGGCCGGCCGGTGTTCGTCAACTTCACCGCCGCCTGGTGCGTCACCTGCCAGGTCAACGAGCAAGTCGCCCTGTCGACCACGACGGTGGCGGAGGCCCTGAAGAGCAGCGGCGCGGTCTATCTGAAGGCGGACTGGACCAATCGCGACGCGGCCATCGCCGGCGCCCTCGCCGAACACGGTCGGGCCGGCGTCCCGCTCTATCTGGTGTACGGGTCGGACGGCGGGCCGCCGGTCATCCTGCCTCAGCTGTTGACGGCGGGGATGGTGGCCGAGGCGCTCGGCAAGGCCGCAGCGCCCCCTGCTGGCGGCTGACGGTCCCCCGCTTCAGGTCCCCGACGTCACGGTGGCCGGGGTGGTGATCACCTCGACGTTGTCGCGCAGCAGCCAGAACATTTCCTTCAGGGCCATGTCGCGCGCGCGCTGATCGGGCGCCGTCTCGACCTCTTTCAGCCGCACCGGCAGATCCTCGGCGATGCCGCGCAGGATGCACTTGAGGTCGCCGTCCGTGCCGCGCGCCTTGAGCAGCAGGTGGGCCTGCATGTCGAGCTTCGACAGCGCGTCGACCTCGGTCCTGAAGTCGTCGAAGCCGTCGAGCGGACCTTCCTTGCCCTTCCAGGCGTCCACGGCGGCCTTCAGAGCATCGGCGCGTTTGACGATGTCCATGAACAGCGGCTCGGATGCGACGGAGGCGGGCGGCGCCGCCACGGCGACGGCCGGCGCCGAGGAGGCCGCCATCGGCGAGGCCGAGGCGAGCCAGAGCGTTGCGGCGAGGGCGATGGCGTCACAGGACATGGAGCGTCCCCCGGTGAATGGGCGTTTGCCCTCTGGTAAGCCCGACATGGTAAACGGCGTCTTGCTGACGGAGTTTGCATGACCGATCTCGCCGCCGCCTGGACCGCCCTCGAAGCCGCCGCCCGCAAGGATGCGCAGACGCGAATCGTCGATCATTTCGCGGCGGAGCCGGACCGGCTCGAGGCGCTGGTGGTCGAGGCCTGCGGCCTGCGGCTGGACCTCAGCAAGCAGCCGTGGAGCCGGGCCGGTCTGGGCGCCGCGCTGGGCCTGGCCCGCGCTGCGGGGGTCGAGGGGGCGCGGTCACGGCTGTTCTCCGGGGAGGCCGTCAACGTCACAGAGAAGCGCGCCGCCCTGCACATGGCCTTGCGCGCGCCAGACGGGGCAAAGTTCGTGGCGCTCGGCAAGCCGGTCTCCGACGAGGTCGAGGCGGTGCGCTTGCGCATGAAGGCTTTCGCCGAGGCCGTGCGGTCGGGCTCGATCAAGGGCGCGACCGGCAAGCCTTTCCGGACCATCGTCCACATCGGCATCGGCGGGTCGGATCTCGGCCCCCGGCTGGTCTGGCGGGCGCTGAAGCCGCTCGAGCCACAGATCGACCTGCGGTTCGTCGGCAACGTCGATCCGGCGGATATCGCCCAGGCCCTGGCCGGGCTGGACGCCGCAACCACCCTGGTGGTCGTCGTCTCAAAGACCTTCACCACCCAGGAGACCATGGCCAACGCCGCTGCGGCGCGGGCGTGGCTGCACGCCGCCCTGGGCGAGGCCGGCGACGCCAATCTGGCCGCGGCCTCGACCAACCTGGCGGCCTGCGCGGCCTTCGGCATTCCGGCGGAACGGGTGTTCGGCTTCGAGGGCTGGGTCGGCGGGCGCTATTCGGTGATGTCGGCCGTCGGGCTCAGCTGCGCCATTGCGCTGGGCTGGGACCGGTTCGAGGCGCTGATGGAGGGCGCGGCGGCGATGGACGACCATTTCCGCAACGCGCCGCTGGCGGCCAACGCGCCGGTCCTGCTGGCGCTGGCCCATGTGTTCAACCGCAACGGCCTTGGCCGGCCGGTGCGGGTGGTCGAGCCCTATGCTGACCGGCTGGGCCTGCTGGCCAGCTACCTGCAGCAGCTGGAAATGGAGTCCAATGGCAAGCGGGTGACGCTGAGCGGGGCGCCGGTGGCGCAGGCCACGGCGACCGCCGTGTTCGGCAACGCAGGCACCAACGACCAGCATGCCTTCTTCCAGATGCTGCACCAGGGCGTGGACGTGATCCCGGTGGACTTCGTCGCCGTCGCGAAGGCCGAGGAGGGGCAGCAGGCGCAGCAGGCGATCCTGCTGGCCAACGCCATCGCCCAGGCCGAGGCGCTGATGACCGGCTCGGCCAATGCCGCCGAGCCGCACCGCCACTTCCCCGGCGACCGGCCGTCGAGCTTCATCCTGATGGACCGGCTGACGCCGGAGGCCCTCGGCGCCCTGATCGCCCTCTATGAGCACAAGGTGTTCGTCGAGGGCGTGCTGTGGGACATCAACAGCTTCGACCAGTGGGGCGTGGAACTGGGCAAGACCCTGGCGACGGCCGTGTTGGGCGAGCTGCAGGGCGGCGCGGCGGGCGCGCACGATGCGTCGACCGCGGCGCTGATTGAGCGGCTGAGGGGCTAATTCAAACTGTCATCCCGGCCGCAGGGCGAAGCCCGAAGAGCCGGGACCCAGATTCGGCTTCACCCCCTGCGAATGGGATCCTGTCTGGGTCCCGGATAGCCGCTGCGCGGCTTCCGGGATGACAGTGTGGGTTTGCTTCGCTATACCCCCGCCCCGATGACCCGCGACGCGCACCACCATCATGCCCACCACGCCATCCCTCGCGGGACGGAACGGGTTCGCGCGGCCTGAGGCCAGCGCTCCACCCCTCCGGCCCCGCCCGACGCGGATGGGGCTAGACCAGCTCCATCCGGCACGACCTGACCCGATGCAGAGCTGACCATGACCGACCAGACCTTCCGACCTGAAGCCCGCGCACCCCGCGGTTTCGCCGACAAGCGCGCCGCGACCCTGCGCGCCGAGCGGCGGATCGTGGAGGCCGTGTCGAAGGTCTACGAGCAGTGGGGCTTCGAGCCGCTGGACACCGGGGCGTTCGAGTACGCCGACGCGCTTGGCAAGTTCCTGCCCGACAGCGACCGGCCGAACGAGGGCGTGTTCGCGCTGCAGGACGATGACGAGCAGTGGATGGCGCTGCGCTACGACCTGACCGCCCCGCTGGCCCGGTTCGCGGCGCAGAACTGGGAGACCCTGCCCAAGCCCTATCGCCGCTACGCCTTCGGGCCGGTCTGGCGCAACGAGAAGCCGGGGCCGGGCCGGTTCCGCGAATTCATCCAGTGCGACGCCGACACCGTCGGCTCGGCGCGGCCGGAAGCGGACGCCGAGATCATCGCCCTGGCCGTGGCCGGTCTCGAGGCCGCGGGCCTGGCGAAGGGTCAGGCGGTGATGAAGTTCTCCAACCGCAAGATCCTCGACGGGGTGATGGTCGCCGCCGGCGTCGCCGAGGGGCGCCAGAAGCTCATCGTGCTGCGCGCGCTCGACAAGCTGGACCGTCTGGGCCGCGACGGCGTCCGCGACCTGCTCGGCAAGGGCCGGCTCGATGAGTCGGGGGCCTTCACACCGGGAGCCGAGCTTTCGGCGGCGTCAGCGGGGCTGGTGCTCGACTTCCTCGACATGGCCGTGGCCGGCGCGCCGCTCGACCAGCTCGCCGCCGCGCCGTTCGCGCAGGCGGACGCCGCGCTGGAGGGCTTCCGCGAGCTGGAGGCGATCATCGCCGCCCTCAAGGGCCTCGGTGTCGACGAGACCCAGGCCCTGTTCGATCCGTCCATCGTTCGGGGTCTGGAATACTACACCGGCGCCGTGTTCGAGGCTGATCTGCAGATCGAGACCCTCGACGAAAAGGGCCAGCCGATGCGGTTCGGTTCGATCGGCGGCGGCGGGCGGTATGACGATCTGGTCGCGCGGTTCACCGGCGAGCGGACCCCGGCGACGGGCTTCTCGTTCGGCGTCTCGCGGCTGGCGGCGGCGCTCAAGGCGGCGGGTCGCGTGGAGGCCGGGGAGAACCGCGGGCCGGTCGTGATCATCGCCTTCGACCAGAACCGCATGGCCGACTATTTCGCGGTCGCCGCCGAACTGCGGAACGGCGGGATCGCGGCGGAAGTCTATCTCGGGACCTCCGGCATGCGGCCGCAGATGAAATACGCCGACCGGCGCCTGTCACCGGCGGCGGTGATCATCGGCGAGGATGAGTTCAACGCCGGGACCGCCACCGTGAAGGACCTGGATCTTGGCCGCGACCTGTCGAAGGGCGTGACCGACAACGCCGCCTGGAAGGCCGAGCGGCCGGGCCAGCAGACCGTCGCCCGCGCCGACCTCGTCGCCACGGTGCGCAAGATCGTGGACGCCGCGCGATGAGACTGGAGCCGCCCGTTCCCGCCGAGGCGCTGGCCGCGATCCGCGCGCCGTTCGCGGCCGCCGGCGCCGCATCGGTCGAGGTCGCCGTACTGCAGCCCCTGGCGCTGCTGCTCGACCTGTCGGGCGAGGCCATGCGGCCGCGCCTGTTCGTGGTCCAGGCCGAGGGCGGCGAGGAGCTGGCCCTGCGGCCGGACTTCACCATTCCTGTCGCCCGAGCGCACCTCGACAGCGGCGCGGACGCCGGACGCTACGCCTATGAAGGCAAGGCCTTCCGCGCTGCGCCGCAGGGGTCGGTCCGGGCGGAGGAGTTCCTGCAGATCGGGGTGGAGGTGTTCGGCGGCGGCGATGTCGCGCAGAGCGACGCCGAGGTCGTGGGCCTGGCCTGGCGCTCGGCGCTGGCCGGCGGCCGGAGCGATCTTTCGCTGATCGTCGGCGACATCGCCCTGTTCGCCGCCTTCGTCGACAGCCTGGCGCTCGCGCCGGCGCTTGCGGCGAGGCTCAAGCGGCTGTTCACCCGGCCCCGGCTGCTGCAGGCCGAACTCGACCGCGCCGGCGCTGCGCCCGACGCGGACGACGCCCGACTGGTCAATCCCCTGGAAGGCGTGCCCGAGGGCCAGGGCGAGACCGCTCTGCGCCGGCTGTGGGCCATCGCCGGCATCGAGCCGGTCGGCGCGCGGCCGGTGGGCGAGATCGTTCAGCGCCTGGCAGAACGGACAGAGGCCGCCCGCACGCCGCCGCTGTCGCCGGCCGAAGCGGACGCGGTGCGCCGCTTCCTGGCGGTGTCGGACGCTCCGGCAGCCGCGCTGGAGACGATCCGGGCGCTGGCCGGACCCGCGCCCCGCGCGCTGGACGCCGCGATCGCGCGCTGGACACACCGGTTGACGGCGCTGGCCGGGCAGGGCGTGGCGGTCGACCGCATCACCCTGACCGCCGCGTTCGGGCGGGCGTTCGGCTACTACGACGGGCTGGTGTTCGAGGTGCGCAGCGCGGCGCTGGGCGAGGAAAGGCCGGTGGCCGCGGGCGGCCGCTACGACGGGCTGCCGGCGCGGCTCGGGGCCCCGTCGGCCCAGGGCGCGGTCGGCTGCATGGTGCGACCGGCGCGGGCTTTCGCGGGAGGCGTGGAATGAGCGGTCCGTTGATCCTGGCCATCCCGTCCAAGGGCCGGCTGAAGGAGCAGGTTGAGGGCTGGCTGGCTGACGCCGGCCTGCCGCTCTCGGCGACACCGGGCGGGCGGGGCTACACCGCCGCCATTCCGGCCCTGCCGCAGGTCGAGGTCCGGCTGCTGTCGGCCTCCGACATCGCCGCGGCGCTGGACAGCGGCGAGATCCACCTGGGCGTCACGGGCGAAGACCTGCTGCGCGAGCAGGTGGCCGATCTCGAGACGCGGGTCATGCTGCTGCGGGCGCTCGGCTTCGGCCGGGCGGATCTGGTCGTCGCCGTGCCGCGCGGCTGGCTCGACGTCGAGACCATGGCCGATCTGGAAGAGGTCGCGCACCTGCATCTGGTGCGCACCGGCAAGCGGCTGCGGGTAGCCACCAAGTATCTGGTCCAAACGCGGGCCTTCTTCGCCCGCTGCGGCGTGGCCGACTACCGGATCGTCGAGTCGGGCGGGGCCACCGAGGGCGCGCCGTCGTCGGGCGCGGCCGAGATCATCGTCGACATCACCACCACCGGGGCGACCCTGTCGGCCAACCATCTGAAGATCGTCGGCGACGGCGTGATCCTCAGGAGCCAGGCGCAGCTGGCGGCGTCCTTGTCAGCGGACTGGAGCGGCGAGCGGCTGGCCGTCGTGCGGCAGCTGCTCGGCGTGGTCGAGGCCCGCGCCCGGGCGCGCAGCTCGATGATGCTGGTCTGGCCGGCCGAGCGGGACGCGGCGGCGCGCGACGCCCTCGCCGGCCTCGTCGCCCGGGGCGCCCGTCCGCGCGCCAACGGCCTGCTGATCGCGGATCGGGATTTGCTGGACGCGCAGGCGCTGCTGGCGGCCAGGGGAATCGGTCCGGTCGCCGCCAGCCGGCCCGAGCACCTGTTCGAGCCTGACTCGACCGCTGCGGAAGCCCTGGCGACCCGTATCGGGGCGTAAAACTGACGGAGGAGTCAAAAGGATGCGTTCTTTTGACTCGCCGGTCCAAGAAACATCCCTTTTTTCGCCCTTTCGGCGTATTTTCTTGCGCGGCCGCCCCCCTCAAAGCCTTGACAGCGAAAGGCTCATGCCGTCTTTTGACGGTGCGCGAGGGACAAGAACCCCAGAGAGTTCTGCCCTCACGGCGTTTCGGGGAGGAAACGCCCGCTTGGATCGAGTGATCGAGGAATAAACCGGACCCGCCGCGACTATCCCCCGCGGCGGGTCTGTGTTTTTCGGCATCACCGTCAAAAGCCAGACTGTTCTTCATCAATGAACGTGCGTCCTTCGAGACGCGATCCTGCGGGATCGCTCCTCAGGATGACGTCTGGTTTGCGCTCATCCCTGGTCGTCATGGTGAGGAGCGAGCTTCAAGCGAGCGTCTCGAACCACGCACAAATCCCCAGATCAGGACACGCCATGACCTCAACCCTTGAGGACGGCTATCAGCCCTGCGCCGTCGCAAACTCAGGCTGCCGCGCGGTGGTCATCACCGGCTGCTCGGGAGGCGGCAAGTCGACCTTGCTGGCCGAACTGGCGCGCCGCGGCCATCGGGTGTTCCCCGAACCCGGTCGGCAGATCGTGCGCGAGCAGGACTGGATCGGCGGCGACGCGCTGCCGTGGAGCGAGCCGTTGAAGTTCGCCGAACTGGTCCTGTCGCGCGGACTGCACCAGCGGATCACGGCGGCGGCGGAAGACGGCCTGGTCTTCTTTGACCGCAGCATCATCGAGCCACTGTCCGGGCTTGAGCGGCTGGGCCTGCCGGTTCCCGGGCATCTGCGGCGGGCTGTGGAGCTCTGTCGCTATGACCGGACGGTATTCGTCGCGCCGCCCTGGCCGGAGATCTTCCGCAGGGATGCGGAGCGGCGGCATGGGCTGGACGAGGCGCTGGAGGATTATGAGCCCTTGCGGGCGTCCTACAGCAGCCTCGGCTACCGACTGGTGGAACTGCCCAAGACTGACGTCGGCGCGCGGGCAGACTTCGTGCTGGCGCAGCTCGGCCAATGAACCCAGCAGAAAGGGCGGCCCTCGCGGACCGCCCCTTCCTCATTTTCGGGTTGTCGGCGCTGCTACCAGATGCGGACGCGGTCTTCCGGTTTCACGTACCACTTGTCGCCCGGCTGAACGCCCCAGGCGTCATACCAGGCGTCGACGTTGCGCAGGGTGCCGATGACGCGGAACTGCGCCGGCGAGTGCGGGTCCGAGGCGATCTGCTGACGGACGGCGTCGTCGCGGTACTTGCTGCGCCAGATCTGCGAGAAGCCGAGGAAGAACCGCTGGTCGCCGGTCAGGCTGTCGATCACCGGCGCTGGTTTGCCGTCGAGCGACAGGTGGTAGGCGTCGAGCGCGATCAGGATGCCGCCCAGGTCGCCGATGTTCTCGCCCATCGTCAGGTCGCCGTTGATGAACGAGCCGGCGACCGGTTCGAACGCCGCGTACTGGGCGCCCAGACGCTTGGTCTGGATCTCGAACTTGGCGGTGTCTTCCGGCTGCCACCAGTCGCGCAGGCTGCCGTCCGCGTCGAACTTGCGGCCGGAGTCGTCGAAGCCGTGGCTGATCTCGTGGCCGATCACCGAGCCGATGCCGGCGTAGTTGATCGCCGCGTCCGCCTCGGGATCGAAGAACGGGGGCTGCAGGATCGCCGCCGGGAAGACGATCTCGTTCATCGTCGGATTGTAGTAGGCGTTGACCGTCTGCGGGAACATGCCCCACTCGCTGCGGTCGACCGGCTGGCCCAGCTTGGCCACGTTGAACGCCCATTCGAAGGCGCTCGCGCGCTGGACGTTGCCGTAGAGGTCGTTCGGCCTGATCGTCAGGGCGCTGTAGTCGCGCCACTTGTCCGGGTAGCCGATCTTGACCGTGAAGCTGGCCAGCTTGGCCTGGGCGCGGGTCTTGGTCTCGGCGCTCATCCAGTCGAGCTTGTCGATACGGGCCTTCATCGCCACGCGCAGGTTGGCGACGAGGGTCTCCATCTTGGCCTTGGACTCGGCCGGGAAGTAGGCGTCGACATACAGCTTGCCGACCGCCTCGCCGAGGTTGCCGCTGACCAGGCTGACGCCGCGCTTCCAGCGGACGCGCTGCTCGGGCTGGCCCGACAGTGTTTTGGCGCGGAACTCGAAGTTGGCGTCGACGAAGCGCTTCGACAGATAAGGCGCGGCCTGGTCCGTGGTGCGGAAGGCCTGCCAGGCCTGCAGGGTGGCGACCGGGGTGGCGGCATAGATCGCGGCCATCTTCGTGAACGCCGTCGGCTCGCCGACGATCACCTTGTCCGCTTTGGTCAGGCTCGCGCCGGCCAGCCAGGCCTGCCACGGGAAGCCGGGGGCCAGGGCCTGCAGCTCGGCGATGGTCTTGGGGTTGTAGGTCTTGTCGGCGTCGCGCTGGTCGGCGATCGGCCAGTGGGCCTGGGCGATCTTCGTTTCCAGGGCGACGATATTGGCGGCCATCTGGTCGGCGTTGGCCCAGCCGGCCATCTTCAGCAGCTTCGCGGCATAGGCCTGGTAGACGGTCTTCTTCTCGGCGAACTTGGCGTCGAGATAGTAGTCGCGGTTGGGCATGCCCAGGCCCGCCTGGGTCATGTAGGTGACGTTGGTGTCGGGCGCCTTGGCGTCCTGGCTGACGTAGGCGGCGAAGAAGCTGCTGCCGAACCCGGCGCTGGTGACGCCCATCAGGCGGGCGATGTCGTCACGGCTGATCGCCTTGCGGATCGCGGCCAGCTCGCCGGCCAGCGGCTTGGCGTCCAGCGCCTCGACCGCCGCCTCGTCCATGAAGCTGTTGTAGAGGCCGCCGATCTGCTGGGCCTCGCCGGACGCGTTCGCTGTCGCCGCCGAGCGCTCGATCACCGCCTTGACGCGGGCGTCGGACAGTTCGCGCAGGACGGCGAACGAGTTCCAGTTGGTGCGGTCAGGCGGAATGTCGAGGGTGGCCAGGTAGGAGCCCGACGAGAAGCCGACGAAGTCATCGCCTGGCTTGACCGCGCGGTTCATGCCCGACATGTCGAAGCCCCAGGGGCCCATACGGGAGGCCTTGGCGATCTGCGCCTCGGTGATCGGCGCGGGGAAGGCGCGGGCGTAGGCGATAGGGCCTCCGACGGCGGCGGCGAGGGCCAGCGCGGCGGCGGCGGAAAGCAGGACGCGTTTCATGACAGGGCGTTTCCGGTTGAAAGGATTGAACCGGACCATGCACATTGCGACGATCCGCGCCTCTTACAAAAGAGTCATGTAAGGCGCGGGGCCTGGCCGTTTCGCGAACCGCCAGGCCGTCGCCGGGGCTCCGTCAAACGGCTGGGGGCCTGGGCGCGGCGCGGCAGCTGACGACGGTCCAGACGGTGTAGCCGAGGGTCAGCAGGGTCGCGGCGGCCACCACGATCATCGAGGCGTTGTCGGCGAAAGCGAGGGGGGCGAAGGCCCAAAGGCCGGCGTAGACCAGTCCGGCGAGCGTCAGCGACCAGCCGCCGAACCGCAGGGCCGATTGGGTACGAGCCACCGCCAGAGGCGAGGCGCTCGCACCGCTCATCTGTTTGGGCATGAGGTTGGCATAGGCCGCCAGGCCGAGGCCAATCAGCACCTGCATCGTCCGGCGCGCGCTATCGGCGTCGAGCATACCGGCGCCCTCGGCATATCGCAGCGCGGCGGCGACACCGAGAATGAGCGCCCCGAGCGCCATGGCGGAAACCAGTCGTCTGGAGATCATGACGTCTTTCCTTCTTCTGAAGTGGAAACCGGTCCGGTCGCGGGCGAGGCGCCGACGCCGATCCCGAAGATTTGCGAAAATCCCAGCAGCGCGTCCTCGAGCACGGACAACTTCAGCCGGTAGGTGATGGTGACGCCCTGCTTGCTGGCGTCGATGAGGTCGGCCTCGCGCAGGACGGCGAAATGGGCCGACATGGTCGGCTTCGAGACCGCGAACTGCTCGCTGAGCTCACCTGCCGTCATCGGTCGCTGGCGGAGCAACTCCAGCACCCGGCGGCGGGTCGGATCGGCCAGCGCTTTGAAAACCCTGTTCATGAAAGATATTTAGCTAAATAGCGAAATATGGTCAAGGGGGTTTGCGGACGGGGACACGTACCTGCGGTACATGTCCCCGGCGCCAGGCACGGCTTTGCCGCTTCAGGCTGGTTCCAGCTGAAGGTGGGGAGGTGGCGCGGAGCGGCCCGGCTGTCGCCGGGTGCGAGAGGGTGGTGCAGGGCAGGCTTGCGGCAGTGCGGTACGCTCCGCGATGTCCGTTTTGCGGGAGCGTCGGTAGGCAGCGGTATTATTGCTTAGCCGACGCGGGCCCGGCGGGCGGGCTTCCCTGTTGCTGGAAGTCCCGATGAGCGTCCGCTCGAACATCCTCCCCGTCGCCGCAAGGTCGCAAGGCCTTTGCGCCCTCCCCGTGCGGCGGGGATGGCTTGAGGATAGGCGCGGGCTGCGGGGGTGAGGCGCGGAATGTTCTGCGCCGTGGTGTATCGCGCATGGATCTGTGGGAATTCAGAGGGTTGGGCGTGGAGATCAGGGACATGCACTTCAGTGCGTGTCCCTTGCAGCGGATGGGGACACGTACTGAAGTACATGTCCCCGCGCGGGCTACCCGGCCGTCACGCCCAGCGCCGCGAGGGCCTGAATCCGCACGGCCTTGTAGTCGACCTTGCCGTTGGGGGCGCGGACGACGGGGGCCAGCACCAGTTCGCGGGGGGCCTTGTAGTCGGCGAGCCGGCCGCGGACGTGGGCGGCCAGTTCGGCCAGGCTCGGGACGGCGTCGGAGCCGGTGGTGTCGACAACCGCGCAGATACGCTCGCCGAACCGCTTGTCCGGCACGCCGACGACGACCGCGTCGCGCACGGCGGCGTGGGTCTTGAGCGCCTCCTCGACCTCCTCGGGGAAGACCTTCTCGCCGCCGGTGTTGATCACCTGCGAGCCGCGGCCGAGCAGCTTGATCGTGCCGTCCTCGTTGACCTCGGCGAAGTCGCCGGGCACCGACCAGCGCCGGTCCTCGAAGACCTGGAAGGTCTTGGCCGACTTTTCCGGGTCCTTGTAGTAGCCGGTCGGAATGAAGCCGCCGACGGCCACCAGGCCGCGCTCGCCGCTGCCCGGCTCGACGCGGGTCCCGTCTTCCTTGAACACCGCCGCATTGGGGCCGACCAGGAACTGGGCCGTGGTCGCCTCCGCCCCGGCGACCGAGGTCGAGCCGCCGAGCCCGACGGCTTCCGACGAGCCGAGGCTGTCCATCAGCATCGCGCCCGGCGGCAGGTGCTTCAGCAGCGCCTGCTTGTTGTCATGGCTCCAGACCGTACCGGAGGAGCCGATGCGGGTGATGCAGGAAAGGTCCCAGCGGCCGGGATTGGCGTCCAGCACCTCGAGCATCGGGGCGGCGAAGGCCAGGCCGACGATGGAGATGCTGTTGGCGCGCAGCCGGTGAACCTCGTCGAACAGCTCGACGGAATCGAACCGCTGCGAGGGCAGGGTGATGATGCAGCCGCCGCCGGTGAGGGCGCCGAAACTGCCGAACTGGGCCGTGCCGTGCATCAGCGGGCAGGCGGCGATCAGGCTGGTCGGCGGCGGGAGGTGCAGGTCGCCGGCCCGGCCGGTGCGGACGCGAACGCCCGCCTCGTGCGGGGTCTCCAGCGGCGGGATCAGGGCCAGGGCGTTGCCGCCGGCGCCCAGCACCTGGAACAGGTCGTCCTGACGCCACATCACGCCCTTGGGCATGCCCGTGGTGCCGCCGGTGTAGAGCAGCAGCAGATCGTCGCCCGAGCGGCCCCAGGGCGCGACCACCTTGTCGGCGCCCGCGGCGGCGATGCTCTCGTACTCCGTCGCCCAAGCCGGGATCGGCGCGCCGTCGTCGGCCACCGCGATCCAGCACTTCACCTTGGTCAGACGATCGCGAAGGGCCTCCAGCTTGGGGCCGAAGCCGGCATGGAAGACGATGACCTCGGCGTCGGCGTTGTCGAACAGGTAGTAGAGCTCGTCGGTCTCGTACCGGTAGTTGGTGTTGACCGGCGCCAGCGCCGCCTTGAAGGCCGCGAAGTAGGTCTCGAGATACTCCGGCGAATTGTAGAGGTAGGCCGCGACCTTGCCCTGCCGGCTGACCCCGGCCGCCAGCATGTGGGCGGCCAGGGCGTTGGCCCGGCGGTCGAAGTCACGCCAGCTGATCACGCGCGATCCGCGGATCTGGGCCGGCCGGTCCGGCGCCGCGGCGGCGATTTCTTCCCAGACGTCGGCGAAGTTCCAGCCGGACATGCGCGCTCTCCCGTAAGCGTCCTCTGACGGGACGGCGGGATACCTTAGCGGCGTTCAGGCAGGGCCTGTCAACGCGTGACCCGGCGTCAAACAGCGAGGTCGGGTCAGCCCGCCGGCGGGGTCTGCTGAACGATGAAGTCGATGGTCTGTTTTCCGGCCTTCTTGAAGGTCAGGGTGACGGGAAACTGTTCACCGGTCTTCAGCGGTTGCTTCAGGCCCATCAACATCAGATGGAAGCCACCCGGCCTGAGCACGGCCGTCCCGCCGGCGGGCACCGCCAGGCCGCCGGGGCGGGGGTGCATCATCGCCTGGCCGTTCATGACCATCGACTCATGGATCTCGATCCGCGCGGCGACCGGACTGGAGGCGGCTGTCAACTTGTCCGCGGCCGTTCCGCTGTTGGAAATCACCGCATAGCCGGCGCCGTTGCCGCCCTGCGGCGCGGGACGGGCCCAAGCCTTGCTGACCTGAAGGGTCGTACTGGCCGCCAGCACGGGCGAGGCGGCGAGCAGGAGGGCGGTGGCGAAAACGAGAGGTTTCATGGGCGGCAATCCGGAGGCGTTGGTGTCAGAACTGGTATTTGAGCTTCAATGCGGCGGGTGCAAGGCGATCCAGGACAAAGGCTGCCAGAATTGACAGGCCGAGCAGAGGAAACAGCAGGCCGAGCCCCAGGGCGAAGGCGGCGAACGCCGATATTGTTCGGGTTCGCTGCGGCGCGGGCGGCGCCGCCAGTCGTCCACGCGGGCGTCGCTTCCACCACATCGTCGCGCTGGTGACGCTGAGCGTGATGATGCCCAGGCAGCCGGCGAGCAGGATCAGCTGGTTGGCGCGTCCGTACTGCCCGCCCATGTGGACGGCGACGGCCCATTCGACCCCCTTCGAGACCGGCCCGTAGTCGGCGAAGCGCACGTCGGCCAACACCTTGCCGCTGTACTGGTCCAGATGGATGACACGCTGGCCGGTGGCCGCCTTCGGCGAGATCTGCAGGGTATAGACGCCGGTCGGATCGGTCGGCAGGCGAATGACATAGCCCGGCGGCATGCCCAGCGCCCGGGCGTGGCCGACTATGGCGCTGACCGTCAGCGGTGCGGGGCCGGTCCCGGTCGAAGCGGGCGCGGCGGACTTGTCCATGGTCCAGGATCCCGGAACGGTCGCCCCGAGCGCCTCCGACGAGAAGGCGGCCGGAGAAACCCCGGCCGGCATGCCAAGGCCCCTGGCGTCGGCCATCAGCCCGAGGCGCTCCCCCCAGAATCCGGTCCAGGGCATGCCCGTCACGGCGAGGAACAGCAGGACGGACGCAACGAAGACGCCGGTCACGGCGTGGACGTCGCGCCACCAGAGCCGTCTCGCCGGCGTCGCCCGCACGGTGACCACGCCGCCCTTCCGGCCTCGCGGCCACCAGAGAAACACGCCCGAGGCCACCAGCAGCATGGCCCAGCCCGCGACCACCTCGACAAGCCGGTTCGGCGCCGCCCCGAACAGGATCAGGCTATGGATATTGCTGACCGTGGTCATCAGGCGCCTGTCGTGCGCCACGGCGCCCAGCACCCGGCCGGTCGCCGGATCGAGGAAGACGTCGGTGACCTGCTCGGCGCCGTCCATGACCCCGACCTGGACAGACCGCCCGCCGGCGGCCGGCGGCTCGAACCGGACCGGCTGGCCGGGGACGGCGTCAACCGCCCTGGCGATCAGCGCGTCCGGCGCGAGCGTCAGGGTATGGCCCGCGTCCACGACCAGAAGCTTCCTTTCCAGGATCAGGCTGAGCTCGTCGCGGAAGAGGTAGATCGCGCCGGTCGTCGCCAGCAGGATGAAGAACGGCAGGCAGATCAGGCCCGCATAGAAATGCCAGCGCCAGATGGTCTGATAGAGCGGGCTCGCCGCCGGTGCGCCGTCAGGAACGTAATCGGCCATAAGAGCCGCTTATTCGCGCGTCCGGGGTTCCGCAAGCCGGCCAAAGCGCCCCATATTGAGCCTTCAGCATCCTGGAGGCGGCATGGCGGCGGAAGTCTCTCCAGGCGAATACAAGGACGTCGTCCTGTTTCTGGCGACGGCGGGCGTGGTCGTGCCCCTGTTCCGGCGGTGGCGGATCAGTCCGATCCTTGGATTCCTGGGCGCCGGCGTCCTGCTCGGCCCCTATGGCCTCGGCGCTCTGGCGGAGAGGATCCCCTGGCTGGCGGCGGTGACGATCGAAAGTCCCCAGGACGTCGCGCAGCTGGCCGAGTTCGGGGTCGTCTTCCTCCTGTTCATGATCGGACTCGAGCTCAGCTGGGAGCGGCTGCGCCTGATGCGCAAGTTCGTGTTCGGCATGGGCGCACTCCAGGTGGCGGTCTGTTCGGCGGCCATCGCAACAGTGGCGGTGTGGTTCGGCCAGCCGCTGCAGGCGGCGGTGGCGATCGGCGCGGCGCTGGCGCTGTCGTCGACGGCGATCGTCATGCCGCTGCTGGCGGAGAGCAAACGCCAGCACAGCCAAGCCGGGCGGGCGACCTTCTCGGTGCTGCTGTTCCAGGATCTGGCCGTCGCGCCGATCCTGATCACCCTGACGATCATCGGCAGCCGGGGCGGCGGCGACCTGTTCTCGCCGAAGATGCTGCTGACCTTCGCGCCGGCGGCGGTCGGCATCGTCGCGCTGGTGGTGTTCGGCCGCCTGCTGCTGCGGCCGATGATGCGCTCGGTGGCCAGGGCCAAGAGCGAGGAGCTGTTCATGGCCGCCTCGCTGCTGATCGTGATCGGCGCGGGCCTGGTGGCGGCGTTGACGGGCCTGTCCATGGCGCTCGGCGCCTTCATCGCGGGGCTGCTGCTGGCCGAGACCGAGTACCGGCACGAGGTCGAGGTGACCATCGAGCCGTTCAAGGGCCTGCTGCTGGGCTTGTTCTTCGTGTCCATCGGCATCGGGCTGGACCTGTCGCTGCTGGTGCAGAAACCGGCCGAGATCCTCGGCATGGCTCTCGGCGCACTGCTGCTGATCGGCGGCGTCGTCTTTGTGCTGGGCCTGATGTTCGGGCTGAAGCCGCGCAAGGCGCTGGAATCAGCGATGCTGCTGGCGGCGGGCGGCGAGTTCGCCTTCGTCATTCTCGAAACCGCCATGAGCAACGGGATCGTCCAGCGCGAGATCGGCCGGACGGTGCTTGTGGCTTCGACCCTGACGATGTTCTGCATTCCGGTGCTGGCGGCGCTGGGCGCGAAACTGGGCGGACGGCCGGGCGCCAATCCCGCCGCCAACACCCCGGTCGATCCGATAGCGATGGTCGAGGGCGAAGCGGCCGTTCTGGTGGTCGGCTACGGCCGGGTCGGGCGACTGGTCGGCGACATGCTGGGGCGGCACAACATTCCCTGGGTCGCGGCCGAACGGGATCCCAGGCTGGTCGAAACCGCGCGGCGGACCGGGGCGGCGATCTTCTATGGCGACGCCTCGCGGGCGGAGTTCCTGCGGCGTTGCGGACTCGACACGGCGCGGGCGCTGATCGTCACGATGGACAATCCCGAGGGCAATGAGGTCGTCGTCGCCACGGCCCGCGAGTTGCGGGCGGACCTGACCATTGTCGTGCGAGCCCGCGACGCGCGTCACGCCAAGCGGCTGTACGAACTGGGCGCCACCGACGCCGTGCCGGAGACCATTGAGGCCTCGCTGCAGCTGTCCGAGGCGGCCCTCGTGGATATCGGGGTGCCGATGGGACTGGTCATCGCCTCGATCCACGAGCGCCGCGATGAGTTCCGCAAGGAGCTGAACAGGCCGGAAGCGCTGGGCGGTCGGCGGCGGATGCGGGACGGAGCCCAGGGGTAGGATCCGTTTCCCTCCCCTTCAGGGACCGTTGCGTAATTCGCTGATCGTGATTCTCTGTCTGTTGAGGCGGAGGGTCGTTGATGTCGGTGAAGGGCACGGGTCAGCTTGGCTTTGGCGAGGTCGGTGCTGGTCGGCGGGGCGGAAGCGCGGCGCTGGAGC
>JAIOXZ010000015.1 GCA_021741355.1 Caulobacter sp.
CGGCGTCAGCGGCGCGGGCCGCGGCCGCGGGCGGCGCGGGCGGCGCCGGGGGTGCGGGCGGGTGCGGCGGCCGCACGAGGATCGACCGGCGGCAGGATCTGACCTTCAGGCCGGCCGGCAGCTTCGTCCGCTCGTCGCCGCAGGCCTCGTCGAGCTGGTTCTGGCTGAGCCCGCGCGCGCCGCCGAGGTTGGCGTCGTTGAGGATCGCGCCGTCCAGGCTCGCCCCTCTGAAATCCGCGCCGTCAAACACCGACCCGGTCAGCACCGCGCGGTCGAGCGAGGCGCCGCGGAACGAGGCCCGGTCGAAGCGGGAGGCGGTGATCACCGCCCCGTCGAGCTCGGCGTTGGTGAAATTGGCGCGCTCGCCCTTCACATGCAGCAGCTTGGCGCGCGGCAGTTCGGCGCCGTCGAAGCGAGCCGTGGTCAGGTTGGCGAACATCAGATTGACGCTCGGCAGCTCAGCGCCGGTGAGCGTCGCGCCGGTGAAGTTGGCCCGCATGAAGTTGGCGGCGGGCGCCTCCAGCCCGTCGAGCCGGGCGCCGGTGAAGTCCGCGCCGGCGAAATCGCTGCCGGACATGGTCGCGCCCCGCAGGTCGGCATTGTTCAGCCGCGCCCGCTGGAAGCTGGAACCGATGAAGGTCGCGCCGCGCAGGTCGGCTCCGTCGAACCGGGCGTCGGCGAAGCTGGCGCCGGCGAACCGGGCCCCGGTCAGGCGACGGCCGGAGAGATCGCATTTGCCGCAGCTGCCGCCAAAGGAGACCAGCCGCGCCACGTCACGGTCATCGACCATGGCGTTGGCCTGTCCCACCAGCGCGAGGCTGGCCAGGATCAGGCTGGAGAAGGCGATCGCGAAACGGGTCATGGACCGTCGGGGCTTGCGGCTCGGAGGAGCCTGTTCGCTATCGGGTTTGCCGCGCCGTGACGAGGAAGGCCACTTAAATCGCGGTAATGACTTGGGTTTAACGACACGCCGGTATGCGAAGTCCGGCCGGAAGGGTCGTCGCCGGGTCGCCACAGGCGCCGCTCAGCTGGCGCTGGGTCAGGCCCCGGGCCCGGCTCATTTCGGCGCCGGAGAAGTTCACGCCGGTCAGGGTCGCGCCGGCGAAGTTCGCGCCCTGGAGGTAGGCGCCGACGAAGGTGGCGTTGGTCAGATTGGCCCGCGTGAAGCTCACGCTTGAGAACACGCCGCCATAGGCGTTCACGTCGCGCAGATCGGCGCCGGCGAAGCTGGTGCGGTTCATGATGGCCAGGCTGAGGTCCGCCTGGCGCAGGCGCGAGCCGGACAGGTTCAGGCCCTTGAGGCTGCGGTTCGACAGATCGGCCTGGAACAGGTTGCAGCGGGGGCAGCTCTCGCCGCGCTGGACGCGGGCGATCTGGCCGGCGTCCTGGGCGAGGGCCGGGGCGGCGACGACAAGGGCCAGCAGGCCAAGGGCGGCAAAGGGTCTCATGACGGCACGGCTTCTCTGCGAGGGTCCGGATTCACCCTTAACGCTGCAAGCTTAAGACCAGTTGAACCGATGAAGGGAGTAGGGCGTAGGGAGTAGGGAGTAGCCAGGAGGAGGCGCGGCGCTGGCGGCGTGCAAAGGCCGAACTACTCCCTACTCCCTACTCCCTGCTCCCTAACTCGCGCCGCACGCGCCGCAGACGCCGCCGATGACCGCCAGGTCCCCGCAGGCGGGGCAGACGGCGGCGGCGCGTTGCTGGAGTTCGTCGGAGAGCTCGCCCTTGCGGCCGCCGAACGGCAGGAAGACCAGGTTGTCCGGCGCCGAGCCGCGCGCGAAGCCCTTCGAGATGAACTTCGACGCCGGCTGGGGCTCCTCCTGGAAGCCGAGCGCGTCGTCGTCGGCCTTGCCGCGGCCCAGGCCATCGGCGTTGAGCGCCTCGCCGTCGGCGTTGGCCAGGTCGTCGCGGCCCAGATAGCTGACGCCCAGTTCGCGGAACACATAGTCGAGGATCGAGGTGGCCGACTTGACCGAGTCGTTGCCCGTTACCGGCCCGGCGGGCTCGAACCGGGTGAAGACGAAGGCGTCGACGAACTCGTCGAGCGGCACGCCATATTGCAGGCCGATCGAGATCGAGATGGCGAAGTTGTTCATCAGGCTGCGGAAGGCCGCGCCTTCCTTGTGCATGTCGATGAAGATCTCGCCGAGCTCGCCGTCGTCGTACTCGCCGGTGTGCAGATAGACCTTGTGGCCGCCGACGGCCGCCTTCTGGATGTAGCCCTTGCGGCGGTCGGGCAGCTTGCGGCGGGCGCGCTCGACCTCGACTTCCACGCGGCGTTCGACGACCCGCTCCTCGATGATCGTCTCGGGCCGGGCGGCCTTGGGCGCCTCGGGTTCGGGCAGGGCGAGTGCGAAGTCGAGCGGGGCTGCGGCGCGCTGGAGGCGCACGGCGCCGACGCCGGCGGCCAGGGCTTCAGCGAGCGCCGCGCGGGCCTCCGCCAGGCCGGCGTCGAACGGCAGGGCGAGCGTGGTGATCCCGGCCGCGTCCGCGACAGCCTCGACGGCGGCAGTCATCGCCAGGCGGTCCGACAGCGAGGGGGCTGCGAAGATCGCCCGTTGGTCGGCCCCTAGCGCGTCATGGTCCGCCAGCCCGCCGGCGCCCAGCGCATGGCGTTCGGCGGCGGCGATCTGCACGGCGTCAAAGCCCGCGAAGGCAAGAGTGTCGAAGGCCGGGTCTTCCAGCGCTTCGGCCGGGGCGCCCAGGACGTCGCAGACGAAGCCGGCGCCGATCACGGCCGGGGTGAAGGCCTGGGGCAGGGTGCGGACGAAGGCCAGGCGGCTCTCGGCGGCGGTGATCTCGTGATCGGTCAGGCCGAGGGCATGGAGGTCCGCGTGGCCGATCCCCGGGGCGTCTTCGAGATTGCCCGCGCCGAGCGCATGCCGTCGCGCGGCGTCCAGATCGGCGCCCAGCGTTGTCAGGCCGCGCAGGGCCGCCTCTGACAGCACCGGCACGATCTCGCCGTCGGCGGTCTCGGCATGGACCACGACGCCGCCGCAAGGCGCTGCGCCGAGGCTGACGCCGCCGAGCTTCAGCGACAGGTCGGGGTCGTCAAACGGCGCGATGAGCAGCGCGGGCAGGCCGGGCGTCTCGGCGTCGAGGGTCCGGGCGGCGGCGGCGACGGTCGACCAGACGGCGGCGGCCTGGGCCCTTGCATCCGGCGAGGACCAGGCCAGTCCGGCGGCCATCAGGCGTTCAGCCACGCCGGCCAGGGTCAGGCGCGGGGTCTCGCCATCGCCCGTGGAGAGCTTCAGCGCCAGCCCCGCGACGCGAACGGCGGCGGTCAGGTCGTCTGCGTCCGCCAGCAGGAAGGCGTTGACCGCCGCGTGCGGGCCCGCCGCCCCATTGCGGAGCGCCTCCGCCGTTGCGACGTCGCGGGCGAGCACCACCTGCCCGGTGCGCCAAGCCAGCGTCGCCGCGGGATCGACAGACTCCGCCGAGGCAATGGCCAGCAGCAGGGGTTGCGGCGGCGTCTCGACCCGCACGGACCCGGAATCCTCGCCGGCGAGGCCCAGGGCGATGGCGTCGGCGATCGCCGCGTCGTCGGCGCCGGCCAGTCGGGCGCGGTGCGCGGTGCGGGCGAGGGCGGGGTTGCCGGCCGGATCGGCGCAGGCGGCGGCGTCGCCCTCGCACCGTCGCACGGCGTCGGAGACCTCGTTGAGCCGCGCGGCCAGGGTCGTCGCGGCCTGTCCGGCCAGCGATCGGCCCAGACAGTCTGAGGCGAACCGGTCGGCGACCAAGCGGAAGGCAGGATCGGCGACGGTGAGCGCCGGCCCGGCCTGGAACGCCTGGGCGCTCCGGCCGAACGCGACGGCGCCGGACGCCATCACGGCCGTGAGTTCGGCCTCAAACGCCAGCACGTCCGGGCGGCGCTCGAGAATCTTCTCGGCGGCGGCCCTGGCCGCGAGCTGGGCGGCGAACCGCGCCGGACCGCCGGCCAGCAGGGCCGCGCCATCAGCGTCGCCGGCGCATGTGAAGGGGGCCACTGTTTCGGCCCAGTCGAGCCAGGCCTCGACCCGCGCGTCGGTCCAGCCGCGCGGCGCCAGGACGCCGGTCAGGGAGTCGGCGGTCTCCACCGTGCGGAGCTCGACATCCGGCTGGGCGGCCCTCGCCAACCGCCTGGTGAAACGCATCGAACCGACTCTCCCACGCACCTGCGCGCAAGGCTAAAGTCCGGCCGGGTCACGGGCAATAGATATGGCGTGTGACATGGCGCCCATCCACAAGATGTTGCGTTGCGGGCGCGACCGGCGGCGCTGGACGGCGAAGGGCGGCGCGGCTATGGTCCCGGCGACCTCAAGACCTTGTCTTCAGCGGATTTTCGCGTGCTCAAAGCAATCTTCACCTGGTGGAACGGCGCCACGATCGGCCAGAAGTTCCACATCGGCCGGCGCGGCGTGTTCATCGGCCAGGACGAACTGGGCAACCGCTACTACGAGGCCCGGGACAACCGCGACAGCTACGACGACCGCAAGCGCCGCTGGGTGATCTACAACGGCTACGCCGAGGCCTCGAAGGTCACGCCCGACTGGCACGGCTGGCTGCGCTATACCTTCGACGAGCCGCCCACGACCCATCCGCTGCCGCGTCGCGCCTGGGAAAAGGATCACCGTCCGAACCTGACCGGCACCGTCCACGCCTGGCGGCCCAAGGGCTCCATCGCCCAGGGCGGCGAACGCGACAAGGCCACCGGCGACTACCTGCCCTGGAACCCCGAGTAGCCACTGATGAGGCTGAAGCTCTCTTTGCTGGCGGCGGTCGCCCTCGTGGGCGCGGCCGGGCTCGTTCAGGCGCAGCAGACGCCCGCGCCTGGCGCCCCGGCGGTCGCGCCGGGTCCGGCGACGCCTGAAGCCGAAGAAGCCCCGCCCGCGCCCGTCGCGGCCCCGCCGCCACCGGCGCAGCCCGCCCCGACCGCGGCTGAAAAGCCCGTCACCAGCGCGACCAAGCCCAAGGCCGCCGCGATCGAGAAGCCGGCCGAGCCGACCCGCCGCAGCCGCTCCGGCGCCGCGATCATCCAGGCGATCGACAAGGTCACCGCCGAGACGCTGCGCTTCGAGGCGCCGATCGGCCAGCCGATCCGCTACAAGACCCTGGTCTTCACCGTCCGCGCCTGTGAAACCAGCGCGCCGGACGAGGCCACGCCGGACTCGGCGGTCTACCTGACCATCGACTCACAGCCCAAGTCCCTGACAGGCCGCGCACCGCCGCCGCCCAGGCAGGTGTTCCGGGGCTGGATGTTCGCTTCATCGCCGGGGCTCAACCCCCTGCAGCACCCGGTCTATGACGCCTGGCTGATCGCCTGCAGGGCGTCCGCGCCGGACTCCGCGAAGCGGTAGAAGTCGGCCGGCGCCTCGAGCGCCTCCGCCAGCAGCCGGCGATAGGCCGTCCGCGACATCTCCCTCGCGCCGAACTGCGCCAGATGGTCGGTCATGAACTGCGCGTCCAGAAGCCGGTAGCCGCCGACGATCAGCCGTCCGACCAGATGCACGAGCGCCACCTTGCTGGCGTCGCGGGCGGTGCTGAACATGCTCTCGCCGAAAAAGGCCCCGCCCAGCGACACGCCGTAGAGGCCGCCGACCAGAACCCCGTCCAGCCGGCACTCGACGCTGTGGGCGCGGCCGCTGCGGTGCAGGCGCTCGTAGAGGGACTGGATCGGCCGGTTGATCCAGGTCTCCGGCCGGCCGGGCCTGGCCATCGCGCAGGCCTCGACCGTGCCGCTGAAGTCGGTGTCGACGCTGACGCTGAACCGGCCGGCGCGCACCGTCCGGGCGAGGCGGGCGGCCACATGGAAGCCGTTGAGCGGGATGACGCCGCGCCGTTGCGGATCGATCAGGAAGACCCGGTCATCCTCGCGGGCGTCGGCCATCGGAAACACGCCCCGGCGATAGCAGGCGACCAGTTCCTCAATGTCGAAAGCGTCGTGCGGCATGGGGAAATGGTAGCAGAGTAGGGCGTCGTGTTTCCCTCCCCTTTATGGGGAGGGTGGTTCGGCATAGCCGGACCGGGTGGGGAATGGCGCCGCATGGCATCAATCTTTCAGGATTGGCGTCCTGGTTCCCCACCCTGGCCGCTACGCGGCCTGTCCCTCCCCATAAAGGGGAGGGAGGAGCACTATCCCTGGGCTTTGATCCACTGCTCGAGCCAGTGGATGTTGTAGTCGCCGTTGCGGATGTCTTCCTGCTGCAGAAGGTCCTGGAACAGCGGGATGGTGGTCTCCACGCCGCTGACGACCATTTCGCCAAGGCAGCGCTGGGTGCGGGCGATGCACTCGGCCCGGTCGCGACCGTGGACGATCAGCTTGCCGATCAGGCTGTCGTAGTAGGGCGGGATCGAATAGCCGGAATAGAGGGCGCTATCGAGCCGTACGCCGAGGCCGCCGGGGGCGTGGAAGTCGACGATCTTGCCGGGCGACGGCGCGAAGGTGCGCGCGTTCTCGGCGTTGATCCGGCATTCGATGGCATGGCCCTCGAACACGACGTCGTCCTGGGTGAAGCTGAGCGGAAGGCCGGCGGCGATGCGGATCTGCTCGCGCACCAGGTCGATGCCGGTGATCGCCTCGGTGACCGGGTGTTCGACCTGCAGGCGGGTGTTCATCTCGATGAAGAAGAACTCGCCCTTTTCCCAGAGGAACTCGATCGTGCCGACGCCGAGGTAGCCGATGGCGCGGATCGCATCGACGACCACCTTGCCGATGGCGACGCGCTCGGCGGCGCTGAGGGCCGGGGAGGGGGCTTCTTCGAGCACCTTCTGGTGGCGGCGCTGCAGCGAGCAGTCGCGCTCGCCCAGGTGCACCACGTTGCCGAAACTGTCGGCGATGACCTGAAGCTCGATATGGCGCGGGGTCTGGAGATAGCGCTCCATGTAGACCGCGTCGTCGCCGAAGGCCGCGCGGGCCTCGCTCTGGGCGGTGGCGAACGCTTCGGACAGGTCCTCGCGGGTCTCTGCGACCTTCATGCCGCGACCGCCGCCGCCGGCGGCGGCCTTGATCAGGACCGGGAAGCCGATCTTGTCGGCGGCCTCGAAGGCCTGTTCCTCGGTGGTCAGCGCGCCCTCGGAGCCCGGCACGACCGGGATGCCGGCGGCCATGACGGCCTGTTTGGCGGTGATCTTGTCGCCCATCATCCGGATGTGTTCCGGCTTGGGTCCGATGAAGGTGAAGCCGTGTGCGCCGACAATCTCGGCGAAGCGGGCGTTCTCCGACAGGAAGCCGTAGCCGGGGTGAACCGCCTGGGCCCCGGTGATCTCGCAGGCGGCGATGATCGAGGGGATGTTCAGGTAGCTCTTGGCCGCGGGGGCCGGGCCGATGCAGACGCTCTCGTCGGCCAGCCGCACCCACATGCCGTTGGCGTCGGCCTCGGAGTGGACCGCCACGGTGGCGATGCCCATTTCCTTGCAGGCGCGGTGCACCCGCAGGGCGATTTCGCCCCGGTTGGCGATCAGGATCTTGTCGAACACGGCTCTGGCCTACTCGATGATGACCAGCGGCTCGCCGAACTCGACGGGCTGGGCGTCAGACACCAGGATCTCGACGATCTTGCCGGCCTTCGGAGCCGGGATCGGGTTCATGGTCTTCATGGCTTCGACGATCAGCAGCGTCTGGCCCTGGGTCACGGTCTGGCCGACCTTGATGAACGGGTCGGAGCCGGGCGTCGCCTGCAGATAGATGGTGCCGACCATCGGGGACTTGATGGTCTCGCCGTTGTGCGTGGGGGCGGCCGGCGCGGCCTCGGCGGCGGGGGCCGCTGCGGCCACGGGGGCCGGGGCGGCGGCCATCGGCGCGGCGGCGACCTGGTGGGTCATCGGCGCAGCCATGTGCTGGACCGTCACCTCACGGGCGACGCGGATTTTCAGACCGCCGCTCTCGACCTCGATCTCGGTCAGGCCGGTATCCTTGAGGATGTCGGCCAGCTTGCGCACCACGCGGGTGTCGATGGCCTGGGGATCGCCGGACTCGGAGGCGGCCTTGGGACTGGACATGAAGCGTTACCTTGTCTGCGGATCAGGCCGAGGCGCCGGGGGCGCCGATCAGGCCGGCGGCGGCCTCGACCGCCAGTTCATAGCTGTTGCCGCCGAAGCCTGACACGACTCCCGTGGCCGCCAGCGACACATAGGTCTTCCTGCGAAACGTCTCCCGCGCCGCCGGATTCGACAGGTGGCATTCGATGATCGGTATAGCGAGAGTCTTCAGCGCGTCGAGCAGGGCCACGGAAGTGTGACCATAGCCCGCCGGGTTGATCACGAGCGCCGACGCCTCGATCCGGGCCTGCTGGACCCAGTCGATCAGTTCGCCCTCGTGGTTGGATTGCCGGAACACGACCGAGTAGCCGAGGCTCTTCGCCCGGGCTTCGCAGCGGGCCTGGATATCGGCCAGCGTCTCTCGTCCGTAGATCTCGGGCTCGCGGACCCCCAGAAGATTGAGGTTGGGTCCGCTCAGCACATGGATCGGTTTCGCCATCAGGCCCCGCCGTCGTTTCGGCGGCCCTTGTATCTTCGCCGGGCCGGGGTCACAAGCGCAGCGTCATGCGCGTGCATATCAATGGTGAGGAACGGGTGCTCGAGCCGGTGGCCAATGTCGCCGAGCTGGTCGCCGCCCTGGGGCTCGAAACCCGCAAGGTGGCGGTCGAGCGGAACCTCGAAATCGTCCCGCGCAGCCTGCATGCCGCCACGCCCGTCCACGACGGCGACCGCTTCGAGATCGTGACGTTTATCGGCGGGGGCTAGGCGGTTTCGCAAGATTTTCGAACGGGCGTTTCAGTAGAGCGGGAAATATTTCCTTGCCGCTCTCCCGTTTTCGTGAGACGTCCCTGCCATCGAAGTTCGATCTGGCGCGGCCAGCCGTTTCGGAATTCCCTTCTGGGACATCTGAAGTAGCCTTCCAAAACCTCTGAGAATTTGATCACGCAGCCGCATCTCGCGGGCTGAAATTTATGTCTGCAAGGCTACAAACTATGGCTACCGGTACTGTTAAGTGGTTCAACGCGACCAAGGGCTTCGGCTTCATCGCGCCTGACGCGGGCGGCGGCGACGTGTTCGTCCACATCTCGGCGGTTGAGCGTTCCTCGCTCGGCTCCATCCATGAAGGTCAGAAGCTCAACTATGAGCTCGAGCGCGACCAGCGCAGCGGCAAGACGTCCGCTGGCCAGCTGACGTCGGCCGACTGAGGCTTTCAGCTTCATTCAGTTACTGATGACGGGTCGGCTCACGCCGGCCCGTTTTCTTTTGTGCCCGTGTCATGGAACCCTTTGTGCTAGGGTGCGGGACGCTCCGTTGTGAGCCCTGCCGGCGACTCGCCCATCCGCCGTCCTGCCCGATCAGTGCGCCGTCCTTCGCGGCGCTGCGGGGGAGAAAGGCGAAGACCATGAGCAGCCAACCCCGTCCCCTGCCCAAGCAGGATACGATCATCGCCCTGCGCACGATTCTCGCCGACGCGGACGACAAGGGCGCCGACCGGGCCGGCCTGACCCTGCATCTGACCCACCGCGACGCCGCCCTGCTGAAGCGCAGCCCGTCCGTCGCGATGGAGGAAATCAGCTTCCTCGGCGGCGAAATGCGCTTCCTTGGCGTGAAGGTCGAAGTCGGCGACGTCACCGTCAGCGCCCTGGCCGGGCTGTAGGCCTCTCCGGATTTCAACGGCGGCTCCGTCCCGGGGACATGTACCTTTGGTACGTGTCCCCTAACAAGGCGGCCAGGTTTAGGGGACACGTACCTGCGGTACATGTCCCCGGAGCACGGCTTTGCCGCTTCACGCTGCTTCCAGCTGAAGGTGGGGAGGTGGTGCGGAGCGCCCCGGCTGTCGCCGGATGCGAGAGGGTGGTGCAGGGCAGGCTTGCGGCAGTCCGGTACGCTCCGCGATGTCCGTTTTGGCGGGAGCGTCGGTAGGCAGCCCTGTTGAGGCTTAGCCGACGCGGGCCCGGCGGGCGGGCCGGCGCGGTAGTGCCGGTCCCGATGACAGTCCGCTCGAACATCCTCCCCGCCGCCGCAAGGTCGCTGGCCTGGCGCCCTCCCCGTGCGGCGGGGATGGCTTGAGGATAGGCGCGGGCCCGAGGGGTGAGGCGCAGATTGTTCTGCGCTGTAGCGTATCGCGGGCGAAAGTGTGGAGTTTCAGTGCGTTGGGGGCGGAGATCGGGGACATGCACTTCAGTGCGTGTCCCTTTCGGCAGGTGGGGACACGTACTGAAGTCCATGTCCCCGTGGGTGGCGGCTGCTACTCAGGCTTGATCTGGAACTCGGCGCCGTCGTCCTCGACGGTTTCGAGGGTCACGGCCATGACCGATCCGTCTTCCAGCTTGAGTTGGGCCTCGCCGCCCTCAAGATCCTCGGCCAGGCCGGTGAAGTCGGCGTCGACCGAGCCGCTGCCGACCGTGCGGTCGCCGTCGGCGTAGAGGTCGAGCTGGTAACCCACCGGCATGCTGCGGTCGGCGGCCAGCAGGATGCCGTCCCCGCGCAGGGTCTTCAGCAGTTTCAGCGAGCGCTTGCCTCGACGCGAGCCGAAACCCGGGCCCTTGGGCGGTGTCTTGGGGGCTTCGGGGTTGTCTGACGGCGGCACGCGGCGCTCCTGATCGCCACGATCCGGGGACGGCGCGGTGAAGGCCGATCATGCGCCCTGACGCGGCGCGCGGCCAGTGCAATCGGCCGGCCGTCGCTCAGACGGACCGGCGGCGGCGGCGCTGAAGGGCCGCGAACGTCGCCGCCGCCACCGCACCGCACTTCCAGGCGCTGTCCCTGTTGTCGGCCGTTCCGCTGGCGGCGACGACGGCGTCGAGATCCATCAGGGCCCAGAGCCAGCGGTTCTGGTCAGGCTGGACGACCAGGGCGTAGCCGGTGTCGGTGTGCATCGTTGCTGACATGGTCGTCTTCTCCCCGTGCAGTCCGGAGAGCATGGATCAGGTCTGTGCGGCGGCTATGGTCGCGGGCCCCGGGTTTGGCGCAGAGCGCGTGGACGAACGGTGCAGACGTCAGTCCCCGTCCTCGGCCAGCGGCAGGATCACCTCGAACCGCGCGCCCGAGACGGACGAGGTCAGCGAGATGCGGCCGCTGCTGGCGGCGAGCAGCGAGCGGGCGATCGGCAGGCCCAGCCCGGTTCCGCCCGACGCGCGGCGGCTGGTGAAGAAGGGCTCGAACAGGCGTTCCCGGTCCGCCTCGGCCACGCCGGGTCCGTCGTCGGCGACGGCCAGGCAGACGCCGTCCGGAGTGAGGCTGGCCGTCACCAGCGCCCTTGTCGCACCGGCCTGGCGGGCATTTTCCAGCAGGACGGTCAGGACCGTTTCGATGGCTTCTTCCGGCACCGCAACGGCCGGCAGCCGCGCGGCGAGGGTGGTTTCGATGTGCAGCTTCCCGCCCTGGGCGTCGGCGACCCGGTGGATGGTCGCGGCGACGTCGGCCGAGACGTCCCCGCCGGGCCGGGCCATGTCGGCCCGCGCCAGGTCCAGCAGGCGGGTGACCAGCTGGGCGAGGCGGGTGTTGTCGGCCGAGATGTTGGCCAGGAACCGCGCGCGCTCCTCGGCGCTCATCGCCCCGCCGTGGTCCTGCAGCAGCTCGACCGCGCCGCCGATGCCGGCCAGCGGCGTCTTGAACTCGTGGCTCACGGCGGCGGCGAAGTCGCGCAGGTAGCGGGAGCGCCGGGCGATGGCCTCGGCCATCATGCGGAAGTCCTCGTAGAGCTGGCGGATCTCGATGGCGGCGGTCTGGGGCGTGTCCGGGATCGCGCCCTGGCCGGCGGCGACGTCGCGCGAGGCGCGGCTGAGGGCGACGATCGGGCGGGTGATGCCGCGCGAGACCAGGCCAGAGAGCAGGACAAGGATCAGGATCAGTCCGGCCAGGCCGATGAGAAACTTGCCGCGATCCTCGTAGAGGCCGCTGAACAACGCGCGCGGCGAGCGGGACAGCAGCAGGACGCCCGCGACCTTGCCGTTCACGACGATGGGCCGGGCGTGATGCAGGCGGATGCCCGAGGCGCGGCTCAGCCATTCGAAGGAATAGCGCGGACGGTAGTCCGACTGGCGGCGCAGGACCGTTCGCGTCCGGCCCTCGAGCGCGGCGGCAACCTCCGGCAGGGCGCGCTGGCTGCCGCCGCGGCCCAGGCCGTGGACGACGACGCCGTTGCGGTCGAGGACGACCACCGAGGCGAGGGTCGTGCGGGTCGTCTCGTCGATCACCGGGCGAAGGGCTGGCAGCACCGCGACGGCCGCGGGGTCGGGCGGCGTGGCGCTGCGCTTTGCCGCCGGCCGGGACGGCAGCACGCGCGAGGCGCTCAGGTCGATGGTCGTGCGTTCCGGCGTGTAGTAGCCGGGCGAGGCCTTGTTGAGCGGGATCGCCGGCGGCGTCGCGCCGGGCCAGAGGGCCGTCGCCGCAGCCGCCAGCGCCGCGCCCTGCGACACAAGCTCGACCTCGGTCTGGCGCACCAGGGTGTTCTCGTAGACGCGCAGGAACACGGCCCCGGCGACCGGCATGGCCGCCACCGTCAGCAGCACCGTCAGCAGGATCGTCCGCAGCTTGAGCCGCGGCCAGTAGCGCTTCGCCAGGGCCTTGGCGCGGGTGATCACGCGGTCTGGCCGACGCAGGCTCCAAGCCGGTAGCCGACTCCCGCGCGCGTCTCGATCACGTCATGGCCGCCCAGCCCGGCGAACTTGCCGCGCAGGTTGCGCACATGGCTGTCGATGGTCCGGTCGGTGATGGCGAAGCCCGGACCGTGCAGCCGGTCGATGATGGCGTCGCGGCTGAACACTTTGGTCGGGGTCGAGGCGAGGGTGCGCAGGATGCCGAACTCGGTGACGGTGAGGGCGGCCTCGCGGTCGTCCCACAGGGCGGTCCAGCCTTCGGTGTTGAGGGTCAGCCGGCCGCGCACGATGGCGCCGGCCGTGTCTGCGGGCGGCGGCGTTTCGCGGCCGCCGGCGCGGCGCAGGATGGCCTGCACCCGGGCGGTGACCTCGCGCGGGCTGAACGGCTTGACAACATAGTCGTCGGCGCCGAGCTCGATGCCCAGCACCCGGTCGATCTCGTCGTCGCGGGAGGACAGGAACAGGATCGGCAGGTCGCCCTGGGCCCGCAGGCGGCGGCAGACCTCCAGCCCGTTCAGGCGCGGCATGTTGATGTCGAGAATCACCAGGTCGGGCGGATTGGCGGCCACCGCGGCCAGCGCCGCCTCACCGTCCTCGGCCTCCCGCGCCTCCAGCCCCGCCTTGGTCAGGGCGAAGGCCAGCAGCTGGCGGATGTGGGGGTCGTCATCGACGATCAGGATCGAACGGGTCATGGGGCCATCTTCCGCCCGCTGTGCGCGGGGTCAACGGGGGAAGGGGTGCAGGCGGCGAACGGCTGTCATGCAGATTCGGTGCAGAGGGCTCGCCTGTCCTTTTCGGCGGCTCCGGCACGGCGTAAACCGCTCTCATGACCGATACGCTCGCCACGCCCGCCGCCGACACCTGGACCGTCGCCGGCCGCACCTTCACCTCGCGCCTGATTGTCGGCACGGGGAAGTACAAGGACTACGCCACCAACGCCGCCGCGGCCGAGGCTGCCGGGGCCGAGATCGTCACGGTGGCCGTACGGCGGGTGAACATATCCGACCCCAGCCAGCCGCTGCTGATGGACTATGTGCGGCCCGACCGGTTCACCTACCTGCCCAACACGGCCGGCTGTTTCACCGGCGAGGAGGCGGTGCGGACGCTGCGGCTGGCGCGTGAGGCCGGCGACTGGTCGCTGGTCAAGCTCGAGGTGCTGAGCGACCCCAGGACCCTCTATCCGGACATGGAAGAGACGCTGAAGGCGTTGAAACTGCTCGTCAAAGAGGGTTTCGACGTGATGGTCTACTGCACCGACGATATCGTCTATTGCCGCAAGCTGGAGGAGGCCGGGGCGGCCGCCATCATGCCGCTGGGCGCGCCGATCGGCTCGGGTCTGGGCATCCAGAACCGGGTCAACATTCGGCTGATCGTCGAGCAGTCGAAGGTGCCCGTGCTGGTCGACGCCGGGGTCGGCACGGCCTCGGACGCGGCCATCGGCATGGAGCTCGGCTGCGACGGGATCCTGATGAACACCGCCATCGCCGAGGCGAAGGACCCCATCCGCATGGCGCGGGCGATGAAGCATGCGGTGATCGCCGGGCGCGAGGCTTACCTGGCCGGCCGTATGGGCCGGCGGATGTACGCCGATCCCAGTTCACCGCTTGCCGGCCTCATCTGAAGTCGCGGAGATTCAGGCTACCGGATTGAGCGCCTCGGCCACGGCCGTCGGGTTGCGCGCGATGACTATCAGGTAGGCGCGGGCGGCGGCGTCGGGCTCCTTGCGGCCCTGTTCCCAGTCACGAAGGGTGCCGAGCGGGATGCGGAACCGCTCGCTGAACTCCTCCTGGGTCAGGCGAAACGCGCGCCGGATGATGCTGGCGCGCGGAGTCCGCGGCATCCGCGCCATGTCAGCCTCTGTCAGAGGCTGTGCGTCGGGGTCGGCGAGGGCGGCGGCGAGCCGCTCTTCATCGGTCCGCGCGTCGAAACGGGTCCAGTCCTGGCCGGACGGTTCAGCTTGTTCCTTCATGGTATGCCCTGCGCTCCTGGGGTGCGGCGCCGCGTGCCGTTATGATGCGGATGCGGTGATCTCTCATGGTGAAGACGACATGGAGCAGCCGGTGGCTCGCCATGCCCAGCGTGACATACCGCGCCTCCCCGTAGTCCTCCCGGTCATCAAGCCAGTCGAGCGCGAATGGATCGTTGAACACCTTTCTGGCGGTCTCAAACGAAACATCATGACGGGCGACGTTCGCGCGCGCTTTTGCGTCATCCCACTCGAAATCATCATCTCGCATGGATACTGCCAAGCCGTAGTTCTGTCAATGAGAAATACAACCATAAGGGTATTGGCGAACGACACAACCGGGATCGCGCTGTGATCCGATTGCCCTCGTCTCACCGCGCCGATAGCCTCCCGGGCAGCACAGGGGACGTCGATGCGTATTGGCTTGTTTGCGGGTGTGGCGGTCGCGGGGTTTGTCGTCAGTCTGGCGCAGCCGTCCTGGACCGCGGACGAGGCGATGCTCGACGCGGCGGTGGTCTCGACCCTTTGCAGTGAAACGGGCGGGGTGAGCGGGGCGGGGGCGACCGCGCCCGTGACGCCGAAGTTCCTGCCGGGCTTCGGCAATGGCGGCTTCACCATCACCACGGCCAGTCCCGAGGCGCAGAAGTGGTTCAGCTACGGCATACAGCTGGCCCAGGCCTTCGCCCATGAGCCGGCCAAGGCGGCCTTCGCCGAGGCCGCCCGGCTGGATCCGACCTGCGCCATGTGCGTCTGGGGCCAGGCGATGGCGGCCGGGCCGACGATCAACTACAGCATTTCGGCCGAAGAGCGGACGGCTGCGGGCGTCCTGGCAGTCAGGGCGCAGCAGTTGGCGACCAATGTCACCGAGCGCGAGCGCCGGCTCATCGCAGCCATGGTGCGGCGCTATCTGAAGAGCGGCGGTGACGGCGCCTATGCCGACGCGATGATGATCCTGTCGGCGGCCTATCCCGATGACGACGCGATTCAGGTCCTGACCGCCGAGGCGCTGATGGACACCGGCAAGACCGGGCGGGTGAAGGTGGCCGCCGGCCTGCTGGAGACTGTGCTGGGTCGCAATCCGAACCAGACCGGAGCGATCCACTTCTACATCCACGCCAGCGAATGGATCGGCGAGGCGGGCAAGGCCGAGCGCTACGCCGACGCCCTGGGCGGGCTCGCCCCCGGCGCCAGTCACCTGATCCACATGCCGTCGCACACCTTCTACCGCGTCGGGCGCTATCGCGAGGCGGGACGGGTCAACGTCGCGGCCATCGCCGTCGACAAGGCCTGGATAAAGACAGTCGGTGGCGTCGAGGACGACTGGGAAGTCCCGTACTTCGGCCACAACGTCCGTTTCGCGCTCGGCGGCGCGATGATGGCGGGCGACAGCGAGGCGGCGTTGACGATCGCCGACATGTACGCGGGTCTCAAGACCGACGATCTGAAGTCATCGGCCTGGATGCAGGCCAGCGCCGCGTCCCGCTGGTTCGCCGAGGGACGATACAGCGACCCGGACAAGGTGCTGGCGATGACCGGGCCCGGGGATGACGCGCCGCTGGTGCGGGCGATGTGGCGCTATGGCCGTGGCGAGGCGCTGGCGCGCAAGGGCGACGCGAAGGGCGTGCTCGCCGAGGCGGCGGCGATGACGATCACCGGCAAGGAGATGGCGGCTTACAAGGGCTCGGCGTCCTATGTGAAGGCCATGCTGACCGTGGCGCGCCAGACGCTGCTCGGCCGGGCGGCGATGCTGGAAGGCCGCTACGGCGACGCGGCCGCGGCCTATCGCAAGGCGGCGCAGACCCAGGCGAAGGTATTCGGCGACGGCGGCGACCCGCCGACCTGGTGGTACCCGGCCCGGCGCAGCGTCGCGGCGGCCCTGCTGGCGAAGGGCGATCCCGCCGGCGCGCTGGCGGAGGCCAACGCCGTTCTGGCCAAATGGCCGAAGGACCCGATGAGCCTGCTGGTCGTCGCCCGCGCCCAGACGGCGCTGGGCAAGCCGACCGAGGCCGCGGCGGCGCTGACCTCGGCGCGCGCCGGCTGGAGCGGCGAAGCGCTCGACGGCGTGAGCCTGGGCGCGATCTAGCCCTTCTTGCGCAGCTCGGCGGCGATCGCCGCCTTGAGCGCGTCAGGGTCGGCGCCCGGGATCAGGGTGTCGCCGATGATGAAGGCCGGCGTGCCTTCGATGCCCAGGCCGCTGGCGATGACGTGGACGTCCTGGAAGTAGCGCTTGCGCTCAGACGAGGCCTGTTCGGTGCGGGCGGCGGCCGGATCGACGCCCTGCGCCGTCATGATCCGCTCGGCGACCTGGTTGTTGAGCGGCTTGGCCGCCATGAAGGCGCGGTGCAGGGCGATGTATTGCTCGGGCGACTTCGCCAGCGCGGTGGCGGCGGCGGCGAAGGCGCTGGTATCGCCGAAGATCACCATGTCCTTGAAGACGAACCGCACCTGGGGATGGGTCCGGGCGAGTTCGAGGACTTCGGGGGCGATCACCTTGCAGTAGCCGCAGTTGTAGTCAAACAGCACAACGACGGTGACCTTGCCCGACGGGTTCAGCACGTGGTCGCGCGGGTCGCGCTCGAGCTGCTGGCGGTAGGCGCCGATGGCTTCGCGGGACTGTTTGATTTTCAGGGCGTTGCTGACCTCGACCAGCACCTCGGGATTGGCCAGCAGATAGGCGCGCACCTTGGCGCCGAAAGCCGGGTCGACCTGGGCGGCCGTCTGCGGCTGGCCGCAGGCTGACAGCAGGGTCGCGACGGCGGCGGCGATGATCAACGGACGCATGCTGGACTCCGGAGGCGGACAGTCTTCGAGGGGGAGCGGAGGGCGGCGACGTCAACGACGCGGCGCGGCCGAGCCTTCGCTGGACAGGGCCCGCAGGTCCTGGTCGGTCGGGTTTGAGGCCATCACGATGTCGGTGGCCCTCAGCCATTCCACGCTTCGGCGATCGAACAGTTCGCGGGCGCGGATGGCGAAATTGCGCGACTCGCCCAGGGCGCCGACGGCGAAATACTGTTCGGCGGTGGCAAGCCGGGCCAGTCCGTCGTCGCCGCGCGCCTCGTAGGCCAGGGCGAGCAACCGCCAGGCTTCGGGATTGTCGTCCTCCAGCAGGGTGACCCGCTTGAGTTCGGCGATACCCTCGTCGCGTTTCTTCGGATCGCCGAGATTGATCAGGGTCTGGCCCAGATTGATGCGCAGCAGCGGCGCGTCCGGCTTCAGTTCGACGGACCGGCGCTGCGGCGCCTCGGCCTCGGCCACCCGGCCGAACTCGAACAGGATCTGGCCCTTCAGTTCCCACAGATAGGGGTTGAGCGGCTGGTCGGCGAGCATGCCGTCGATGAGCCGGATCGCCCGGTCGGGTTCCTTGGTCTGATAGTAGGCGATCGCCCGGGCGTAGCGCGACGGATAGGAGGTGTCGGTCTCCTTGTATTTCACCAGCGACGCCTGCGGATTGACGAAGCCGTCGATCTTGGCCCGCATGACCTCGAAATCGAGGATCTCGGCGGCCGAGTCCTTGGCCAGATAGCTGGGCTGGGCCTCGACGCGGGTGCGCAGCAACTCGATCCGCTGGGACGAGAGCGGGTGGCTGCGGAAATACGGGAAGCGGCGATCTTCGGAGAAGACCTCCTGGTAGCGGAAGCGGTCGAAGAACTCGACGAGGCCGCGACCGGACTGGCCGGTCTTCTCCAGGAACCCGATTGCCGCCTGATCGGCGCGGCCCTCCTGCTCCCGGCTGTAGCCGAGGGCGCCGAGCGTGCCGAAATACTGGGAATTGGCCAGCAACAGGGCGCCGGCTTCCGGTGAGCCGGCGAACATCGCCAGCACGCCCAGGCCCATGGTCAGCAGCATCGGCCGCATGCCCGCGCGCATCAGTTCGCCCGAACGGATCGGGTGCCCGCCGGCGATATGGCCGGTCTCGTGCGCAATGACGCCCTTGAGCTCGTTGGGATTGGCCGCCTCGAGGATCAGGCCGGTGTGCAGACCCATCTGCTGACCCTGGGTCGCGAACGCATTCAGCGTCGAGTCGCCGACGAGCAGAATCCGCACGTCCTTGGGGTTCAGGCCCGCGACGGCGAAGATCGGGTCAGCCTCCTGGTGGAGGATTTCCTCGATCTCCGTGTCACGCAGCAGCGTGGGGCCGCGCTGGCCGGACTGGGCCAGCACGGATTCCGCCGGAGCCATCATCGCCGCGGTGAGCGCTGCGATGAGGCCGACAGTCTGGAACCGCTTCCGGATAGGGGAGGTCATGCCTCGATACGCTCCGTCGCGCCCCCGCGCCCCACTACAGTAGTGACTCGTCAGCCGCGACGCCACCAGCCCCGCTTGGGCTTTTCTGGCGGCGCCGAGATTTCGGCCGGATCAGGCTGGACCGCCACGGGGGCGGGGGCCGGCTCAGGCTCGGGCGCGACGGCTGCGGGTTCCGGGGCCGGTTCCGGCTCGGCGACCGCGGTGACCTCAGGCTCGGGCGCGACCTTGGCCTTGGCGCGCGAACGCGCCTTCGGCTTGGTCGGTGCGGGCGCTTCGGGCTCAGGCGCGACCTCGACTGGCGTTTCGACGACCGGTTCAACGACGGCCTCGGCGACGGCTTCCACCGCCTGCTCGACCGGCGCGGACGCCGCCTTGCCACCGCGCGGCTTGCGGGCGCGGCGCTTGCCGGCCGCGGGTTCCGGTTCGGCTGACAGCTCGACCCAGATCTCGTCGGTCGACAGCGCGGCCGGGGCGGCGGTTTCCGTCGTCTCGGCCATCACCGGCTCAGGGCGCGGCGCCTGTTCGCGGCGGGGCGGACGGGCGTCGCCGGACGGGGCGGAGGCCCCTTCGGTGAGCGTCGCCGGATCGTGCCAGACGAAGGCGTCGTCGCCGAACGGAACGCGCGGGCGGGTCCAGGAGAAGCCGTCTTGGGGACGGGCGTCATCGCGCATGCGGCGACCACCCCGGCGACCACGGCGACGGCGGCGCTGGGCGTCGCCCTCGCTTTCGCCGGGCAGGGCGTCATCGTCGTCACGATCAGCTGCGGGCGCTGCGGCCGGCGCGGCGCCGGCCTCGGCGACGTCACCGTCCTCGCGGCGACCACCGCGACGGCGGCGGCGACGGCCACGGCCACGCCGGCCGCCATCCTCGCCGGCATCGCCGGCTTCGCTCTCTTCACGTGGCGCACGGGCTTCGCGGGCAGGGCGGGCGTCTTCGTCGCCGTCGTCCTCCTCGTCGTCCACAGCGAGGCCGCCCTCGTTCTCTTCGGCCTCTTCTTCGTCCTCGTCTTCCTCGTCCTCATCCTCAAACGCCGCGTCGTCGTCGACGAGGTCATCCTCGGGATCATAGGCGGAGCGACCCAGCATCGGCATCGGCTCGAGGTCGTGCAGCGAATGCTCGCCGCTGGCGGTCCGCTCGATCTCGTGATCGGCCTGGCCGAGCGCCGCGTCGATCTGGACCGTCACGAACAGATGGTGCGTCTGGTGGACACGGGTCAGATAGGCCCGCTTCTCATTGAGGATGTAGAGGCCGACGGCCGGCGAGACCTTCAGGGTCACTTCGCCGCCGCCGTGCAGGGCTTCCATCTCAACCGCGCGCAGGGCCGAGAGGGCGCTGGACTCGGGCGAGCGGACCCGGCCGGTGCCGGCGCAGTGTTCACAGACGTGGGTCGTGCCCTCGAGCACGCCGCTGCGGCGGCGCTGACGGCTGATCTCCATCAGGCCGAACGAGCTGATCTTGCCCATCTGGATGCGGGCGCGGTCGTCCTTCAGCGCGTCCTTGAGCTTCTTTTCGACCGCGCGGTTGTTCTTCGACTCATCCATGTCGATGAAGTCGATGACGACCAGGCCGGCGAGATCGCGCAGGCGCAGCTGGCGGGCGGCTTCCTCGGCCGCTTCCATGTTGGTCTTGAGGGCCGTGGCCTCGACGTTGCGCTCGCGGGTCGACTTGCCGGAGTTGACGTCGATGGCGACCAGCGCCTCGGTCTGGTTGATCACCAGGTAGCCGCCGGACTTCAGCGGCACGACCGGCGTGTAGATCTGCGAGAGATGACCCTCGACCTTGTGCGCCACGAACAGCGGCGTCGGTTCGCGATAGAGCTGAACCTTCTTGGCCTGCGACGGCATCAGCATGCGCATGAAGTCGCGCGCATCCTTGAAACCGCGTTCGCCCTCGACCCAGACTCCGTCGATGTCCTTGTCGAACAGGTCGCGGATGGCGCGTTTGACGAGGTCTTCCTCCTCGTAGATCAGCGCCGGGGCGATCGAGTGCAGCGTCGTCTCGCGGATGTTTTCCCAGGCGCGCAGCAGATAGTCGTAGTCGCGCTTGATCTCGGTCTTGGTGCGCTTGGCGCCCGCCGTGCGGACGATCAGGCCCATGCCCTTGGGCACGTCGAGGCTCTGGACGATGGTCTTGAGCTTCTTGCGGTCGGTGATCGTGGTGATCTTGCGGCTGATGCCGCCGCCCCGGGCTGTGTTGGGCATCAGGACGCCGTAGCGACCGGCCAGCGACAGGTAGGTGGTGAGGGCCGCACCCTTGTTGCCGCGCTCTTCCTTGACGACCTGGACCAGCATGATCTGCCGGCGGCGGATCACTTCCTGGATCTTGTAGTTGCGCATCAGGCGGCGGCGGCGGCGCGCCACCTCCTCGTCCATGACGTCGTCTTCGTCCTCGGACGCCTCGGCGGGGTCCTCGTCATCGCCGTCAGCGGCGGCGGCGGGAGCAGCCGCACGGCCGCGCGACGACCCGCGCGACGGCTCGTCGTCATCCTCGGCCTGCGCGCGCATCAGCGCTTCGCGGTCGGCGAGAGGGATCTGGTAGTAGTCAGGGTGGATCTCGTCGAAGGCCAGGAAGCCGTGACGATTGCCGCCGTACTCGATGAACGCCGCCTGGAGGCTGGGTTCGACCCGGGTCACCTTGGCGAGGTAGATGTTCCCGCGAAGCTGTTTCTTGTTCTGGCTCTCGAAGTCGAACTCTTCAACCCGGGTTCCGTCCACGACGACGACCCGGGTTTCTTCCGGGTGGGCGGCGTCGATAAGCATTTTCTTGGTCATTGAAAGCGTCTCCCCGGCGCGCGGCGGGCTCGAGGCCCGGTCGCCGGCATGATGTGAAGGCGCGCTCCGTATGGCCGGCCGACGCGCCGCAAGCAGCGATGCGAAGGGGCGAAAGCCAGGCCAGGGCGTGTGCGCAGCCCATGAGAAAATTCCCTGTCGCGCCAGGATCGGCGCGGGATCAGATGGTTGCGTCTGTCGCCGGAGGGCGACGGGCCGGACGCACGGCTTCTTGGGTAGTGTCTCGTGCGCGGAGAATCCCCGTCAGTCGCGGGAACCGGCGCGCATCACGACCTTAGCCTCATCCGCCGGCAAAAGGAAAGCGCGCCGCGCATCGCCCTTCGTAGGCAAAGCCTTAACCAATTCGACACCTCAACCGCGCGATAAGGGTCGATCAATCGCAAAGCGATGAGTGGGGCGTAGAATGCGGGCGTTGGCGACCGGTGGATTTCTGGCGGGATGGAGAGGCGTCACCGCTCTCGCCTGCCTCAGTCTGACCGTTCTGGGCGTCGGCGGCGCGGCGCGCGGCTCGTCCAACTCCGGCCTGCTCAAGGTCCGCCTCGGCGGCGACCAGACCGAAACCCGCATTGTCCTTGATCTCGACCGCTCCGTGACCGGCAAGCTGGTGGCCGACGGCTCCGACGGGAAGGTCGTCGTGGCCCTGCCGCGCATCGACACCGCCGGGGATCTCAGCGGCGGCGGGCAGGGCCTGGTGCGGCGCTGGAACCTCGAGCGCGGACCGGGCGCCCTGAAGCTGAACATCGACCTGGCGCGCGGCGCCGAGGTCAAGCGGCGATTCCTGCTGCCGCCGGGCGACGGCGTCCAGACCTATCGCTATGTCATCGACCTGAAGGCGCTCGACGACGGGTCGGGCAAGAAGGTCGCCGCCCCCGTACGGCCGCGTGCCGCGCCGGCGCCGGTCTTCAGCAGCCGCGCCACCGAGCGCCGGGGGCCGCGCGTGGTGGTGATCGACGCTGGCCACGGCGGTCGCGACCCGGGTGCGCAGGGACTGTCCGCGCATGAAAAGGACATTACCCTGGCCGCCGCGCTGGCGCTGAAGGCCCGGCTGGAGCGCACCGGGCGCTATCGCGTCGTCCTGACCCGCTCGAGTGACGCCTATGTCGGGCTGGAAAGCCGCGTGCAGATCGCCCGTAGCGCCGACGCCGACCTGTTCATTTCGCTGCACGCCGATTCCGGTCCGACGACCACGATGCGCGGCGCCAGCGTCTATACGCTGTCCGAACGGGGCGAGAGCCGCGTGACCAAGGTGCTGCGCAAGGATGACTGGCTGATGCCGGCCAGCTTCCCCGGCGCGGACCGGACGGTGGGCGAGATCATCCTCGACCTGACCCAGCGCTCGACGCGCAACCGCTCGGCTGAATTCGCCCAGGTGCTGCTGGAGAACATCGCCGAGGAGACGACCCTGTTGCGCCGGAGCCACCGTGACGCGAATCTGATGGTGCTGCTGGCGCCCGACGTGCCCGCCGTGCTGCTGGAAATGGGTTTCATCAACAATCCCGACGATGAGCGCCAGCTGACCGATTCCGGCCGCCGCAAAAGGCTTATGAACGCTGTCGGCGACGCCGTGGACGCCTGGTTCGCGCGTCAGGCGAAGACCGCAAGCCGCTAGTTCGAACTCTGACGCGCGGGCCGTTGGCGCCCGACGCTAGTCAGGCTACAGCAGACCCATGCTTGAGAAGGCCCTTCTGCGTCTTTGGCCGTTCGAGGAGCCACCTGAGCGTTGGGTGGCCGTCGTCGGCGTGACTGTGCTCAGCCTCATCGCCGTGGCCGGGTTCACGCTGGCGATCTATGCGGCCTGGCTGTTCCACGACATGCCGGACGCCGGCGATCTGACCGACTACCGCCCGCCGACCGCGACACGGGTCTATGCCTGGGACGGCACGCTGATCGGCGAATTTTCGCGCGAACGGCGGATTTTCATCCCTTACGACCAGCTTCCGCCGCGTCTGGTGCAGGCGTTCCTCGCCGCCGAGGACCGCAATTTCTTCCAGCACAGCGGCGTCGACGTGCAGGGCCTGTCGCGGGCCATGATCAAGAATGTGCTCAACGCGGTGCAGGGCCGACGCCTCGAAGGCGGCTCGACGATCACCCAGCAGGTGGCCAAGAACGTCCTGCTGACCAGCGACGCGACCGTGGGCCGCAAGCTGAAGGAAGCGATTCTCGCCCGGCGGCTCGAACAGACCCTGACCAAGGACCGGATCCTCGAGCTGTATCTGAACGAGATCTGGCTGGGCTACCGGTCCTACGGCGTCGGCGCCGCTGCCTACAACTACTTCGGCAAGCCGGTTTCGGAGCTGACGCTGGCCGAATGCGCCTATCTGGCGGCCCTGCCCAAGGGGCCGGACAACTACCATCCGATCCGGCGCAAGGCGAACGCGATGGGCCGCCGCAACTGGGTGCTGGGCCAGATGGCGGAGCTGGGCTGGGTCAGCCGCGCTGACGCCGAGGCGGCCATGAAGCAGGACCTGAAGGTCCAGGCCGCGCCGTCCCGCGCCAAGTACAAGGACGCCGACTATTTCGTCGAGGAGGTCCGCCGTCGGGGTCTCGCCACGCTGGGGCCGCGCCTCAGCGAGGGCGGCTACTACATGCGCACGACCCTCGATCCGCGTCTGCAGACCGCCGCACGCGTGGCGCTGATGGACGGGCTGGAGACCTATGACCGCCGCCACGGCTGGCGCGGGGCCTGGGGCACGACCGACATGGCCGTCGGCTGGGAGAAGGCCGCCGCGAAGAAAACCGCGCCGGCCGAGCGTCGTGACTGGCGTGTGGCGGTGGTGACCAGCGTCACCGGCGGCGTGCGCGTTACTCCGGCCAAGGACTACGCGCCCGGCGCCATCGTCAGCGAGGACGTGGCCTGGGCCAAGGCGGGCAAGGGGCTCAATGTCGGCGACCTGGTGTTCGTCGAACCGGCCAAGGCCGGCGGCTTCCGCCTGCGCCAGGTGCCGAACGTCAACGGCGCCCTGGTGGCGATGGAGCCGCACTCCGGCCGGGTGTTGGCGATGGTCGGCGGCTATTCCTTCTCGCTGTCGAGCTTCAATCGCGCCACCCAGGCAATGCGTCAGCCGGGGTCGGCGATCAAACCGTTCGTCTATGCGGCGGCGCTGGAACCCGACGGCGGCTTCACGCCCGCCAGCTATGTCACCGACGCCCAGATCAGCTCCAAGGGCGCGGTCAAGGGCGAGGACTGGACGCCCGAGAACTACAACAAGAAATACTATGGCTCGATGCCGTTGCGGCGCGGGCTGGAACTCTCGCGCAACGCCATGACGGTGCGTCTGGCGCAGGGCGTCGGGATGAAGAAGATCGCCGACCTGTGCGTGAAGTTCGGCATCGTCCGGGCGATGGAGCCGGTGCTGGCCATGGCGCTGGGGGCCGGGGAGACCACGCCGTTCAAGCTGACCGCCGCCTACACGGCCTTCGTCAACGGTGGGCGGCGTGTCGAGCCGCACCTGATCGAGCTGGTCCAGGACCGCGAAGGCCAGGTGATCTACCGCGCCGACAAGCGCGACTGCCCGCGTTGCACCGCCGGCTTCGGCGGCGAGGAGAGCCCCCGAATCTCGGCGGCCGGCGAACAGATCATCGATCCGGTCACGGCCTACCAGATCGCCTCGATGCTCGAAGGCGTCGTCCAGCGCGGCACCGCCACGCAGGCCCGGGTGCTGGGTCGGCCGGTCGCCGGCAAGACGGGCACAACGAACGAATACCGCAGCGCCTGGTTCGTCGGTTTCACGCCGCAGGTGGTGGTCGGGGTGTTCGTCGGCTTCGACGACAACCGCTCGCTGGGCGAGGGCGAGGTGGGCGGAGCCTCGGCCCTGCCGGTGTTCATCAACTTCATGACCGAGGCCATCAAGGGCGTGCCGGTCGAGGCGTTCACGCCGCCCAAGGCGGCGAAGTTCGCGGTCGTCGGCGGCCAGCGCGAGGCCTTCCGGCCGGGCACCGAGCCCAAGGGACCGGTGGGTCCCGTGGCGCCCGTCAACGCGAGCGGACCGGTGACCTACCAGGACGCCTGGCCCGACGGCCAGCTGAGCAGCGAACAGCCCGCCGCGCCCAAGCCGGCGCCGAAACCCAGGATCCCCGACGACCTGTCGGGATTGTATTGAGGCGAGCCGCGCGGTAAGGCCCGCGCCCCCGCTTGATCGGAGATTTTCATGAGACCGGATGTCGAGGCCGCCAAGGCTGACATCGAGCAGTCCGCCGGACTGCTCAGGAGGCGTCTTTGACTGGGATGCAGCCCTAAGACGCCTGCACGAGCTGGACGCTCGTTCCGAAGATCCCACCCTGTGGGACAAGCCCGCCGAGGCTCAGGCCCTGATGCGCGAGCGGCAGCAACTGGCCGGCCGGGTGGAGGCTGTCCGCAGCCTTGAGCGCGACCTCAGCGATGCGCTCGAATACGCCGAGATGGCCGACGCCGAGAACGACGAAGCGTCGCTCGAGGACGCCCGCGCACAGCTGAAGACCCTCAAGGCCCGCGCCGCCAAGGCCGAGCTGGAGGCCCTGTTGTCCGGCGAGGCCGACGGCAACGACGCCTACGTCGAAATCAACTCCGGCGCCGGCGGCACCGAATCCTGCGACTGGGCCAACATGCTGCTGCGGATGTACAGCCGCTGGGCCAACGCCCACGGCTACAGCGTCGAGCTGGTCGAGGAGACCAGCGGCGAGCAGGTCGGCATCAAGTCCGCGACGCTGCAGATCAAGGGCCCCAATGCCTACGGCTGGCTGAAGACCGAGGCGGGCGTGCACCGGCTGGTGCGGATCAGTCCCTATGACGCCGCCGCCAAGCGCCACACGTCGTTCGCCTCGGCCTGGGTCTATCCGGTGGTCGACGACACCATCGAGATCGAGATCAACCCGGCGGACGTGCGGACCGACACCTACCGCGCCAGCGGCGCCGGCGGTCAGCACATCAACAAGACCGACTCAGCCGTCCGCCTGACGCACATCCCGACCGGCATCGCTGTGGCCTGCCAGGCCGGCCGCAGCCAGCACCAGAACCGCGAAGAGGCGTGGAAGATGCTGCGCGCGCGGCTCTACGAGATGGAGCTGCAGAAACGCGAGGCCGCGGCCCAGGCGCTGGAAGACCAGAAGACCGATATCGGCTGGGGCCACCAGATCCGCAGCTACGTCCTGCAGCCCTACCAGATGGTCAAGGATCTGCGCACGAACGTCGAGACCTCCGACACGGCCGGCGTGCTGGACGGCGATCTCGACCAGTTCATGGGCGCGGCGCTGGCCCAGAGGGTCGGGGCCACGCGGGACGCGGTCGAGGGGTAGGGCGCGGTCTCCCTCCCCTTTATGGGGAGGGTGGACGGGCGTAGCCCGGACGGGTGGGGCAGGCGAACGCTACCCCCGACGCATCGAGCAAGGCCGCCTGCTTCCCCACCCTGTCGGCTTCGCCGACGTCCCTCCCCATGAAGGGGAGGGAGGCGCGTGGATCAGATCTTGGGCGGGATGCCGAGGCCCTGGCCCTGCATGGGGGCCTGGGGCGCGTGCGGCGCCTGGCTCTGCTGGGCCGGGGCGGCGGGACGCTGGAACTTCAGGCTGCGGCCCTGGAAGAAGGCCCCCGTCTCCATGGCCAGCTGTTCGTGGGTGATGTCGCCATCCACGTAGGCTGTCCCATAAAGACGCACCTGCTTGGCCGTCACCGAGCCGATCACGCGGCCGCGGATCTCGGTGGCCTCGGCATAGACCGAGCCCTCGATGTGGCCCGTGTCGCCGACCGTCAGCCGGGCCACGCGCACGTCGCCGCGGACGACGCCGTCGATCTGCAGTTCGCCATCGCCGACGACGCCGCCCTCGATCGTAATGCCGTCACTGATAAGGGAAGCCACTTTCGGACGCGCCTTGGGTTGCTCGGGCGCACTGGGAGCCGGCGTGGGCGCCGGAGCCGAAACGGCCGTGGGTTTGGGCGGGGTCTTATTCTGCTTGCTGAACATATTCGCCGGCCTTCATGTATCGGTTAGGGTTCTGCGCCCGCCCATTGACCCACACCTCGTAGTGCAAATGTGGGCCAGTCGACCGGCCTGTCGACCCCATCGATGCAATACGCTGGCCAACTGTCACTCGCTGCCCGATACGCACGGTAAAAGCGGCAAGGTGCGCGTATCGCGTCTTGAACCCGTTGCCGTGGTCGATCTCGACTGTATTGCCATATCCGGACCGCACGCCGGTGAAGGACACCACGCCCGGCGCGGTCGAATAGATCGGCGTGAAGGTCGCGCCCGCGAAATCCAGGCCGGAATGGAACGCCGGCCGGCGGGTGAACGGATCGAGCCGCACACCGTAGCTGCTGGTCTGGGCCGCCGCGCTGGTCGGCCGGAAGAAGGGCAGACCGCGCGCCGCCGTCGCCAGCGACCGCATGTCGGACATGTTGGACGAGGCGCGCTGGATGCGCTGGGCGAAGCTCTCGTCCACATCCAGGACGGCCGCCAGGGCGCGGGGATCGCGCGCCTCGATCAGCGGGCCGCCCAGGGCGCCGCCGCGGCCGGCGTAGCTGTCAGGGTTAAGGCCGGCGAGGCGGAAGGCGAGACGCAGACGTTCGGCGCGGCTGAGCGCGTAGCTCTCGGCCGCGCTGATCATCCGCTCCTGATCCATCAGCGTGTACTGGACGCGCTGGATCGGTGAACCGACGTTGAGCCGGGGCTTGGCCGGGGCGAGGGCCGCAGAGGCGCCGGGCGCGCCGCGGAAGCCGCCGTCCGTCAGCAGCAGGGCGAGCGCGGCGTGACGCTTTTCAACGGAGTTGGCCAGTTCACCCAGCGAGCCGTCGGCCTGCGACAGCTGTTGCATCGCGCTGTTGAGGCGCGCCTGGCGGTCGGCGGTGACCCGTTCCCAGTAGGCGTTGCGGCGGGCCAGCTCCTGGTCCGTGGCGCTGACCGACAGCGCGCTGACCAGCATCGCGGCCGTGCAGACGCCCATCCACAGGGCCGCCGCGCCGATGATGCCGGCGCCCATGATCTGTTTGCTTGTGGAGAGTACGAAACCGCGCATCTCGCCGCCGGAGCGGATGTAGAGATGCCGTTCCGGAAACAGCTCCTCCAAGGCTCGCCGAATTCTGCGCAAGCGTGTTGTCGCCATAGCCCCCGACCCGATTTTCTCGGTGTGAGGCGATATGTGATCATGTAGGGGAAACGCGCAAGTCCCTTCGCGCGAGAGGCGTGCGCGAAGCGTTGATTCTGACCTGTTAAAGTCAGGGTTAACCACGTCAGGTCAGATGCGCCAGTTCCTGATCGCCACTTTGCCCGCCGGACGCGAATATTTGGGGCCTGCCGCGGCGTTTTCGCAACACTTCCCGTTACTCAAGGGTAACGGCCTGAAGCGGGCCGGGCTGCGGCGAAACGCCGCGCCGGAGGGCGTCAGAGCGCCTGCGCGGCAGCCAGAACCTGCGCTGCGTGCCCTTTCACCTTTACCTTGCGCCAGATGGCCCGGATCACGCCTTCGCCATCGATCAGCCAGGTCGAGCGGTCGATGCCCATGTACTCGCGGCCGTAGAGGCTCTTCTGGACCCAGGCGCCGTAGCGCTCGATGACGTCGCTGTCGGCGTCGGAGCCCAGCTCGACCGTCAGGCCGTGCTTCTCGCGGAACTTGCCGTGCTTCTTCGCCGTATCTTTGGAGACCCCGACCAGCACCGCGCCGACCACGTCGAAGTCGGCCCTCGCGGCGGAGAACTCGATGTTCTCGGTGGTGCAGCCGGGGGTGTCGTCCTTCGGATAGAAGAACAGCACCACCGTCTTGCCCCTGAGCGCCGACAGCGAGACCCGGCCGGTGTCGGTGGGCAGGTCGAAGTCCGGGGCGCGGTCGCCAACTTTCAGATCAGCCACGAGTCTCTCCCCAATCTGCTTATCCCGGCGAAGGCCGGGACCCAGGTGTTTTGTGTTCCTTCCGCTCCCCAGGACTTTCCGAAAAAGGCCTGGGTCCCGGCCTTCGCCGGGATAAGCGGAAATTGAAGGTTCAGACGGGACGAACCCAGACGATCCTGTTCTTGCCCTTCTGGATCTTGAAGAGGCCGCCTTCACCTGCACCGTCAGTACGTTCGTAGGACGTCTTCGGATCTGTGATCTTCACATCGTTGATCAGGATCGTGCCCTGTTCGATCAGGTTGCGCGCCTCCTTCACCGATCCGGCAAGTCCGGCGCCTTTGACGATGGCTTCGGCGGTTCGCTTGGTCAGCTCACCGGTCTCGCCGGCCCAGACAAAGTCCTCCGAAGTCGCGGCGGCGGCCGTGTTGCCCAGCTCGAAAGCTTCCTCGGCCTTCGCCCGCGCGGCCTTCGCCGCGTCCGCGCCGTGGAGCATGCGCGTCGCCTCGTCGGCCAGCACCTTCTTGGCGTCGTTGATCGCCGCGCCGTCGAGCGCTTCCAGCCGGGCGATCTCGTCCAGGGATAAGTCGGTGAACAGGCGCAGGAAGCGGCCGACGTCGGCGTCCTCGGCGTTGCGCCAGAACTGCCAGTAGTCGTACGGGCTGCGCATGTCGGCGTTGAGCCAGACCGCGCCCTGGGCCGTCTTGCCCATCTTGGCGCCCGAGGCCGTCGACAGCAGCGGCGTGGTCAGGCCGAAGGCCGGCTTGTGGTCGACGCGGCGGATCAGCTCCACCCCGTTGAGAATGTTGCCCCACTGGTCGGACCCGCCCATCTGCAGCAGGCAGTTCCGCGACCGCGACAGCTCCAGGAAGTCCACCGACTGCATCAGCATGTAGTTGAACTCGAGGAAGGTCATCGGCTGTTCGCGCTCGAGCCGCTGCTTGACCGAGTCGAAGGCCAGCATGCGGTTGACCGTGAAGTGCACGCCGTAGTCGCGCAGGAACTGGACGTAGCCGAACTTCGAGAGCCACTCGTCGTTGTCGACCATCACCGCGTCGGTGGGGCCGTCGCCGAAGGTCAGGAACTTGGCGAATACCGACTTGATGCTGGCGATGTTGGCGGCGATGTCGGCGTCGCTGAGCAGCTTGCGCGACTCGTCCTTGCCGGTGGGATCGCCGACCTTGGTCGTGCCGCCGCCCATCAGGACCACCGGCTTGTGCCCGGCCTGCTGCAGCCGGCGCAGCATCATGATCTGGATCAGGCTGCCGACGTGCAGGCTGGGCGCGGTGGCGTCGAAGCCGATGTAGGCGGTGATCACGCCGGCCGACGCCGCCGCGTCCAGTTCATCCGGATGGGTGATCTGGTGGATGTAGCCGCGGTCCCGCAGCGTGCGCAGGAAGTCGGACTTGAAGGCGGCGTCGGCGGTCATCGGGGCAGTGTCTCCTTGCGGGGCTGGGTCTAGCACGGCGGGCGGGGAGGGGTTCAAGGTCGCAAGCATGGAAAGGTCTCCTCAGGGTGAGGCCGGAGACTGTCTGCTGGGATTTTCAGAGCATGCCGCCGGCTATGGGCGGCATGCGATCGCACAGCCGCTCGTCAGGACGAGCGGGCGTAATAGAGGCTGCAAAGGGCGCGGCGGGCGATCATGGATTGCTCAAATGCCTCCCCCATTGACCGGCGTCAAGCAGGGGCTATCGAAGGGGGATGTTGCTGACGTTGACACCCCACCCGCAGACGCCGTGCGACGCGGTTTCCGCGCTCACCGTCGAGGTGACCCGTCCAAGGTCGACCGGTCTGAGGCTCCATTATCGGCTTGAGGGGGATATCCCTCGCCTTGTCGTGCCGGCCTGGGTCAAGCCGTCACGCGCCGATGAGCTGTGGCGGACGACCTGTTTCGAAGTCTTTGTCCGGAGCGGAGAGGGGAGCGGCTACTACGAGTTCAACCTCTCGCCGTCCGGCCGGTGGAGGGCCTACAGCTTCGATGATTATCGCCAGGGAATGATGGACCACGCCGGCGTCGAGCTTCGTGATCAGCACAAGCATGTCGGCGATGACCGGGTCGAGCTTGCCGCGACACTCGACCTCGACCGGCTGGGCCTGGGCGCCGACGCGGTCTGGCGGCTGGGGCTATCGACGGTCATTGAGGAAGCCAGCGGCCGCATGTCCTACTGGGCGCTGGCCCATGCGCCGGGTAAGCCGGACTTCCACCACCCCGACGCCTTCGCCTTCGACCTGGAGCCCGCATGAAGTTCGGCATCGACCGCCTGCTCGCCGATCCCGCCCTGCGCGCGCCCTTGAAGGGCAAGCGCGTCGCCCTGCTGGCGCATCCGGCGTCGGTGACGGCGGACCTGACCCATTCGATCGACGCCCTGTCGGCCTGCCCGGACATCCAGATCACCGCTGCCTTCGGCCCGCAGCACGGCATGCGCGGGGACCTGCAGGACAACATGATGGAGTCGCCGGACTTCACTGACCCGGTCTACGGCTTCCCGGTGTTCAGCCTCTACGGCGAGACGCGGCGGCCGACGGGTCAATCGATGGGCACGTTCGACGTGATCCTGGTCGACATGCAGGACCTCGGCTGCCGCATCTACACCTTCATCACCACGCTGCTCTATGTGCTGGAGGCCGCCGCTGAGCACGGCAAGGCGGTCTGGGTGCTGGACCGGCCCAACCCCGCCGGGCGGCCGGTCGAAGGGCTGACCCTGCTGCCCGGCTGGGAGAGTTTCGTCGGCGCCGGGCCGATGCCGATGCGTCACGGCATGACGCTCGGCGAACTGGGCCACTGGTTCATCGCGAGCAAGGGGCTGAAGGTCGACTACCGCGTGATCGCGATGGAGGGGTACGAGCCGGACGCCGGTCCCGGCTTCGGCTGGCCGCTGGGCGAACGCAGCTGGATCAACCCCAGCCCCAACGCGCCGAACCTGTCGATGGCCCGCGCCTACGCCGGCACGGTGATGATCGAGGGGGCGACGCTGTCGGAAGGCCGCGGCACCACCCGGCCGCTGGAGCTGTTCGGCGCGCCGGACATCGACGCCCGCAAGGTGATCGCGGAGATGCAGGCGCTCGCGCCGCAGTGGCTGAAGGGTTGCCGCCTGCGCGACATCTGGTTCCAGCCGACCTTCCACAAGCATGTCGGCCAGCTGTGCAACGGGGTGCAGATCCACGTCGACGACCCGGCCTATGACCACGAAGCGTTCAGGCCCTGGCGCGTGCAGGCCCTGGGCTTCAAGGCGATCCGGCGGCTGTATCCGGACTACGACCTGTGGCGGGATTTCCCTTACGAGTACGTCTTCGACAAGCTGGCCATCGATGTGATCAACGGCGGCCCGGGCCTGCGGGAATGGGTCGACGACAGCGCGGCCGTGGCGGCCGATCTCGACGCCCTGACCGTTCCGGACGAGCAGGCGTGGATCGAGGAACGCCGGCCGTTCCTGCTCTACTGAGATGACAATGCGCATCGCCCTGCTGCGCGGCGTGAACGTCGGCGGCAACCGCAAGGTCGCGATGGCCGACCTCAAGGCGATGGTCGAGGGGCTCGGCTTCACCGGCGTGAAGACGCTGCTGGCCAGCGGCAACGTGGTGTTCGAGGCCGGCGACCGGAGCGACGGTGCGTTGGAGGCGCTGCTGGAAACGGAGGCCGAAAGACGGCTGGGGCTGGCCACGCGGTTCATCGTGCGCGGCCCGAAGGCCTGGCGGGCGATGATGGACGCCAATCCGATGCCGGACGAGGCCGGGCGGGAGCCGTCGCGGTTCCTGGTCAATGTGGCGCGCGAGGCGGTGACCGCCGACCAGCTCGCCGCCATCCGCGCGGTGGCTACCCCTGGTGAGAAGGTCGAGGCGGTGGACCGGTGCGTCTACATCTTCTTCGGCGACGGCATCGCGGACTCGAAGGCGGCGCTGGTGTTCGGGCGGAAGTCGCTGGGGCTCACGGCCACGGGCCGCAACTGGAACACGGTGAGGAAGATCGCCGAGCTGATCGGGGCTTAGGTGCGTGGTTCGACAACGCGCCGCCCGTCATCCTCGCCCTTGTGGCGAGGATCCCTTGTTCCGCTGCAGGGTGCGTCCTTCGACACGCGCTCTTCGAGCGCTGCTCAGGATGACGAACTCCAATGCAAGTCATCCTGAGCAGCAGCCGCAGGCTGCGTGTCGAAGGACGCACGAATAGGGTCACGTCGAGAGGGGTCCTGGGCACAAGGCCCAGGATGACGGCGCCTAATACGTCTTCGACGAAGCCGCCTGCCTCAGAACGGCCGCGCGATCAGCATCCAGGCGGCGGCCACGGCCAGCAGGACGGCCGCTGCCAGCACGGTCTCCGCGCGGCGGGCGAGCAGGCCATCCGCCTGCTTCATGATCTTGCGCTGGAACAGGCCCCAGGCGCCGGCCTTTGCGACCAGCAAGGCCGCCACCGCGCAGAGGATGCCTAGGGTGACCGACGCCGGCACGGGCTCAGGCCTTCGCCGCCTTCGCGCGCTCGATGCCCTCGAGCACCATCTCGTGGGCCTTGGCCGCGTCGCCCCAGCCCTTGACCTTGGTCCACTTGCCGGGCTCGAGGTCCTTGTAGTGGGTGAAGAAGTGCTCGATCTGGTCGAGCGTGATCTGCGGCAGGTCGGTGTAGTTGCGGACGTTGTCGTAGCGCGCGGTCAGGTGCGAGGACGGCACGGCGATCAGCTTCTCGTCGATGCCGGCCTGGTCTTCCATCAGCAGCACGCCGACGATGCGGCTGCTCATCACCGCGCCGGGCGCAATGGCGCGGGTGTTGACCACGATCACGTCGACCGGGTCCCCGTCGCCGGACAGGGTGTGCGGAATGAAGCCGTAATTCCCGGGATAGCGCATGGCCGTGTAGAGGAACCGGTCGACGACCAGCACCCCGGCGTCCTTGTCGAGCTCGTACTTGATCGGCTCGCCGCCGATCGGCACCTCGACGATGACGTTGACGTCTTCCGGCGGGTTCACGCCGATGGCGATGGCATCAAGGTTCATGGCGATCAGGCCGGTTCGGCTTCCAGGCGCTTGTCGAGGTAGGCCCCGACGCGCTTTTCGACTTCGGGCAGGTGGTCGGCCCAGAAGTGGGTCGCGTTGTCGACCAGTTCGTAGTCGATGACGATGCCCTTCTGGGTGCGCAGCTTGGACACGACGCGCTCGACCTCGACCGGCGGCACGACCGTGTCGGACTGGCCGTGCAGGATCAGGCCGGACGCCGGGCAGGGGGCCAGGAAGCTGAAGTCGTACATGTTGGTCGGCGGCGAGACGCTGATGAAGCCGTCGGTCTCCGGCCGGCGCATCAAGAGCTGCATGCCGATGTAGGCGCCGAAGCTGTAGCCGGCGACCCAGAACTGGCTGGCCTGGGGGTTGGTCGCCTGGAGCCAGTCGAGGGCCGTGGCGGCGTCCGCCAGCTCGCCGATGCCGGCGTCGAACTCGCCCTGGCTGCGGCCTACGCCGCGGAAATTGAAGCGCAGGACCGAGAAGCCGCGCTTCATGAACAGGTGATAGAGCTGCACCGAGACCGGGTGGTTCATGTGGCCGCCGGCGCGCGGGTGCGGATGCAGGATCAGCGCGATCGGCGCGTTCTCGCGCTTGCCGGGGGAATACCGGCCTTCGATACGGCCAGCGGCGCCGGTGAGAACCACTTCAGGCATAGGTTTTTCCCGTCTTGCCGAGCCGTGGAATACTTGACCACCGCGCTTGGTTTTCCTAGATGAGCGTCGTCCGCGCTGACCTGACGAACAGGCCTTGCGGGCGAGGCGCGGCCTTAGCACAGGCCGCGCGCCGGATGCCAGGGAATCTCGCCATGCGCCTGTCCACCAAGGGCCGCTACGCCGTGATGGCCATGACCGACCTCGCCGGTCGGCAGGGATCGGACGATTCGGTGCGCGCCGTGTCGCTGGCCGACATCGCCGCGCGGCAGCAGATCTCGTTGTCCTACCTGGAACAGCTGTTCGCGCGCCTGCGCCGCAAGGGCCTGGTGCGGAGCGTGCGCGGGCCGGGCGGCGGCTATCGGCTGGCGGCCTCGGCCAGCGAGACCAATATCGCCGACATCGTGCTGGCCGTGGACGAGCCGCTGCGCGCGACCCGCTGCAACGCCGCCGGCGCGCGGGGCTGCATGGCCGGCGGCGAGCGCTGCCTGACCCATGACCTGTGGGAGGAGATGGGGCGCCAGTTGCAGAGCTATCTGGCGTCCGTGTCCCTGGCCGATGTGCTGAGCGGCAAGTTGCGCCTGGCCGCGTCGGAGGCCGCGTGACCGTCTATCTCGACTACAACGCCACCGCGCCCGTCCGCCCCGAGGCGAAGGCCGCGGTCGTGCGCGCGCTGGAGATCGGCGGCAATCCCTCGTCGGTGCACGCCGCCGGCCGGGCCGCGCGGTCGCTGATCGAGGCGGCGCGGGCGCAGGTGGCCGAGCTCATCGCCGTGAAGCCCGGCTCGATCACCTTCACCAGCGGCGGGACCGAGTCCAACGCCCTGGCCATCGAAAGCGCCGTGGCTGCCGGCTTCGACCGTATCCTGCTGGGCGCGACCGAGCATGGCGCGGTGTCGGAGAATGTCCGCGCGACGGGCGCGCCGGTCGAGGTCTGGCCGGTGGACGCCGACGGCGTCGCGGACCTGGCCTGGCTGGCAGAGGCCCTGGCCAGGGGCGGCAAGCCGCTGGTCTGCCTGATGCTGGCCAACAACGAGACGGGCGTGATCCAGCCGGTCGCCGAAGCGGCCGTGCTGGTGCGCGAGGCCGGCGGCTGGCTGCATGTCGATGCGGTTCAGGCCGCCGGCAAGATCGCCATCGATTTCAATGCGCTCGGCGCCGACACCCTGGCGCTGGCCGCGCACAAGATCGGCGGGCCGTTCGGCGTCGGGGCGCTGGCCGCCGGGCCGCGCGCGACGCTGGCGCGGCGTCTGCACGGCGGCGGGCAGGAGCGCGGTCGCAGGGCAGGCGCCGAGAACCTCTCCGGCATCGCCGGGTTCGGCGTGGCCTGCGAGGCGGCCGTCCGTGATCTGGACGCCATCGCCGCGCAGGCCGTCTGGCGCGACGCTGTGCAGGACCGGGTTGAAGCCGCCGGCGCCGTCATCCTCGGCAAGGGCGCCCCGCGCCTGCCGCAGACGCTGGGCTTCGCCGCGCCGGGCTTCGACGCCCAGATGCAGGTGATGGGCATGGACCTGGCCGGGGTGATGATCAGCGCCGGTCCGGCCTGTTCGTCCGGCAAGATGAAGCCCAGCGATGTTGTCGCCGCCATGGCGCGCGCTGATCTGGCGCCCGCCGCCATTCGTATCAGTGGCGGCTGGGGTAGCACGCAGGCCGACTGGACCCGGGCCGGTGACGCCTGGCTGGACCTGTATGCGCGCCACAGTGCGCGCCGGAAGGAAGTTGCGTAGATGGCCGCCGTCAAGGAAACCGTCGCCGCCGTCGCCGAGCTGGAGAAGTACCAGCACGGCTTCGTCACCGACATTGCGCAGGACTTCGCGCCGAAGGGGCTGAACGCCGACATCGTGCGGTTCATCTCGGCCAAGAAGGACGAGCCGGAGTGGATGCTGGCCTGGCGGCTGGAGGCGTTCGAACGCTGGCTGGCGCTGGAAGAGCCCGACTGGGCCAAGGTCAACTATCCGAAGATCGACTACCAGGACTCCTACTACTACGCCGCGCCGTCGCAGAAGGCCGGGCCGATGAGCCTGGACGAGGTCGATCCGGACATCCTGGAGACCTACAAGAAGCTCGGCATCCCGCTGCGCGAGCAGGAAGTGCTGGCGGGCGTGCAGGGCGCGCCGCGCTATGCCGTCGACGCCGTGTTCGACAGCGTGTCGGTGGTCACCACCTTCAAGAAGGAGCTGGCCGCGGTCGGGGTGATCTTCTGCCCGATCAGCGAGGCGATCCGCGAACACCCCGAGCTGGTGAAGAAGTACCTCGGCTCGGTCGTGCCGGTCAGCGACAACTATTTCGCCTGCCTCAACAGCGCGGTCTTCAGCGACGGCAGCTTCGTCTACATCCCGCCGGGCGTGCGCTGCCCGATGGAGCTGTCGACCTATTTCCGCATCAACGCCAAGGATTCCGGGCAGTTCGAGCGGACTCTTATCATTGCGGACAAGGGCTCGTACTGCTCCTACCTCGAGGGCTGCACCGCCCCGATGCGCGACGAGAACCAGCTGCACGCCGCCGTGGTCGAGCTGGTCATCCTGGAAGACGCCGAGATCAAATACTCGACGGTGCAGAACTGGTACCCGGGCGATCCGGAGACCGGCAAGGGCGGCATCTACAACTTCGTCACCAAGCGGGCCGATTGCCGCGAGGACCGCGCCAAGGTCAGCTGGACCCAGGTCGAGACCGGCTCGGCGATCACCTGGAAATACCCGTCCTGCATCCTGCGCGGGGAGGGCAGCTCGGGCGAGTTCTACTCGATCGCCGTGACCAACGGCCATCAGCAGGCCGACACTGGCACCAAGATGATCCATCTGGGCGCCAATACGAAGTCGCGGATCATCTCCAAGGGGATCAGCGCCGGCAAGTCGTCCAACACCTATCGCGGCCTGGTCTCGGCGCACCCGAAGGCGGTCGGCTCGCGCAACTTCACCCAGTGCGACTCCTTGCTGATCGGCAAGGACTGCGCCGCCCACACCGTGCCCTACATCGAGGCCCGCAATGGCCTGAGCGTGTTCGAACACGAGGCGACGACGACGCGCCTGTCGGACGACCAGCTGTTCTATTGCCAGCAGCGGGGGCTCGACACGGAGTCGGCGGTGGCCCTGCTGGTCAACGGCTTCGTGCGTGACGTGCTCCAGACCCTGCCGATGGAGTTCGCCGTCGAGGCGCAGAAGCTTGTGGCGATCTCGCTGGAAGGGAGCGTGGGGTGAGTGTTCTCACGGCTCTTCTCCCTCCCCTTTATGGGGAGGGTGGCGCGCGAAGCGCGACGGGTGGGGAGGCCGCCAACTCCCCCACCCGAGCCGGCTTCGCCGTCTCTTCCCTCCCCATAAAGGGGAGGGGGGGAGCAAAGCCATGACCCTCCGCGCCATCGACCACGTCCAGATCGCCATCCCCGTCGGGGGCGAGGACCAGGCGCGCCCGTTCTACGGCGATCTGCTGGGCCTCGCCGAAGTCGCAAAACCGGCCGAGCTGGCCAAACGCGGCGGCGCCTGGTTCGAACAGGGCGCGGTGAAGGTCCATCTCGGCGTTGAGCAGGACTTCCGCGCCAATGCGAAAGCCCATGTGGCGTTCGAGGTCGATAACGTCGCCGGGCTTGCCGCGCGGGCGGAGGCTGCCGGGTTCAGGACGCAATTCGACGACGATCTCGACGGCTTCGAGCGCGTCTACCTCTACGACCCCTTCGGCAACAGGCTCGAGTTCCTGAAGCCACTGAGCGCTCAAGAATGAGCGCCGCATCCCATCCCTCGTCATCGTCGGACTTGTTCCGACGACCCATGAACACCCCTGTCCTTCGGTGTGCTTGGGTCCTCGCGACAAGCGCGAGGATGACGGTTGAAAAGAGAACGCACGTTTCCGCATGACCATGCTCTCCATCACCAACCTCCACGCCACCGTCGGCGACAAGCAGATTCTCAACGGGCTGACGCTCGACGTCCCCGCGGGCGAGGTGCACGCGATCATGGGGCCGAACGGGGCCGGCAAGTCGACGCTCAGCTATGTGCTGACCGGGCGGTCGGGCTACGAGGTCACCGGCGGTTCGGCGACCCTCAACGGCGAGGACCTGCTGGCCCTGGCGCCGGACGAGCGGGCGGCGAAGGGCGTGTTTCTGTCGTTCCAGTATCCGCTGGAAATTCCGGGGGTTCCGGCCCTGACCTTCATCCGCACGGCGCTGAATGCCCAGCGCAAGGCGCGCGGCGAGGCCGAGATCACGGCGCCGGAGTTCCTCAAGAAGGCCCGCGCCACGGCGGCGGCGCTGAAGATCGACTTCGAGATGCTCAAGCGGGCGCTCAACGTCGGCTTCTCGGGCGGCGAGAAGAAACGCATGGAAATCTTCCAGATGGCCATGCTGGAGCCGCGCTTTCTCATTCTCGACGAGACCGACAGCGGCCTGGACATCGACGCCCTGAAGATCGTCTCCAACGGGGTCAACGCCCTGCGCAGCCCGGAGCGGGGGATGCTGGTCATCACCCACTACCAGCGGCTGCTCGACTACATCAAACCGGACCGCGTGCACGTGTTGAGCGCGGGCCGGATCGTCGCGTCCGGCGGGCCGGAGCTGGCGCTGGAGCTCGAGGCCGAGGGGTATGACAAGTATGTGCAGGTGGCCGCTTGAGCCTCGCCACAGCCATCGCCACCGGCGACCTGACCCAGCTTCCCTCGCGCCGCGATGAGGACTGGCGCTGGACGGATCTGCGCGGGCTGATCCGCGCCATCCCGCCGGCCTCGGGGCTGCTGGAGCCGACGCCGGGAGGGCCGTTCGCCGGGCTCGGCGGCGAAGAGATCGTCTTCGGCAACGGGCGCTCGGACGGCCGTGCAGGCGCGCTGTTCACCGCCGAGGGTGGCGCGCCGTTGCGCCTGCGGTTCTGCTCGGACGCCCGCGGCGCCCGGCACGCCAGCACCATGGTCATCAACGCACCGGGCGGCGAGCGGCTGACGCTGCTCGAAAGCTATGAAGGGCAGGGCGACTACCTGGCCGACGTGGAGCTGCATATCGAGATCGAGGCCGGGGCCCACGTGACCCGCGTCGTGCTGGTCGAGGAGCCGGCGGAGTCGATCCTGGTGTCCACCGCCCATGTCCGCCTGCAGCCAGGCGCCAGCTTCCACCAGGTGGTGCTGACGTCGGGCGGCCGTCGGCAGCGGATCGAGACCCGTGTGACGCAGGCCCAGGGCGGCGCCGAGGTCCGCATGGACGGCGTCTACATCCTGCGCGACCAGCGTCACGCCGACCTGACCACCGTGGTCACCCACGGCGGTCGGGACGGGACGACGTCGCAGCTGACCAAGGGCGTCGTGCGCGACCAGGCGCGCGGTGTGTTCCAGGGCCGGATCGTGGTCGAGAAGGGCGCGGACGGCACCGAGGCCCGCATGGGTCACCACGCCCTGATCCTGTCGGACAAGGCCGAGGTGGATGCGAAGCCCGAGCTGCTGATCTTCGCCGACGATGTGCAGTGCGCGCACGGCAACACCATCGGCGCGCTGGACGAGGCGGCGATCTTCTACGCCCGCCAGCGCGGCATGCCCGAGGACGTGGCGCGGGCGATGCTGACGGAAGCCTTCGTCGGCGAGGTCGTGGACCGCATCGAACACGAGGGCGCGCGGGATGTGGCGCGGGCCTGGGTCAGTGCGCAGCTGGGGGCCAGCGAATGAGCGCGGCCCCTTCCATTTTTCCGCTCATCCCGGCGAAGGCCGGGACCCAGGCGTTTTTGCTTTGTGGGCCGAAGCCTGAGCGTTCCCGAAAAAACCTGGGTCCCGGCCTTCGCCGGGATGAGCGGATTTTGGGGTGGATCGCGTGAGCGTGTTCAAACCGGAAACCATCCGCGACCAGTTCCCGATCCTCTCTCGCCAGATCAACGGCAGGCCGCTGGTTTATCTCGACAACGCGGCCTCGGCGCAGAAGCCGCAGGCGGTGATCGACGCGATCACCCACGCGATGAGCCACTCTTACGCCAACGTCCACCGCGGCCTGCACACCCTCGCCAATGAAACGACACAAGCCTATGAAAAGGCGCGCGAAACGGTCGCGCGCTTCCTGAACTGCGAGACCACGGAAGTCGTCTTCACCAAGGGCGGGACCGAGGCGTTCAACCTGGTGGCGGCCTCGTTCGGCCTCGACCTGAAGGCCGGCGACGAGATCGTGCTGACCCAGATGGAGCACCACTCCAACATCGTGCCCTGGCATCTGTTGCGCGAGCGCAAGGGCGTGGTGTTGCGCTTCGCGCCGGTGCTGGAGGACGGATCGCTCGACCTCGAGGGCCTCAAGGCGCTGGTCGGCGAGCGCACGAAGCTGGTCGCTGTGACGCAGATGTCCAACGTGACGGGCGCGATCAATCCGGTTCGGGCCATCGCCGATATCGCCCATGCCGCCGGCGCGGCAGTGCTGGTCGACGGGTGCCAGGGCGCGGTGCATATGGCCATCGACGTCAAGGCGCTGGACGCCGACTTCTACATCTGCACCGGCCACAAGCTCTACGGTCCCACCGGCATCGGCGTGCTGTACGGCAAGGCCGAGCGGCTGGCCGTCATGCCGCCTTATCAGGGTGGCGGGGAGATGATCGGCACGGTGGCCGAGGACCGCATCACCTATGCCGACCCGCCGATGCGCTTCGAGGCCGGCACGCCGCCGATCCTGGAGGCCATCGCGCTGGGCGCGGCGCTGGAGTGGCTGGGCCAGTTCGACCGCGGGGCCGTCGCGATCCACGAGCGGCGGCTCTACGACCGCGCGGTGGAGCGCCTCGACGGGGCCAACTGGCTGCGGATTTTAGGCACGACGCCGGACAAGGGCGCCATTCTCAGCTTCACCGTCGAGGGCGCCCACGCCCATGACATCGCCCAGATCCTCGACCAGCAGGGGGTGGCGGTTCGCGCCGGGACCCACTGCGCCGAGCCGCTGATGGCCCGTTTCGGCGTGACGTCGAGCGCCCGGGCCTCCTTCGCCCTATATAACACCGAGGCCGAGGCCGACGCGTTCGTTGACGCGCTGGTCAAGGCCCGCAGCTTCTTTGCCTGAGATCATGACAGACACAGCACCGATCGCCCCCGAGACGTCTCCCGCCATTCCGCAGGCGGAGCTCGACGTCCTGACCGACAAGCTGGTTGAGAAGCTCAAGAGCGTCTTCGACCCGGAGATCCCGGTCGACATCTACGAGCTCGGCCTGATCTACAAGGTCGATGTCTCCGACGACTACGAGGTCAAGATCGACATGACCCTGACCGCGCCGGGCTGCCCGGTGGCCGGAGAGATGCCGGGCTGGGTCGAGGACGCGGTGATGGAAATTCCCGGCCTCAAGTCCTGCTCCGTGGACCTGGTGTTCGACCCGCCCTGGGACCCCTCGCGCATGAGCGACGAGGCCAAGCTGCAACTGAACATGTTCTGATCATGGAAACCGTTCAAATCACCCCCCGCCCGCGTCGCCCGCGCCCGAAGGTCGTCACCCTGACCGACGCGGCGGCGGCGCGCGTGAAGGAGATCATGGCCCGGGCCGAGAAGCCCTATGCCGGCCTGCGCGTCGGCGTGAAGAACGGCGGCTGCGCCGGTTCCGAATACATCATCGAATACGCCGAGACCGCGAATCCGCTGGACGAGGTGGTCGAGGATCACGGCGTGACGATCCTGATCGAGCCGAAGGCCGTGCTGTTCCTGATCGGCGCCGAGATCGACTACGAGGTCAGCCGGCTGTCGTCGAAGTTCGTGTTCCGCAATCCCAACGAGACCGACGCCTGCGGCTGCGGCGAGAGCGTGACGATCCAGCCGGCGGCGGAAGAGCAGGCCTAGGCTCGCGTTTCCGCAATCCGGGTAGGCCCGCGATTGTCACCCGGACGGGTCGGTGGAAACCTCCTCTCGGGGAGGACGATCACCATGAGCAGTCTTGTTGCAGCCGCGGCCGTGGCCGCCATTCTGGCCGGCGGCGCGGTCAATCCGGATGAGTTCGAGGGCGTGGCGCGCGACGATTTCGCGGCCTGGTCCTATGGCTGGAACTCGGTGAAGGTGAACGGGTCAGTCCGCACCCTGCTGGTCCAGACCCGCTACAACACGCCGACGCCGTTCAATGGCAACCCGACGCCCGTGGCCTATTCGATCCATTCGGTGTCGCTGGATTGCGCGGCGAAGACCGCCACCTTCGTCAGCGGGTCGAACTACACGGCCAGCGGCGTGGTCATCAACGCCGCCACGCCCAGTCCTGCCGCGCCCTGGACCGACGGCACGTCCGGCTTCCAGCAGCTGGCGGCGACGGTCTGCACGACCAGCTTCTGAGCCGCGGCCGATCCTATTCGGGGGCAGCGGCCCGGGCCGCCCGCCAGTCGGCGCCGACTTTGGCCAGATCGGGCTCGGTCTGCCCGGTGACGGTTCCCTCGCAGGCGAGCGCGAGGATGGTCGCGTCGGTGCGCCCGCCGCGCAGGGGCATCCAGTCGGGCTTGGGGTTCACGCCGGTCATCATCAGCTTGCCGTCCAGCGCGCGCACCGCAAAGGCTCGCTGCTGCATGGCCTTGCGCGCGCAGTCGACGAGCACGCCGATGTCCGTCCGGGCCGCGCCATCGGCGGCGGGCGGGTTCTTGAGCAGGATCCAGGTCAGGGTCGCCTCGTCGCCGGTCCGCGTCCGGCCGCCGGTCGCCAGGATGGAGAGGACGTCCGGACTGGTCTCGAGGACCAGATAGGGACCCGTGTCCGAGGGAGCGGGCGTGGTCTGGGCCTGGACGCCGGTCGCGGCGATCAGGCTCAGGGCGGCGGCGAGGGGGGCTGAGCAGCGCATGGCCGGGAGCTTCGCCGTGATCCGTTGGCGCGTCACCCGCAAAAGAGGGGGCAATCTCAGGCCGCTGCCGCAACCGCGGCGACGCCCTTCTTCAGCGCTTCCGACCTCTAGCGGACCGTCAATGCAGTCATGATCAGCACGCCAAGCAGTATCGGTGCGGTCATCGCGCCTGCAGCCCCGGGCAGGGCCCACATTGCCTTCCGTTGAAAGCGCCTGAAGAGCAGCCTCACGGTGGTGAGCCACAGAAACGGCGCGACGATCGCTATGCCGGCGACGGTAGTCAGACCCGCCCGACCCAACATGATCGCTACTCGCTCGTCGGCCAGCGGGACCCAGCCGAGAGCGCCCGCAGCGGCGGACAGGTACGCCAACGCCAGATCGCGCCCAAAGCCTGGTGGCTCTGTCGCACCAGCCGCCGTCACGCCACCGCTTCCACCGCAACGACGCCCTTCTTCACCTCATCCGGCGTCGGGACCAGCACCGAGGGTCGCGCCGGTTCGCCGGTCGCCATGGCGATCAGCTCCTGGCTGCGGGTCTCGATGGCGGTCTCCAGACGCGTCAGGAAGGGGGTGCGGTCGAGGCCCGTCTCGATCGGGTCGAGGAACTCGATGGTCGCGGTTCCCGGGCGCTTGATCTTCGAGGTCTGCTCCCAGAAGAGGCCGAGGTTGGTCGCCACCGGCACCACCGGCAGATTGAAGTCGCGGCTCATGTAGTAGACGCCGGTGCGGTAGCGGAACCGCTCGCCGGGCCTGGCGAGGTTGCCCTCAGGGTAGATCAGGATGCGGCGGCCCTCGGCGGCCACCTGGGCGGCGCTTTCCGACAGGGCCTTGCGCGCTTCGGGGCCGCCGCAGTTGTCGACGATGATCGCGCCGAACTTGCGCAGGATCGCCCCGACCAGCGGGAAGCGCTCCATGTGGTCGCCGGTGACGAACGACAGGTTGTCGACATTGGCGAACATGACGAAGCCGTCGCCCCAGCTGTGGTGTTTGGCGGCGATGATGAAGGCGCCCTGGGGCAGCTTTTCCTGGCCCTTCAGCTCGATCTTGATGCCGGCCAGGGCGTCCATCGCCCACAGCATGCGGCGGGTGTAGAGCCGGATCGCCCCGGTCATCGGCGCGCGGCCCGGCGCCAGCGCCAGGATCGCGGCGCTGAGGCCGTAGAAGATCGACAGCACCCAGTAGTAGCCGTTGAACAGCCGGTTGCGGAAGGTCATGAGCGCAAGGATTCCTTACTTGGAGCGCGATCCGGGCGGCGAACCGGTGTCCACTTCGCCTGATCGCGCTCTAGCGAGCGAACAGGATCGCCTGAACGCCGGCGGTCATCAGGTCGGCGTGGGCGGAGAGGGGGTCGGCGCCGAGGCGGCCGTAGACGCGGTTCTGGGCAGTCTGGGTGATCACGCCGATGGCCATGGCGGCCAGCACACGCGGGTCGGCGGGCGGGATTTCGGCGGCGATCATCGCCTGTTTGATGACGTTTTCGGTCACCGTCACCGGGTCGCGGCCGTCCTCCTGGTAGTAGGGGATGAAGCGATGGATCTGGGTCAGGTGGAAGCTGAAGGTCAGCCAGTCCTCGTCGGCCACCTCGCAGTAGGCCGCGACGATGGCGGCGGCCTTGGCCCTGATGCCGACGGCGCGGGCGGAGCTTTCCTCGATCAGCGAGGAGAGGCGGCGGTGCGTGGTCATGAACAGGCTGATCGCCAGCTCGTCCTTGCCCTTGTAGTGGCGGTAGAGGGCGCCTTCGGACACCCCGGCCATGGTGGCGATGGCGCGGGTGGTGGCCGCGTCGACACCGTCGCGAACGAAGACTTCCAGTGCGGCGCGCTCGATGCGAGGCTTGGCGGACATGATGGGCGACTCCTTGTGTGAGCATTTGCTCACATTCCGGAAGGGTCCGCAAGTGAACAATTGCTCACAGGGGCGACATGGCTGTCAGCGCTGACTTTCTTGAGCACCTGCACGAGCTGCTGGCCGATCTTGGCCCGTTGACGGTGAAGAAGATGTTCGGTGGCGCCAGCCTGCAACTGGATGGCGCGGCCTTCGCGCTGGTGTTCGGCGAGACGCTGTATCTGAAGGTCGACGACGAGAACCGCGCGGCGTTCGAGGCGGCGGGGGCGGGGCCGTTCGTCTACGAGATGAAGGACGGCCGGACCGGCGTGCTGGGCTACTGGAGCCTGCCCGAGAGCGGGCTGGACGATCCCGACGAGGCCGTGCGGTGGGCGCGGCTCGGGCTGGCTGCAGCTTGGCGCGCGCGCAAGCCGAAAACGAAGAAGGGCCGGGCGATGCGCGAAGACATCGGTCCCGGCCCCTGGGATGGGTAGTGCTCTCAGACGATGCTCCCCACGTCGTGGGGAGCTGTCACGCGGAGCGTGACTGAGGGGCGTCGGTGCACGGACTCCCCTCCACCGGCTTCGCCGGTCCCCCTCCCCAGCAGAGCTGGGGAGGATCGATGAGGCTATCTGCCCTTGAACGCCGCGACGCGCTTTTGCAGGAAGGCGCTGACGCCTTCGATGAAGTCCTCGGACTTGCCGGCGATTTTCTGGGCCTTGCGTTCGGCGGTCAATTGGCCGTTCCAGTCGCCGTCGAGGCTGTCCCAGATCAGGCGGCGGATCGCGCCGAGCGACGCCGGGCCATTGGCCAGTTCCTTCGCCAGCGCGATCGCTGTCGCGAGGAGCTCAGCGTCGGGGACGACGCGGTTGACCATGCCCCATTCCAGCGCCTTGGCCGCGCCGATCTTCTCACCGAGCAGGGCCATTTCCATGGCCCGGGCGCGCCCGACGGCGCGCGGCAGCAGGTAGGTCGAGCCGCCGTCCGGCACCAGGCCGATGCGGCGGAAGGCCTGCAGGAAGTAGGCGCTCTCGCCGGCCACGATCAGGTCGCCGAGCAGGGCGAACGAGCAGCCGACGCCGGCCGCCGCGCCGTTGACCGCCGTCACCAGCGGCACAGGCAGATCGCGCATCTGGCTGACCAGCGGGTTGTAGACGGTCTCGAGCGCGCGGCCCGCGTCCGGCTTGCCGTCGACGTCCAGCTCGCGGCCGGCCGCGCCGCCGCCGCCGAGGTTGGCGCCCGAGCAGAAGCCGCGGCCTTCGCCGGTCAGGACGACGGCGCGCGCCGCGACCTTGCCGGCGGCGATGCTCGACAGGGCGTGGCTCAGCTCGCCGGCCAGGTCCAGGCCCGCCGCGTTCATCGTCGAGGGATCGGCCATCGTGACCACGGCCACGCCGTCGATCAGCTCAACCTTGATTTTCGTATAGTCCACCGCAGCGTCCTCCCGGGTTTCTGGCGTCCATCGCTAGTCCCCATAACGCGGGGGAACGCCAACGGAAATTTCAGGCGGGGCGGGGCGGGCCGTAGTAGCGGTGCAGCATGAGCGTCAGGGCGGCGGCGGCCGGCAGGCCCAGCAGGATCGGCGCGCCGAGTGACAGCCCTGCCCAGGCCATCATCGCGGCGCAGACGCAGCCGAAGAAGCAGCCGACGTCCCAGGCCCCTTCGGTGGCGATATGGAACCGCATCACGCAGGGCGAAGCCTTGGCCATGTTGTAGACCGGGGTCATCAGCACCGGCGTGACGATGGCGACCAGGAACGAGCCCGCGGCGTTGGCCGCCACCGCCAGCCAGGGCAGGTCCAGGCTGCCCGCCCGCAAGGCGACGACTATGGCCGCCGCGCCATAGGCCAGATAGGTCGCCCGCCGGCCATGTCCCATGTCGATATGGCGGCCCAGCACGATGCCGCTGACCGCGCCGACCAGGGCGGCCAGCGCCCAGGCGGCCCCGAAGGCGACGTAGCTCTCGCTGAGGGCCACGAAGAGGGCGATCAGCCAGATGTAGTGATAGGCCGAGGCGAACACCCCGTCGGCGACCATCAGGCCCAGCCCCATCCGGGTTGCGCCGGAGGGGCCCTCGACATTGGCCTTCACCGCCACGTTGGGCAGTCCGAGCAGCGGAATGACGGACAGCATCTGGATGAGACCGACGATCCAGAAGGTCGGCGTCGGCCCCAGAGTTGTCAGGCCCCAGGCGCCCATCAGCGGGGCGATGATGCCGACCAGCGCCACCGCCGCCTCGCGCACGCCGATCTGACCGCCGCGGTCGTCGGCATTCCCGATGGCCGCGAAGTAGGCGTGGTAGCAGAGCCAGTAGAGCAGATAGCCGATCGAGGAGAAGGCGCAGAGCGCCCACAGCATCGGACCGGGTCCATCGACAAGGGCCAGCAGGGGGTAGTCCACGCCGGCGATGAGAGCGCCCGCCATCAGCAGCGGCTTGACGCCGAAGCGCTTGGCGAGGGGCAGCGTGAACGGCCGCAGACCGAAGCGGAGCGCCACGACGCCGGCCTGGAACAGCAGCGCAACGGGAATCGGAACACCGGCCTTGAGCAGATAGGCGAGAATGAAGATGCCGCCCGCCGCGCTGGCGAAGGCCTGGATGGCGTAGTGGATATGGACGCGGTTGACCGCGCCGATGTTCAGGAAGGACATGGAGATCCGTTGGGCGCTTGTGTGAATACGCTGACGCCCGGCGCGATGGCCGGGGCGGGGGTCTGACGGCTAGCCTCGGCTAGGTCTCAGCGTTTGCGTTCACACATGAGCGGTTGCTCCTTCGGATACCGAAGGTCTCGCACGCGACTCCGTGACAGGCAAGTAGGGGCTTAGGCCGCGGCGGCGAGCTTTTCGCCGTTGGTGACGCGGTTGCGGCCGGTGCGCTTGGAGGCGTAGAGCGCCTCGTCGGCTCGTTCCATGACGCAGGAGCCGGTCTCGCCCTCGCGGCGCGAGGCGAGGCCTGCCGAGATGGTCACGGTGCCCAGATCCTCGTTGGTCGAGCGGCGCTTGAGCATCCGGGAGGCGACCTCCTCGCGGATTTCCTGCAGGCAGGCCTCGACCAGTCCGGCATCCTCGCCGGGGAAGATCATGGCGAACTCCTCACCGCCGTAGCGGGCCGAGAAGCGTGGCGTGGCGCCCAGGCGGCCGATGACGCTGGCGACATAGCGGATCACCTGGTCGCCGGTCTGGTGGCCCCAGGTGTCGTTGAAGCTCTTGAAGTGATCGATATCCAGAACGGCCAGCGTCAGCGTGGCGCCGGTCTCGTCGGCCTCGGCGCAGGCGCGGGCCAGTTCTTCATCGAAGGCGCGGCGGTTGGCGAGATTGGTCAGGCCGTCGGTGGTGGCGTCGCGGCGGACCTGTTCCAGGTACTCGCGCAGGCGCTGGACCTCGCTGGTGGATTCGGCGAGCCGCTTCTCGAGCGACTTGTTTTCCTTCTGCACCCGGCGGGTCGCCGTGGACAGGGTGTCGACCATGGCCCGGACCTGGTCCACGCCGTCGGCTTCGGTCAGGCCCTTGCTGGCGCCGGCCAGGGTCTGGCCATAGGCCTCGTTGGACTTCTGGGCCGACTGGATCGCCTTCGAGACCGAGTCCAGTTCCCTGGACAGCTGATCCCCGGCGTCACGGATCTGTTCGTTCAGGCGGGCCTTGGCCAGATAGGCGGCGGCGAGGTCCTCGCTGATGCTTTCGGTAAGCGGTTCGCCGAGCAGGATCAGGCGACCGAGCTCCACGGCGAGTTCGCCGCTCGGGTCGGCCACATAGTGGGCCCAGAGTTCGAAATTGAGCGGCGTCGGCCAGACGTGATGTTGTTCCATCAGATCGATGGCCTGGCGGGCGACGTTGTAGGCCTGCGGGCCTCGCATCATGGTTTCGACATCGCCGGACATTCTTGCATTCCCCCTTGGCGCAGGCGGCCTTCTGGCCGACCCGGGCTGTAGATACCCAAAGGTAAGCCGAAAGGTCCGAACGACCGGTTAAAGAGATAACGCCGGTCGCTTGCGGCGAAGCGCCGCGGCGTCCATTCTGATCGCCGATCACTTGAGCCGGGGACCGCCCGGCCCCCCGGAGGGACCCCCATGAACGCACCCGTCAACCTCGGCGCCGAAGGCCATACGGCCGCCATGCTCGCCATTCTGGATCGCCAGAAGGCCGCCCATATCCGCGATGGTGCACCGTCGGCTGAAAAGCGCATTGAGTGGCTCGACCGCTGCATCGGCCTGCTGGTCGATCACGCGGTGGAAATCCAGGACGCGCTGAACACCGATTTCGGCAACCGTTCCCGCGAAGCCAGCCTGCTGACCGATGTCTCCGGTTCGATCGGCCCGCTGAAGTTCGCCAAGGAGAACGTCCGCAAGTGGATGAAGGCGCAGAAGCGCAAGACCACGCCGGCGATCCTGGGCCTGCTCGGCGCCAAGGCGGAGATCCAGTACCAACCCAAGGGCACGGTCGGGGTGATCAGCCCGTGGAACTTCCCGGTGAACCTGACGTTCGCGCCGCTGGCCGGGATTCTCGCCGCGGGCAACCGGGCGATGATCAAGCCGTCCGAGTTCACGCCGGTGACCTCCGAGCTGATGAAGACCATGTTCGCCAAGGTCTTCGCCGAGGAAGAGATCGCCGTGATCACCGGCGGACCGGAAGTCGGCCAGGCGTTCGCCGGGTTGCCGTTCGACCACATGATCTTCACCGGCGCGACCTCGATCGCCCGGCATGTGATGCGCGCCGCGGCCGAGAACCTGGTGCCGCTGACGCTGGAACTGGGTGGCAAGAGCCCGGTGATCATCTCGCAGAGCGCGGACATGGCCACCGCCGCCGCGCGGATCATGAACGGCAAGACGCTGAACGCCGGCCAGATCTGTCTGGCGCCGGACTATGTGATGGCTCCGGAGAACCGTCTGGAGGAGTTCGTCACCGAGGCGACGGGCGCCGTCACCCGGATGTTCCCGACACTGAAGGACAATCCCGACTACACCGCCGTCGTCGCCCAGAGGCACTATGACCGGATCAAGGGCTACATCGACGACGCCCGCGCCAAGGGCGCGGATATCCGCGAGATCAATCCGGCCAACGAGGACTTCAGCCAGCAGGAGCATCGCAAGATCCCGCCGACGCTGATCCTGAACGCGACCGACGACATGACGGTGACGCAGGACGAGATCTTCGGCCCGGTGCTGGCGGTGAAGACCTACAAGACCGCGAGCGAGGCGGTGGACTACGTCAACGCCCACGACCGGCCGCTGGGCCTCTACTGGTTCGGCACGGACGAGGCGGAGAAGACCCGCGTCCTCAACCACACCACCAGCGGCGGCGTGACGATCAACGACGTGATCATGCATGTGGCCCAGGAAGAGCTGCCGTTCGGCGGCGTCGGGCCGTCCGGCATGGGCAGCTATCACGGGCACGACGGCTTCCTGGAGTTCAGCCACAAGAAGGCGATCTACACCCAGCTGAAAAAGGACATCGGCCCGCTGCTGCAGATGCGTCCGCCCTATGGACCGGCCATCCGCAAGTTCCTCGGCGCATCGCTCAAGCGGTAGGCGAGGCCGTTCATCTGGCCGTCAGGCGGGATGTCGTATTGCAGCCTGGATGGCGGCGTACGATATCCCGTCAGGGGTCATTCGACCCATTGGAGAAGACCATGCGTATGGCCGTTACCGGCCTGCTCGCTTCGTTGATGGCGGTTTCCGCTGTCCAGGCGAAGCCTGATTTCCGCGCCCAGGCGCGCTGTATCGCGGCCTATGAGGTCGCGGCCGGCCTGCTTGAAGCCGACGCCGACGCCGCCAGCGGCGCGGAGAAGGCCGCGATCCGCAAGCGCATCGCCAAGCTCGACGTCAGCCGCGAGAAGGTCTCGCTGGCGCTGGCCACCCGCACGGATCTGACCCCCGCCGACAGCAAGGCCGGCCAGGCCGAGCGCAAGGCTGAAGAGGCGCGTCTGGACAAGCTCGCGCCGGCGGCGGTTCAGGCCGCGGCGGACGCCTGCGACGCGGTGTTGGCGGGGTAGGCGGCAAACTCAACACTGTCATCCCGGCCGCAGCGAAGCGGAGAGCCGGGACCCAGCTTCGGCCAGGATCTAATCTGGGTCCCGGATAGCCGCTGCGCGGCTTCCGGGATGACAGACATGAATCCTATTCGTCCGTCGACTTCGGGCTGATCGGCGCGGCGCGGGTCATGAAGGCCGGCAGGTCCGAGCCGAAGCCGACGACGCGCGGACCATCATCATGATCCCGGCCGCGGTGCTGGTCGCGGCGCTGGTCGTCGCGGCGCGGGCCGCGGTCGCGTTCCCGGCTTTCCGGACGGGCTTCGGGGCGCGGTTCGGCGCGGCGGGGTTCACGGTCGCGACGGGGCTCTTCCTGGCGCGGGGCGCGCTCTTCACGCACACGCTCTTCACGGACCGGAGCGGCGGCGACAGGCGCTTCGGCGTCCGCGGTCTCGGCGCGCGGGGCGGCGTCGCGATCACGGCCACGACCGCGATTGCGGGGACGGCGCGGTTCACGCTCGGCGCGCTCGACGGCGATGTCCTCGGCAGGCGCAGCGGCGACGGGCGCCTCGACGGCAACGACGTCCGGCTGGGCGATCGGCGCGGTGTCGGCCTCGGCCTTGCGGCCGCGCGGGCGGCGGGCGGGCTTTTCAGCGTCTTCGGCGACCGGAGCGCCCGGGGAAATGGCTTCCATCGAGACGGTCGAGGTTTCCGAGGCCGGGCGACCGCGGCTGCGGTCGCGATCGCGGTCACGGCCGCCGGCGCGGGGACCGCCGCGCTTGTCGCCGTCACGCTTGGCGCGCGGTTCGCTCTTCAGACTGGCCCAGTCGATGCCCTCGAACGCAGCTTCAGCCGGGACCTTGCCGGTCAGCTTGATGACCTTGTCATAGTTCCGGTCATCGGCCGGGGTGACGATCATGAAGGTCTCGCCCGACCGCCCGGCGCGGCCCGTGCGGCCGATGCGGTGGACGTAGTCGTCGGCATGGTGCGGGACGTCGTAGTTGAACACATGGCTGACGTCGGGGATGTCGAGGCCGCGCGCGGCGACATCCGAGGCCACCAGCAGTTTCAGCTCGCCCTTGCGGAAGCCTTCCAGCGTGCGCATGCGCGTCGCCTGGTCGAGATCGCCGTGGATAGCGGCGGCGTCGTGGCCGTGCGTGCGCAGCGACTTGGCGACGATGTCGACCTCGCTCTTGCGGTTGCAGAAGACGATGCCGTTCTTGATCTCGCTACGGTCGATCAGGCTGCGCAGGGCGACCCGCTTGGCCTTGGGGTCGTTGCTCGGGATGCGGGCGATGAACTGGGCGATGTTCTCGCCCGTGGTCGCCGCGCGGCTGACTTCGATACGGACCGGGTTCTTGAGGAACTGCTGCGTCAGCCGGGTGATTTCCGGCGGCATGGTCGCGCTGAAGAACAGGGTCTGACGCTTGGGCGGGGTCAGTTTGAAGATACGCTCGATGTCCGGGATGAAGCCCATGTCGAGCATGCGGTCGGCCTCGTCGACGACCATCAGCTGAACGCCGGTGAGCATGATCTTGCCGCGCTCGAACAGGTCGAGCAGGCGGCCCGGCGTGGCGATCAGCACGTCCACGCCCTTGTCGAGCGCCGAGACCTGGTCGCCCATCGACACGCCGCCGATCAGCAGGGCCCAGGAGAGGCGCGTGCCCTTGGCGTATTTCTCGAAGCTCGAGGCGACCTGGTCGGCCAGTTCGCGGGTCGGCGCCAGCACCAGCGCACGCGGCATGCGCGCCCGGGCGCGGCCGGCGGAGAGCCGATCGATCATCGGCAGGGTGAAGGCGGCGGTCTTGCCGGTGCCGGTCTGGGCGATGCCCAGAACGTCCTGTCCGGCCAGGGCCACCGGGATGGCCTGGGCCTGGATCGGGGTGGCGGTGGTGTAGCCGGTGTCAGCAACGGCTTGCAGGGTAGAGGCGCTCAGCCCCAGTTGGGAAAATTCGGTCATGTCTCACTAATGGAAGATCCAGAGCCGCCCGTGTTTGGGCGAACGGGCGGCGCGGATTCGCCAGACCTGCTCCGAACTCGCGCGGATACATAGTCGCAACCCCTGTAAAGTCAACGATTGCGTGGGGTTGAAGCTGTCGTGGCGGGCTTCGCGCGGTGGTGATGACTTGGCAAATGGTCCTGTGCTGTTGTTGAATGCGCGCAGCCAACGAGAGACGCCGAAATGTCCGCCAGCGGATTAGCTCTTGGCCTTCTGGCCGCCACTGTGATCGCGGCCTCGGCCCCCGTGCCGCCGGCCGGCCTTGAGCCGGCGTTCGGCAACACGATCATCACCACCTATCCAAACGGCAAATCGACCCGCACCTGGCTGCATCGCGACGGCACCTATGAGGCCCAGCGCGCGAACGGCGAGCGGACGGGCGGGGTCTGGAAGGTCAAGGGCGGCCAGTTGTGCATCACCCAGAAGCGGCCAGTCTTCGTGCCGCTCACGTTTTGCACCCCGATCGTGCCCGGTGGCGTTGGTGCGAGCTGGTCGGCGAAGGGGCTGCTGGGCGAACCGGTCAGAAATGTTCTGGCGGCCGGCAGGCAGGGTTAACCTGTCGCATTTTCTTGGTTAGGGTGCCGGGCTCGCCCGCGAGGCGAGCCCTCGAAAAACGAAGAAAATGGGCGGAAACAACAGATGAAATTTCTTGCGAAGGCGGCGATTGCCGCTGCGATGTTCATGGCGGCCGGTCCCGCGCTGGCGTCTGATCCGATGGCGACGGCCTACGGCAACACCGTGGTCATCACCTACGGCGACGGCACGACCGTGAAGCTGTTCATCGACGAAGGCGGCTCCTACACCGGTGACAGCCCGATGGGCGCGAGCTCGGGCACCTGGGCGATTTCGGGAAGCGAAACCTGCTTCACCCAGCAGTCGCCGGAAGCCACGCCGCCGTCCTGCAGCCCGACGGTCAACAAGAACGTCGGCGATACCTGGCAGGGCACCGGTCAGGGCGGCGCGCCCGTGACCGTCACGATCCAGGCGGGTCGCTAGACGTCTGATCTGGAGTTCCCTTGTCCGATCTGATGGAAACATCCAGATCGGAAGAGGGCTCTAGGCCGCATCGTCGGCCAGGCGGGGCCTTCGTCCGGTCTCTGGTTTCAGGGCCGCGATGAAGGATTCCCGCCAGGCGGCGGTGTCGTCGGCCGTGACGCCGCGCATCAACGCCTCCCACCGGCGCCGCCGCTCTTCCAGCGGCATCGCCAGGGCCTGCTGAATGGCCTCGGCCATGCCCTCCCGGTCGTAGGGGTTCACGATCAGCGCGTCAGCCATCTGGCCGGCCGCCCCGGCGAACCGTGACAGGATCAGCACGCCCGGATCGGCCGGGTCCTGGGATGCCACATACTCCTTCGCCACCAGGTTCATGCCGTCGCGCAGCGGCGTCACGAGGCCCACGCGCGCCGCCCTGTAGATTCCGGCCAGTTCGTCCTGCCGGAAGCCGCTGTTGACGTAGCGCAGAGGCACCCAGTCGACGGTGCCGAACCGTCCATTGATGCGACCCGCCACGGCGTCCAGACGCGCCCGCAGGTCCTGATAAGCCTCGACGTAGTCGCGACTCAGCGTGGCGATCTGCAGCAGGAAGACCTTCTCCAGCTGCTCTTCATGTTCACCCAGGAACTGCTCATAGGCGACGAACCGCTCCTCCAGTCCTTTGGAATAGTCCAGACGGTCCACGCCCAGGATCATCTGGCGGCCGGCCAGACTGTCGCGCATGCGCTGATGGCTTTCCTCGCCGGTGGGCGACCGGGCGCCCTCGGCGAAGTCTTCGACATTGATCCCGATCGGGAAGGCCCCGAGCCGCACGGTGCGGCCGAAGGCGGTCACCCTGCCGTCAGCGTCTGGCGGTGCGATGCCCAGCTCGGCGCCAAGATATCCGACAAAGGCCGACACGCTCTCGGTCGTCTGGAAGCCGATCAGATCGTACTGAAACAGCGCCTCCACCAGCTTGCGGTGGCCCGGAAGTGTGACGAGCAACGGCTGGGCCGGCCAGGGAATATGCAGGAAGAACCCGATGCGGTTGCGCACACCCTGCGCGCGCAGATCCCGCGCCAGGGGCGCCAGGTGATAGTCGTGGACCCAGACCAGGTCGTCCGGTCCGATCAGCGGTCTCAGCGTTTCTGCGAAGCGCTGGTTGACCCGCGCGTAGCCTGCGTCGAACGACCTCTCGTAGGCGGTCAGATCGATCCGGTCGTGGAACAGGGGCCACAGGGTCTTGTTGGCATACCCGTTGTAGTATTCGTCGACGTCCTGGGGCTCCAGGTCGACCTTCGCCACGGTGACTCCGCCGACCCGCTCCAGTCCGATCTGGCCCGAGAAGGTCGGGGTGGTCTCGCCGCTCCAGCCGAACCAGAGTCCCCCGCTTTCGCGCAGGGCCGTGGCGAGCGCGGCCGCCAGACCCCCGATCGAACCGGCGCCGACGTCGTTTGACAGGCTCACCCGGTTGGACACGACAATCAGGCGGCTCATTGCATCGATCCTGCAAGCCAGGTCAGGACGGCCTGAGGATTGGCAAGCCGGTTCCTCGCCGCGGTCTCCCGGGGTTCGCCGACCAGCACGCCGAACCCGCCGAGGGCGGCGGCGGCCTCGAACGCCGATTCATCGGTCAGGTCGTCCCCGACCATGACCGGCCGACGTCCAGCGAACGCCGCCTCCTGCATGAAGATGCCGAGAGCATCCCCCTTGTTCGGGCCCGGTGTCAGGAGTTCGACGACCATCCGTCCTTCGATGATGTCCAGATTGTGGGCCCTGGCGAGGCGATGGGCGATATCCAGACAGGCCTCCGCGGCGGGAGGATGGCCCCGGTAATGCAGCGCGAGGCTGCCGGCCTTGCGTTCGAGCAGAAGGCCCCGCTGCGCCGCGACGAAACTCTCGAGCATCGCCGCGACCGTCGGCAGGCTGGGATCGGGCCGAAAGTCGACGCGCTCGCCGGTGGGCGAGCGTCGCTCGCGACCGTGGCCGCCGGACACGCAGGCGACGACACCGCCCAGAATGCGATCGACCTCATCGACGGATCGACCGCTCAGCACGGCCAGAGCCCCGCCCAGCCATAGCTGCAGCCTGCCGAGGAGGGCGGTGCGTTCGGGGTCGGGGCCGACCTTCCCCGGCGACGCCTCTATCGGCGCGAGCGTTCCATCAAGGTCAAGGAACAGCGCCACATTCCCAAGGGTCAGTAGCCGTGGCGACGCCAGCCCCTCAACGGAGGGGGGCGATGCGATGGTCTGAATCATGGATGCCCCAGTCGTTGGCCGTGAATGCTGCGAACGCAGCGATTTCATGCAGGGACATAGTCATATGAGATAAGTCTGGTTCCGTGGGTAACGTTGAGTTTACCCAAAGTTTATCGAGGGCACCTTTAGAGTAATAAATAGTTGGCCGTGAATCCGAAAATCAGTTGTTTAAAATAATCATGACGCCCCGTTTCTCGGATATTTTCCATTTCAGGCGGGGCGATTACATGGAAGTTTAAATGTCGACGTCCGCCGCCGCGAATTCGGCGTTTTCCTGGATGAAACGGAAGCGTTGTTCCGGTTTGCGGCCCATCAGGTTCTCGACCAGCTCCTCCACCTGCGTCTCGTCGCGCGGCAGCGTCACCCGGGCCAGGGTCCGTTTGGACGGGTCCATGGTGGTTTCCTTCAGCTGGGCAGGCATCATCTCGCCGAGGCCCTTGAAGCGGCCGATCTCGGGCTTCTTGCCCTTGAACATCGTGTCCAGCAGCTCGTCCTTGTGCGCGTCGTCGCGGGCGTAGACGGCCTTGCCGCCATGGCTGATGCGGTAGAGCGGCGGCAGGGCGAGATAGAGCCGTCCGTTCCGGATCATCTCCGGCATCTGGCGATAGAAGAAGGTGATCAACAGGCTGGCGATGTGCGCGCCGTCGACGTCGGCGTCCGTCATGATGACGATCCGGTCGTAGCGCAGGTCCTCGTCGCGGTACTTGCTGCCGCCCTGGACGCCGAGGGCCAGCATCAGGTCGGCCAGCTCCTTGTTGCCCATCAGCTTGTCGCCCGTGGCGCTGGCGACATTGAGGATCTTGCCGCGCAGGGGCAGGATCGCCTGGGTCTTGCGGTCACGCGCCTGCTTGGCCGAGCCGCCGGCGCTGTCACCCTCGACGATGAACAGCTCGGCGCCGTCGATGGCGTTGGCCGAGCAATCGGCCAGTTTTCCGGGCAGGCGCAGCTTGCGGGTCGCCGAGGCCCGGGCGACCTCGCGGTCCTTGCGGCGCTTGAGGCGGTCCTCGGCGCGTTCGATGACGAAGTCGAGCAGGGCGCGGGCGGCTTTGGGTGAGGCGGTCAGCCAGTGGTCGAACGGATCGCGCAGAGCGGCCTCGACCAGCTTCTGGGCGTCCGACGAGCTCAAACGCTCCTTGGTCTGGCCCTGGAATTCGGGGTTGCGGATGAACACGCTGATCAGCGCGCCGGCGTTGGCGATCACGTCGTCGGCGGTGATGATGCCGGCGCGCTTTTCGTTGATCATCTCGGCGTGCGCCTTGAGCCCGCGGGTCAGGGCCGCGCGGAAGCCGGCCTCGTGCGTGCCGCCCTCCGGCGTGGGCACGGTGTTGCAGTAGGACTGCATGAAGCCGTCGGCCTCGCCGAAGCCCTGCGGCGTCCAGGTGACCGCCCATTCCACCGCGCCGGCCTCGCCGGTCCGTTCGATACGGCCGCTGAAGGCGGTCTCGGTAACGGTGGAGACGGCCTTGATCCGCTCGGCGAGGAAGTCGGCCAGGCCGTTGGGAAAGTGGAAGGCAGCGTCGGCGGGCGTCTGGTCCTGGATGCGTGAGGGGTCGCAGGTCCATTTGATCTGCACGCCGCGGAACAGATAGGCCTTCGACCGGGCCATCCGGTACAGGCGCGCAGGTTTGAACACCGCGCCCTCGCCGAAGATGATCGGATCGGGCAGGAACTTGATCGCCGTGCCACGCTTCTTCGACGGCGCGATCTTCTCCAGCTTGCCCAGCGGCTTGCCGCGCGAGAACACCTGGCGATGCTCGAAGCCGTCGCGCCAGACCGTGACCTCGACCCGCTCGGAGAGCGCGTTGACCACCGAGACGCCGACGCCGTGCAGGCCGCCCGAGGTCTCATAGGCCTTGCCCGAGAACTTCCCGCCCGAGTGCAGCACGGTCATGATGACCTCGAGCGCCGACATGCCCGGGTGCTTGGGGTGGGCGTCGACCGGGATGCCGCGGCCGTCGTCCTTGACCGTCAGGGCGCCGTCGGCGTCGAAGACCACCTCGATCAGCTTCGCGTGGCCGGCGACGGCCTCGTCCATGCTGTTGTCGAGCACTTCGGCGAACAGATGGTGCAGCGCCCGCTCGTCGGTGCCGCCGATGTACATGCCCGGCCGCTTGCGCACCGGCTCCAGGCCTTCGAGCACCTCGATGTCGCTGGCCGTGTAGCCGCCGGGCGTCGCCTTCGTGGCGGCGGGGGCAGGGGCGGGGACAGGCTCACTGGTCTGCGCCAGCGGCGGGGCCGCCGGCGGGTTCAGGGCGTCGTCAAACAGGGAGCTTTGCACGGGGGAAGCGGACATGACACGTCAGTTTCGAACGATTCGGGAACGACGGGGTATGCGGCGAATGAGGCCGGAGGGGCAAGAGGTCTACGCTCCCTCCCCTTTATGGGGAGGGTGGTCCCGCAGGGACCGGGTGGGGAATCGGGCCGCTGCCCCACCCTGGCCGGCAAGCCGGCCTGTCCCTCCCCATAAAGGGGAGGGAGGACTGACTCTACTGATACGCCGGCGGATACCCCATCGCGCCGGGGGTCGCGTAGCGGTCGCGTAGTTCGAAGGCCCGGGCGCCCTGCGGCTGCTCGACGCCGCCGATAAACACGGCTTTCGGCCAGGACGAGGTTTCCAGCGGATCGCCCGTCCACAGGACGACATCGGCCTCCTGGCCCACGATCAGCGACCCGACGCCGGTCATGCCCCAGATCTTCGCCACATTGGCGGTGACCGTGGCCATGGCGGCATCTCGCGGCAGGCCGTTGGCGACCGCCAGGCCGGCGTTGAAGCGTTGCTGGCGCATGTTGTTCAGGTCACGGCTGCCCATGATCGCCACGGTGACTCCGGCGGCCTGCAGGCGGGCGGCGTTGTCGAGGCGGGCGGCGAGGCTTTCGAAGCTGTCGGGCAGGTCGGTCTGGCTGTCGAGGATCACCCCGACGCCGGCCGCCGCGATCTGCGGCGCAACCAGCCAGCCTTCGGCCGCGCCCTCGAGGATGATCTTGATCTTCTCCTCGCGGGCCAGGCGCAGGACCTGCAGGATGTCGCTGGCGCGGTTGACCCTCACGAGCAGGGGCGTACGCCCCTCGACCACCGGGATCAGGGCCTCCAGGTCGACGCGCGACAGGCCGAACTCGCGGGTCTCGCCGCGGTCATAGGCGGCGCGGTTGCGGGCGAAGGCGCGGGCGTCCTCAAAAGCCGCCCTGACCAGCACCAGCGCCGCGCCGCGCGAGCCGCCGGCATTGCGGGCGCCGGCCTCGCCGAGATCCAGCGTCACCGCCACACGGGCGCGGACAACGGGGTCCAGATCGCCAGCGGCCAGGCCGACGATCGCCGCCTGGCCCGCGAACATCATCGGCTCGGCGTCATCGCCACCGCCGCCGCCCGCGAACTCCCGGGCGCCGCCGTCGTCATGCTTGTGACCGTCGCCGCCGCCGCCGCGCGAAAGCACCGGGGTGGCGACCACGCGGGTCAGGCCGGTCTGGCGCGCCAGCGGGATCATCGTGCTGGCGGGATTGACGCCGTAGCTGATGTCGAACCCGGCCGAGAGCTTGCCCGAGCGGTCGTCGCGGGTGGAAGTCACCTGCTCGACTTCGGTCACCGTCAGGCTGGACGAGGGGGCGATCAGGCCGGGCGACACGGTGCCGCCGGCGGCGTCGATCACCCGGGCGCCGGCCGGGGCCGAAACGCCGGCGCCGAGCGCGAGGATCCTGCCGTCCCTGAGCACGATCGTCCCGCTGGGGATGGTGCCCGCCGGGGAGGCCGTCTCGAGCCGGGCGTTGATGATGGCCACCGTCTCGGCGGCGGCCGGTGTCGCCAGCGCGAGCGTGGCGAGAGCGAGGAGGGCGCGTTTCATGGGTGGAAGGCCCCTTCGCCGGGCTGGCCGAGTTCGAAGTCGGACTTGGGCTGGTAGCGCGGGTCGCGGCGGTCGTAGACCAGCGCGCCGTCGATGAAGACCTTGTCGGCCTGGGCGTAGACGCTGAACGGATTGGCGCTCCAGAGCACCACGTCGGCCCGCTTGCCGGCGACGAGCGAGCCGGTCTGGCCGTCGATGCCGAGAGCTTTCGCGGGGTTGATCGTGATCCAGGCGATGGCCTCGGCCTCGGTGATCTTCAGGCCGATGCGGTTGCCGGCGGCCATGGCGATGGCCGCTTCCTGGTTCAGGCGCTGGGTGATGGTGGCGTCATCCGAATGGATGACGGTGCAGGCGCCGGCCCGGAAGGCGATGGCCGCATTGGCCTCGATGCCGTCATAGGCTTCCATCTTGAAGCCCTGCCAGTCGGCCCAGGTGGCGAAGCAGATGCCTTCCTTCGCCAGCAGCGCGCCGACCTTGTAGGCCTCCGACGCGTGATGGAACATCGTGATCCTGTAGCCGAACTCCTTGGCCACATCGATCATCACCGCCATCTCGTCGGCGCGGTAGCAGTGGTTCTGGACCAGGATTTCCCCGCGCAGGACGCCGACCAGCGTGTCCATCCCGAGGTCGCGTTTCGGCGGATCGGCACGCTCGCCCTTGGCGATCTTGGCGCGGTAGTCGTCCCAGCGACGGCCATAGTCTGCGGCGTCGATCCAGGCGCGGCGATAGCCGGCGACATTGCCCATCGCCGTGGCCGGGGCGCGGCTGCGGCCGCCATAGACGCGCTTGGGGTTCTCGCCGCAGGCCATCTTCAGGCCATAGGGCGCGCCGGGGAACTTCATCCCCTGCATGGTGACCGACGGCACGTTGCGCACGGTGACGGATCGTCCACCGAACAGGTTGGCCGAGCCGGGGAGGATTTGCAGCGTGGTCACGCCGCCCGCGCGGGCCCGGTTGAAGCCGGGGTCCTGCGGCCAGATCGAGTGTTCCGCCCAGACGTTGGCGGTGACCGGGTCGATGCCCTCGTTGCCGTCGGAGCGCGAGGCCACGCCCGGCGAGGGGTAGACGCCCAGGTGGCTGTGCGAGTCGATGATGCCCGGCGTGACCCACTTGCCCGTTCCGTCGATGACCGTGGCGCCGTCCGGGATGGCCATGTCGCCGCCCCCGACCGCAACGATCCGGCCCTCGGCGAAGACGATCACCCCGCGGTCGATCACCTGGCCCGTGGCCGTCAGGATCGAGGCGCCGCGGATCGCCGTCAGCCGCGAGGGCAGGGGGGCGTAGGTCGAGGGAAAGGGATCGGGCCGCGTGGCCGGGTCCAGCCCGGTCGGGACCGGCCTGGCCGGCGACGACGCCGTGGGTTTGGCCGATGTCGAGGCGGTTGATCCGGTGGTGGCGCAGCCGACCAGCAAGGCTGCTGTCGCCGCTGCGGCCAACGCCGCGCGTAGTCTTGATGTCATCGCCTCACCCCGGACTCGAAGGGCGGCAGATCAGACCAAATGTCGCCGTTGATCAAGGGCGCTTGAAGCCTTCTCGACAGTGCGGCGTTGAAAGCCCAGCATCCGGGCGAGGGACCTGGACGGAGACGACCGATGAGACGCTTCTTCAAGGTTGGCCTGGCGGTGAGCCTGGCGATGGTTCTGGGCGCGGCCTGCGAGTCGGCGGGCGGCGCGCCGGCGCCAACCCCGCCACCGGGTCGCGCGCCCGTCGCCGAGGGCGGCATGTGCGGCGGCATCGCCGGCTTCCAGTGTCAGGCCGGCCTGTATTGCAGCATGACGCCGGAGATGCAGACCACCGCCGACGGCTCGGGAACCTGCCGCAAGCGGCCGCAGATGTGCACGCGGGAATACCGGCCCGTCTGCGGCGCCGACGGCAAGACCTACGGCAACGCCTGCACCGCCGCCGCCGCCGGGGTCAGCGTCGCAGCGCCCGGCGAGTGCAATCCCGGCTGACTGTGACTGCAAAGCGATTGAAGGCGGGCGGAGGGCAGGGCAGTCTTCGCGCATGAAGCGCGTTCTGTCTTCCGTCGCCCTGGCCGCTGGTCTGGCCGTCTGCACCTTCCCGGGCCTGGCCGTCGCAGGCGGGGTCAAGTCGCCGTGGCAGCTGGGCCTGCTGGAATCCTGCAAGTCCGAAGCCTTCGTCGCCGAGACCCAGAAGAAGGCCGCCGCCAAGGATGTCGAGGCGATGGCCGCGCTCGGCTATCTCTATTCCGAAGCCTGCGGCGTGCCCTTCGACGCCGAGGAGGCAGCGCGGCTCTGGCTGGCCGCGGCCGGGCAGGGGCAGGCCGACGCGATGGCCTCGCTCGGCTACGTCTATGGCGAGGGGATCGGCGTCGAACAAAGCGCCGAGCAGGCGCTGCGCTGGACCCGCGCGGCGGCCGAGCGCGGCAATGTGCGGGGGCTGTTCAATCTGGGCGTGACCTACGACCTCGGCCTGGGCGTGCCTGTTGACAAGGCCGAAGCCGCGCGCTGGTACCAGGCCGCCATCGCCCAGGGCGACACCGACGCGATGCACAACATGGCCATCATGCTGCTCAAGGGTGAGGGCGGCGAGAAGGACGAGAAGGCGGCGGCCGGACTGTGGAAACAGGCGGCGGACCTCGGCGACGCCGACGGAATGGCCCAGATGGGCGCCATGGCCTACTGGGGCAAGGGCATGGACAAGGACCTCGCGGCGGCCATGCGCTGGTGGCGCGCGGCGGCCGACAGGGGCGACGTCGGCTCGATGTTCTTCATCGGCCTGATGTACGAAACGGGCGAGGGCGTGCCGGTCGACGACGTCGAGGCGCTGACCTGGATCCGCAAGGCCGCCAACAAGGAAGACGCCAACGCCATGGTCAACATGGGCATCCGCAGCGTCGCCGGCAAAGGCGTCGCCCGCGATGCGCGACAGGCGCGGCGCTGGTGGGAAGCCGCGGCGCGGAAGGGCCACGGCGACGCGATGTACTATCTCGGGATGCTGTTTTCCGAAGGCGACGAAGGCGTGGCGCAGGACGAGGCGGCCGCGATCCGCTGGCTGCGCCAGGCGGCGCAGGCCGGCAACCCGGAAGCCGCCCGCGTCCTGCGCCAGAGCGGCATCGGCGTCGTGACGCCGGGCGAGGCGCTGTAGCGAGGCGGCGCGCCGCGAGCGCCTCCGGAGCACTCCCTAGGGGCCGCACCTCAATGGGCATGGATCGGGCGACGGCCTAAGTCCGTTGCATGATGTGAGATGTCACGTCGCCCCGATCAAAACGAGTGAGCCCTATGACCGCCCCACACGTGGACTTGTCCGTCCACCATCGTCCCCAGGCCGTGTCCGACCGTATCGCGTTCGGCTTCGTGAGGGTGCTGCGCTTCTGCGCCGACACCTTCTTCGCCAAGCGCTATGGCCACCGCGCGGTCGTGCTTGAAACGGTCGCGGCCGTCCCGGGCATGGTCGGGGCGACGCTGAACCACCTCAAGTGCCTGCGCCGGATGGAAGACGACCGCGGCTGGATCAAGACGCTGATGGACGAGGCCGAGAACGAACGCATGCACCTGATGACCTTCATCGAGGTCAGCAAGCCGACGGCCTTCGAACGGTTCGTGGTCGTCGCCGTGCAGTGGGTGTTCTACCTGTTCTTCTTCGGGCTCTATCTCGTGTCGTCGCGGACGGCGCACAGGGTGGTCGGCTATTTCGAGGAAGAAGCGGTCATCAGCTACACCAACTACCTTCAGGAGATCGATGAGGGCCGGTCAGAGAACCTGCCCGCGCCGGCGCTGGCGCGCCGCTACTGGGACCTGCCCGCGACGGCGACCCTGCGCGATGTCATTGAGGTCGTCCGCGCCGACGAGGCTCACCACCGGGATGTGAACCACGGCTTCGCCAACGAGCTGGCCGGCCTGCCATCCGGCCCCGTGGCCGCCTGTCCGCCGCACGTGGTGCTGGAGCCGATCTGGAAGTCGGCCTGACGAACGCCGGGCCAGACGGCAAAAGGGCCGGAGATCGCTCTCCGGCCCTCTGGATGTCGGGGACATGCACCGCTGGTGCGTGTCCCCTAGAGCACGCTTGGTTTAGATTGACGCATAGCCGGCGTGACGGATGTAGTTTGCGCATTCCTGGGCGCTGAACAGGTCGAGGAGAGCTCCGATGCGGCGCCAGACGGCCTCGATGGAGCGTTCGTCCGCCTTTCGTAGCTGGCTCTTGAGCTTGGAGAAGACCTGCTCGATGGGGTTGAGGTCGGGGCTGTAGGGCGGCAGGAACAGCAGGTGGGCGCGAGCCTTGCGGATGGCCTTTCGGACGTCCTCGCCCTTGTGGCTGCCGAGGTTGTCCATGATCACCACGTCGCCGGGCTTGAGCGTGGGGACCAGGGTCTGCTCGACGTAGGCCAGGAACCAGGCGGCGTTGATCGGCTGATCGAGCACCAGCGGGGCGGTGATCCCCTCCGTTCGCAGGGCGGCGACGAAGGTCATCGTCTTCCAGTGCCCGTGTGGGACGCCGGCCAGAAGCCGCGCGCCGCGCCGGGCCCGGCCGTGGGTGCGGGTCATGTTGGTCTTGGCCCAGGTCTCGTCGATGAACACCAGGCGGCGGGGGTCGAGCTTACTCTGATGCCGCTTCCACCGCGCCCGCTTGCGGGCCACGTCCGGCCGGTCCTGCTCGGCCGCGTGGAGTGTTTTTTTTGAGGGTCAGCCCCTCGCGCCTGAAGAACGACCAGACCGCATACGGGCCCGCCTTCACGCCGCGCTCGGCCAACTCCGCCGACAGCGCCCGCAGCGTCAGGTCCGGCTTCTCGGCGATCCGGGCCAGCACCCATTCGCGCTCGCCCTCCAGCGCCGGCTTGCGATGGCCGCCTACCTGGTCAGGCGCCACGCTGCCCGTCCGGCGCACCCGCTGCAGCCACTTCACCGCGACCGACGCGCTCACCCCGAACCGCCGCGCCGCCGACCGACGGCTCTCCCCGGCCTCCACCGCCGCCACCAGCTTCTCACGCAGATCCATCGAATAGGGTCGAACCATGCAGGCTGGCCTCCGCCCAGCCCACATCTTGAATCACGATCCGCCCCAAACGGGAATCCCGCGATTCAATCAAACCCAAGCGCGCTCTAGAACCCGGTCGCTCGATTGGGGGACACGTACCTGAAGGTACATGTCCCCAAGCCGGCTAGCACTTGTAATACATGTCGAATTCGACGGGGTGCGGGTGCAGCTGGAGGCGCATGACCTCTTCCATCTTCAGCTCGATGTAGCTGTCGATGAAGTCGTCATCCATCACGCCGCCCTTCTTGAGGAAGGCGCGATCCTTGTCGAGGTTCTCCAGGGCTTCGCGCAGCGAGCCGCAGACTTCCGGGATCTTCTTCTGCTCGCGGGGCGGCAGGTCGTAGAGGTTCTTGTCGGCGGGCGCGCCCGGATCGATGCGGTTCTCGATGCCGTCCAGGCCGGCCATCAAGAGGGCCGTGAAGGTCAGGTACGGGTTGCCCATGGGATCGGGGAACCGGCACTCGATGCGCTTGCCCTTGGGGCTGTCGACGTGCGGGATGCGGATCGAGGCGGAGCGGTTGCGGCTGGAGTAGGCCAGCTTCACCGGCGCTTCGTAGCCCGGGACCAGACGCTTGTAGCTGTTGGTCGTCGAGTTGGAGAAGGCGTTGATCGCCTTGGCGTGCTTGATGATGCCGCCGATGTACCACAGGCACATCTGCGACAGGCCCGCGTACTGGTCGCCGGCGAACAGCGGCTTGCCGTCGTTCCAGATCGACTGGTGCACGTGCATGCCCGAGCCGTTGTCGGCGAACATCGGCTTGGCCATGAAGGTGGCGGTCTTGCCGTAGGCGTGGGCCACGTTGTGGATCACGTACTTATAGAGCTGCAGGCGGTCGGCCATGGTGATCATGGTGTCGAACTTCAGGCCCAGCTCATGCTGCGCGGGCGCCACCTCGTGGTGGTGCTTTTCCGGCTTCATGCCGAGCTCGCCCATGACGGCCAGCATCTCGCCGCGCAGGTCCTGGGCGCTGTCGATCGGGTTCAGCGGGAAATAGCCGCCCTTCGGACCCGGGCGGTGGCCCATGTTGCCTTCAGGATAGGCCTTGCCGGTGTTGGCCGGCAGTTCGGTGGAGTCGTAGCTGTAGCCGGTGTTGTGCGGGTCGGTGGACCACTTCACGTCGTCGAAGATGAAGAACTCGGCTTCCGGGCCGAAGTAGACGGTGTCGCCCACGCCCGAGGACTTCACATAGGCCAGGGCCGTCTTGGCCATGGAGCGCGGGTCGCGGTTGTAGGGGGTGCCCGTGTCCGGGTTCACCACGTCGCAGAACAGGCACAGGGTGGTCTGCTGGTAGAAGGGGTCGATGTAGGCGGTCGACAGGTCCGGACGCAGCTTCATGTCCGACTCGTTGATGGCCTTCCAGCCGGCGATCGACGAGCCGTCGAACATCGTGCCGTCTTCCAGGAAATCATCGTCGACGAGGTCGATGTCGAAGGTGACGTGCTGCATCTTCCCGCGAATATCGGTGAAGCGGACGTCGACGTATTTGACGTCCTTTTCCTTGATCATCGCGAGAATGTCTTTGGCCTTGGCCATGTGCCCTATCCCCTGAGCTTGTGGTGCGAAACAGTATGGTTGGTCGTGCGTAGAACTAGATGGCCGCGGCGCCGGCTTCGCCGGTGCGGATGCGGATGACGTCGGTGACTTCGGAGACGAAGATCTTGCCGTCGCCGATGCGGCCCGTGCGGGCGGCGGTCTGGATCGCCTCCAGGGCGCCCTGCAGCTGGCCGTCGTCGACGACCACCTCGACCTTGATCTTGGGCAGGAAGTCCACGACGTACTCGGCGCCGCGATAGAGCTCGGTGTGGCCCTTCTGGCGGCCGTAGCCCTTCGCCTCAAGCACGGTCATCCCCTGGACTCCGAGGTCCTGGAGGGCTTCCTTCACTTCATCGAGCTTGAACGGCTTGATGATCGCTTCAATCTTCTTCATGCGAGCCTCTGTGGCGCAATTGGCGCGACGGAGCACGGGCCTTCACAGCGCTTCAAGGCCTGACGCCCCGGACGCGCGTTGCAGCGCAGCGTAAGGGATGGGGCGCCCATCAAACAGGCGCCCGGCGCCCAAGACAAGGGCATGTCGTCAAAGGCCTTGGTTGCCGCCGGGTCAGGGCGATACCGAGACGGAAAAGCAGGCTGAAGGGAGTGGAACGATGCGCGACGACACACCGGTGATCATCGGAGCGGGTCAATTCACGTATCGGGGCCCGGCGAACACCTCGCCGTCTCCGCTGGAGTTGCTCAAGATCGCGGCGGAACGCGCCGTGACCGACGCCGGTCTGGGGGCCGAGGCCCTGGCCGGTCTCGACGGGGTGGCCGTGGTCGGTTTCACCATCGACGCACCCGGCGCGCTGTCGCAGCTGCCGTTTCCGCGCCTGAAGAATCCGCCCGCGTCGTTCGCCAGGTCGGTCGGGGCCGACACGACCTTCGAAATCTACACCCACATGGGCGGCAACAGCCCCCAGCAGGTGATCAACACCCTGTGCGAGCGGATCGCCCGCGGTGAGAACGAGCTGACCATCGCCGTCGGCGCCGAGTTCCTCGGCTCGCTGATGAAGCGGCTGAAGGGCGGGGCGGGCTTCGCCGGCTGGGAGGACCCCTACGCGATCGAGGACGAGCCGAAGCGGATGGGCGATCCGCGTCCCGGCACCACGCCGCAGGAAAACGCCCACGGCCTGAACCGGCCGATCAACGTCTATCCGATGTTCGAGAACGCGCTGCGGGCGCGTGACGGCCGCTCGATCGACGACCACCAGAAGCGCCTGGGCAAGCTGTTCGCGCCGTTCAGCAAGGTCGCGTCGATGAACCCGCACGCCTGGTTCCCGACCGAGCGCAGCGAGGCCGAACTGGTCACGGTCACCGACCAGAACCGGATGATCAGCTTCCCCTACCCGAAATACCTCAACGCCATCATGGAGGTGGACCAGTCCGCCGGCGTGATCATCGCCAGCGTGCGCAAGGCGCGCGAGCTGGGCGTGCCCGAGGACAAATGGGTGTTCCTGCACGGCTGCGCCGACGCCAGCGACCTCTGGTACCCGTCGGACCGTCAGGACTTCCACTCGAGCCCGGCGATGCGACTGACCGGCAAGCGCGCCTTCGAGATGGCCCGCATCGGCCTCGACGACCTCGACTTCATCGACCTCTATTCCTGCTTCCCGATCGCGGTGGAGGTCGGGGCCGAAGAGCTGGGGCTGTCGCTGGACGATCCGCGCGGCCTGACCGTCACCGGCGGGCTGCCCTACATGGGCGGGCCGGGCAACAACTACGCGATGCACTCGATCGCCACGATGATGGGCAAGCTGCGCGATCGTCCGCAGAGCTGGGGCCTGTGCACGGCCAACGGCTGGTACCTGACCAAGCAGTCGGTCGGCATCTACTCGACCACGCCGCTGCAGGGGACCTGGGAGCGCGAGGATCCGGCGGTGATCCAGCGCCAGATCGACGCCCTGCCGCATCCGGCGCTGGTCGAGCATCCCGAGGGGCCGGCGACCATCGAGGCCTACACCGTGGTGCACACCCGCGACGGCTATCACATGGGCATCGTCTTCGGCCGCGACAGCCACGACCGCCGCTTCATCGCCGTGACGCCGGATGACGAGGCGACCCTGCGCGACCTCGAGGGCCGCGAGGGCGTGGGCCGCACGGGGACCGTGGGCCGGCATCCGGACGGCAAGCGGAACCTGTTCACACCGGACTAGTCACATCCGCTCCTTTCGCCGTCATGGCCCGGCTTGTCCGGGCCACCCATGCGCGGTGAGGCGGGACGACTGGCCGCAAAATCGGCATCATGAGGTGTTCTTGGGTGGCCCGGACGAGCCGGGCCATGACGGAGTTTGTTTGACATGCGCACCTATATGATCCGCCACGGCAAGCCCTCGGCGACCTGGGGCGACCAGGACGATGATCCGGGTCTGGACGAGACCGGCCAGGCCCAGGCCCGGGCAGTGGCCGGGATCCTGATGTCCCTGCCGGCGGAATCGCGGCCCACGCGCGTGGTCAGCTCGCCCCTGCGCCGGTGCCGCGAGACGGCCCAGCCGTTCGCCGATGCGCTCGGGGTGGAGCTGATCATCGATCCGATGGTCGGCGAGATCCCGACACCGAAGGCGGTGAGTCACGCCGATCGCGGCGCCTGGCTGCGCGAGGCGTTCGCCGGCCGCTGGCAGGCCATCCAGGGCGATCTCGACTACGACGTCTGGCGTCGCGGCGTCGCCGCGGCCATCGCCGGCTACCCCGGGGCGGCGGTGTTCAGTCACTATGTCGCGATCAACGCGGCGGTCTCGACGGTCACGGGGAGCGACCTGGTCATGGGTTTTCGGCCCGACCACTGCTCGATCCAGGTGTTCGGACACGACAATGGTGACTTGAACCTGATCGCCAAGGGGCGCGAAGCTTCGACCCAGGTCCTCTGAAGGGAGACGCCGTGGGCGCCGCGCCGGATATCCTGACCGTCGAGCAGATGACGGCCGCCGATCAGGCTGCGATCGCCGCCGGGACGCCCGGCTCGGTCCTGATGGACCGGGCGGGCAGGGCGGTCGCCGACGCGATCCGCGCGCGCTACCAGCCCTGTCGCGTGGCGGTGCTGTGCGGACCCGGCAACAACGGCGGCGACGGCTATGTCGTCGCGCGGCAGCTGAAGCGGCGCGGCTGGTCGGTCTGGGTCGAGACCCTGGCCCCGCCCGCGACCGCTGACGCCCGCGCGGCCGCGGCGCGCTGGCGCGGCGAGACCCTGCCGCTGTCCGCCGCCGTCAGGTCCGCAGATCTGATCGTCGACGCGCTGTTCGGGGCCGGCCTGAGCCGCCCACTGGAAGGCGCCGCGCTGAGCCGGGCCCAGGCCTCGCACCGCACCGGCACACCGGTCGTGGCCATCGATGTGCCCAGCGGCCTGGATGGCGACAGCGGCAAGATCAAGGGCGAGACGGCGTTCAGGGCGGCCCTGACCGTCACCTTCCATCGCCGCAAGATCGGCCATGCCCTCGAACCGGGTCGTTCGGCCTGTGGAGAGATCGTCGTCGCCGACATCGGGCTGGGCGCGACGCCCTCTGCCCTCGTCGAGAACCGTCCGGACGTCTGGCTGCAGCACTTTCCGTGGCCCGGCGCGGCGTCGCACAAGCATGCCCGGGGGCGGCTGGCCGTGGTCAGCGGCGACGCCCTGAACACCGGGGCGGCGCGGCTGTCGGCGCGGGGAGGCTTGCGGATCGGCGCCGGCGTGGTGACCGTGCTCGCCTCGCCCGCCGCCGCCGCCGTGAACGCCGCCCATCTCGAAGCGATCATGGTCCGCCCGTTCGAGACCGAACAGGCCCTGACCGAGGCCGCGGACCGCGCCGACGCCGTGATCATCGGTCCGGCCGCCGGGGTCACGCCGGCTACGCGCGCGCACCTGTTCGCTCTCGCCCGCACCGGCGCGGCGCTGGTGGTCGACGCCGATGCGCTGACCGTGTTCCGCGACAAGCCGTCGGACCTGTTCAGCGCACTGGACCGCGACGACGTGCTGACGCCGCATGTGGGGGAGTTCGAGCGGCTGTTTCCGGGCCTGCTGAAGGCCGCCCCGCACAGGATCTCGGCTGTCCTCGAGGCCTCGCGGCTGGCCGGCGCCATCGTGCTGCTCAAGGGCGCCGACACCGTCATCGCCGCGCCGGACGGCCGGGCGGCGGTCTGTGTCGAGGACGCGCCCTGGCTGGCGACGGCCGGCAGTGGCGACGTGCTCGCCGGGTTCATCGGCGGCCTGGTCGCCCAGGGCATGGACAGCTTCGAGGCCGCCTGCGCCGGGGCCTGGATCCACGCCGCCTGTGCCCGCCGGTTCGGACCTGGCTTGATCGCCGAGGACCTGCCGGGGCTGGCGCCGGCGGTGCTGGCCGAGCTCTACGCCAGCCGGTAGACGCGCTTCGCGGTCCCCGAGAACAGGTCCGCCTTCTCCGCGTCTGACGCGCCCGCCGCGATCCGCTTGAAGGCGTTCCACAGCGTGGCGTAGTCGCAGCCCCAGCGGTCGACCGGGAAGTTGCTCTCGAACATGCAACGGTCGGCGCCGAAGAGTTCGATCGTGGTCTCCACGTAGGGCCGCCACAGGTCGGCCAGGACCTGCGAGGAGGGCCGCGCCTTGCCGTCCAGGCCCGGAAAGCCGGGGAACGGCATGGCCAGGCCGCCGACCTTGACCGTCACCTTCGGTGACTTCGCCAGCTCGCGCATATTGTCGCGCCACACGGCGAACCGCTCTTCCAGCCTGCCCGCGTAGGCGCCGATGCCCAGCGGCGTGCCGACATGGTCGAGGACGATGTCGGTGTCCGGGAAGGCGCGGGCCAGGTTGATCAACTCCGGCAGTTGCGGCTCCAGCATCCAGGCGTCGAACGACAGGCCCAAGGGCGCCAGCCGGGCGAAACCGGCCCGGAAGGTGGTCTCGCCAAGCAGGCCGCCCGGCGTATGGCTCATGGGGCCGAGCACATTGGGATCAGGGTCGCTGGCGTTGACGTGCCGGATGCCCTTGAACCGGCCGCCGCCGGCGCGGATCTCGGCCTCCAGCACCGCCGCCGCACCATCACCGAGCAGCAGGTCCGCATGGCCGACGATGCCGTCACAGGCGCGGAAGGGGCCGTAGAGCCCGCTGGCGCTCATCGCTGCCACGCCGTTCACGAACTCGACCTCGCCGACCGGCGCCATCGCCGGCGCGACCCCCGCCCGGTAAAAGGCCCCGCACTGGACATAGACCGTGGCGGTGACGTTGTGGCCGCTGCCCGCGTCCGCACGCAGCTCGTCCAGAAGATAGCGGGGCGTCAGCTGGATGACGTCCTCGAACGGATGGGTCCCCTCGCGCCGGGGCGGCATGACCGGCCGGTCCCACAGGTGATGGTGCGGATCGACGATCGGCAGGGCGGGCTCAAGGATCGGTTCGGCGGTCATGGCGGCTTCCTCTTTGGGTCTTTAAACACTGTCATCCCGGACGCCGCAGGCGAACCGGGACCCAGATCAGGGTTCAGCCGAATCTGGGTCCCGGCTCTTCGCTGCGCTCCGGCCGGGATGACAGTTCATTGTGCGGTCGGCGCCTTTGATCGGCTCGAGTGAACCTGCGTAGCCCGTCAGGCCGGGAACAACCCCTGGACCACCGACTCAAGCACCACCAGCGGCATGCCGCCCTGGCGCAGGACGTCGTGGAAGGTCTTGAGGTCGAACGCCGCCCCGGCGCGGACCTTCGCCTCCTCGCGCAGGCGGACCCATTCGGTGTGGCCGATCTTGTAGCTGCAGGCCTGGCCCGGCCAGATGCAGTAGCGGTCGATCTCCCGCTGCACCCGCGGCCGGGGCATGCCGGTGGTCTCGACCATGTAGTCGGTGGCCTTGGCGCGGCTCCAGCGCTTGGCGTGCATGCCTGTGTCGACCACCAGCCGCACCGCGCGGAACTGCAGCGACTGCAGGTAGCCGATCTCGCCGAGGGGATTGTTCTCGTAGGCGCCGAGTTCGAGCGCCAGCTGTTCGGCATAGAGGGCCCAGCCTTCGCCGTAGGCCGCGAAGCCGAGGCCGGCGCGGCGCAGGATCGAGGAGTCCTTGGCCTCCAGCGCGATGGCGCCCTCCCACTGATGGCCGGGCAGGGCCTCGTGATAGGTGAGGGTGGGCAGGGCGAACTTCGGCCACTCGGCCGTGTCCTTGAGGTTGATGTAGAATCGGCCCGGCCGCGACCCGTCCAGCGTCGGCGGGGTGGCGTAGCCGTTCGGCGCGCCGTCCTGGATGTCGGGCGGCACGCGCACGACCTCCACCGGTGATTTGGGCAGAGTCCTGAAGGCGCGCGGCATGCGGGCGCGCATGTCCTCGGTCTGGACGTTGAGCGCCGCGATCAGCTCGGCCCGGCCGGCGTCGGTGTTCGGATAGAGCTGGTCAGGCCGCTTCGACAGGGTGGTGAGCCGCTCGCCCACCGAACCGGTCGTCAGGCCCTGCGCCTTGAGCAGCACGTCCAGGCGCGCGGACAGGTCGGCGACCTGCTCAAGTCCCAGCCGGTGGACTTCGTCGGGGGACTTGCGCGTGGTCGTCTGGAAGGCCAGTGCGCCGGCGTAGAAGGCCTCACCGTCGGGGATCTTCCAGATGCCGGCGTCCCCCGTCGCGGTCGGCCGCAGAGCCTTGAGCGCCGCAATCTGGCGGTCGATCGCGGGATAGACGCGGCTGTCGACGATGGCGGCGGCGCGGGCGTTCCAGTCGCCGGCGATCCCGGCGGCGGTTGCGCGGCCGGCGAGCGACATCGCCAGCCCGCTCTGCATCCCGGCCGGCGCGCGAAGCTTCGTCAGCTGGGACAGGGTGGCGTCGAGCGCGAAGTCCGGCGCCAGCACGCCGCGCGCCGCGTCGGCTTGCAGACCGGCGGTGTTGGCGTCCAGCGCGGCCGGGAAGGCTTCGAGCCGCGCCAGATAGGCTTCCGCATCGGCGGCGGTCTTCACCGGGTGCTGGGAGTCGAGGAAGTCGGGCACGCTCTGGTAGACGCCGCTAAGCTGGCTGACGACGTAGGGGGAATAGGGCGCGTAGCTGAAGCCCGCCGCGCTTTCGCCGAAGGTGAACCGCTCGCCGCCTTCGGCGACCTGGGTGTAGGCATAGGCCACGACGTCCCGGTCGGTCTTGCCGGCGGGGGTGAGTTTGGCGGCGTCGATGCCGGACAGTCGCGTCAGGCGCGCGCGGCGGTCCGCGACCCAGTCCTTTCGGCCGCCCGAGGACACATCGGACAGCTTTGACCGCAGGCCTGCCTTGTCGCCGACGTCCAGGCCCAGGGCCGTGGCGAACTCCGGCGCGCCGTCGAGGTCCTCCTGGAAGAAGGCGTCCAGCAGCGCCCGCAGCTTTGCGTCCTCTGATCCCGGCGCGGGCTGGGCCCGACCCTCCGAGGCGGCGAGGACGGCGGCGAGCGCGACGCCGCCCTGCAGGAACTGACGACGAAGCATGGGCGGACCCTCCGGAAACAAGGGGGGCAGGTTATCGACCTCACGCCCGACTTCAAGCGCGCCGGCCCCGGCGTGAGGCGCGAGGGTCGAACAGATCAAAGCGGGCCTGCCCGGACCGGGCCAGACTGCCGGTCTGGCTTCGCCCGATCCGGGGACAGCCGACCGGCGGAGCGGCCATGACCGAGCGAGTCGACGCGATCATCGAGAGCATCCGGGCGCTGGAGCAGGAGCTTGAGGAGGAGTTCGCGAAGGCGCAGGCCGGGCTGCGGTTCGGGCTGGAACACGGCCGGGCGCGGTTCGAGGCGGAGGTCATCCGCCGGCACCATGAGCTGAAGACCGGGTTGGCCCGCTATCTGGCGCGGTCGAACCCGCTGGTCGTGCTGACGGCGCCGGTGATCTATTCGATGATCGTGCCGTTCGTGATCCTCGACCTGTGGGTCTCGCTCTACCAGGCGATCTGTTTCCGGGTTTACCGCATCCCCCAGGTCCGGCGCAGCCGGTACATTGTCTTCGACCGGTCGGGTCTGGCCTATCTGAACCTGATCGAGAAGTTCAACTGCGCCTACTGCTCCTACGGCAACGGGGTGGTCGCCTATGCCCGCGAGATCGCCGGCCGCACCGAGCAGTACTGGTGCCCGATCAAGCACGCCCGCCGGGTCCTGGGCGCCCACGACCGCTACCGGGGCTTCGCCGACTTCGGCGACGGCGACGGCTATGCCGAAGCGCTCAAAAAGGCCCGCGCCCGGGTGCAGGCCACGCCGGACGACGCGCCGGACCCAAAGGCCTGACCCCGTGCGTACGGGCTCTGGCGCCGTCAGGTCGCTTCCCTTATGGGATGCGGCGAACCTGCGGATGTGGCGGAACTGGTAGACGCACTGGATTTAGGTTCCAGCGCCGCAAGGCGTGGAGGTTCGAGTCCTCTCATCCGCACCACCCTTCGCCCTGCGGGCTTCGGGTGGCGAGCCACCCGGAACCGCATCCCGGGCGAAGGCGTGCCCTCCGAAGCCTCGGCGAAGGAGGGCGGCTCGAAAGCGTTGCAAACTCGCTCTTGGCCCTCAAACGCCCGCATGACATAAGGGCCACCGCTTTGCGCCGCCCTGATCCGGGCGGCGGATCCATTTCCACATCCGGCGGATGACAACGGCCCCGCGCCGCTCGTCCGGCTTCTTTGAGAATGTCGATGCAAATCGTTGAAAAGTCTGGCGAAGGCCTCAGCCGCGTTTACGGCGTCACTGTTCCGGCCGGCGAGCTCGCCGCGCGCCTGGAAGCCCGGATCGCCGAACTGGCCCCGCAGATGAACCTGAAGGGCTTCCGCAAGGGCAAGGTGCCCGCCGCCCATGTGCGCCGCGTGCACGGCAAGGCGCTGATGCAGGAAGTCGTCCAGGAAGCGCTCAACGAGACGACCCAGAAGGTCCTCGACGACAACAAGCTGCGGCCCGCCTCGCAGCCGGACCTGAAGCCCGAATCCGACATGAACGCCGTGCTCGCCGGCGGCGCCGACCTGGCCTACGAACTGGCCGTCGAGCTGATGCCGGACTTCGAGCCGATCGACACCAGCAAGCTGAAGCTGAAGCGCCCGGTCTACGCCCCGACCGACAAGGAAGTGGACGAGGCCCTGGCCGATCTGGCCAAGCAGGCCGGCACGTTCGCGCCGCGCACGGGCAAGTCCGTCAAGGCCAAGGACGGCGACCAGGTGCTGATCGACTTCCTCGGCACGCTGGACGGCGTTCCGTTCGACGGCGGCAAGGGCGAAGGCTTCGAGCTGACCCTCGGCTCCAACCAGTTCATCCCGGGCTTCGAGGCCCAGCTGGTCGGCGCCAAGCCGGGCGATGATGTCACCGTCAAGGTGCAGTTCCCCGAGGGCTACCAGTCGCCGGATCTGGCCGGCAAGGACGCCGAGTTCGCCGTGAAGGTCCATGAGGTCCGCGCGCCCGTCGAGGCCGAGCCGGACGACGCCCTGGCCCAGCGCCTCGGCCTGTCGGACCTGGTCACCCTGCGCGAGACCCTGACCAAGAACCTGCAACAGGGCTACGACAACCAGTCGCGCTTCAAGCTGAAGCGCGCCCTGCTCGACGAGCTGGACAAGGGCCATGACTTCGCCCTGCCGCAGCGCATGGTCGACGCCGAGTTCGACGGCATCTGGCAACAGGTCGAGGGCGACAAGACCGCCGGCAATCTGCCGCCGGAAGACGCCGGCAAGTCCGAGGACGAGCTGAGGGTCGAGTACCGCAAGATCGCCGAGCGCCGCGTGCGCCTGGGTCTGGTGCTGGCCGAGATCGGCCGCAAGAACAACGTCCAGGTCACCGACCAGGAACTGGGCCAGGCGATGCAGCGCGAGGCCATGCAGTACGGCCAGCAGGCGCAGCAGGTGTTCGAGTTCTTCCGCACCAACCCCCAGGCCCAGGCCCAGCTCCGCGCGCCCCTCTATGAGGACAAGGTGGTCGAGCTGATCTTCAGCCAGGCGACCGTGACGGACAAGAAGGTCTCCAAAAAGGAGATCGAGGCCGACGACGACCTGCCGGAAGGCTACTAGTAACGTCGGTCGGCGTTCGGGCGCCGGCCGACAGGCTTGATTGAGGGGGCGTGATGTCCAGATGGGTCGCCGCGGCGATGACGGGGCTGGTGCTGATGGCGCAGCCCGCGTGGGCGGCGCCGCGTGGGCCGGTCACGTCGCCTGAAGGCAATCCCGCCGGGCCGGGCGCGCCCGCGCCGGCCGCCGCTGCGCCCCAGCCGACGACCGTCGAGGGGCTGGTGATCACCGCCCGTCCGGCCGCTCCGCCGATCGATACCGTGTCGGCCTTCGTGGCCGAGGTGTCCGCGCCGACCGCGAACGGCCGCCTGGCCCGCTGGGACCGCAAGATCTGTCCTGGCGTGGTTGGCCTCAAGGCGCCCTACGGCCAGGCCCTGATCGACCGGATCGCCGCCGTCTCAGCCGCCGTCGGCCTGGAGACCGGCGCGCCGGGCTGCAGGCCCAACATGGTGATCGTCGCCACCGACGACTCCCAGACGCTGGCCAAATCGATAGTTGACCGCAACCCGGCGGCCTTTGCCCGCTGGGAGCGCGGCATGAGCCGCGGCGACAAGGCGCTGGGCGAGTTCGTCGAGACCCCGACGCCCGTGCGCTGGTGGCATGTCACGCGCACCAAGACGGCCGACGGGCAAAGCTACACCCAGGGTTCGGCCGTGCGCGTCCGGTCGGCCAGCCGCCTGCGCGCAACCACCCGCGATGACTTCGACCACGTGATCATCCTGATCGACGTCAAGCGCGTGGGTGTAATCCGCTTCGAGGCCCTCGCTGACTACATCACCATGATCGGCCTGGCGCAGATCGAACCGGATGTGGACCTGACCGGCGTGCGGTCGGTCATCGGCCTGTTCGCCGACCGCGACAGCGGCGCCGAACCCGCCCGTGGCCTGACCGAATGGGATGCGGCCTACCTGCTCGGCCTCTACAGCGCCAACCGCGACGTCGTGCGCGGCAGCCGCCAGGAACGCGACATCGCCCGCCGCATGCTCCAGCAACTGGGCGCGCCGGTCAGCAGCACCGAACCGTCGGAGTAGGGGCTCTCCTTCGGCCGCAAACCGCGACCCGGCCCCTAAGGCTCACTTGCATCATCTTAACCTCCGCCCGATATCCGGGGGGAGGCGATGGCGCGGCATGATTCGCGACGGGCCAGTACACAGAGAAAGGCGCCCATGAGCGATTACTACCGTACCCTGTCGATGTCTGATCCGGTCCAGACCGCCATGAATCTCGTGCCGATGGTGGTCGAGCAGACCAGCCGCGGCGAGCGGGCGTACGACATCTTCTCGCGCCTGCTGAAGGAGCGGATCATCTTTCTGACCGGTCCGGTCGAGGATGGCATGTCCTCGCTGATCTGCAGCCAGCTGCTCTTCCTGGAGTCGGAGAACCCCAAGAAGGAGATCAGCATGTACATCAACTCGCCCGGCGGCGTGGTGACCAGCGGTCTCGCGATCTACGACACCATGCAGTACATCAAGAGCCCGGTGTCGACGGTCTGCATGGGCATGGCCGCCTCGATGGGCAGCCTGCTGCTCTGCGCCGGCGCCGCCGGCCAGCGCGTCGCCCTGCCGAACGCCCGCATCATGGTGCACCAGCCCTCCGGCGGCTTCCGCGGCCAGGCGTCCGACATCATGCGGCACGCCGAGGACATCATCAAAACCAAGCAGCGCCTGAACGAGATCTACGTGAAGCACACCGGCCGCACCTACGAGGAGGTCGAGTCGACCCTCGACCGCGACCATTTCATGAGCTCGGAAGAAGCCAAGGCCTGGGGCATCGTCGACCACGTCTACGAGACCCGCGAGAGCGCCGAAACGGCCGCCGCGACTTAAGGGTTCAGAGACCCGAACGGAAAAGGCCCGGCTCGCGCCGGGCCTTTTTCTATTCGGCCTGGCCCTCTTCTCCCTCCCCTTTATGGGGAGGGTGGCCGGACGAAGTCCGGACGGGTGGGGAAGTCGGCCGCCACTCCAGTACATCGGCGCCTAGCGAAAGCCGGATGTTGTGGATCACGCCATCCATGTTCTCGCGGACCTGCCAGTTCCAGAATCTCAGCACCTGAAAGCCCTGTCGTTTCAGCACAGCGTCGCGGACAGCGTCGTGTTCCTCCTGCGGTCCTTCGCCATGCTGAACGCCGTCCAGTTCGACGACGACCCGCCGGCTGAAGCAGACAAAGTCCAGATAGTAGCCACGGAATGGCGCCTGCCTGCGGAAGTGAAATCCCTCCGCCCGCATCAGCTTCAACCGCATCCAGAGGCGCACTTCCATCGGCGTCATGCTGGCGCGCAGGTCCCGAGCGCGTTTGGTGGACATCGCTTCCCCACCCTGGCCGCTTCGCGGCCTGTCCCTCCCCATAAAGGGGAGGGGGGACTATCGCGCAATCACAGTCACAACTCTAGATAGAAACGCGCTCCGCTCCTCCGCCGTCTCCACCCTGAACCGGTCAAAGTCCGCCCCGGCCAGCCGCACATCGGCGAACAGGCCGGCCGGGTCCTCGTGGAAATGCAGAAAGGCCCGGCCGCCGCGATAGAACACCCCGCGGCCCTTCTCCTTGAGGCCGGGCAGGGTGCGGATCGCCACGAGCAGCGGCTCCAGCTGATCAAGCGCGGCGGTTCCGGCGTGTTTCATAGGGGACATGTACCGAAGGTACGTGTCCCCTAATCCAGATTCAGGTGTGGCTCAATTGGGGGACACGTACCTTCGGTACATGTCCCCTACGGGCGGCCCTTGAAGACCCGGTAGCCCTTCTCGTCGGCGATGCGCAGCATCTCGCGGTCGCCGGAGGTGTCGCCGTAGGCGGCGGTGAGCCGCACATCCTCGCCATAGACCTCGCGCAGCCGGCGGACCTTTTCCGGCCCACGGCAGTTGGGACCGGCCAGCAGGCCGAGGGCGCGGTCGTCCTTGTCGAAGGCGATGGCGCTGCCGATCAGGCGGTCGCAGCCGAGACCCCGCGCGAACGGGGCGACGATCATGTCCGGCGAGGCGGTGACGATGATCGTCTTGGCGCCGCTCGCCCGCCAGCGCCGCCAGGCCATGATCGCGTCCGGACGGAACAGGCGGGGGGCGGCGATCTCGGCGAAGGTCCGGGCCTCCGCCTCGAGCGTTTCGCGCTTCACGCCCTTGAGGAACTCGCGGATCGCCGCCGACTTGATGCGGCCGCGGTTGCGGTGAAACAGATAGCCGATCGCCGACGGCGTCAGCCGCAGGCAGCCGAACGCCCAGCGCAGCGGACCGGCGCGCCATTTCAGGAAGGCGGTGAAGCTGTCCTCGACCGTCAGGGTGCCGTCGAAGTCAAAGGCGACCAACGCCGGCTCGTCGAGCGGGTCAGGCATGACCGGTCGCGAGGACGAAAGTCCCTGCGCCAGTAGCGATCTGCGTCCCATCTTGTGTCTGCCCCGGCCTTCTTGAGCGTCGTATCGATCACGATTCCGGGACTCATGACACCAAAGTGAAGCCGCCCCGGCGGCGTCCCGTCGGCGTGAAGCCCGGTCTCGCTTGTCCCACAGCGGGTCAGTTCCCATCTGTTCGTCCGGACACGACGCAATCCGCGTGCCGGGCGACCGGCGCTTTCACTGTGCCTGTGGCGTTACAGTGCTTGTCCCGGAAGGCCGGATCGGGGATTGTCAAGGATTGGAAAACTCCCGGCGCGTATCCTGCATGTTCGATTGCGGGAGAAACCGCACAGGGGTGGGCGAAGAACGGCCTCGGCCGGCCTCGCCAGAGCGTGAGAAGAGCAATGACCAAGGCCGCCAGTGGCGACTCCAAGAGCACCCTGTACTGTTCTTTCTGCGGAAAGAGCCAGCATGAGGTGCGCAAGCTCATCGCGGGACCAACCGTGTTCATCTGTGATGAATGCGTAGAACTCTGCATGGATATCATTCGCGAAGAGCACAAGATCGCCTTCGTGAAGTCCAAGGACGGCGTTCCGACCCCGAAGGAAATCCGGGAAGTGCTCGACGATTACGTCATCGGGCAGAGTCACGCCAAGAAAGTCCTCTCCGTCGCCGTGCACAACCACTACAAGCGGTTGAACCACGCGCAGAAAAACAACGACGTCGAACTGTCCAAATCCAACATCATGCTGGTGGGCCCGACGGGCTCGGGCAAGACGCTGCTGGCCCAGACCCTGGCCCGAATCATCGACGTGCCGTTCACGATGGCCGACGCCACGACCCTGACCGAAGCCGGTTATGTCGGTGAAGACGTCGAAAATATCGTCCTCAAGCTGCTCCAGGCGGCGGACTACAACGTCGAACGCGCCCAGCGCGGCATCGTCTACATCGACGAAATCGACAAGATCAGCCGCAAGTCCGACAACCCCTCGATCACCCGCGACGTGTCGGGCGAGGGCGTGCAGCAGGCGCTGCTGAAGATCATGGAAGGCACCGTCGCCTCCGTGCCGCCGCAGGGCGGGCGCAAGCATCCCCAGCAGGAGTTCCTGCAGGTCGACACGACCAACATCCTGTTCATCGTCGGCGGCGCCTTCGCCGGGCTGGAGAAGATCATCTCCGGCCGCGGCCAGGGCACCTCGATCGGCTTCGGCGCCAAGGTCAGCGACCCTGACGAGCGCCGCACCGGCGAGATCCTGCGGCAGGTGGAGCCGGAGGACATGCTGCGCTTCGGCCTGATCCCGGAATTCATCGGCCGTCTGCCGGTCATCGCGACCCTGGAGGATCTCGACGAGGAAGCCCTGGTCAAGATCCTGACCGAGCCGAAGAACGCCCTGATCAAGCAGTACGCCCGTCTGTTCGAGATGGAGAACGTCGGCCTGAAGTTCACCGACGACGCGCTCAACGCGGTCGCCCGCAAGGCCATCCTGCGCCGCACCGGCGCGCGGGGCCTGCGCTCGATCATGGAAGGCATCCTGCTGGAGACCATGTTCGAACTGCCCAGCTACGAGGGCGTCGAGGAAGTGGTGGTCAACGCCGAGGTCGTCGAGGGCCGCGCCCAGCCGCTGGTCATCTACGCCGAGAAGAAGGCGGGAGGCGCGAGCGCTTAGGGCTGCGCAGGGACATGTACTTCAGTACGTGTCCCGATCAGCGTCATGAATGTGATAGGGCGCGGTGCAAACCGCGCCCTTTTTCTTTGCGCGGCGCCATGGCCTGATACGCAAGGCGGCGGGAATGGGGGGGGCGGTGAAGGCTCGGATTACGATCAGCACGGCGCAAGACGGCGAGCTGCAAATCAGGCTCAACGAGGCAGGGCGCGACCAGCTTATCGAAGCGCTCCAGAGCCTCAACGACACGAGCAACGATCACCTGCACTTATGGACCTGGGACGAGGGTGATCTGCCCTTGTCGGACCGCGCTTACCGGCCCGAAGACAGGATCGTCGATACGGTAAAGGTGTTATTTCGCCCCGACGCTTGGGACCGTGAGTATTTTCCGCACGTGTTCGACGACGTCTGAACGAGGTGCAGACGATCATGCTTCGACCGTTCGCTGAAGACCTCTGGATTGCGGACGGGCCGATCGCGAACGTGGCCGGGTTCCATTATCCGACGCGGATGGCGGTCATCCGGCTGTCCGGGGGCGGTCTGTTCGTCTGGTCGCCGGTGGCCCTTTCGGACGCGCTCAAGGCGGCGGTTGACGGGCTCGGCGCGGTGCGCTCGATCGTGGCACCCAATTCGCTGCATGACCGGCATCTGGCCGCCTGGCGGCAGGCCTACCCCGACGCGGCTATGCCGGCGCCGCCCGGCCTGCGCGTCCGGCGCAACGACCTGACCTTCGACGACGACCTGGCCGACGGCTCGGTCCATGACTGGTCCGGCGAGATCGACCACGTGCTGGTTCACGGCAACCTGATCACCACCGAGGTGGTGTTCTTCCACCGCCAGAGCCGGACGGCGATCTTCTCCGACCTGATCCAGCATTTCAGTCCGGACTGGTTCAGCGGCTGGCGCGCGGTGATCGCTCGGCTGGATCTGATGACCGCGGCCCAGCCCGAAGTCCCGCGCAAGTTCCGCAACGCCTTCGTCGGCCGCCGCGTGGCCCGCGAGTCGCTGCGCCGCGTGCTCGCCTGGCCGGCCGAACGCGTGCTGATGGCTCATGCGCCTCCGGTGACGCAGGATGGCCAGGCCTTCATCCGCCGCGCCTTCCGCTGGCTGGGGGTCTGATATGGCCGGCCGGCGAGGGACCTGCATTCTGGTTGCGGGCAGATCGCATCGAGGGAACACCATGCATCGACGTGCACTCCTGGCGGCCCTCTCCCTCGGTTTGCTCGCCACGCCCGCGTTCGCCGCGAAGGCGCCTGTCGAGTACGCCGGCGCGGACGGCGGCTATGTCGCCTATGCCGTCGGAACGATCACGCTGGGCATGCACTTCGACTTCCCCTACCGCCGCGTCGCGCAGCCGGACGGGACGCCCGTGAGCGACTGGAAGGGCACGATCGAGCCAAAGCTCGGCGGGGCCATCTACCTGAAGATCAAGAACCCGGACTTCACCGGGCGGGAGACCGGCCAGATAGTTGTCCGGCGGCTGCCGCCGGGTGACTATCTGATCGAGAATTTCGCCTTCTACGGCTCCAGCCCGCTCGGCGCGTCATACGACTGGTCGGCGGCGAAGCCCTTCGCCATCCGTTTCACCATCGAGCCGGGCAAGGCGACCTATATCGGCAGCTTCATGCGCGCGCCGTCGCTGGGCACCTCGCTGGCGCCCCAGCTGGGCGCCGTCGGCTTCTTCGTGGTGGCCGACCGCTCCGAACGCGACCTGCCGTTCATCAGGACCCGCCTGCCCCTGGCGCTGGAGGTGCTCTCGCAGGTCACCGATGTCGAGCCCATCGGCAACGCCCTCCTGCGCAGCCGCGAACCCGATTGACGGGGTCGGGATCGGCGGGCCGAGGCCCTGCATCAAAATCACACAGGTCATCCCTATCGCCCTGCACGGGCGCGCGGCGATATAATCGGCTCAAGGGGAGCTGATCTGACATGCAAGACACCAAAACCGAACGCCGCCTGGCCCACTGGCGGATCGTGGTCTGGGGCGGGGCGGCGCTGCTGCTGCTCGCGCCGCTGGTCGCCATGCAGTTCACCAGCGAGGTGGCCTGGACCGGGTCCGACTTCCTGATCTTCGGGATCATGCTGGCCGTCGTGGTCGGCGGCGTCGAGCTGGCGGTGCGGCTGTCCCGGCACCACGCCTATCGCGCGGCCTCGGGCATCGCCCTCGTCGCCGGCTTCCTGCTGGTCTGGATGAACCTCGCCGTGGGCATCATCGGCAACGAAAACAATCCCCTCAACCTGATGTACGGCGGCGTGCTGACCACCGGACTGATCGGCGCGGCGATCGCGCGGTTCCGCCCGTCAGGCATGATGCGCGCGATGATGGCGATGGCCGCGGCCCAGGTGCTGGTCGCGGCGGTCGCCCAGGCGGCCGGCCATTTCACCTGGGTGCTGACGGCGGTGTTCGTCGCGCTCTGGCTGGGCTCGGCCTGGCTGTACCGCGACGCGGCGGCGGCTGGCTGACCCGACGGGGACATGTGCCGCAGGTACGTGTCCCCCAATCGAGGTGCGGCGGTTTTGGGGGACACGTACCCTTACGGGTACATGTCCCCGGGGCCTAAGCCGCCTCGAGCGCACACCCGGCCAGGGTGATGCGGTGCATCAGCCGGTAGTGGCCGTGGTAGTCGTTCTTGGCGAAATGCCAGGTCGCGCGGTTGTCCCAGATCGCCACCGTGCCCGGCTCCCAGACCAGGGTGCTGACGTGCGCCGGGTTCATCGCGTGGGCGTAGAGCTTCATCAGCAGCGGCAGGCTCTCCTCGCGGGTCTGGCCCTCGAAGCGCAGGGTGAAGCTGGGGTTCACGTAAAGCACCGGCTTGCCGCTGCCGGGGTGTTTGATCACCACCGGATGGACGGTTTCGGGCGTCTCGACGCCGCCCTTGGCCAGTTCCGGCTGGTCGGTCTGGGCGTAGACGCCCTTTTCGCCGAACACATGATCCGAACCGTGGACGGCCCGCAGACCGGCGATTTCGGCCTTGGTTTCGGCGTCCAGGGTATCGAAGGCCGCGTACATGTCGGCAAACAGCGTGTCGCCCCCGCCGGGCGGCAGGTCGCGGGCGACCAGGACCGAGCCCATGGCCGGTTCGATGTCGTAGCTGTGGTCGGTGTGCCAGCCGCCGCCGATGTTGGTGGTCTGCTCGGCGGTCTTCTCGACCTTGGCGATCACCGGATAGCCGGGCGCGGCCGGGAAGAAGCGGTTGACGTCGATCGGCGCGATCCGTTCGGCCAGGGCGATGTGCTGCTCCGGCGTGAGGGACTGGCCGCGGAAGAACAGCACGCCGTGATCGAACAGGGCCTGGCGCAGTTGGGCTACCTCTGCGTCTGTCAGACGGGCCAGATCAATATCGCGCACGGTCGCGCCGCAGCCGGTGACAGGGTCGATGCGAAGCTGGGTGTCGATCATGGCGGGGCTCCCGGAGTGTCTCGTTGCCGCATAGGCGCATGACTCTGGCGGAGTGAATGTCACTAAGGTTACAGTCTCGACATGAGCGCCGACTCCCTTGAACGCGTTGCGGCCATCGCCTGGTTCGCCCGGCAGCCGCAGGACCGCCGCGAGGCGTTGCTGCGCGGCGGTCGGCTGTCGCGGCGCCAGACCGGCGAGTGGATGCATGGCGAGGGGGACGAGGAGACCGGGGTGTTGGCGGTCGTCGACGGATCGCTGAAGGTCTACGGCCAGGCTCCGGGGGGGCGGGAGGCGCTGATCGGCCTGTTGCCGGCGGGCACGGTCATCGGCCAGAGCGCGGCCTTCGGCGGCGGGCCAAGGATCGTCACGGCGATCACCGCTTCGCCCTCCCTGATCTTCACCCTGTCCGACAGCGCCCTGCGACGGGTGGCGGCGGTCCACCCCGGCCTGTGGGAGGCGCTGTCGGCGCTGGTCTATGGCCAGTTGCGGGCCAATGCCCAGGCGGTGGCCGAACTGATCGCGTTGAAGCCGCGCGAACGGCTGATCTCGCGCCTGTTGCAGCTCGCCGCCGCGGCCGCCGGCCCGATCCCGGCGTCCCAGGCCGATCTGGCCGAGATGATCGGGGTCTCGCGCAAGGCCGTGAACGGCTGGCTGGGCGAGCTGGAGGCGGCCGGGCTTGTGCAGCGCGGATACGGGGAGATCAGTGTGCTGGAGGCGGGACGGTTGGAGCGGATGCTGGCCGGGTGACCGCAGGGGCGCTGTGCGTCCTTCGAGACGCGGCTTCGCCGCTCCTCAGGATGACGAAGAGGGGCGGCTTGCACTAAAGCTCGTCATGGTGAGGAGCGAGCCATCAGGCGAGCGTCTCGAACCACGCAGAGACCTATGACCAACCTCTTCGACACCCTTACCGCCAACGGCGATCCCGGCGCAGCCTTCCTCGAACGGCCCTCGGGCGCCGTCGACACCTACGCCGACCTGCAGGCGCACACCGCCCGCTACGCCCACGCCCTGCGCGCGCTGGGGGTGAAACCGGGCGACCGGGTGGCGGTGCAGGTCGAGAAGAGCCCGGAGAACCTCTACCTCTACCTGGCGACCATCCGCGCCGGGGCGGTGTTCCTGCCGCTGAACACGGCCTACACGATCCGCGAGCTGGACTACTTCATCGGCGACGCGGGCCCCTCGCTCGTGGTGTGCGATCCGCTGGTGGAAGAGGAGGTCTGTGGCCTCGTCGACGCGCTGGACGCCCGGGTCGTGACCCTGGACGCCAACGGGGAGGGGAGTCTGGCCGACATCGCCGCCACCCGGCCGGCGATCTTTCCGACCGTGGCGCGCGAGGCCGGAGACCTGGCGGCCATCTGCTACACGTCAGGCACCACGGGCCGGTCCAAGGGTGCGATGCTGACCCACGGCAACCTCGCCAGCAACGCCGCGACCCTGGTCGACCTGTGGCGGTTCACGGCGGATGACGTTCTGATCCACGCCCTGCCGATCTACCATGTGCATGGGCTGTTCGTGGCCACCAACGTCACCCTCATGGCCGGGGCCTCGATGATCTTCCGGCCGAAGTTTGACGCCGCCGAGGCCTTGGCGCTGTTCCCGCGCGCCACCGCCCTGATGGGCGTGCCGACCTTCTACACCCGGCTGCTGGCCCAGGGCGGCCTGACCCGCGAGGCGGTCGCCGGCATGCGGCTGTTCATCAGTGGCTCGGCGCCGCTGTTGGCGGAAACGCATATTGAGTGGTCGGGCCGCACCGGCACGGCCATCCTCGAGCGCTACGGCATGACCGAGACGGGGATGAACACCTCCAACCCCTATGACGGGGACCGCGTGGCCGGGACGGTCGGGCCGCCGTTGCCGGATGTGGCGCTGCGGATCGCCGATCCCGAGACCGGAGCGCCGTTGGCGCGGGGTGAGATCGGCATGATCGAGGTGAAGGGGCCCAATGTCTTCGCCGGCTACTGGAACATGCCGGAAAAGACCGCCGCCGAGTTCCGTCCGGACGGCTTCTTCATCACCGGGGACCTGGGGAAGATCGACTCAGCCGGCTACGTCCACATCGTCGGGCGCGGCAAGGACCTGATCATCTCGGGCGGCTTCAACGTCTATCCCAAGGAGGTCGAGGAAGAGATCGACGCCCTGCCGGGGGTGGTCGAGAGCGCCGTCATCGGCTTGCCGCATCCGGATCTGGGGGAGGGCGTCACCGCCGTGGTCGCCACGGGCGGGAAGGGCGCGTTCAGCGAAGAGGCTGTCATCGCCGCCCTGAAGGACCGGCTGGCGCGGTTCAAGCAGCCGAAGCGCGTGCTGTTCGTCGACGACCTGCCGCGCAACGCCATGGGCAAGGTGCAGAAGGCGCTGCTGCGCGAGCAGCACGCGGCGCTTTACAAAGCCGGCAAGTAAGTTTCTATTCGCAACCCAATCGGGAGGCGAAGACATGCCGAAGAAGGTCGTGCTTGTGATCGGCGCGGGAGACGCCACCGGCGGCGCGATCGCCCGGCGGTTCGCCTGTGAAGGCTACGCCGCCGTCATCGTCCGCCGGGACGCCGAGAACCTGAAGGACCTGACCGGGCAGATCGTCGCCGAGGGCGGGGAAGCCCACCCCTTCGGCGTCGACGCCCGCAAGGAGGATCAGATGGTCGACCTGTTCGCCAGGGTCGAGGCCGAGATCGGCCCGATCGAGGTGGCGGTGTTCAACATCGGGGCGAACGTGAACTTCTCCATCGTGGAGACCACCGCCCGCGTCTACACCAAGGTCTGGGAGATGGCCGCCTTCGCCGGCTTCCTGACCGGCCGGGAGGCGGCGAAACACATGCTGCCGCGCGGGCGCGGAACGATCCTGTTCACCGGCGCCACCGCCTCGCTGCGCGGCGGCAGGGGCTTTTCGGCCTTCGCCGGCGCCAAGTTCGCGCTGCGGGCGCTGGCCCAGTCCATGGCCCGCGAGCTGGGGCCGCAGGGCATCCATGTGGCGCATCCGGTCATCGACGGGGCGATCGACACCGCCTGGATCGCGGAGAACTTCCCGCAGCGCTACGCCCAGAAGGACCAGGACGGGATTCTCGATCCCGACCACATCGCCGACGCCTACTGGATGCTGCACAGCCAGCCGCGCGACGCCTGGACCCACGAACTCGACCTGCGGCCCTGGATGGAGACCTTCTGATGGGCAAGACCTTGGAATTCCTGTTCGACGTCGGCAGCCCGACGACCTACCTGGCCCACAAGCGCATGCCGGGCCTGATCGCGCGCACGGGGGCGGAGGTCATCTATCTGCCGGTCCTGCTGGGCGGCATTTTCAAGGCGACGGGCAACGCCTCGCCGGTGATGGTGCCGGCCAAGGGCGTCTACATGGGCGCCGACATGGCCCGCTACGCCAAGCGGTTCGACATCACCCTGAACATGAACCAACACTTTCCGATCAACACCCTGCCGATGATGCGGATGCTGGCGGGCTTGGTCGGGGAAGACCCGTTCCCGCAGGTGGTCGACACGCTGTTCGACGCCATGTGGAAGGGCCGCAAGCAGATGGGCGATCCGGCGGTCGTCGCCGAGGTGCTGACGAAGGCCGGGTTCGACGCGCCGTCGCTGCTGGCGCTGGCCGAGACGCTGGAGGCCAAGGCGGCGCTGAAGACCAACACCGAAGGCGCCATCGCCCGCGGGGCGTTCGGCGCCCCGACCTTCTTCGTCGATGATGAGATGTACTTCGGCCAGGACCGGCTCGACTGGGTGGAAGGGGCGCTGGGCCTCTGAGGCCGCGCCACGCGGCCGTGGGTTGGCGGGCTAATAGCGACGCCGCCAGCCGCACCGTTTGCAGGTCATGAACCCGCGTTTGGTGTGGCTGTTGGTGTAGTCGTGACCGGTGCTGAGGCACCCCAGAAACCGTTGGATCCGAAAGGCTTCAGAACGCTTCGGCGCCCCTTGTCCCGGTATCACCTCCGCTTTTGGGTCTGCTTTTGACAGAGGAACCGGGGCGGCTGCGGAAGCACGCGCCGGTGACCGCATGCCGCACCGGCTGCAGGTCCTGAATCCCGGCTTCGACCGGCTGGTCCGCCAAACATGTTCGCGCCCGATGCATTTCAGGCCCAATCGAAACCCTGGCACCACCTATTCCCCCCGAATAAGCGTCTATCAGCCGAACACATCGCCAGCCGTGAAAGTTCCAAGATGCAAATCGCGGGATATCCCGCAACCGTTTCGTGCTGCGACTCGCGATCTCCTTCAATCCCACGATCCGTCAGCCGGCCGACAGGTGGCGGCATGAACCTCACCAGAGATCTGTCAGCAACGCGCTCGCCAGGTCTCGACAGCTGACCCGACGGCCGCGCGCGATCTATCGTCGCGCCGCGCTGCAATGGCACGGCCAACGCGCCGCTGTTGTCAGCGTTCTGTCAGCACGTTGTCACCCAAGGCTGGACACGGCCTCGTCCGTCTTGCGACGTTCGGTTCAGAGACAAGGGAGAAGGCCATGACCGACACGCTCAACTCGGATCTCGCCGACGCGACGGCGGGTGAAACCGTGAGAGCGATCGCCGCCGGCAAGATCAGCGCGCTGGAAGCGACCGACGCCGCCATCGCCCGGATCGAGGCTCGTGACGGAGCGATCAACGCCGTGGTGGTGCGCGACTTCGACCGCGCCCGCGACGCGGCGAAGCAGGCCGATGCGGCCGTAGCTCGGGGCGAGCGGAGGCCGCTGCTGGGTGTGCCTATAACCGTCAAGGAGGCCCACTGGGTCGCCGGCCTGCCGACCACCTGGGGCATGGAGATGTGGAAGGACTGGACGGCGCCGGTCGACGCCGTCGGCATCCAGCGGGTCAGGGCGGCGGGCGCGGTGATCCTCGGCAAGACCAATGTCCCGCCGATGCTGGCCGACTGGCAGAGCGACAATCCGGTCTATGGCCGGACCAGCAATCCGTGGAACCTGGCGCGGACGGCCGGCGGGTCGTCGGGCGGCAGCGCCGCGGCCCTGGCGGCCGGCTATGTGCCGCTGGAGTTCGGCTCGGACATCGGCGGCTCGATCCGGGTCCCGGCCGCTTTCTGCGGCGTCTACGGCCACAAGCCGAGCTATGGCATCGTGCCCCTGCGCGGGCATACGCCGCCGGGCGTGGACGGCTACAACGTCGTGCTGGCGGTCGTGGGGCCGATGGCGCGCACCGCGGCCGACCTGGAGCTGGCGCTGGACGCCATGGCCGGGCCGGATGAGCTGGACATGGCGGGATACGGCCTGACCCTTCCGCCGGCGCGGCATCGCAGGCTGGAGGACTTCCGGGTTCTGGTGATCGACAGCCATCCGATGGCCGCGCTGGACGAGGAGATCCGCGCCGCGCTCGACGGGCTGGCCGGCCGCCTGGAGGACCTTGGCGTCGCGGTCGACCGGGACAGCGATCTGCTGCCGGACCCGGCGGAGGCGCATGGCGTCTATGGCCTGATCCTCAACGCGGCAATGACGCGCGGCCAGCCGGGCGCGCGGTCACCGTCGGCGCATGAATGGATGGACCTTCACGACGCCCAGCTGGCGATCCGCCGGCAGTGGGCGCAGGTGTTCCGCGCCTATGACGTGGTGCTCGCCCCGACCCATGGCTCGGTGGCCTTCCCGCACGACGACAGCCCGGACATGGGCGCCCGCAAGCTGCTGATCAACAACGAACTGTCACCCTACTTCGACCAGCTGGCCTGGCCGGGGATGGCCACCGTAGCGCATCTGCCAGCCACCGCCGCGCCGATCGGCCTCAGCCGGGCAGGGATGCCGATCGGCATCCAGATCATCGGGCCGTATCTGGAGGATCGCACCACGATCGCGTTCGCCGGCCTGCTGGAACGCGAGTTCGGCGGGTTCAGGAAGCCGCCGGGGTACTAGGGGACATGTACCGCAGGTACGTGTCCCCCGGGCGAGCGTCCGGATTAGGGGACACGTACCTGCGGTACATGTCCCCTAGGGTCCGGACTCAATTGAGCCAGTAGGCGCATGTGGCGGCGAGGAGGGCTCCGGAGAGGTAGTTCCGGGCGAGCTTGTCGTATCGGGTTGCGACGCGCCGGAAGTCTTTGAGCCTGCACCACATGCGTTCGAC